>JAFRZE010000049.1 GCA_017442735.1 Bacillota bacterium
CCGCCGGAGAAGCCGCCACCGCCGCCGGAACCACCGGAGCTTTGGGTGTATACATGGCTTTCCAGGAGCTGACGGCCAAGGAGCTGAACGCTGACAGCCGCTTTTGCTTTGCTGACTCTTAAGTTTTTCGTCCTTCGCTGGCTCTGCATCACAAAAAACGTGATGAGCGAGCCCGCGACCAACGCGATCAGCGCGTTACAGATGTATTTCATCGGCTGCGCGATCCGTCCGCCGTCGAGGATCTTTACTTCCTGCCGGAAGGCTTCCGCCGCGCAGGTATAATAGTCTCCCTTGCTCGCGTAAGTGTAGACATTATCGGTAATCGTGTTACCGTAGGCAGTGGTCACTGTCCGGTAGATCCTGCCGTCGCTGTGGATCCAGATATTGCGGTTGTCCATATCGATCAGGAAGATCGTACCGGAAGCACTGCCGAAGTACTGCCGGTAGAAGCTTTTTGCGTAGTCTTTGGAAGAACCCCGGTTATTGTCATTCGTAGAGAGGAACATGACGTTGCCATAGGCTGTGACAGGTTTCATGTCTTCCACCAGCTTCCCCTCTTCACTCGATGTCAGAAGGTCCGCTTCATCGATGATATAGGCTTTGTAGCCTGTATCCGGGTTCGTGTAGACGGCGTCGTCCGCCTTTACACTGAGTGGCAATACGAGCACTGCGGCGAGCAGGATCCCTAATAAACAATTAATCCTTAAGCGCATGATTCGCTCCTTCCCGCCCGAAGAACGAAGGCAAGGGTCTGGTTGCCATCAGATTATAGACGTCGATCAGTTTGAGCGCCGGGAGCAGCGTCGCGATCATACAGATCACTGCCCCGCCATAGTACCACCAGTCATTCACCGGCCGCCAGACAGCGATCAGGAAAGCGATCAGGATCGCCAGGCCATTCAGGATCGGCCACATGACCATACTTTTTTCCTTTAGATGCGAAGCCTTGCTGATTCCCCGGATCATCTGGATGACGCCAAGAATACCGGTCGCGAAGGCGCTGATCGTCAGGAAGGTATACTGGTCGCCGACTCCGCCTCCGCTGCCGATCATATCGAAAAGCAAACGAATTCCTACATAAGCGGCGATAATCAGCACGGTCGTACCGCATCCGACGCCGGCTCCCTTGGCGGCCTTGTATTTGCTCTTGTCTTTCTTTTTCAGACTTTCATTCGCAGCGTTATACTCTTTCGAACCGATATCATTCAAATGGAGTTCCTTCTCCATCAGTTTTTTCAGTTCTCTGGTCAGCACCGTCAGGTTGATGAACGCGAGGATCGAGGTAATGCCAAGGGTCGTCGTAGGAAGCACCGTCAGGAACAGCGACATCAGCGCGAAGATGACCAGCGCGATGATCCCGGCAAACGTCAGATAACTGGATTTCTTGACCGGCAGTTCCGTATACATGGAACCGGTCTCACCGTTCATCACGACATACGAAACACGGTCCTTATTCCGCCAGGTCAGGAACCAGACGGGGAGCAGTTTGCTGTAATAGTCCCTGCAGACGGGCTGGAAAGTCTCTTCCAGCGTCGTGGTACGGATCTGATCCGGATTGATGCCGGCTTTGCGCAGCTGCAGTGAATTCAGAGAAGGTGTCGTGTAGTGCATGTTTCGACGGCTGAATTCGCTCGAGATCGCCTTGGCAGCATTGTCCTTCGCTTCCTTCTGCACATCCGCTACGTATTTATCGGGCATGACATCGGCCCGGTCCGCGTAGAAACCGGCCAGGTAAGCGGCTTTGAAGGACGTCACGTTCTCGGAGAAATCACCGATCGCGTCGGCGATGGTGTCATCCAGCGAAGAAGATCCGTCTCTCAGATAACGTCCATGACTATCCGCCCGCAGATTCAGCAGGTAAGTGTCGTGCTGATATTTGCTGCCGCTGAGATGTGTCTCCGAATAAGCCATCTGCTGAGCAAACTGCGGAAACTCCACCCCCACGGACCAGTAGGGGATATATATTCCACGGAATTGCTCCAGAAACTGCTCATCCTTCATTTCCTTCGGCAGGAACAAGGCCTTGCCGACCTTCTGTTTATACAGTTCCTGACAACGTTTTTTCGTGATCCTGAAAGGAATGATCTCCTTCGGACGGTTTTCGGACTCGATCTTTCCTGCCAGTACAGCTTCCGATCCGCAGTAGGAACAGAAGCTGACCATCTGTTCATCCGGGCTGGTCAGTTCCGCGCCGCAGTTTTTGCAGACGTACACATTCGTCTCGTATTTGGAAGGATCGACTTCGTTCTTAATATCATAGGTCTCAGGCGGCATCTGGGACCCGCAGTAGACACATTTCATCTGCTGCGTGGGTATGTCAAAGATCATCTTGCCGCCACAGTTCGGACAGTAAAACATAGGCCCTCCTGTTTGTTTTATTCATAGCTGATTCATTATATCTTATTTGTGCATGAACCGCAAGTTTTCCTTGCAACAGAAGCGTCATAATGATACAATGGAAGAGTATTTTCCGAGACAGATAAATCGGAAAAAATCTTTATTTTTTTCTTTAGGAGGATCAATACAATGGCAGAAAAAAGCTTAGGCCAGAAACTTCTTGGCACATGGAATACCAAGACAATCGTAGCCGTGGCCATTGGCGCCGCACTTTTCGGCGTGCTTATGGTGTATGGCGGAATTCCCGTCACCACAAATACTAACCTCACCACAGCAATGATCATTCCGGTCGTTGTCGGTGCTTTCTTCGGACCTCTTCCCGCGCTGGTCGCTGCCGGTGTCGGTAATGTCATCGCTGATCTCATCGGCGGATGGGGCATGTGGTTCGACTGGTCTATCGGTAACGGTATCGCTGCCTTCTTCGTAGGTCTGCTCCCCGTTTACGGCGCGTATGTCACCGAAGGCGTCTTCAACTGGAAACATGCCCTCATTTATGCGCTTTGCGTTATCGTAGGTAATGGTCTTGCGTTTGGTGTCGTCACTCCCATCTTCACCACCATCTTCTACGGCGGCGATCTGAATGTGACATTTATCCAGGCCATCGCAGGTTCCATCAGCAATATCGCTGTCGAGCTCATCGTCGGTATCCCGCTGATGTTCATTCTGGCTGCCCGCTCCAAGAGCCGCACCAACCTGAAAGAAGAAGAATAATCCCATCCATCCGAGGCCGTGCTCCCATACGGGGCAGCACGGCCTTTTATCATTTTATTAAGCGATTATACAGGAGACCCCATGGAACCGATCATCAGCTTCAAAAACTTCGGCTTCAAATATAAGACCCAGTCTTCTCCCACCCTCTTTGATATCAACCTGGACATTTATCCGGGTCAGAAGGTGCTGATCCTGGGTGCTTCCGGCAGCGGCAAATCCACCCTCTGCAACTGTATCAATGGTCTGATCCCTTTCTCCTTTGAAGGAGAGATCACCGGGTCGCTTACCGTCGCCGGAAAAGAAACAAAGAAATCATCTATCTTCGAACTCTCCAAAGACGTAGGTACCGTCCTGCAGGACTCCGACGCCCAGTTTGTGGGCCTTTCTGTGGGCGAGGACATTGCCTTCGCCATGGAGAATATCTGTATGCCCCGGTCTGAGATGGAACCGCTGGTGATGAAAAACGCCTCTCTCGTAGGGATGCAGGATTTTATCGATCACGTGCCCTTTGAGCTTTCCGGCGGACAAAAACAGAAAGTCGCCATCGCCGGTGTTTTCGCCAATGATGTGCGCGTACTCATCTTTGATGAGCCTCTGGCAGCGCTGGATCCTCAGATGGGCATGACCGCTGTCTCGCTGATCGATGACCTGGCTAAGGATGATGAGCGAACCATCCTGATCATCGAACATCGTCTGGAGGATGTGCTGTACCGTCCCGTCGACCGCATTATCCTGATGGGTGGCGGCCGGATCGTCGCGGATATGACGCCGGACGATCTGTTAAAATCCACCCTCCTTAAAGAGCATGGCATCCGTGAACCGCTTTATATCACGGCGATGAAATATGCCGGCTGCTCTCTGGAGGGCAATAAAAACCTCTGTTCACTGGAGGATCTTGAGTTCTCCCCCGAAAACGAAAATAAACTGAAGGCTTTCTTTACTTCTGACTATAAACCGCTCCCCGAGAACCAGAATGAACCGATCATCGAGTTCGATCATGTTTCCTTCTCGTACGACGGCAAGCAGAAAGTCCTTTCCGATATCGATTTCACCATTCGCAAGGGTGAACGGATCGCGATCATCGGAAAGAACGGCGCCGGCAAGTCTACCGCCGCCAAACTGCTCTGTGGTCTGATCCGTCCATCGGAAGGCGAGATCCGTCTCGGCGGCAAGGACATTCGTCCTCTGACCGTCAAGGAGATCGGCGAGAGAGTCAGCTATGTCATGCAGAATCCCAACCAGATGCTGGTCAAGGACATCATCAAGGATGAAGTCGGCCTTGCGCTGCAGATCCGCGGCCGCTCTGCCGAAGAGATCAAAAACATGACCGAGAAAGTCCTGAAAGCCTGCAATCTGTTTAAAATGCGCAACTGGCCTGTCGACGCGATCAGTTATGGTCAGAAAAAACGAGTGACCGTCGCTTCCATGATGGCGCTGGAGCCGGAGATCCTGGTACTGGATGAACCGACAGCCGGGCAGGATTTTAGAAGCTATACCGATATCATGAACTTTGTCAACGCGCTGAATGAGGAGTACGGTATCACCATTCTCTTTATCACGCACGATATGCATCTGGCGATCGAGAACACCGAGCGTGCCATCGTCTTCGCGGATGGCCAGCTCATCGCGGCGGACCGCGTCTGCTCCGTCCTTGCGAACGAGCAGGTCATCGCCCGCGCGAGCCTCAAGCAGACTTCTCTTTACCGCCTGGCCCTGAAGCTTCAGCTGGATCCTGAAAGCACGATCGAACGATTTATCAGCTATGAAGCCGTGATGAAAGGAGGTGAGATCGATGAATAACCGCTTTGTCATCAACTACACGCCCGGTCCGACCTTCCTCCATCAGCTGTCCGGTTTCACCAAGGTCTTTCTTTTCATCGTCATGACGGTCGCCATTATTGCGACCTATGACGTACGGATCCTGTGGCCGCTGTGTATCATCAGTATCGCCGAGATCGTTTCCATGAAGCCCAACTGGAAGCCGATCATCTTCATGTTCCTCTTCACCTTCTTCACAGTCACGATCATCGGCAATATCATGCTGTTCGTCGTCAGTCCGGATGCCGGACTGAACAATGTCGGTACGGAAACGATCCTCTGGGCTTCAGCCAGCGGCCGCTTCTACATTTCGAAAGAATGGCTCTGGTATATTTACGTAGTCTGGGTCAAACGTACTGCGTCCTTCGCTTCCGTCATGGCCTTCGCTCTCATGACCACGCCTTCCGAGTTTGCTTCCGGCCTGAATAAGTGCGGCCTTCCCTACAAAGTCTGTACCATCATCTCATTGGCTTATCGTACCATCCCGGATATTGCGAACGATTTTGTCGATATCCGCAACAGTATGATGATGCGTGGTGTTGAACTTGGCAAGAAAGCGCCTGTCGGCAAGCGTCTGAAGAATCATGTGACTCTTCTCGTCCCGCTGATCATGTCTTCCTTCGGCAAGGTGGGCAATATCGCCAACGCTATGGATCTGAGAGGCTACGGGAAAAACAAGAAACGCACCTGGTACGCGGAACATGAACCTACAAAATATGATAAGATCGTCCGAGGGATCACGATCGCGTTGGGTATTGCCACGATCGTTTATATCCTCTGGGCCCGCATCATCGATCCATGGCCCGCGAAGATCTGGGCGCCGTTTGTGGATAAAAGCGCGATCCAGCAGGTATCTCTTGAGGAGTCGTTCTTCCTCTTCCGCTGGCTGAAAGGACTGTTTAACAAATGATGAAACCACTGATCGTTCATATGGACTGCGGCCCGGCTTCCACCGAATGGGCGAAAGTTGCCGGGCTCTGCGAGAAGACCTGTCCCGGTCTTAATCTATCACAGGGAACGCTGATCATGCCGGATTCCCTGACGATTTCCGCTTATCTCTATACGACGCTTCCCTACTGGCCGGAAGGATCTGTCTTTCTGTCTCTGGTACAAAAGGGTTTTTCAAAAGCCGCGTCTGATCAGGCTTCCTCTTCTCTTCCGGTGGCTGTTCAGCTGCCAAACGGCAGCGTTATCCTGTCTCCGAATAACGGGACCGCTACCGTCTGTGCTTCGCTGATGAGCGAAGGCGATCTTAGCAGACTCTCCGCTTACTTCGTCGATCCGGCCCGATTTGGAAACGACGACTATACCCTTGTCCGCTGCGGCGCTTCGCTCGCCGGCGGCCTGCCGCTGGAAGAGATCGGGCCAAAAGCTCCCCTGGAGGATGTCTTCTTCTATTCGCTTCCGAAGGCTTCTATCCAGCCAGGCAGCGCGGAAGGTCAGGTTTTTATGCTGCTTCGTACCTTTGGCAATCTGACCTTTACCATCGGCATCGATGAGTTTGAGCAGACCGGTATCAGGACCGGCGATCCGCTCCATGTCACTTTTACCCGTGACGGGAAAGTCGAGTGGGAGGGCGACACCTCCTTCCAACCGTCCTTTGGTTATGTACCGGAAGGTGAGCCGGTCGTTTTCAACGGTTCGTCCGGCTATATGGATATCGGCCTGAACCGAAAAAGCTTTATTGACGAATGTCTGCCGCAGATCCTTGCGGCGGATGATCCAACCGAGTTCAAAGTCCGCATCGAAAAGATCTAAAGGAGTTCTCTATGAGCAAACCCTGTATCGTTTTTCAGTCTGATTTCGGTATATCCACCGGTCTTCCGGCTTCCATGACCGCGGTTGCCGCCAAGGTCGACCCTGAACTTCGTCTCTATGATCTCTGCCATGAAGTTCGTCAGTTTGATATCCGGATGGGTGGATCGATCCTTGCTTCCACCCTTCCCTACTGGCCTGACGGAACCGTTTTCGTATCGGTCGTCGATCCCGGTGTGGGCACCGCCCGCAAGAGCGTCGTAGCGAAGGTCAAAAACGGCAGTTACGTCGTGACGCCGGACAACGGCACCTTAAGTGAACTCTATGATGATATCGTGGAAGTCCGCGAGATCGATGAGACCGTGAATCGCCTTCCCGGCTCCGACAATCATCATACCTTCCACGGTCGTGATGTCTATGCCTATACCGCTGCCCGTCTCGCTTCCGGACAAATCACCTATGAACAGGTGGGCCCTTCCTACGAAAAGGATGCGCTCGTTCGTTTCGCCGCGCCGGAAGCTTATGTGAAAGGCGGTGTCTGCTACGGCGAAGTCACCGGCGCGCATGATCACTTCGGTAATGTCGGAATCTCCATTCCCAATGAAATGATCTGGTCTATCGGAATCCACGCCGGTGATCAGTGCGTCGTGACCATCTCCAAAGATGGTGAGACACTGTATGAAAAGCAAATGCTGTTCCATCATTCCTTCGGCTGGGTGCCTGTCGGTGATCCCATCCTGAACGAATGCTCAAACGACTATGTCGAGCTTTCCCTGAACCAGGACAGCTTCTGTGAGAAGGAAATGCCCGAACTCCTGAAGGCTTATGATCTTTCCGCCTATAAGGTAAAGGTCGCGCCGGTCAAATAATCTATTTTCGAGGCTGTATCTATGAAATCAATGATGGTCATGCAGACGGATTTCGGCTTCGGCGGCGGCTGCGCGATGCGCGGTACCTGTCTGAAAGTCGATCCGGAATTGGAAATATTTGACGGGAATCATCAGATCCCGAAGTTTAATGTGGCTTCTGCTGCCCGAAACCTGCTCATGATGGTACCTTTCTGGCCCTCCGGAACCGTTTTCGTATCCGTGGTCGATCCGGGTGTCGGGACATCTCGCCGGGCTTCTGTCGCGAAACTGAAAAACGGCAGCTATGTCGTGACTCCTGACAACGGTTCTCTCTCCCGCCTGCTTCAGCTTCCGGGGATCGAGGCGATCCGGATCATCGATGAGATCCGCAATCGTCTGAAGGGCACGGAGAAAACCAGTATCTTCCATGGCAGGGACCTCTTCGCCTACTGCGGCGCGAGACTTGCTTCCGGTATTATCAGTTTCGAGGAAGTCGGAGAGGAATATCCTGTCTCAGAGATCATACGCCTGAAAGCCGATACCTATCATCAGGAGCCTGGTCTCGTCTCCGGTTATTTCTTTGACTGGATGGAGAGTTTTGGCAACATGGAAACCAACATTCCCATCGAAGCCGGAGAAAAAGCAGGATTTAAGGTAGGCGATACGGTCCGTGTCACCGTCACGGATTCTCTGACGAATAAAGTCTGTTTCGACGGACCGGTCGGCTTCTATCCTTCCTTTGGCTGGGTCCCTCTGGGAGCGCCTGTCGTCTACAACTCCAGTGATGGTGTCCTGGGCGTCGGCCTCAATAAAGAAGATTTCGCGCGTACCTATGGGGTAGGCGTCGGTGAGAACTGGCTGGTCACGATCAGAAAGGAAGGTGTATGATGGGTTATATTCTTCTTCAGACTGATTTTGGCGGTACGAGCGCCGTCATGACCGGTATCTGCAAACTGGTCAGCCGAGATCTCAAAGTCTATGACCTGACACACCATGTCCCCAAGTTCAACGTAAAAAAAGCCGGTGAGAATATCGCCGAGGTCATCCCCTTCTGGCCTGAAGGCACGGTTTTCGTATCTGTCTGCGATCCGGGCGTAGGCACACCAAGAAAGGCCTCCGTAGCGAAGACCTCCAATGGATATTATATTGTGACCCCGGATAACGGTACACTCACACCGGTCAAAGAAAAATATGGTATTGATGCGATCCGCGAGATCGATCAGACGATCAATCGCTATCACGGCAACGAATGGTCAGACAAATCCGATATCTTCCACGGTCGTGATATCTTCGCCTACTGCGGAGCACGTCTGGCCGCCGGCGTTATCCGTTTCGAGGAAGTCGGTCCGGCTTATCCGGTCGATGAGATCGTCCTCCTCTGATAAATCAGATCGGATCAATCCTCCAGGGACCGGATCAGTGACTGAAAATCTTCCCGGACGGACTCCGGCGCGATCAGACGTACGCCTCGTCCCAGTGATACCAGCCAGCCGAAAAACTGGTCGGATACGACAACGTCCACATGGGCTTCGAAATGTCCTTCTCCGGACGGATAGATCTCTACTTCCTGACCGAACCTGTCAATAATGATCCCGATAAAGCTGTTTTCACAACGAAGGATCACACGGCGCTTCTGCCCTCCGAACATCCCGAAATGTTGTTTGGAGTACGCGGAAGCGTCGTAGTCTTTTAACGCGTCTTTCCCTTCTCGTTTCTTATCCAGGATGGACAGCCGGATCATCTTATCCAGCCGGAAATGCTTGATCTTGCCTGCGTCGGAATCGTAAGCGACCAGATAATAATATTCGTCATCCCAGATCAGATACCAGGGACTGACATGGTAAACGAGCCCTTTATGCCGGGGCTCCATTTTTTTCTGCAGATTCCACTGTGTGTACTGGAAAGAGATCTGCTGGTTTTTTCCGATCGCCGTATGCACAAGGTCCACCGCGTAGTAGACACTTTCATTCATCGTTTTGACCCGGCCGGAAAGCAGGATCTGCCGCCGGAAATCTTTGGCCTGCGGTTCGCTCATGAGGCCGGTCAGCTTTTTGATCAGCTGCTTCGATTTTCTGGCCGAAATGAATTTTGCCGCCTGTACAGAATCGATGATCAGTTTCACCTCAGCCAGTTCAAATTCACGGCTGCCCAGAAAATAATAGACTTTTCTTCCTTCTTTTCTTGTGATGATATCCAGGCCGAACTGCTTCAGTTCGCGAATATCCTCATACAGCATTTTCCGTTCCGCGCTGATATTGTTTTCCCGTAAAAGCTCGATCAGTTCTTCCATCGTCAGGGCATGATCTTCGTCCGTATGATCGCGAAAGATCTTTGCCAGGTACATCATTTTTAATCGCTGGTTCTCGTTCAATGTCTTCTCCCGCCTTTATTTACGCACTCTTTAGGGTTTTCTTAATTCTCTCTTAAAGTCCAGTATCCTGGACACATTCTATGATAGAATGCAGTTACAGTCAAGAAAGAAAAAGAAAGAAAAAGAGATCTTGCTGAATTCACCTGACCGGCTCCCCGGCAGGTTTTCCGAGGTGACAAAAATGAGCGCAGTCTGTATTCCTTTCACTCCCATCACAAACCAACCCGCTGTCCATACCCAGCTTTTCTCGATCTGTTACTGTGATCCGGTCACAAATCTTCCGCAGGAACAGGTGGAGAAGTCTTTCTCATCCCGTTATGAAGCTTTCTGCTGGGCCTGGGATTTCGCGAACGGCCGTATTTTTACTGTTCGTCCGGCAGCAAAGGTGTCGGCGTGACCGGTACCTGGTCTGTCCCGGCCTGCTGTTCTCTTCTCCCCATGATACTGGACGTATAGGATCTCGCGAAGAGCTGCACCATCTGCATGATCGTTTTCCGGTCTTCCTCCGAGATCGACCGGTAGCTTTTTACAAATGACGGCAGACTGCGGAACAGTCCGCTCCCCAGTTCCCGAAGCGTTGTGGCGTTGGAAGCGTTCAGCACTTCAAACACGCCGTCCACAAACACCTGTCGCTGCTCCGGCGTGGAATTCTCCAGAAACTCCTTGACCGCTCCGTCGATCAGATCGCCGGCCTGCCCCAGCTGTGTCCGCAGGAACCGGTCCTTCATGACCTGCCAGTTGTAGATATTATGCTGATGGAAAACACTTTCCAGACTCTGTACCACGACCGGCTCCACGTTGATCTCGAAAAGTCGGCCTACCACTGACTGCTGCGGGATAAAAAGCCGGATCTTTTCCAGTATCGGATTCTGTCTGTTTTCCGTGATGATCTCATCCATAAAACCCGGTCCGTCAAAGCTGTCGACTTCCAGGATCCTGATTTTCTCTGCTTCAGCGGCATAGAAAGCCGCGTACATGGCGATGTTTCCACCCTTGGAATGACCGCCCATACGGATCATCTCGTGCGGATATTTCTCCGCGATCTCATTCAGATAGGTCCTGGCCGCGATCTGTGCCGGAATATGCGTCTGGAAAGCCATGTTGAAATCTTCTTTCCATCCGACCAGCGTGGCGTCGGTCCCCCGGAAAGACAGGAACATCTCTCTGTTCGGCAGATGGACCGTGATCGCCGAGAATTGTTCCTCGATGATCTCTTCCCTTCGGCAGACGAAATCCGTTACTTCATAATCCCGGTATCTGCGGCCCTCCTGAAGTGCCTCTGCCAGTTTGGGATCCTCCCGGAAATGATATCCTTCCTTCGGCAGTTCCAGGATTCGTTTTGTCAGTGAACCGATCGTGTCTCCCGGGACCATCTCGACCCTTTCAAACGGCAGGTAGGAGAATCTGGCCATTACCAGATTATCCAGTTCATTCCAGGGAAACTGAGCTGAGACTGTCAGATCTCCCCGCCAGTATATATAGTCAATGATGTTGGCCATGTTTTTTATTCCTTTTGCCCTCTTCTTTTCCCCGTTTTTCTTTTTGCGCCGGCAGAAACGTACCCCGTGTTTCTGCCGGTGCTTTTTTCTAAAGAGAGTATAGCATACCCTCTTTCCTGAATCAACTTGACATGGCACGCCAGGTCTTTCTTTATGCAGTTGCCACGAAGTGAAATTATCTGTATAATAAAGAAAAACGCGTAGAAAGGAGGAATCAAGATGGTTCTATACTGTCGTCACTGCGGCACCCAGATCCCTGAGGGAAACACGTTCTGTCACGTCTGTGGAACACCAGTGGATCCGAATGTACAAAACCCTTCACAGGCATATCAGCAAGTTCCTTACAGGCAGCCCCCTTCTTATCCGCAGCCACCGAAAAAACGCAAAACCATTTTCCAGCGAGCCTGGTTCTGGATTCTCCTCTCTTTAGTCGTTGTTCTGGTCATCGTCATCTGGCCCCGAAGCGGCAGTGTCACAGAAAGAGACGAGTCTTCCGGCTATCATTCTTCTCGTGAATCCACCTCAGAAGCCAGCAGGCATGAAGAAAGCTCTGTCGCACAGTCAAAGGAAGAAAGCTATTCCTCCTCGGTGGAGGAGGTCTCCTCATCCGTGGAGGTTTCACAAGAAGAATCTTCCGAGCCCGAACCAGTCCTTCCCGACATCCCGGAATATACCATTCCCGATGCAGAATACGGATATTACGGTTCTCGCCTCAGTGAAGAAGGCAAAAAGGCCTATGCCCAGTTTGTCACCGAACTGGACCAGCTGGAGACCACACTGACATTTTATCAGATCGAGGTACCGGAGATCGAACAGGCATATACCGCGATCCACGAAGATCATCCGGAATTCTTCTGGATCACCGGGGCCTACCAGTGGGAAAGCACGAGGACAGATTCTCTCATCACCGTGAAATTCACGGTTTCCACGGTCGTTCCTGTAGAAGAAGTCGGATCAATGCGCGCAGCCGCCGTTTCCGTCTGTCAGTCACTGGTCGACCAGACCCTGGAATTGTCAGACTACGAAGCCGCCCTCTTTTTCCATGATTATATCGTTCAAAACACTTTCTATGACTATGATCTGGCGGAACAGTTTGATTCCATCAACACGCTGGAAACGATCGACGGAAACGCCTACGGCGTCTTTGTAGAGCACATGGCGATCTGTGAAGGCTATGCCCGCGCGTTCGAATGGTTGATGAACCTGAGAGGTATTCCCTGCCGTCTTGTCAAAGGATATGACATCAATGAATACCCTGACGGAGTCGGTCACACCTGGAACATCGCCACACTCGGTGGGGACGACTATTATATCGATGTGACCTGGGACGACCAACCCTATCCGGACGGGACAGAAGGCCTGGTACACGATTATTTCTGTATCACGACAGAAGAACTGCTGGATACACACATTATCACGGATCCCGACCAATATCCGCCCTGTACGGCCACGGGGTACGACTATTTCCGGATGAGCGGATACTATGTGGGCTCTTATGACTACAGCCGGGTCGCTGACGCACTCTATATCCAGAACGGCGGCTTCTATTATCTGAAATTCGATTCTGCCGAACTATGCACGGAAGCGATCGATATCCTCGTCAGTGGCGGTGTGTTCCGTGATATGGAAGGCGTTACCTCAGCCTACTTGTACCGCACTTCACTGAACGGCCGGATCCTTACGATCGAGATCATGTACGATTAACCATTTATATTCAAAAATCAAGACCGGATCAGGAACTCTCCCGATCCGGTCTTTTCATTTCTATCAGCGCATATCACGCTTTATTGTCGTCTTCTTCCGGCAGTTGTCTGGCCAGTACCGTTTCCACACGGCGGTCATCCACCTCTTTGACGGTGATCTCATAGTTCTCAAAGGTGAAATGATCACCTGCCTGTGGGAACTTCTCCAGATACTCTATACAGAACCCGCCGATCGTATCCGACTCATACTCAAAATAATCTGTCTTGATACCGGTGAGTTCCAGGAAATCATCCATCATCATATCGCCGTTCACTTCATAAGAGGATTCATTGACCTGGATCACTTCCGGCTCGACTTCATCGGTTTCGTCCCAGATATCACCGACGATCTGTTCCAGTACATCCTCCATGGAGATCACGCCGAGTGTTCCCGAATACTCATCGGTCACGACGGCAAGATGCTGTTTCGCGGATTTCAGAGTATTGAGTACCTTGGGAAGCTTCATGGTTTTATAGACGAAGCAGGGCGGCATCAGCAGAGATCTCAGATCGATCGACTCCTCAAATGCTTCCACGTTTGTCATCGCCCTCAGCAGATGATTTAAATGCAGGGTCCCAATGATATTATCGATGCTTCCCTCATAGACCGGAAAACGGGAATAGGGTGAATCCTCGATCTCCCGCATAATATCCTCCAGGGAATCCTCTATGTTGATCGCGTCGATATCCACGCGGGCCGTCATGACCTCAAACGCTGAAATATCGCTGAAATCGATCGCCGCCTGAACGATCTCCGTCTGATCGGAATCCAGCACGCCTTCGTCTTCGGCTGTGTCGATGATCGAATGCAGCTCCTCCACCGACTCTTCTTCATCTGTCGTGGAAGTCACTTCTTTCATCGGTTTTGTGATCAGGTTTACCAGTCCGACCACCAGAAGGATCAGAGGCTTCAGGACGATCATCAGGACGAGGATGACTCCGGAATACTTCATAGCCGTCGTGTTGGCGGTCTTCTTTGCCGTGATCTTGGGGATCGTCTCACCAAAGATAATAACCAGGATCGTCACGATGATCGTACCGATGAACGTCCATTTATCTGTTTTCAGAAGCAGCAGCATAAAAACGGATGTCAGGGCCGAAGCCGCGATATTCACCAGGTTATTGCCGATCAGGATCGCGCTGAGCGCACTGTCAAAATTCTTCAGGATCTTCAGGACACGGCCGGCACGACGATTGCCGTCCTCTTCCTCGTTATGCATCCGGACTTCGTTGCAGGAAGTAAAGGCGATCTCCGATCCGGAAAAGAAACCGGAACAGTAAACACAGGCGAGGATGCCGAGAAATACAATGATCAATCCTTCTATCATGATTTCTCACCTCCCGCGGGATCCTGCTGCGCTTCTTCCGCTGCCGACGCGGCATCCGACACAGACTCATCCTCTTCCATGACTTCGATCAATACTTTCAGGATACGGTTATGATCCATCGAGTATACCGTCACATGCAGATGATGATAGACGAACATGTCTTTCTCATCCGGTACGGCCTGGAAATTCGAAAGGACCCATTCACTGATGGGCATGTTGACAAAGTCTTCGTTTTCCTCAGGATCTTCATATTCCATAAACGTGAAAAGCGCGTCCACCGTTTCTCCGGCATCCGCTTCATACGCGGTCTCGGACAGCTTCACGATAGGCTCTTCTATAATATCGTCTTCATCCCAGATCTCGCCGACGATCTCTTCCAGAATATCTTCTACGGTAACGATTCCCATCGTCCCGCCGTAGTTATCCACGATAACTGCCATATTCAGCTTGTTTTTCGACATTTCGGAAAGCAACTCATCGATGTTGGCGGCGGCCGTCGTGAAATACACCTCATCCAGCAGCGGACGAAGCGCAGGGATCGTATGTGTCTGCAGATACTGTTTCATGAATTTCCTAATCTGCAGAACACCGATGATGTTATCGATACTGTTTTCATAGACAGGGATCCGGCTGTGATTGGTGGTTTTCAGCGTTGCCAGGATCTCTTCGGGTTCCTCATCGACATCCAATGCTTCCAGATCGACCCGGGGGGTAAGGATAGCTTCTACCGTCATATCCGAAAAAGAAAGCGCGGAAGCGATCAGATCGCTTTGTGATTCATCGATCGCGCCTTCCTCTTCCATTCCTTCTATGATATCGTACAGTTCCTCTTCTGTTACGGAGATCTCCGGTTCAGATTTTGCGTGACGGGCGGCCAGTTCCGCTATTTTCGAAAGAATAAACGAGAACGGAGTAAACAGCTTCATCAGCACGCAAAGAAATCCTGCCGTCTGCAGGATATATTTTTCACTATTCTTTTTTGCGATGCTCTTGGGCAGCATCTCACCGACAAAGAAAACAACGATCGTTGTGACGATCGTACTTACCGATACAGCAGAAAGCCCCCAGGTACGAGTAACAACATGTGTAACCAGGGCTGCTGCGGCTATATGAACGATATTGGTGCCAATCAATAATGTGGTAATTGCCTGATCAAAGTGTTCGATCGCGAACAGGGCGTTCTCAGCTCTTGAATCTCCGCGCTCACTCAGCACTTTGATCCTGTTCTTTGAGACAGAGGATAATGCTGTTTCAATTAAAGCAAAAACAGCAGCAAAAAGAATTAAAATAACGGTTATGATCCAATACGATCGACTGTCTCCATCCATAAAAGGATTCATCACTTCCTTTCAAAATAAATATGCTTCAAAAAAGCGCGTGACGGGAATCGAACCCGCGTATCCAGCTTGGGAAGCTGGTGTTCTACCATTGAACTACACACGCAATAAAAGAATGATACCAAATCTTTTCTCAAGTGTCAACACCCAATTTTCATCACATCCAGATGGGTCCTCGGCATCTGGTTCATATCCCACGACGCGACCACTTCCGTATATCCCATTTGTGCGATCTCCTCGAGAGTCTGCCCCAGTTCCGCCGCGCTGACCTTACAGATCGGATCGATCACGTTGGCTTCGATCCCGGGAAAAACCGCGCAGGAGGCCTTTTTCAGCATCGCCAGATCCGCTTTGAAAACATCTCTTTCCCCTGCGCTGACCAAACGCTCTACATAGGGCATCTCAAACGGAATACCGGCAGGCGCGAAGGTGTACTTGTACATCATAGGTTTGATGAAATCGACAAAACCGCTTAAAGAAAGCGCGTCCTGACCTGTGAAGTAACCCGCGGAAGGAGCGAACAGGTCCAGTCCGATGATCTTTCCTCTGGCGTGTACTTTCTGTGCGAAAGCACTGACTGCTTCCGTGAGGATCTCTGTCCGCATGCGGAAAAACGCATCCAGATCCGGATCTTCGAACGTATACCGCCCATCCTCGTAAACCGCCGGGATGGGTTTCTTATTCTCTTCTGTTTCCAGCAGGATCTTCCGGACTTTTTCCGCATCGATGCCTTTCTCCTCATAGATCCGCAAGCAGCGAGGACAGAAGCATCCGATCCCGCTGATTCCTGAGATCAGGCTGTTGTAGCGAACACGGTCAAGAAACACCCCGTCAAACGGGATCTGCTCCAGAAACGCGAGCGCGAAATCCTCACTGATCTTACGATTGAGCATGGATGAGGGGCATCGGAACAGGAAGTTTTCCTGTTCGTTCAGATGATATGGCTTGGCGGGTTCGAGCCGCACGTCAAACATCGGTTCATACTCCAGTTGTTTTCCACAGACAAATTTACCTGCTTCTTCGATTTCTGAGAAGACTGCCGTCTTAAAGATAAACGGTACCTTCCATTCCCGCAGTTTCTCTGAGAGGATCGCGTAAACATCCGGTGAGACGCCCCATCCGGCCAGCACGCCGGACAGCTGATCCGTCTGACGGAATTCTTCCATGATCCGGATCATGTTTTTCAGCTGATCGTCCGCCTGGGAACAGTCCTGATAGACATTCCCCGTATGAATCTGAAACCAGTATGTAAGTTTATTTCCCATGTTAAAATCCCCAGAACGATCTTTTTCTCATTTTATCACATCTGCCATCATATTCATATCAAAAGCTTAACTAAATCTTAGTTTTCTGGTGTATAATAGTCGCAGAAAGATATATGAAGGAGACTAAAGTCATGAGACTTCTTTTGGCGGAAGATGAAAAAATGCTTTCCGAAGCCCTGGTGGAAATGCTGAATCATAACAATTATTCGGTCGATGCGGTCTATAATGGTCAGGACGCGATCGACTACCTGCTCGCGGCGGATTATGATGCCGCGATCCTGGATATTATGATGCCGAAAAAAAGCGGGATCGAAGTCGTAAAAGAACTGCGGCAGGCCGGGAAGAATACCCCGGTCCTGATGCTGACCGCGAAAAGCCAGATCGAAGATCGGGTCGAAGGACTGGATTCCGGCGCGGATGACTATCTGACCAAACCTTTCGCGATCAAGGAACTCCTGGCCCGGATCCGCGCGATCACCAGAAGACAGCCGGAACTGACAAACCCGAATGTTTCGTTCCGGGATCTTACCCTCAGCCGGGCAGACTTCCTGCTTTCCGGTCCACAGGGACAGGTTCGCCTCGCGAACAAGGAATATCAGATGATCGAAATGCTGATGACCAATTCCCGTCAGGTCATTTCCACCGAACGGTTTATGGAAAAAGTCTGGGGATACGAAAGCGAAGCCACCATTAATGTGGTTTGGGTGAATATCTCCTCCCTGCGCAAAAAAATCGCCGAGCTCGGTGCTCATGTCCAGATCAAGGCCGCCCGCGGCGTAGGTTATATCCTGGAGGCTCTCGATGATTAAAACATTAAGACGACGTGTCGTTATCTATACACTGCTCTCTGTCGCGCTTGTGCTGTTTCTGATCATGGGCGTCATCAATGTCGTGAACTTTGTACGGATCGATCAGTCGTCCGATAATATCCTCCAGTATCTTGCTGAGAACGGCGGCGAGTTTCCGAGGATGCCCGAGTTTGAACGGGAAGACGGTCAAAAGGATGAGCAGAAGGACGAGCGTGGGCGAGGCCGCGGCGGACGGATGGACATGACGGCCGAAACGCCCTATGAAACCAGATACTTCACTGTCACACTGAACGAGGACGGTTCGGTCAAAGAGATCGATACCGGCAAGATCGCGGCCGTTTCCAGCAGTGACGCCATACAGATGGTCAATAAGGCACTCTCGTCCGGAAAAGAATCCGGGTATGATGGGCACTATAAGTATCTCAAACAGATATCGGATGGTGAACAGCTTTTCATTTTCATCGACTGCAACCGTGATCTGACATCCTTCTGGAGCCTGCTCAGGACCAGCCTTCTGGTAGCTGTCTTCGCGATGATCGCGATCAGTATCCTCGTGATCCTTTTGTCTCCGAGAATGATCAAACCCATAGCGGAAAGCTATGCCAAGCAGAAGGAATTCATCACCAATGCGGGACATGAACTGAAGACGCCGATGGCTGTGATCGAATCCTGTACCGAAGTCATCGAAATGCAGTCTGGCGAGACCAAATGGACCACCGGGATCCGGGAACAGATCAAAAAGCTGACCGGTCTGACAGGTCGGCTCGTAGCATTGGCAAAGATGGATGAAGGCGCTGACAATCTGGTGATGACGGAACTCGATCTAAGCCAGCTGGCCGAGGAAACGCTCGATGGTTTCCGTCTGGCCTCCGAACAGCAGGAACGGGCGCTGGAAACGCAGATCGAGGCCGGGATCATGGTCAAAGGCAACAGAGAAAGCCTGAGTGAATTGATCTCCATCCTGGCAGATAATGCACTGAAGTACGGCGATCCGAAGGAAGCGATCCGCTTCTCCCTGACAAAGCAGGGAAAGAAGGTACTGTTGATCCAGGAAAATTCCGCTGAAGGACTCAAACCGGGAAATTATGAAAAACTGTTCGATCGCTTCTACCGTGGTGACACATCCCACAGCAGCGAAATCCCGGGCAGCGGGATCGGGCTGTCCATGGCCCAGGCGATCGTCCTCTCTCACGGAGGGACCATCACAGCCGAGAGCCCGGATGGGAAACATCTCCGTTTTACAGTTCACCTCTGATCGATCATATTTAAATACAGCAAAGCCATACGGATTCTGTCATGGATCATCGTATGGCTTTCTTTTTTGATTTTAAGTTAACTTTATGTATCGTTTTAAGTTTGTCTTAGGTTCTTCCTGTATCATAGAGGCATAAAAGGAAGGAGCAAGACAATCATGCAAACAATCACCAATGTCTTTAACCGACATGAAATCAAATATATTCTGAACGAAACCCAGTACACGCAGGTCATGGAAGGGATCCGGGATCATATGATTCCCGACCCGCACGGAGAAAGCACGATCTGCAATATCTACTATGATACGCCTGACGACCGCCTCGTCCGCAAATCCCTGGAAGGACCGGTCTATAAGGAAAAGATCCGGCTTCGCAGCTATGGAACAGCTAAAGAAGATTCCATTGTGTTCCTGGAGCTGAAGAAAAAATACCAGGGCATCGTCTATAAACGGAGGATCGAACTTCCAGAACAGACAGCCTGTGACTATATGGGAGGAGTTCTCTCCTTTCCGGAACTCCTCCTTCAGATGGGGCAGGAATCCAGCCCTCAGATCGCCGGTGAGATCGAACAGTTCAAACAGTTTTACCATCAGCTGGAGCCGGCCGTATACTTAAGCTACGATCGGTCCGCATTCTTCTCAGAGGAAGATTCTTCGCTTCGGATCACCTTTGATCAAAACATCCGGTGGAGGAAAGAACGGATCAGGCTGACGGAAGATCCGGAAGGAGAACAGCTGCTCTCCCCGGGCAGTCATCTTCTGGAGATCAAGACAGCGACCTCTCTTCCTGTGTGGCTTGTCGAAGTCCTCTCCAGAGCCGGGGTACGGCCTTCCGGCTTCTCCAAGTACGGAAGAGTGTATCAAACCAGTTTATCGAAAAATCCCGTCCACAGCTACACGAAACAGCCAGCGTGGAATCAAAAACTACAACCGGTAAATGCCAGAATCAGTATGGTATCCGGAAATTAAAACAGAAAGGCAGGATCTATCCATGACAACCATTTTTTCCAGTATATTTACCGGAGGCACCTTGACCTTATCCGGATTTCTGATCGCTCTGGCGGTCGCCCTGATCCTTGGCGCGCTTTGTGCCCTTGTTTACTCTTCTCACAGTGCCCATACCCGAGGATTTCTCGGAACGCTGGCACTTCTGCCTGCTATCGTAGCCGTCGTCATTATGATGGTGAACGGAAGCATCGGCGCATCGGTCGCCGTTGCCGGTACCTTCTCTCTCGTCAGGTTCCGTTCAGCTCCGGGAACCGCTCGGGAGATCGGTGCGGTGTTCCTGGTCATGGCCATCGGCCTGGCCTGCGGGATGGGGTATGTCGCGTTTGCCGCCGTCTTTGCCCTGATCCTCGCGCTGATCATTCTCTGCTATGATCGGTTCGGTTTCCTGGAAAAACGACGAAGTTCCCTGGAAAAGGAACTTCGGATCACGGTTCCGGAAGACCTTTCCTATGAAGATATGTTCGAGGATCTTTTCGAGAAGTACACCTCCGCGCATCAGTTAAACAGTGTCAAGACCACCAACCTTGGCAGTCTCAACAAACTGCATTATCATGTGAAAATGAAACAGACCGGCATGGAAAAAGCGATGATCGATGAACTTCGCTGCCGTAACGGTAATCTTGAAATCAGTCTGGCGCTCGCTGCCGAGTCCAGTGACTTATAAATCAAATCTATATAACGAATGGAGAATCCCAAATGAAACAGAATATCAAGAAAATAGGTGTCCTGGCCGCGGCTCTGATCCTTGTTTTTTCTCTGGCGGCCTGCCAGATGAAAGCCGTAGATGACGATACCTCTTCCACAGTGATCGAAACTTATTCCTCTCAGGCGTCTCAGTCAAGTACTGCGGCCAAATCAGACAGTACTGCGTCACAGAGCGAGAGCTCTCAGAAAGAGACGGTCGCCGCGCAGTCAGAAAGCTCTGCCTCCGGGCAGGACAGCACGGAATCCTCTTCAGTCATCGTGCCGGAAGGATTTACGGAAAGAGATTTTGATCTCGGTTATTCCGACTATGTCACCGTCGTTTTAAACGGCGACTCAGCCAGCGTGGATGGCAGCGGCATCGTCACCGGGGACGGAATGATCACCATCACAGAAGACGGTACCTATCTTCTCACCGGTTCTTATGAAGGTCAGATCCTGATCGATGTTTCCGATGAAGACGGCAAAGTCCAGCTGGTTCTGGACGGTGTTTCGATCTCCTGTGAAAACAGTGCGGCGATCTATATCAAGAGTGCCGATAAGGTTTTCATCACCACCACGGATGGATCTGTCAATCAGGTCTCCACCACCGGTGAATTTGTTCAGACCGACGACAATACCGTTGACGGCGCGATCTTTTCCAAGGGGAATCTCGTGCTGAACGGAGAAGGAACCCTGTATGTAACCTCCAGTGAAGGCCATGGCATCGTTTCCAAGGATGATCTGAAGATCACCAGCGGTACTTATGTCATCAATGCCGCGGAAAAAGGCCTGGAAAGTAATGACATGATCGGCATCGCCGGCGGAATGATCACCATCATAGCGGGCGATGATGGTATGAACACCGAGGGAGAACTTCTGATCGAAAACGGAACGATCGAGATCGATTCCGGTGATGACGCGATCCATGCGGACTATACCCTGACGATCAACGGCGGCGATCTTGATCTTGACGCCCATGAAGGCCTGGAAGCGACGCTCATCACCATCAACGGGGGAACGATCATGATCACTGCCAGCGATGACGGGATCAACGCGGCGCAAAAGGTGGACGACTATACCCCGACTGTAGAGATCAACGGCGGTGAGGTCACCATCGATATGGGCTCCGGTGATACGGACGCGATCGACAGCAATGGTTATCTCTACATTAACGGCGGTACAGTCACGATCTCTGCCCAGTTTCCTTTTGACTATGATATAGATGGCGCGATCAACGGAGGAACGGTCATCATCAATGGCGAGCAGGTCACAGAGATGACGAACCAGTTTATGGGCGGCGGTCCCAGCCAGGGAGGTTTCCCCGGCGGTGGCCAAGGCGGCCAGGGAGGCCAGGGCTTCCAGGGTGGCCAGGGAGGCGGCCACGGCAGATAAATAAATGATCAGCCAGAAGAAAACCCCCTTCGTACCTATTTGCGTACGAAGGGGGTTTTTTCGTCATATTGATAGGGATAAATGCGGCTGCCGTATTCGCCGTTTTGCGAATAGTTTTCAGAGATAAGGATCAGACCCTCAGCGGAGGGATCATCAAAGAATCGATTCGTGGATACGTTTCGGGGATTCCACCATCGTAACGGAGGAAGATTTACGCCCGATATGTACAGGCCTGTGGATCCGTAAGGGAAGAAAAACCCTCTGGTACCGGTTTTCGGATCCTTTTCGCCCAGATTTGCCAGCGGCAGCTGCCAGCCAGATTCCGAAAGCCCTTTAAGAGGGCCATAGAAAGGTCTCGCGACCGCATCGATCGCAAAAAGGGAATAGTTCGGAAAAGTTGGCTTGTGGCCTGGATAGACGGCTGCCCAGAAGACTTTTCGTACGGGATCGAATTCAAGATTCTGGATGCCCCACTCCGTGTTGCCCGTATAGATAAAGTATTTGCGGATCATCTCCGGACCGCTGTGGTGAAGGTTGGCCTGAGAAAGCGGCCGGGCCGAGGCTATCACGGAAGGCAGATCGTATTCCAGGATGATCTGATGGTCGTTGTCGTCCCGCTTTGGATCGTCATAGATCCCATAAGCGACAAACAGGCTTCTGTAAGGTCCTACCGCGGTCCCGTCGATCCCGCTGCAGCCGTAGCGATGCGGAGCAGTATTGCCATTTCGATCAGTGCCTGAACCGAAATAATCTTCGACGACTTCAGAAAGATAGGCGGTTCGCATGACACTGTCTTTTTCCGCGTCCATATCTGGCCGGTCGATCTTATCCACATCGAAAACTGCCAGATAAAAGGCATTTTCATATGCGAGACGAGCGGTCGTACCGGTGGCAGGCTGCAGATCCGCGCCGATCGCGCGCAGTACCCCTTCGCCTATGATATCGTGCTTATACTCAAGGGAACCGAAGACATAGCCGGTTTCCGGATCAAAGTCGATACATCCCATATGGCCCAGAAGACCATCCACCGAACCGATGATCTCACCGTCGGAGAGCCTGGCCTTGACCAGTTTCGTGGTAAACGAGTAATAAATGAAACCTTTGATTTCATCCACAGCGATGCCCTGGATATGGCATTTCCCCCAAAGACCTGTGTCTAGCATGCAGCGCTCCTGTCTACCTGATCGTTTCAAGTTTGGCTTTGACGGAGATCTTCCGCGGCGTCGGCAGCTCATCAAAGCGGATGATATAGGCATTCTTTTCAGAATTGATCTCTTCTATGGTACCCGTACCGAAAATCGCATGAGAAACACAGGTCCCCGGTCTTAGAAGCTTGCCATCCTCTTCCCCGGATAACCATGCACTGCTCTGGCGGATATAAGCCCTGGTCTCTTCGATCAGTCCTTCCCGAAGCGGCGCCGTATAGGAAAGAAACTCCTCATCGATATCCAGGATGAACCGGGAAGGATACCGTGGCGCTCCATCGAAGTTCCGGCCTTCCGCGTCTGATAGGAACAGTCCTTCCCTGGCACGGGTGATGGCAACGAACGCCAGCCTCCGTTCCTCTTCCATGCCTTCCTTCGTCCGGGTTTTCCTGGACGGGAAGATACCTTCATTCATCCCGCAGAGGAAAACATACGGGAATTCAAGCCCTTTGGCTGTATGGACGGTCATCAGCCTGACCTTGTCGCCTGTCTCGGCGGTATCCGAATTCGTGAACAGCGCCACATGGGACAGATATACTTCCAGCGTGGTCTCCTCCCCGCAGGAAGTCTCATATTCATAGATCGACTGCTTGAGCTCAGCCAGGTTGTCCAGTCTGTCCTGCGCGCCTTCGGTGCGAAGCATCTTCTCATAGCCGCTCTTATCCAGGATCTCAGAAAGCACCTCCGATACCGGTTTGCCTTCATAGTTCGCGGAAAAGCTGTCGATCAGCCGGATGAATGAAGCCGCGCCGGTCCCTTTGAACAGAGCATCTTCCACGAGTTCCTTCAATGCGTTATAAAGAGACAGATCATGCGCTTCCGCGTACTCCTGCAGAGCTTTGATCCGCCTGATCCCGATATTTCGCTTTGGTACATTCACGATCCGAAGAAAAGACAGATCATCCTGATAGGCGATC
Source organism: Bacillota bacterium (assembly GCA_017442735.1). GTDB lineage: Bacteria > Bacillota > Clostridia > Lachnospirales > Bianqueaceae > RUG760. Next base: position 24,339 of record JAFRZE010000049.1, read on the forward strand.
ATCCGAAGATACGAAAGGGCATCTTTGATCTCCATACGGCCGAAGAACTGAACGCCGCTGTAGATAGTATAGGGTATCTCCGCCTTCAGCAGCGCTTCCTCCACCGCGCGGGTCACATAATGGGCCCGGTACAGGACAGTCATCTGCCGGTAGGTGATGCCCTGTCCATACAGTTTCTGAATACTTTCAGCGATCCATTCGGCTTCCTTGTCCGAGTTTACCGCATGGTGACAGGTGACTTTGGAAAGATCGAATCCCGCTGCCTTGCCTGTCTTCATCGTGGAACTGTCATATTTGCGCATGGCGAGCAGATCTTTCTTCATACGCTGAGTATTCTTGTCGATCAGCGAGTTTGCGGCATTCAGGATGGCCGGTACGGACCGATAGTTTTCCATCATCATGATGGTCTTTGTCCCGGGAAACTGCATGTCAAATTCCAGCAGATACCGGACGGAGGCTCCGCGCCAGGTATAGATCGTCTGATCCGGATCTCCCACCACGAACAGATTCTTATGATATCCGCACAGCACTTCCATCAGTCTGTACTGCGGCTTGTCGATGTCCTGGAATTCATCGATCATGATATATTCCAGTCGCTCCTGCCATTTGAGCCGGATCTCCGGATGTTCCTCAAAAATATAAAGTGACAGGAAAATCAGATCGTTATAGTCCAGTCCGAAGCATTTCTTCTCCTGGTATAGGTAGCCGTAGAAAATGATATCATCGGTCTTCTCTGCCTGGAGATATTTCTCCTGCAGCTTCTCCAGGCTCATATGGATCATGTCCAGATAATAGTCCGGTTTCTCTATGCCTTTCTTGATCTCGATCATATCGCGCGCGGAAGCAAAGGTCCTGTCACGAAGTGTCAGACCCCGTTCCTCGTAGATGATCTTCAGCATAGAGTCGATATCCGAGTTGTCCAGTACCAGAAAGCTCTTCGGATAAGAGATCGCGTAGGATTCCTCCTGCAGGATCGACACACAGAATCCATGAAACGTGTTGATATAGCCGGTATCATTATCGCCGGTCAGGTTATGGATCCTCTGGCGCATCTCGTTCGCGGACTTATTGGTAAAGGTCACACACAGAATATTGCCCGGAAGGATCCCCACTTCATTGACCAGGTAGGCAAAGCGATGCGTCAGCGCCCGGGTCTTTCCGGACCCGGCTCCGGCGATGACACGCACGAATCCTTCTGTCGTGGTGACCGCATCGATCTGCGCCTGATTCAGGTCTTTCAGCAAGTTCATCCGAGTGGGACCTCTACTACTTCCGACATCTTGGACAGGCAGATCTCGATCTCCTCGGAGATCTCGTCCACCATCCGGGCGGTGATTTCATCATATTTATCTGTCTGAAGGCTCTCATAGAATTCGCGTTTGATGTCTCCCGAGAGCGTCTTCATCCTGGCTCGGAAAGCTCCCTTGGGTACCAGACGTCTTAAGGCCTTGGGAAGTTTCAGCTTCAAAAAGGCGCTTTCCATCTTGGATTTTCCAAGTGCCAGGACCAGCAGGGATGCCGCGATCCCGGCCAGGATTCCCTGCGGACCGCTGGAGATCAGTGCCAGACCGGATCCTCCGCAAAGAAGCCCCACCAGGACAGAAATGATCGAGTCGATCAGCCAGGTCAGTTCTTCCACCGCGAAGATCTCTTTCGAATCCAGCTGGATCTCGATCTCCTCGGCTGAGAGGAATGTCGAGAGCGACAGCGCTTTATACGGCACGTGGTGACGGACGCAGATGGGAACGGTATATTCTTCCAGTTCTCTGGCTACCGGCTTGATCCATGCCGCGATCGGTTTTTTCATCAGTTCAGCCGCCCTGTCACTGCGGAGGAAAGAAGGGATTTCTTTCATCAGGGCTTCATCGGTATCCACCAGACGCGGGATCTCGCCCCGGCGCCACCGGTCAAAGATCGGCTCCGCCACTTCCTCCAGGATGGGATCTACCAGAACGTTCACCACATCCAGATACAGATCCCGGATATTTTCCCGAACGATCGACTCGACCGTATCGGATTCTTTCAGCTGATCCAGTTCTTCCCGGAATAGCCGCATTTCTTCGTCGATCCGCCCGCTGTAGGCCAAACCTTTCGCCACGGAAAACTCAGGTTCCGCGCTCGAGATCAGGACGGCATCCGGAAAGACTTCCTGGCACCATTCATGGATCACTTCCATCCGGGAGACCCCGCCGGTCAGAAAGATGAATTCCGGCATTTGTCCGGAGATCGCGTTTTTGATATTTTTCAGGCTTGTCACAAATACATCCCGGAAGGAATGATTGTCCAGCGCTTTCAGTTTTTGCTCTGTCAGATCCCGGGCGATCTTTTTGTCGATCGAAAGATTCAGCTTGCGCGTTTTCCCATAACGGATCAGTACCGTCTCACTGCAGTCATTGTCCCGGAAATACGCTTCATCCGAGAAATACCGCTCTTTGAGCCGGCGGGCCTTGAACTCACAGTAGGTCCTCCATGGCTCGCTCTTTTCAAAAACTTCCCGGATCTCCTGAGGCTTTTTGCTGTTTTCGATCGCTTTTTCCAGCAGCAGCTCATCCATCAGGCCGCCGCCCAGCGCTACCTCGCCGCTTGTCTCAAACTGTTTTTCCTTGCCGCCGACAATATACGCGAAATCCGTTGTCGATGAGCCGATATCTACCACAAGCACCGGTTTGGACAGGATATCGTATCCCACCTGCAGATGTCTGGACTGACAGGCGCTGACCATCGCCGCGCGTGACTCAGAAACGATCCTTGTCGGTGGAAATGACGCCTTCTCGAAGATCGCGCGATATCGTTCTCTGGCGTTCTTATCCCAGCCGGCCGGACATCCCACATAAAAACAGGTGTCCGTTCCCTGGATAAGATCCGCGTTCTGATAAAGCTGTCCAAGGACCGCTCCCGCGAACGCTCTGACATCCGCGCTGACGGATGGATCCTTCAGGAAACGACTTTTGAAACGAAGCTTTCTTGCCACCGCGTCCGCGCTGTAGCAGGCCTGCTCGCCCACCAGGATCTGCCCGTTTTGTTCCCGGCTGTAAGCCGTGATAAAACTTTCCGTATCCGCTACACGCAGCATCTCCGGCGATGCGCCCGCATCCTTCTCTAACCGGGCGATCGCGCTTTCCGCGTCGCCCAGGTCAAAACCGTAAAATCTTTCCATTTTCTTTTCCTTTATCTTTTTCCGGCAAGGCCTTTTTTCAGTACCTTATCCCCGGATACCATAGCAGGACGAAGTGTGATGATTTCCTGCTTCGTTCCCGAAAGCGACGTCTCGTACGGATCTTCCGGTCCGGTCTGGATCATATCGAACATTTGCTTTTTATCTTCCTGATAGCTCACAGTCTCGATCCCCCGCTGATGCAGGTAGTATTTGACTTTCGCCGTTTCCGAGAGCGCGTAGTCACCGTCTTCGCTGAGGGAAGCTTCCAGAAGGCCTGCGAACAGTTCGATCGTTCCGCGATCCATTGCTTCCGCTTCCTTTTTCTTCTTCTCCTTCTGGTCGAAATAGTCCTGGTCCTTCGCTTCCGAAAGCGTCTGTTCAATGACCATCACGATGGTCCGAAGTTCCCTGAAAAGAGCTTCGGGATCGAGATACGTTTCCACTCTCAGTTCACTTTCGGCTGTATTCGAAGGTTTTTTCAGCGTCAGACCGCCCAGGAAAAGAAACAGTGCACCAAGCAGCAGCACCAGCATATTCGCGAAAGAGAATTTCATTCCTTTCTGAAACAGCGGCATCACATACGAAGCCACCGCCAGGATCACCCCCAGACAGATCAGGATCAAGGCATAGATCCGAAACATACGGGCATCCTTGACCTTCCCGCTTTTATCTTCTTTGACTTTTCTTTCCCAGACTTCGGATTCTCCCAGACAATCGGTCAGTCCCAGTGAAGCCTTGGCTGTCTCGAAAAGTCCCTGTGCCATCCTTTTGGGCAATTCACTCGTTTCTTCTTCCAGATATCGGTACATCAGAAGATCCAGTTCTTTGTTCAGGATCTTCTGAATCTTTTCATTGTTTTTTACACCTGTCAGCGATTTCAGGATCTTCTCCCGGTCCTGATCCAGGTTTTTTACAAGTTCCATCAGGGATACCCCCTTTTCCTATTCTTATCTACTGAATATACCTGCTTTTGGTATGGCTGTCAACTTTCTTCTTTTACCGCAATTTTTGCAATCTCCGAAACAAGTGTCACTATAGCATTTCATCCGGCCATGTTTTATAATAGAAATACAAACTGAAAAAATGTTTTGTAAGGAGGATTTTTCATGCAGGATATGATGAATAGACTCTACGGGATCGGTATTATCCCAGTCGTCGTTCTGGACCGCGTGGAGGACGCGATCCCGCTGGCTGAAGCGCTGATCAAAGGCGGCCTTCCCTGTGCCGAAGTCACTTTCCGTACCGCGGCGGCGGAAGAAGCCATTCGCCGGATCTCGGAAGCGTTTCCCGATATGCTTGTCGGCGCCGGAACCGTATTGACCACCGAACAGGCGGACCGTGCGATCACGGCAGGAGCAAAATTTATTGTCAGCCCCGGCTTCAATCCGAAAGTCACCAAATATGTACTGGATAAAGGTGTTCCGATGACACCCGGAGTCTGCACGCCGTCCGAGATCGAAGGCGCCATGGAACTAGGCCTTGATGTCGTGAAATTCTTCCCCGCGGAACCTGCTGGCGGTCTTCCTATGATCAAAGCACTGGCTGGTCCCTATGTAGGCGTGAAATTCATGCCTACCGGCGGCATCAACGCGAAGAATGTCCGCGATTACCTGGCATATAACAAGATCATCGCCTGCGGCGGCAGCTGGATGGTCAAAGGCGATCTCATCAGAGAAGGTAAATTTGATGAGATCGAACGTATGGTCCGTGAAGCGGCCGGAATCGTGAAAGAGATCCGCGGCTGATCCGTCAAAAACAGAAACAAGGAGAATAACCATGGCAAAAGTAGTAACTTTCGGCGAGCTGATGATTCGTCTTCAGCCCTACAATTATGAACGCTTCATCCAGGCCAGCAACCTGGAATTCACCTTTGGCGGCGGAGAGGCCAATGTCGCGGTATCTCTGGCAAACTACGGACTGGACGCAGTCTATGTGACAAAGCTTCCCGCCCATGCCATCGGTCAGTGTGCTGTCAATTCCCTCCGTCGGTATGGAGTGGATACTTCCAAAATCGTTCGCGGCGGTGACCGTGTAGGTATTTATTTCAATGAAAAGGGCGCTTCCCAGCGCGCCAGCGTCTGCATTTATGACCGTGCCCATTCCGCGATCGCGGAAGCCTCCCCGTCCGATTTCGACTGGGATGCGATCTTCGAAGGTGTGGACTGGTTCCACTTCACAGGTATCACGCCGGCCCTTGGCCCGAACGTAGTAGAGATCTGCAAGGACGCCTGCAAGGCGGCCAAAGCGCGTGGGGTCAAGATCAGCTGCGACCTTAACTACCGCGGCAAACTCTGGACCAGAGACGAGGCCCGGGAAGCCATGACCGAACTTTGCCAGTATGTGGATGTCTGCATCTCCAACGAGGAAGACGCCAAGGACGTTTTCGGCATCGAGGCGGAAGCCACAGACATCACCGGCGGAAAACTGAATAAGGAAGGGTATAAATCCGTTGCCCGTCAGCTGGCAGAAAAATTCAATTTTGAAAAAGTTGCGATCACACTTCGTGAAAGTATTTCCGCTTCCGATAATGACTGGAGCGGTATGCTCTATGACGCGGTTTCCGGCGAATACTGCTTCTCCAAGCTCTATCATCTGCGCATCGTTGACCGGATCGGCGGCGGTGACAGCTTCGGTGGCGGCCTGATCTATTCTCTCCTGGCCGGCAAGACTACCCAGCAGGCAGTCGAGTTCGCGGTAGCCGCTTCCGCGCTCAAACACTCCATCGAGGGCGACTATAACTTCGTTTCGGTAGCGGAAGTCGAAAAACTGGCAGGCGGTGACGGATCCGGACGCGTTCAGCGCTGATCTTCTCGAAAACTTCACTAAATATTCACAAAATCCGCCGCAAAAGGCTTTACTTTTGCGGCGGACTGTTTTATAATTTTTCTATTATAAATCATGTTCGCAAGGCCAAGTGCCGTGCCGTTTCTCTTCGGATCGTACAGGCTTTGCAGGAAAGGATGGTATTACCTATGGCATTTTGTCCTCAATGTGGTGCTAATGTAGCTGACGGTGTACCGAACTGCCCGCAGTGTGGTGCTCCGATGGGTGTTGCTCCCGCCTTTGATCCCAATCAGGGTCAGCAGAATCAGCAGTTCCAGCAGTATCAGCAGCAGCCCTATCAACAGTATCAGCAGCAGCCCTACGCGGCTCCGGTCCCCTATCCGGCAGTCGATCCGAAGGATCATACCGCTGAGTTCGACGCAAAAGACATTTCTGACAACAAAGTCTACGCGATGGCTCCGTATCTGCTTGGCACGATCGGTATCATCATTGCGCTTCTGGCCGCTCAGAAATCCGATTTCACTACCTTCCATGTTCGTCAGGCTGTGAAGATCACAATCGTTCAGGTCCTCCTGATCTTCTGCTGCATCATCCCGATCCTTGGCTGGATCTTCGCGGGTGTCTGCAACATCATCATCTTTGTGCTTGAGATCATCATGTTCTTCCGTGTCTGCAAAGGCAAAGCGATCGAAGTTCCGATCATCAGCAACTTAGGCTTCCTGAAATAATCTGATCCAGATTTTTGCCGGAAACAAAACTCAACCAAAAAGCTCGCCGTTCATGCGGCGAGCTTTTTTCATTTTTCTTTACTGTATCTGTTTACGCTTCCTGCTCCTGCTGTTTCTTCTTCGCGATCTCTTCACAGATCCGGTCGTATTCCTTCTCATCCAGCTTGTATTTCTTCTGGTACATGAAATACGAGACCAGCATCAGGATACAGGGAAGTACCGTCATGGCCAGCAGAAGGCCGCGGCTCTGTCCCGCTGTCACATCAGAGAGGATCTGCGCGATCTGGCTGATCTTCTGAGAATCCGTGATCGTACCAGCCGCCGCCTGGTTCTCCAGTTCAGAGATCTGATTGGAGTAGCTGGTGACACGGAAGATCAGGTAGGTGACTGTGGTAATGACAACTGTCAGCGCGGAAGCCAGCTTCGTCAGGAACGGACGAAGAGAACCGATGATCGCTTCATCGCGGGCGCCGAACTTGTATTCGCTGTATTCGACCGTATTCATAATGGAGATCATCATGATAAGGTAGAAACCGTACTGACCGAAATTTGCCAGCATATAGCCGACCGTTACAATATAAAACTTCAGCATGTTGCCCTGCGGCATTACCATACCGGGAAGCAGCATCAGCACATAACCGACCGAAGCGATCGCCGCCAGTACGCTCATCAGTTTCTTTCTCGGCAGTTTTCGGGAGATTGCCGGATAAAAGATCATCAGCAGCGCAGTGACCGACATACCTACCATAGTGAACAGCGAGTAAAGCCCGCCTTCATAGCCGAATTCAAAGTAGATATAGGTGGAACCGATACCGCCCAGAACGATGCCGTTGCCGATCTGCTGGATCAGGAAGCAGATCGCGATCACGACCAGCTGGTCATTGCCGGCGATCGTCTTCACGACCTTTTTCAGACTGACTTTCTCATTCGTTTTCGTATCGTAGTTCCTGTTTTCTTTTACACCGAAGATCGTAAAGAACAGGAAGAGCGGGCCGAGGATGCAGATGACCAGCGCGATCCGTCCGTAGGCGATCGTCGCGGAAGAACCGATCGCCATGGATCCGGTGGTCAGCATGGGGATCAGGACGGAAGCCAGCGTACCGCCGATACCGGCAAACAGCGTCGCGCGGGAAGTAAACTGATTTCTGGCGTCCGCGTCGGAAGAAAGCGCCGGTACCATGCCCCAGTAGGAGATATCATGCATGGTATAGGTGATACTGTAAGCAAAATAGAAGAAACCGAACAGCCAGATGAAATTCCATCCCTGCAGCTTCGTATTGAAAACGATATAGATAACAGCCGAGGTGGAAAGAATACCGATCAGCAGCCAGGGTTTGAATTTTCCCCAGCGGGAGCGGGTGCTCTCGATAATGTTGCCCATGATCGGATCGTTCAGCGCGTCAAATACACGCGCGGCGACCATGATCGCTGTAATGGCACCAAGCTGTGCCGCTGTCAGCTGACGGGTAAAGATGATGAACAGCATCAGGTAATTCGTGACCAGGTTGTACATCATGTCCCGGCCGACCGTACCAATAGGGAACAGGATAAGATTTTTCTTTCTCTGCTTCAGATCTTCCATGAGATCAGTCCTCCTTGGGAATATTGTAAGGTTGGAACCACTTGCCGTTTGTAAAATCCGGGATCATGACCGGCGCGCCGCCCTGCAGGATCGATTGCTCCGCCAGTACACCGATGCTCATCCAGGATGCCATATCATAGACATCGATCGGCGGATCTGTCTGATCACGGACACTGTCGAAGAAAGCCCTGTCGACCAGGTAATCCATGCCGCCGTGACCGCCCCGGACACCTTCATTCAGGAAAGATTTCCAGACAGGATGTTCATACTTTTCCCGATAGTCATCCGCATTGCCCCAGTGCTTTCTCCAGCGGAAGGTCTCCGACTCTTCATACAGACCGTCCAGCCAGATAGAGTGATTGTCTTCCTCATACATGCCTTTGGTTCCCTGGATCACCAGGCCGCGGCTGTAGAATCTCGGAAGAGTCGTATCCAGAGTCAGCGTGATGGTCTCCCCGTGCGCACAGGTGATGATGGTCGTTGTCACATCGCCCTGTACGAACCGGTATTCTGCCTGATCGCCGTCTTTCCCCTGGTCTTTCCGGTTGTATTCGTTCAGTCCTCTCGCACAGGAGCTCTGCGATACCAGCTTCACCATCCGGTTGCCGTGTCCGATTCTTAGCATCTGAGCGATAGGGCCAAGCTCATGCGTCGGATAATTCTCGGTATTACGATGCCGGTAATTGGCATTGCGGTAGTGCCGGTTTTCCCGTCCGTGGCTGATCTCATCACGAAGATCATGCCGGTATCCGCCTTCGCAGTGGACGAGCTCACCGAACACACCCTGATCGATCATATTCATGATCATCATTTCATTCCGATCGTAGCAGCAGTTCTCAAGGAGCATACAGGGAACTTTTGTCTCTTCGTATGTGTGTACCAGATTCCAAAGCTGCTCGATACTGTAAGCCGCGCCGACTTCCACACCCGGACGGATCCCCGCCTTCATAGCTTCGATCGCGATCGGGATATGGCTCTCCCAGGAGTTGGTGATCATAACACAATCAAGGCCACTGAGTGCCAGGATTTCATGATAATCGGTCGTCTCAAGAGGCCGGATACCGGTCTTTTCCTCGACTGCATCTGCTGCCTTCGCCGCACGATCTCCGAAAAGATCGCAGACACCGATCACCCTGACGTCTTCCATCATTTCCAGAACGCCCTGCAGGAGTCCATATCCCCGGCCGCCGACACCAATAAAAGCAGTTGTGATTGTCTTCATACAGTATGCCTTTCTGAATATCCGTAAGCTTCCATTCATTATACCTGAAACCGAAAGGTCAGGCAAGGAGAAAAAAAGAAAAACGCCTTTTCCGGTAAAAAGAAAAGGCGTAATCTCTACAGTTTCGTTTATTCATTGCTGAGTTGTGAGGTGTATAGTTCGTAATAATACCCCTTTTCAGCCATCAGTTCGTCATGTGATCCACTCTCCATGATCTTTCCGTCTTCAATATAGAGAATCCTGTCACAGTCCTTGATCGTTGAAAGACGATGAGCTACCACGAAAGAAGTCCGATCCCGCAGCAGCTGCTTGATGCCTTCCTGGACCAGCAGTTCGGTATTTGTATCAATGGAAGAAGTCGCTTCGTCCAGAATCAGGATCTTCGGATCAGAAAGAAGCGTACGGGCAAAAGACAAAAGCTGACGCTGTCCGGCGGAAAGCATATCTCCACGTTCATTGATCTCCGTTTCATATCCGTTCGGCATCCGGGAAATAAAGTCATCCGCGTAGACCTGTTTCGCGGCCGCGATACACTCCTCATCTGTCGCGTCCAGTCTTCCGTAACGGATGTTCTCTATGATGGTACCCGAGAAGATAAAGGTGTCCTGCAGCATGATCCCCATCTGTGACCGGATGGACCGGAGTGTCGCGTCCGCTATGTCATGCCCGTCGATCCGGACCTCACCGCTTTTCAGATTATAAAAGCGGGATACCAGACTGATAATGGTCGATTTCCCGGCACCGGTCGGACCTACAAGGGCGATGCTCTCTCCTGCCGGCACATGAAAACTGACATCTTTCAGGATCGGCCGATCCTTTTCATATTCAAAGACGACATGATCAAAGTCGACTTCTCCCTGGATCGGCGGAAGATCTTCCGCGCCTTCCGGGTCGGTCACAGTCACCGGCTCATCCATGAGCTGGAAAATCCTCTCCAGATAGGAAACCGTATTGATCATCTGGTTATAATTGTTCGAAAGTTGCTGGATCGGGCCCCAGAAACGGTTGGCATAGCTCGTCATTGCTACCAGAAGTCCGACAGCGATTTCATTTCTCAGATAGATGACTCCTACCAGATAAATGGCATAGAAGACAGCTTTCGCAATGATCATCGACAGTGGCCAGATACTGTGGTTGATGGTGACAGCCTTCAGATACGATGATCTTGCATCCTGTGCCAGATTCCTGTTGATATTGCCGTTGAATTCCTCCCGGGCAAAGCTCTGTGTGACTCTCTCTCCGTTGATGCTTTCAGCCAGATATGCGGTAAAATTACTATGCTTGTTGGCCTGCAGCTGCCAGGCTCTTCTCTGCTGTCGCTTGATCGAAAAGATATAAATGATAAACACAGGCAATCCCGCGAAAACAACCAGAGAAAGTTTGGGGGACAGCGCGATCATGAAGATCGAGATAATGATCAGTGACAGCACCTGCAGAATGATATTCAGAATTCCGTTGGTCAGAAAGTCGGAAACTGAGTTTACATAGTTGACGACACGTACCAGGATCTTGCCGTGGGGCCGGGAATCGAAATAATCAAAGGGCAGATCCTGCAGATGGACATAAAGATCCCGGCGGATATCCCGAATGATCGCCTGACCAGCCTGTGCGCTGCATCGCGAACGGAATTTATTGCAGAAAGCCTGTACGATCACGATCAGAATGATACTGACGCCTGCGATGATCAGACCTCTGATATCATGAGCCGGAATTTGCTCGTCAATGGCATTTGCGGTAAACAGCGGCATGACCAGTCCGCAGATGATCGAGACCATACTGAAGAAAAAGGCTCCGAAAAACCATTTCTTATAGCGTTTGATATAGACGAAGCTGCGCTTCAGATGCTGAAAATTAAACTCCGTTTCCAGCGTTTCGTCTACATTATATTTGTTTCTCGCCATCAGTGCACACCCCCTTTCGCCGGAGCAAATTCCGGTTTATGGGAACTAAAGGCACTGGTCTTTACTTCTCGGGCGATGGCTTTTCTGGCTTCATCAATATCTTCTTCCGTAGCAATACCCTGCTGGATCCGGTAAATGTTGTAGTAATATCCTTTTTTCTCCAGCAGTTCGCTATGGCTGCCGGACTCTGTGATCTTCCCGTCCTGCAGAATGAAGATAATATCCGCTTTCTTGACAGAACTGATTCGTTGCGCGACGATCAGAGTGGTGGCTTTTTTCTCACGCGCCGCCAGACGTTGTTGAATATACTGCTCAGTTTCCATATCGACCGCGGAAGTTGTATCATCCAGGATCAGGATCGGTGCGTTCATAGCCAAAGCTCTTGCCAGAGCCAGACGCTGTTTCTGACCACCGGAAAGACCCATGCCACGTTCCCCGACGATGGTATCATACCCGTCCGGAAGCTTTTTGATGAATTCGTCGGCCGCTGCGTCGACAGCTGAATCATATACAACATCATTCGATACATCCGGAACACCATAGGCAATATTCGACTCGACTGTATCAGAGAACAGAAATACATCCTGCAGCGCGATACCGATATTGCGGCGAAGATACTGCAACTGATATTTATGAACATCGATCCCATCGATCTTCACATGACCGGAGTTTGGATCTACAAATCGGTTAATCAGATTAAAGATCGAAGATTTGCCGGAACCAGTCGGCCCCATGATCCCTACTGTCGCGCCAGCGGGGATATGCATGTTGATATCCTTCAGAATGGGATTGCCGTCAAACGTCAGAGAGACATGTTCCAGATCGATCTCACCGCGGATCGGTTTTTCCGGAACCGGATTTTCGGGAGATTGGATCTCCGGCTGAGATTGATACAGTTCCTGGACACGTTCACAGCTGACCAGAAAACGCTGTGTATCATTGATTAGAAAGCCCAGCATCAGGAAAGGTTCATTCATCATCCAGGAAAGCGAAGTAAAGACCAGCAGATCGCCTACGGTGATCTGACCCAGGATCACGAGCATAGAACCGACAATAATAGCCGTACCGTTCATGATATTGCCGACTGTCTCCATCACAGGTGAATAGGTCGTCCAGGCTTTGTTGGCCTTCAGGTTCATTTCATAATACTTCAGGTTTTCTTTATCGAATTTCTCGATTTCAAATTCTTCCCTGCAGAAGGCTCGCACTACGCGGTTGCCGGAGATATTCTCTGTCACAACGGTATTCAGTCTGGACAGTTGTTTTCTTGCTTCACCAAAGATCGGACGGACTTTCTTTCCCAGAGTGATCGCAGCCCAGAAAGCAAAAGGCGCCAAAGCCAGCTGCAACAGGGTGAACTTCCAGCTGATGGAGAAGAAAACCACCAGTACAACGGTCAGCATGACCACACTATCGAAGATCGAATAGGAAACCCAGCAGATGAAATGATTGATGGCCTCTACGTCACCGGTACACTTGTTGATCAGGTCACCTGAACGGTTTGCCATCAAAAAGCTACGGCTTTGTTCTGACAGTTTTTTGTAGAGTGCCTGTCGGATCTCGAATGTCGCTCGCTGCGAAGCCTGTTCACGGAACAGGTTCGACAAAAATCTCACTCCACTGCGAAGCACCAGGATCCCAAAGCCCAGTACGATCAGAGGGATCAGCTGAGAAACAACGGTACTCGTAGAGATCGTCGGATCTTCAAACATCGGGTAAAGGACTTCGTTAACGATCTTCTTGACGATCTGCGGATCCAGCGACATCAGTACAGTCGACAGAATCATCAGAAAGTACGCAGTAAAAAGCTTATATCTGGACTTCCCCAGAAAGGAGAATGCCCACTTGATCTGACTCACTTTAACTCCTCTCTTAGTATATGTGCCTGAGACACACAAAATTCAAAAACATCGGACGAGGGCGATTATACACCCTGTCCGATGTTTTTTAAATACCTTTTTTAAATTATTTAAATAATAATCATGCCAACTTTTACGGCTCATGAGGCTGGATATGATGAGAGGTCAGTTCATCGATCCGCATCTTCGGAGCCACATAGTGAATACCGTTGTCGATCGCCCGGATCACGCCCGGATTATAATAGCTGGGATAGGTCTCATGTCCGGGATGGAAATAGAAGATCTTTCCGAGTCCGCGATGATAAACACTCATCCCCCGGAAGATCTCTCCGCCCTTCCACCAGGTCACACCGATCAGTTCATCCGGCGTCGGTACGGTAAAAGGTTCCCCATAGGTCTCTTCCGCCTCGAGTTCGAGCGGATTCGGTACGCCCTGCGCGATCGGATGTGTCTGATCAAGGATCCAGATCCGGCCGTGATCACCTCGTTCATACCATTCCACACCGCAGCGGGTCCCCATCAGTTTACGGAAGATCTTTGACTCATGACCGGAATGGAGTACGATCAGACCCATGCCTTTGTTGACTTCATCACAGATCAGCGTGACTACGTCGTCATCGACCAGATGATGGCGCATGTGTCCCCACCAGACGAGAACATCGGTCTCGGCCAGTTTTTCCCGGGTGATCACTTCCTTATGATTTTCAAGTGTCGCGAAGGAGAATTCCAGTGAATCATCGATTTTTTGGATCTCTTCCGCGATGGCCATGTGCATACCGCGAGGGTACATATCTTTGGCCGGTCCGTCATGCTGCTCATGTACAAATTCGTTGTAGATAAGAACCTTCATCTCATTTCTCCTTGTATTCTTTATATGGATCTTGTGAGCCAGAGAATATTCGCGTCTTCTCTGGGGTGGCTATAGTATCCCGGACGGATGCCCGCCGAGGTAAACCCGATTTTTTCGTAAAGTCTTACAGCCGGCAGATTGGACACTCTGACTTCCAGTGTCCAATACAGGATCCCGAGTCCGTCGCCAAAGCTCAGCATAGCTTCCATCAGTGACTGCCCGATCCCTTTCTCCCGCCGGTCTTTCCTGACAGCGATATTCATGATATGGCCTTCATCCATGACCTGCCAGAACCCGGCATAGCCGGCGACTTCTCCCTTTTCAGTGCAGGCAACAAAATAATGTGCCTGATCATTTGCCAGTTCCTGCGTCATGGACTGCCTGCTCCATGGAGAACTGAAGCTTTCCTCCTCGATCCGCATGACTGGATCCAGATCTATGGCTTCCATCTGTCTGACGATGATCATTTTTCCGGCTCCCCGGCAATATCCCTGGTTTCACCGGCCGCTTTTCCCCTGCGAAGCCTCTCTTCCCTTTCTCGTTCTGCCTGAGGTTTACGGAGGTATTCGATCCTCATTTCCCATCCGTGAATGAACGGCATGGGCTTACCGTCTTCGATAGCTTCCCGGATCTTTCTATCAGCAAGACGACACGTCGTTCCTGCCCGATGGCCCCGGATCTCTTCCGGTGCCAGAGTAAACAGTTCTCCCAGTATCTCACTGAAAACATCCTGATAAAGCGCAGCCGCGTCTCCCAGGAATATACAGGGACGCCCCAGCTCCTTCAGTTTTTCCGCCAGTACAGTGGGCGGCATGGCCTCCGGAGCGATGACCTGTTTCAGATCTGTATCATACGCCGCGGTATACACCTGATGCCTTCTGGCGTCCATGGTCCCTACCAGAAGAGGATCCTTTCCGATCAAGCTCTTCTGTTCCTGTGCGAAAGGAATGGCGCCGGAAGCCAGTACTTCCAGCGTGGGAAGAGGCAGGATCCCGATCCCTCCGGTCATATTTCCTTCTTCATCCATCCTGGCGCCGGCCAGAGCCAGTCCTTTCGCGGTTGCGGCTCCGATCCTCAGCCCCGTAAACGATCCGGGCCCGTTTGTCAGAGTAATGAGTTCGATCTCATCTATCCCGACCTTTGCCTTCTGAAGGACCCGGTCGATCATCGGCATCAGTGTCTCGGAATGCGTCAGCGCTCCGTCGGTAAACTCTCCCGCCAGTATTTTTCCGTTCTCATATACCGCAGCGCCGGCTACCTTCGCGGCGGCTTCAATTCCTAAAATCTTCACTTATCTTCCTCTGTGATCTCCTGATAGGTCCCGATCATGATCCTTCGATAATCTACTCCCTTTGAGAGGTCTTTTCCGATTCGGATCCAGCGGGCGTCTTCCGGCATGGCTTCCGGCATGAGGTCAGCCCATTCCACCAGGATCACGCCATCTTTTCCAAGGTATTCTTCCCATCCGATCGCATATAGTTCATCTTCATCCTCCAGCCGGTACAGATCAAAATGATAGAAGGGAAGCTTTCCGTCATGATATTCCCGCACGATCACAAAAGTAGGGCTCTGGATCCTTTGTCCGATCTTCAGACCTTCCGCCATACCTCTGGCCAGTACCGTTTTCCCGGTCCCGAGATCGCCGAGCAGGCAGAAAAGATTGCCGCTCTTTGCCTCTTCAGCAAGCTTTTTGCCAAGCAGAAAGGTCTCCTGCTCGCTGAATGATTCTATGATGTTCATCCTACGTTCTCCAGTGACACAAAAATCACTGCCCGGACATATCGAGGGGCAGTGATCTGTTTTTATCGATCCGTTTTCATCCGGATCAGGCTTCTGTCCAGCAAAACTTTGGTCGGATAAGTCCGATAGACTTCCCGGACCGTTTTCTCATAGGCAGAAGGATCGAAGTCTTTTGCCATATCATCCAGCAAAAGACTTCTGAATTTTCTGGAAAAGTCAGGGCTCATCCGGACCAGCCGGTGAGCCGTCAGCATGTTTGTGGAAAGATCCACCAAAAACGCGTCCAGACTATATCCTTT
This sequence comes from Bacillota bacterium, assembly GCA_017442735.1. GTDB lineage: Bacteria > Bacillota > Clostridia > Lachnospirales > Bianqueaceae > RUG760. Next base: position 40,461 of record JAFRZE010000049.1, read on the forward strand.
ATGTCCTTCCCGAAGTTCCGGAAGCTCCTTGCTCCGCTCACTCAGCTGTGTACTGTAAGGTGCGTCTGCCCATCCCATCTGTCCGAATTTCGTCAGCAGGAATAAAAGGCCGCGCTCTTCTGTCACCGCCATCTGAAAGGTGCCGGTCCTGAACTCACGGATCTCTTCTTCCGTTGGTTTATCAAAGTGATAGGTCAGGATCATGGTATAGGGTTCGACGGAAAAAACCGCGCCTTCACTCATGACCCTCGGTAAGGGAAACTCTTTTCCCACTTCAAACTGCAGCATGATGATCAGATCTCCGATCGTTCGATCTTGCCCAGCTTCTGGAGCGCGCGGCTCTTGATAGCAGCACGTGCGTGCTCCTTGACGATCAGCTCCGCGTGACGGCCAAAGAACCATTCCGTACAATACTGTGAAAGCAGGGAGATGACATAGCGCATCTCCGAATCCATCCGGCGGAAATGAACGACCAGATAGTAGGTCCCTTTGCCCTCATCCACATAGAGCGCGTTGATCAGTTTCAGGTTTTCGGGGATATGGGAGGATACGTGGCACAGATCGTCCAAGTGATCAAAAAGATAGATAACACCGTCCTCCGTACCGGGAAGTTCATCGAAGAAGCCCTTCTCTTCCCTGCCGGGTCCTTCCTGCGGACCTTTGGAAGGATCCGCGAACGCGGGACTCCACATATCCAGACTCCTTGGATCCTGGCCGGGCCGTCCGTCCCTGGGTCCTCCGAAATTCGCGCCAAAAAGCGCTCCGAGCTCGGCTGCGCCGGAAACCCGGGTGACCGTGATGGTCAGTTCACGATCCGAAAGAGGGATCGCTTCGATCATCAGCGGTTTTTGCGAAAAGTCCATCCCGAACTGCTCATAGGCAGTCCGCATCATATCTTCGAACAACGCCTTGGTCTTGTCTGAACCGTAGCTCAGCTCGGAGATATGGAGATTTCGCGATATCAAATCAGACTCGCTTAAGGTAAAGCGAATCTGGTCCTGGTTGATTTTTTCAGCCTTCATCTGACATTACTCCGTTCATGTCCTGAAGCTGATGCTTCAGGAATCTTTATTCCTCGGTCACAAACTGGCTCTCGTCCGGAGCCATTTCTTCTGCTTTCGCGGCAAGGAAATCATTGATCTCTTCCAGGATCTCATCGGGATTCATTCCGTGCACAAAGCAGGCTTCTTCCAGAGACTCGCCCTGAGACGCGGGGCAGAAAATACATCCCATTCCATTCTGGATCAGGATAGCGGCAATATCACGATCCGCCTTTAAAATATCGGCGATGATCATATCTTTAGAAACTTGAGTTACCATTTTTCGAGTCCTCCTGTCTTCAAAATCCAATACAAGTATTCCTCATTATACACCAAATCGGCTCGTTTGACAACAGAAAAAGACCCGGAGATTTCTCCGGGTCTTCGATCTACTATTTACCGATTAGCCCTGTGCCGGAGCACCGACCGGGCAGGCAGCTGCGCAAGCACCGCACTCGATGCAGGCATCCGCATCGATCTCGTATTTCGCATCGCCTTCAGAAATAGCGCCGACGGGGCACTCTGCTGCGCAGGCTCCACATTTGATGCAATCATCAGAAATCACATATGCCATAATTGATACCTCCCTTTGTTTATCAAGCGACGGACCATCGCTCGGGTTCATCATACTACAAATATAACGATCATGCAAGGACTTTTTTACCGGAGCAGATTGCTGAACCGGGTATACTCTCCGTCGTAGCGAAGCTTTTCCGTTCCCACCGGGCCGTTTCTCTGCTTGGCCACGATGATCTCCGCCACATTCTTATCTTCGGTCGTATCCGGATGATAATACTCATCCCTGTAAATGAAGATGACAACATCCGCGTCCTGCTCGATCGCGCCGGATTCACGCAGATCACTCATCATGGGACGGTGATCGGCTCGCTGCTCCAGGCTTCGGCCAAGCTGTGAAAGCGCGATAATCGGAACTTCCAGCTCTCTCGCGAGCATCTTCAGACCCCGGCTGATCTCCGAGATCTCCTGCTGACGGTTTTCATTGTTTCGGTTCGCGCTGCTCATCAGCTGCAGATAATCGATCATGATCAGATCCAGTCCGTGTTCGATCTTCAGCTTCCTGGCTTTGGATCGGATCTCCGGCATCGTGATACCGCCGGTATCATCGATAAAGATCTTTGCCTGCGAAAGCGGTCCGAGCGCTTCGACCAGGTTTTCCCAGTCCCGATCTTCCAGTTCACCGGTCCGGAATTTGTTGAGTTCCACACCGGATTGTACCGAAAGGAAACGGTTGACCACCTGCACGGCAGACATTTCCAGCGAGAAGACCGCGCAGGTCTTGCCGGAGCGAACAGCCGCGTTCTGAACGATGTTCAGGCCGAACGCTGACTTACCCATGGAAGGCCTCGCGCCTACCACGACCAGATCCGAGGGATGCAGGCCGGTCAGCTTGGCATCCAGATCCGCGAATCCTGTAGGAATACCGGAGATCTGGCCGCCGTTTTTCGCTGTCTGCTCGATCTGATCAAAGGATTCCAGAAGGACATCCTTCACCTGTTTGAAGTCAGAAGATCCCTGTTTCTGCAGGATCTGATAGACTTCCTTCTCCACATCTTCTGAAAGCGCGTCGATCGGAGCCTCGGTAGTAAAGCTCTTCTGCAGGATCCGGTTCGCCATACTGATAAACCGACGGTACAGCGCCCGATCCTTGACGATCTTCACATAGCCTGACGCGTAAACCGAATTGGGAACAGCCGCGGCGACCTGGCTGAGATACTTCAGCCCTCCCGCGCTCTCCAGTGTCCCTCGGTTCTCCAATCGGGATTTGACTGTCACCAGATCCACCGGCATCTTCTGCCGGTAAAGATCCAGGATCGCTTCAAAAATCTCTTTGTGTCTTGGGTTGTAGAACTCTTCGGGCAGCAGTTTCTCACACGCAGTTTCCAGGGCATCCACATCGATCAGGCAGGCACCGATGATCGACTGCTCCGCTTCTTCCGAATGCGGAGGAATCCGGGGAACCAGTGTTTCCTCAGGCATCAGCTACCACCGACATACGGATCTCCGCGACAGCAGAGGCGAGCAGCTTGACCTGTACGGTATATTCACCGACCGTTTTGATATCCTCGGGGATCACGATCTTTTTCTTGTCGACATCCAGATCGAACTGGGCCTTCAGCGCTTCCGCCACATCCGCTGTGGTCACGGCGCCGAACAGTTTTCCGTTTTCACCGGCTTTTTCGCTCAGCGTAAAGGTCTTCTTAGACAGTTCTTTGGCCAGGGCCTGAGCTTCGACTTCAGCCTTTGCCTGACGGATCTCCTGGGACTTTTTCTGCGTCTCCCACTGCGCCTGTACCTGCTTGGTAGCAGCGACAGCCAGCTTTTTGGGGATCAGATAATTCTTGGCATATCCATCGGCTACATTCACGATCTCACCCGCTTTACCGAGTTTGGCAACGGTTTGGTTTAATAAGACTTTCATGATAAACCTCCTTACGTGTTCTTGGAGTCTTTCCGACTCTATTTTATCAAAGCGCCCTTTTTCTGGCAAGGACAAATTATGAGTTTTTCTCCGATTCTGTCGGCACCTTCTTCTTAAAGAGCTTTCCGAACGCTAACGGATAAACGCCCATCAGAAGGAACATGACCACCGCGTAGCGAAGACTGCGGACTATATACGCGGCCAGTGTAGCGGAGTCCAGAAATTCCTTGGAGAAAGGCAGTTTCAGCGCCGTATTCAGTCCGAAATACAGAGCGCCGCCCACCGCGACACGAAGGATCGAGATCCAGACATTTCTGGTGGACTCGAACTTCACATATTTCTCCTCAAAATGATAAGCCAGGAAGAAGCCGCCCATCATACCCACGCCGGTATAGTAGTCTGTCGTTTTGCAGTAGAAGAATCCCACCAGAGAGATCAGGAAAATGATCAGATGCAGCAGCCATTTCTTCTTCACTTTTTTCTGCAGACAGCCCATTCCCAGAACGATGACCAGGCCACCGGCCCAGCCAGCAAGCACATCGGTCGCATAATGGACGCCGAGAGCGACTCTGGAAACACCTACCAGAAGCGGCATCACGATGGCGATCACCATTAAGGCCTTCTGCCATCCCTTGTCCCGACCGCCTTCCGGCTGCCAGGCGGGAAGCGATCCGTAGACGATCGCTGAATTCAGACTGTGTCCGCTCGGGAATGAGTAGCCCTGCGCCGCGATATCATAGATATCCGCCGATGAATCCACCGGTTTCAGACATTTGATCTCGGGATGATCGAAGTAAGGACGGCGCCGGAGCGCGATATTCTTCAGAAGAGGGTTGAGCACGATGCCGATGATGACATTGACTCCGATAAACTTACCGTATTCCTTATCCAGACACCAGTAGATGTAGCCGAGGATCACGATCATGATCATCTCTTCGCCGAACATCGTTACGACAGAACAAACGGTGGTCCCGAAACTTCCCAGAAGGCTCTGGATAAAGATCTGCAGCGCGACTTCCCAGTCGTAAAAGAAAGAAACACTTTCAATCATGGTTTATAACCCCGTTACCGTATGAATTGCCTGGAGTACTTTCTCTTTGGCCTCCTCCAGCGAAAGGCCTTTAAGCTGCGCGCCGGCCATGGAAAGATGTCCGCCGCCGCCCAGTTCTTCCATGATCAGCTGGACGTTGATCTCTCCGAGTGACCTGGCGGAAATATTGATCTGCTGATGATCCATCTCCGTGATAACAAAGGAGGCTAGAATGCCGTGGATATCCAGCAGTTCGTCAGACGCCTGTGCCGCGACCGTCGACGCGTTGGGCAGCTGGGAAGACCAGGTCGCGATCGCGATCTCATCCTTCCAGACCTCCGCGCCGGCAACGACCATGGCTTTGGCTTTATAGTCGCCCATATCATTCTTGAACATCTTACGCACACGGACAGCATCCGCGCCTTTCCGGCGAAGGTAAGCCGCCGCCTCAAACGTACGAACGCCCGTCTTGACGGTAAAGTTCTTCGTATCCAGCGCGATACCGGCAAAGAGTCCGTCCGCCTCCAGGGAACTGATCGGCGGATTCTCCATCATGTACTGCAGAAGCTCGGTCACCATCTCACTGGCGGAGGAGGCGAAGGGTTCCACATAGGAGATCGCGGCGCCGCTGACCGCGTCGGCCGCGGCTCTGTGATGATCGATGACCGCCAAAGATCCGACATGATCCAGGATCTCTCCGTACTGCACGATCACCCGCCGGTTGACGTCGGTGAGGATAAGCAGCGTATTCGGTCCGCAGTAGCGAAGGGCTTCTTCCTTATCGATGAGCAGGCCCTGGTACAGCTTATTCTCGCTGACCTGTTTGTACAGGTAATCAACCGCCGCGTGCTTTTCTACGCTCATGACGATATTGACCGGTTTATTCATCTCATAGACTGCCCGGTACAGACCAAGGGCCGAGCCGAAAGCATCCAGATCGGGATTGGCGTGACCCATGATCAGCACCCGGTCGGAAGCCTCGATCAGTTCCTTCAGCGCGTAGGCTGTCAGTCTCGCGCGCACACGGGTCGTATTCTCGACGCTCGTGGACATGCCGCCGAAGAACTTCTGCGAATCTTTTGTTTTCACCACGGCCTGGTCGCCGCCGCGGCCTAGTGCCAGATCCACGCCCATGCGGGCATACCTTCTGGCCGTTTCGATCTCTTTATCGACACCCACACCGATGGAAAGCGTCGTCTGGTAACGCTCGCTTCCAAGCCGTTTGACCTCTTCCAGGATCGCGAAATGGTTTCCATACAGCGTTTCCAGTGATCGTCTGGGGAAGATGATCTGGAAACGATCCCTCTCCAGACGGGTCATGATACCATTCAGCGTCGTGGAAAGATCCGAAAGACTTCTGTATATATTCGCTTCCAGCAACGGCCGCAGGTTCTCATCCATGGATCCGACGATCTGATCGTAGTTGTCCACATAGATCAGCGAGACGACGCTCTGCTGTTCCAGATTCTCTCTTTCCAGCACAAGTTCTCTTGTGATATCCTGCAGCGAGAGGCTGTATACTTCGGTAAAGCTGCCTTCGACCGGGTTGTCTGTCTTATCCCTGAGCCTGACCTGCGTCATGACAGCCTTAAAGTCGATATCCGCAAGGTGGATCTGCTTGGTGATGGGATCCCAGTCCGGCTTATCCGTCCCCCAGACGATCCCCAGCTCTTCCAGCTGTTTGCCTTTACACTCCTGGTACTTCATCAGCCGCCGGAACGATTCATTGTACCAGACGACTCTCAGTGTGGAGGATAATAGGACAAAGGGATATTCCCACTGACTCATGTACTGCTGGTATTCGGTGCCCAGGTCGACTGCCTGATCCAGTACCCGCTGACGGAACCGAAGATCATTGTCCCGGACCAGGTAGAACGTAATGCCAAAGGCAGCCAGCGCCAGAACTACTACGACAACGATCATCATCCAGTCTTTCAGGAAAATGGCTGCGAGCACAGCCAGCACCAGCAGAACATCCAGTATGATCATCCATACCGGGAACGAGCGATTCCCTGTTTTTTCTTTCTTACTCATCGCCTCGCTTCTCCTTCCTGATGGGGATTGATTTCCTTACCGTCTCTGAGGATCCTTTTCACTTTTTTCTCGATCTTTTCCCTGGGACTCATCACTTCACGCCCGCAGACGCGGCACCTAAGCTTGATATCCGCCCCGACCCTCAGAACATCCCAGTCCCTGCTCCCGCAGGGATGTTCTTTTTTCAGTCTCAGTCCGTCTCCGATCCGGATATCCATCTTTATTCTCCGGCGCAGACTTTGACGAAATGCTCGAAAAGTCCGCGCATCTTCGGATCGGTGATCATCCGTTCCGGATGCCACTGTACACCGACAAAATACTTAAGTTCCGGCTTCTCGATCCCTTCGATCAGACCGTCCTCAGACCAGGCCGTGATCTCGAAAGGATAGCTTTCCAGGCCTTTTTTGATCGCCTGATGATGGAACGAATTGACCCAGGCTTCCTCACCCACCAGTTCACGCAGCTTAGTTCCTTCTTTCGTCGTGACCCTGTGGGTGGGATACCAGTTCACAGCTCTCTGAAAATGCTGACGGTCGGTCGCTTCGCTTCCGACATCCTGGATCAGCTCCGTGCCCAGCGCGGATGCCATCGACTGAATCCCGCGGCAGATACCGAAGGCAGGAAGATCACGCTCCACGCAGATCCTTGTCAGGTTGATCTCGAAAGCATCCCGGAACGGGAAGAATCCTCCGCATTCCCGGGACGGCTGTTTACCGTAGTATTTCGGATCGACGTCCGCTCCTCCGGTGAACAAGACGCCATCACAGCATGCAAGGATCTCCTCTTCCACCGAATACATCTTCAGAAACTCATCCATGTCCCCGCCCCAGTTCTCGGGCGTGCGGACGGTGGGCATCAGCAGCAGCGGAACGCCGCCGGCCCTGCGGATCGATTCGATGTAGGAATTATAAATCAGATGTGTACCGCCGGCGCGCTCCGGATCGAAGTCAGCCGTAATTCCAATGACCGGACGTTTACTCATGACAGGATCTCCTTTTTGATTCCTTTATGAAGTATATTGTCGTAATCCAGATATTCGTAGATCTCCTCGTCAAAGACCGGCGAGAATCGTTTCAGTTCTTCGAGGGACAGATCTTCGATCGCGATCTTCCGGTCTTCGCATTCGATGACGATCCTCCCCACGATCCCGTGGGCGTCACGGAACGGGATCCCGCGGCTCACCAGATAATCCGCCACTTCTGTCGCGTTCAGAAAGCCTCTTCGCACGCTTTCCTTCATCGTTTCATCGTTCACCTTCAGGGTAAGGATGACTTCCTTCATAACCGAAAGACAGGCTTTGACCGTATCCAGCGCGTCGAAGAACCCTTCCTTGTCTTCCTGCATATCCTTATCATAGGCCATGGGCAGGCCTTTCATTACGCTCAGCATACCCAGCAAAGACCCGTAGACCCGGCCGGTCTTGCCGCGGATGAGTTCACAGGCGTCAGGGTTTTTCTTTTGCGGCATGATCGAGGATCCCGTTGCATAGGCGTCATCGATCGTAATGAACTTAAATTCCTGACTGCTCCAGAGGATCAGTTCCTCGGAAAGTCTGGACAGATGCATCATGATCAGTGAGAAGTCGGCTAAAAGTTCGATCAGATAATCGCGGTCACTTACGCCGTCAAGGAAGTTGTCCACCGGCTTGCTAAACCCCAGCGCTTCGGCGGTCATAGAGCGGTCCAGTTCATGCGTCGTCCCGGCCAGCGCGCCGCAGCCCAGCGGGCTGACATTCATGAGTGCTCTTGTGTTTTCCAGCCTTTGGATATCTCTCAGAAACATTTGCCGGTAGGCGTCCAGATAGTAGCGGAAGGTCACGACCTGAGCCCGCTGCAGATGGGTGTAGCCCGGCATCCGTACAGGATTTTCCGCGCCCTTTCTCTCCAGGGCGTCCGCCATCTCCTGAAGCAGATCGATGACCTCTCCGGCGCTTTTCCGGGCATAGAGCCGCATGTCCACGGCTACCTGATCGTTCCGGCTCCGGCCGGTGTGCAGCTTCTTGCCCACATCCCCGATCCGTTTCGTCAGTTCCGCTTCCATGAAGGTGTGGATATCTTCCGCGTCCTGCGCTTCTCCGCTTAAGGTCAGTCTGCCTTCCCGGATATCCTCTGCCATCTGTACGAGGGTCTGATAGATCAGCTTTGCTTCTTCCTCCGGAATGATGCCCTGTTTTCCCAGCATGGTCACGTGGGCCATGCTGCCCTGGATATCTTCTTCCCAGAGACGCAGATCAAAGGGGAAGGAGGAATTGAAATCCTCCATCAGCCTGTTCTCCGCTTCACGAAATCTTCCGCCCCAAAGCTTCATTGATCATTGTTCCTTTCTTTTTAGCTCACATACGATGATCTCCGGCCGGATCCCGATCCTCGGTCCGCCCAGTCCCTGAGAAACGACCATCGTCGTACGCTCCTTCTGATAGGCACCGTGTGTATACGTCGGCAGCAGGCCCTGATCCGGTGCCAGCAGCCGTCTCCCGCCCGGCAGTTTCAATAGTCCGCCGTGGGCATGGCCAGAGAAAACCAGATCCATACCCAGCTCGGTATACAGCTCGAACAGCTCCGGCCGGTGGGAAAGTACGATCTGAAACGGTCTTTCCTCCGGCAGCTCCCGCATGACATTCCGGTACTCTTCCCGGATCCTGGGTCCGATCCCGCTCTCCCTGAGACTCCCGTAAAAGGAGTTCTCATAAGAGGGATAAAGACCGGTCAACAAGAGCCTGTCTTTCGAACCTTCGCGATCGATCTGGATGCTCTCATCCTGCAAGATCCGTACGCCCAGGTCCGTAAAATCCCGGATCAGCTCGTCCTTATGATCCGCGCGTCCTTCATGATTGCCTAAAATGCTGTAGAGCGGCGCGATCTCCCGGATATCAGTGACCAGTTCTCTAAGGATCGCCGCGTCATGTCCGCTGTAATCGGTCCGGATCCAGTCGCCGGCACATAGAATGATCTCCGGCCGGCAGTTCCTTATCGCGCGGATCAGCCGCGCATTCTTTGTTCCGAACAGACGGGCATGTACGTCGGCAAGCACCACAAAGCGAAAACCGTCAAACGCCGCCGGGATACGCTCGCTTTCAAAACGATAGCCTCGAAAGGTGATCCAGTCGGCGCCGGGGAGCTTTTCCAGGGCTCTCTCTCCGACATCCAGAACCGCGCGCAGAATTTTTATTGATGTTTCTTTCATGGATTCCTGTCCTTATAAATAGAGACAATACAACATTTTCATTATAATTCGCACGCCCTCGTTTGTCAAATCCTTGACATTTCGAAAAACATATGATAGGATTAGGCCGATTCAAGGGGATGTCCGGTTTCGACGGGGGCTGTAGACATCTCGGGAGCCATCCGCAGGCTGGACTGCGTCATCAACCGGACCTAAATATAAACGCTAACAACGAAAACAACGCTCTTGCGTTCGCAGCCTGATGGCTGTCATCCGCCCTTAAGGTTCCTGCGCCTTAGGATACGGGTGTCATAGTAAGGCAGGGAACTTTCCGCCCTAAGCTTTGCGAGCGGATCAGATCCATGAAGCTACCCGGTCTTATATCCTGTCGTTGGGAGATCTGGCCGGGGAATGTAAAACAGCGACTATGATGGTAGCTGGCCTGGGATCGAAGGGCTTTCGGACAGGAGTTCGATTCTCCTCATCTCCATAAACTTTATGATGTGCGCCGGACACATGATATGAAAAACCTCCACGTTTCTCGCGTGGAGGTTTTGCTTTTGATGGATTTGATTGTCAGATCATTCGATAACGGCTTTATCTTTCCATCCGCCCCGTTTGTAAACGATAAAGGTGATGATCGCGCCGACGAACCAGGAGATCAGCATGGAAAGGAACAGACCTCTATAGTCGCCCTGCGGAAGTTCCGGTGTCTTGGAGAGATATACCAGACCATATGCCAGAGGCACACGGATCACGACTGTCGTGATCAGCGAGACCCACATGGGCGTCATCGTATCACCCGCGCCTCGAAGGACACCGGACAGACACTGGGTGACGGCCATGATCACATAACCGGCGGCCAGCAGGGTCATCATCCTGCGGCTGATATCGATCAGTTCTTCTGTCGTGGTGAAAAGACCCATGATATTATGCCCGAACAGCACGACCAAACCTGTGATCACAAAGGATGTCACCAGTGCGATCAGCGTTCCCTGTTTGGCGCCTTGTGTTACCCTTTCGAGTTTCCTCGCGCCGACATTCTGTCCGGTAAAGGTCATCATGGCCATACCGAAGGACATGTTGGGCATCATGACGAATCCATCCACACGCATAATGATTACGTTGGAAGCGATGATCACTTCGCCAAAGCTGTTGGTAAGCGACTGGACCACGATCATGGCGCTGGAGAAGATCGCCTGGGTAATACCGGAGGGAAGTCCCAGCCGGATCGTGGTAACGGAATATTGTTTTTCCAGTTTGAGGTAGGATGCTTTCAGGTCGAACATCTCTCTCATCCGTACCAGCTTGATGAAGCAAAGGATCGCGGAAACGATCTGCGCGATGATGGTCGCGATGGCAACACCCATGACGCCGAGTCCGAAGACAGCCACGAACACCAGGTCGAGCACGATGTTCAGACCGCAGGCGATCAGCAGATAGACCAGGGCGGAAACGCTGTCACCCATACCACGAAGGATACCGGTAAACATATAGTAGTAGGAGGTACCGGCGATACCCAGGACAAGGACCATCAGATAGTTGTAGCACCAGTCGATGATACTTTCCGGTGTAGACAGGAGTTTGAGCAGCGGCCGAATGGTCACCGCGCCGAGGCCCATGATGATCAGTGAAACGATCGCCGTTAAGGTAATACAGTTACCGATACTCTTGGAAAGACCTTCCCGGTCCTTCGCACCGAAGTACTGCGCTACCATGACGGAAGCACCGGCGGAAACACCCATGAACAGACACAGCAGGAGCATATAGATGGGAGAGGCGCTGCCGACAGCGGCCAGCGCGTTGTCACCGACATACCGTCCGACGACGATACTGTCGACCGTACTGTAAAGCTGCTGCGCGATATTGCCAAGCAGCATCGGGACTGTGAAAAGCGTGATCTTTTTCCACGGAGTTCCTTCCGTCATGTCAGACGGGGCCAGTAGTTGCTTGATATTCATATGTATACCCTCTCTTCTGAAGAGTCTGTGTTCCTGATTATTATACTATGAAATACGATCCGGCGCAACATATTTATTTACTAATTGATAATAAACATATTAACTATTTCTGGTCATATTGCTCAAGAAAGCTGATCGCCTTTCCGTCTTTGCGAAAGCCCGGAAATGTCTCCAGATGGACATTGTGCAGACTTCCAAACAGGCTTTGTTCGATGTCCGGATTGGTCTTTTTCAGTTCTTTGATCAGCAGTTTGATCTCCTGGCGTTTTGAATCCCCGATCCCGTCCTCGCTTTCTCCGATCTGTTCAGTAAACCGGCAGGCACACTGCAGGAACTGAAGTTGATTGTAATCCTTCCACCGCAGGATGTTTTCTTCCTTCACCTTGTACAGCGGCCGGATCAGTTCCATCCCTTCAAAGTTCTGTGAATGGAGTTTTGGCATCATGCCCTGCAGCTGCGAGGCATAGAACATACCCAGAAGCGTCGTCTCGATCACATCGTTCAGATGATGTCCCAGGGCGATCTTGTTGCATCCGCGCTTTTTCGCTTCGGCATAAAGCGCACCGCGCCGCATTCTGGCGCAGAGATAACAGGGCGACTCGTCCGTATGATAGGCGATGTCAAAAATCTGCGAAGTGAACACTTCGACAGGAAGGTCGAGCCTGGCCGCGTTCTCTTCGATCAGCCGGCGATTCCTCTCCGTGTAACCCGGATCCATGACCAGATAACAGACGTCAAAGGGAAAGTCGCTGTGCTTCTGCAACATCTGCATCAGCTTCGCGAGGCACATGCTGTCTTTGCCGCCGGAAATACATACGGCGATCTTATCCCCTTTCCGGATCAGGTCATATTCCCGGATCGCTGTCAGGAACGGGCTCCAGATCTCTTTCCTGAACCGCTTGGTCAGGCTCTGTTCGATCTTTTGCGCCTCTGTCAGTACTCTTGCCATTTTGTTTCCTTTCTCAGTCACTGATCATCTTTCGAAGTTCATCCAAGCGAATCGTGTAATAACCTTCCTCATCCGGATCCATCCGGAACATTGGCCGTAGGATCCCTTTTTCGTCCAGTTCCATCATTCCGAACCAGTAATCAGAGGCGAAAGGCCGGGGAACCAGCAGCCGTGTGTTCAAAGCTGTATTCAGGAAGAACACGTATGTTTTTCCTTCCTCAATGGGCCGCTCGCTGCTGCCATAAACAAGATCCTTTCCGGTCTTTACGGCCGGCAGTATGCCGCCGGGTACATGGATGATCTCATTTCCGATCTCTCCGCGAAGCGAATCCTTTATCTCGATCGTCAGCTCGTTCCGGTTCGCCATGGGAACGCTGTAGTATTCCAGCATTTGCATCCGTGATCCCGTATCCATATCCGTCAATGTCTTCCGCTGATCCGGTCTCATGATATTCTGGCTCGTGACTTTCGCTACCACGATCGCGTCGGACCATTCCAGGATCTCCTCCCAGAAAGGCATCGGCAGATACCCGGGCGGGTACTCGGTCGGAAGGATATATTGGTTGTCTTCACCTTCTTTTAACGTCACCCCGGTATCCCAGATGAGCCGCATCAACCAGACGAGAAAGTCTCTTCTCGGGGCTTCCAGCATACTGGGATGAGGTATAACTGTACCTATATCTCCCGGGACCAGCCGATATGCCTGATCATCCAGATACAGATAATAACCGCTTTCTTCCTCATCCGCCAGTTCCACAGAACTGAAAGTAAGTACCTGCTCTTTTGCCGGATCAGAAGATCGAAGAACGATCGCCAGAGGATCCCTGGTAAAGCTGTCCGCTCTCGGATCCCTGACCAACGAACCAAAAAGATACTGGATCAGGACGGGGAAATAGGTGGTCTCATCCGCTTTTGTCATGCGCAGAGATACTTCCTGATCATCTTCCCGGTAGGTCATCACAACCTCGTCCACCTGATCCGGCGAAAGCCCTGTCAGCTCTTCCAGACTTTGGCCTGCAGGAGTATACCCAGTGATCTCAAAGGAAGCGCTGCCTTTCTCCAGAAAAGCTTCCATGACCGCGGTGATCTCCTGCAATGCTTTGGAGGAAGCGGCCGCAAAGAAAACATTGCCGCTCATTTCATAACGCCGGAACGCCAGGCCTCTTTCCTCTGCAAGGGTTTTCAGTTTCTCTTCCTGTCTTGCAAGTGATTCCTCGCTGGTCGCGCGGATATATCCGTAAAGAGCTCCATCCGGCCGGATCATCAGACGGATCGTGGTTTTCTCGTAGGAATACGCGTATTGGACGATCCCTTTCCCGATCTTTTCAGAAACATGATTCGGCCGCTCATCCGGAATCCGAAGCAAATCATCAAAGATGCTTCCGATCCCGTCCATCGTCACGGCGGGAACGGTCAACGAACTGAAATCGTCCGAACCGATCATAAAAGACTCTCCGGTATAGTAAAAAAACGGACTCACGCAGTATTCCGCCTGATCTATATAGGAAAGGATCTGTTCGGCCTCCGGTCCCCAGCAAAAACACGTGAGCACGGGATCCTGCCCTTCTTCCAGACAGTATCGGACCCCATAGTCTTCCTGTGCTGCCAGATCATTTTGTATCTTATTCTCTATTTCCTCTTTCACTTCGGGACGGTTCGGTATCCAGGTGAAAATAAGCTGATCAAGTATACTTCCGCGTTTCTGTACATGAAAGGCAGATATCGGATAGCCATCAAACCACTGGAGAATGGGACTTTCCGGCCCCAGTCCTATCTCGTCAACGGATGCGCCTAATTCCCAGTAACACCAGTTGATCAGCAGGCTGAGTTTTTGCTCCGTCATGGAAAGATCTTCGAAGGAAACAGGGCTGATCAGCGGGATCTGCTCTGCCTTTTTCAGTTCCAGCGGTTTTGTTTCCTGTTTTTTCGTACAGCCGGACAGCATGTTCAGAACCAGACACATGACGATTCCCAATGCCACGAGCTTTTTCGCTTTCATCATATTTCCCCCTTTCTTTCTCATATTTATCTCAGTATATCATACCTACAAGGAAAATGAAATTGATTCTTGACAAATTATATTTTATCAAATATAATTTAATCAAATATAAATGAAGGAGATTTGTACCATGAGCTTTTATGATTATTCTGTTCCCTCCCGCAACGGTGAAGTTTCCATGAGTGAATTCAAAGGCAAGGTCGTGCTTGTTGTCAATACCGCTACCGGCTGCGGCTTTACTCCTCATTATAAAGATCTGGAAGAAATGTATGAGAAATATCATGATCAGGGTCTCGAGATCGTAGATGTTCCCTGCAATCAATTTGCCGGCCAGACGCCCGGAACCGATGAAGAGATCCATGAATTCTGCACGCTTCGCTATAACACACAGTTCCCTCAGATGAAAAAATCGGATGTCAACGGCGAAAACGCGCTTCCTCTCTTTACCTATCTGAAGAGCCAGAAAGGTTTTGAAGGTTTCGGTAAAGGTCCTGTCGCGCTGATGATGAGCACCATGCTGAAAAAGATGGACAAGGACTACGCGTCCAAACCGGATATCAAATGGAATTTCACCAAATTCGTTGTCGACCGCAATGGTGAAGTTGTCGCGCGTTTCGAGCCCACCGCGAAGATGGAAGATGTCGCGAACTGCGTCGCGAGTCTGATCTGAGTCATGGACGACCTTAAGTTCAGACTGGAAAACCAGCTATGTTTCCCGCTCTACGCGGCAGCTCGGAAGGTGACCAATCTTTATACGCCTTCTTTCCGCCGCCTGGGCCTGACCTATACGCAGTACATCGTTTTTCTGGTTCTCTGGGAAGAAGACGGTCTGAGTGTGGGTGACATCGGCCATCGTTTGTTTCTGGACAACGGGACGCTGACTCCCCTTCTGAAAAAGATGGAGCAAACCGGCTATGTACGCCGTATCCGTAGTGAAGAAGATGAGCGGATCGTTCATGTTTTTCTGACAGAAAAGGGCCGCTCACTGAAAAACGAACTGCAGGATGTGCCGGGGCAGGTCGGCAGTTGTATTCCTCTTACTCCCGAAGAGGCCGTTACATTATATGAGCTGCTGTATAAGATCCTCGCTGAGTAAAGCGAAGAGCCGTGAGAATGATTCACTCATTTTCACGGCTCTTATCTTTTAAAACGGTCGTTCGATATGCCCCAGTTCGACGGATCTGATCGGCCTTTCTCCCTGGAACTGGATCTCAAGGATGTACGGCATCCATTCCATGATCCTCAGAAAGCTGTCACAGTCGAAAGACGGATCATAATAGTTCAGGATCGAGGAAAGTGCTGTTCCGTGGGTACCGATCACCACGGTTTTATCTTTTTCTTTTTGGAGGATCTCCCGGATGGCCACGATATTTCTCTCCTGTACCATGCCGATGGATTCTCCGCCTGGCTCATGGAAACTGAAGTCAGCCCATCGCATGCGCAGCGGGTTTTCAATTCCTTCTGTATTTCCGCCTTCCCGCTCGCGAAGGCGCTCGTCTAAAACCGGCGTCATCCCAAAATAGTCGGCGGTACTTTCTATGGTCTGCCTGCTGCGCAAATAAGGACTGCAGTAGAAGGCATCGATTTTTCTGTTTTTCAGTGTCTCCAGGACAAACGCAGTATCTTTCATGCCCTGAGATGTGAGTGGTCTGTTCCGGTCATCCGGATTTTTGTGATCCGGCTCCGCGTGACGGACGAATATGAATGTTGTCATGGTCTCTTCCTATATCGATTTGAGAAAAGTATTGATCTCCGCTTCTGCAGCGCACCAGTCACGCTGCGGGTTATCCAAAACGAGTTTCGCGGTGGCGAGCTGATCCAGGATCCACAGTTCTCTCCTCTGCCGCTCTTTCAGGCACTCGATATACCCTTCCAGTCCCTGCGCGTGGATGCTTTTCCCGTATGCGCCGTTCACATGATAATCGATGACGCCTTCCAGCCACCCGGGACGCTCTTTTGCCGCTTTTTTTATACTATTCGCGATATCGTTATTTTTCAGATAGATCACGACCGGTTCAAGCGGCGCGATGATTTCCGCGATTTCGCGAATATATGCCAGTGACTTGCTTTCCGGGAAATTGAAGCGCATCATCGTCTCGCACATGGGATTCTGCAGGAAAACACAGTTGAAGACATAGATGATACCCGGATCGGCTTCTCGGACAAACTGTCTCCACTTATCCAGCATCAACGGTTTTTCCGTTTCCCATGGCAGAAAGTCATAGATCTTATATGGCAGCAGCTTTTCCAGCATTTCGCCTTCGTACTGAGACAGCGGAACGATCTCAGGTTTTTCACAGATCAGTCCTGCCGGCGCATAGGCATGAAATTCATAATCGGCCGGATGATCACCGGTTCCTTCATCGACAAAGCAGACCTTTTTTCGGTTTTCCAAAATCTGATCTTCCAAAGCAGAAGCCACCCGGGATGAGACTGTGCTTTTCCCGCTGCAAGGCAATCCTTCGATGATATATAAACGATGTTCCATCATATCTCCTTCTTCCGTGCGTCAGGTTGATCAGTCAAATTGTATCACAGAGCGACCTGGACCTCAATCCTCTTCCAAGGAACAATGTTTTCCTTGTCAAGAGAAATATGATGTGATAAGATAGTGAAAAATAAAGGCGATGGAGGCTGGCATGTACAGAAGATGACGTTTTGGATACATATTGGAAACCCGGTCCGGATGGGCGGTTTCTTTGTGTACCCGAAATAGATTATCTTCCTGTATGGATCGCTTTCAGAAGATAGTCTGCTTTTGGTACGCAAAAACCGGAAGCAGTTTTTTGTTGTCCGGACCTAAAGGAAAGGCATATTATGCTGCAAGTCAAAGAATTAACTATAACACATGAAAAAGATTTGAAGATCCTTCTGGAAGATTGTTCCTTCAGCCTGCAGCGAGGCGATAAGGCGGTCATTATCGGTGAGGAAGGTAACGGCAAGTCGACACTTCTCAAGTGGATCTATGATCCGATCCTGATCGAGTCCTACGCGAAAGCTGTGGGAGAACGCATCTTTACCGGCGAACGGCTGGGATATCTTCCTCAGGAACTTACGGCACCTTCAGAGATGTCGGTCATGGACTTTTTTCTGGACGATCCCGCTTTTCAGGAAACTTCACCCAGAGATCTGGCCAGATATCTCGGACAACTGGGACTCGATAAGGATTTCTGTTACCGGGATCAGTCTCTTGTGACTCTTTCCGGCGGCGAGAAGGTCAAGGCACAGCTTTTAAAGATCCTGATCCAGGAACCGACGGTGCTGCTTCTGGATGAGCCATCCAACGATCTGGATATGGATACACTGGAAGCGCTTGAATCACTGATCCTGAATTTCAAAGGGATCGTTCTGTTTATTTCCCATGATGAAGTTCTGATCGAGAGAACGGCCAACGTGGTGATCCATATCGAACAGGTCTATCAGAAACGGGAAAGCCGGTATCAGGTCGCAAGGCTCGGATACAGAGAATACGTACGGACCCGGCTGGCGGATTTCGAGCGCCAGGAAACGCTGGCCGCCGATGACCAGAGGCAAAAGAAGATCCGGGATGAAAAATACCGTAAGATCTATGAACGGGTGGATCACGAACAGGCGGCTATCAGCCGGCGGGATCCTTCCGGCGGCCGGCTTCTGAAAAAGAAAATGCACGCGGTCAAAGCACTGGAACACCGTTTCGAACGGGAAGACGAGAAGATGACCAAACGTCCGATCAAGGAAGAGGCGATCGACTTTTCATTCAGCGAACTGTCTGAACCGATCCCGGCAGGAAAGGTCGTCCTGGATCTGACGATCGACGAATTGACGATCCCTGTACCTGACTCGGCAGACAGTGCAGCCGGGAAAACCGTTTTGTCGCGGAATATCCGATTGTTTGTCCAGGGCCCGCGAAAGATCTGCATCCTTGGCGCGAACGGCGTTGGCAAAACCACGCTGCTGCGGCAGATCGCTGAGATCTTGCTTGCCCGGAAGGATCTTAAAGCTGTCTACATGCCCCAGCGATATGAAGACCTTCTTCCCATGGAAAAGACGCCGGTCGATTTTCTGACGGACAGTATCGACTTGTCAAAAGTCAGGATCATCGACAAACACGCGACCGCTCAGCAGCGAAAAGCCCGGGAAGACCGGGAAAAGCAAGGATTCGGCGTCACGGAGCGGGAATGGCGCACTCACGTACGGACGTATCTGGGCGCTCTGCGCTTTACCACCGAAGAGACGGATCATGCGATCCGCGAACTGTCCGGCGGCCAGAAAGCCAAGCTTTTTTTGCTGAAGATGACTCTTTCCGGCGCGAACGTACTGGTACTCGATGAACCTACCCGGAACTTTTCACCGCTCTCCGGACCGGTGATCCGCAGGATGCTCCGGGAGTTTCCCGGGACTATCATCAGTGTTTCCCACGACCGGAAATATATTAAAGAAGTGTGCGATGAGATCTATCAACTGACGCCGGAAGGTTTGAAGAAAATGGATTAAAACAAAAAGCCCCGAGAAGATGCTCTCGGGGCTTCAGTTCGCTTTGCGGCGTATATTGCTTTATTCTGCCGGATCAGCCGGGGCAGGCTCGGCTGCTGCCTCTGTAGGAATAGCCGATTCGGCCTTTGCTGCCTCTTCTTCTGTCTCATCAACGGCTGGGGTTTCCTCTTTTGCCTCCGCGGCGGCCTTTTCTTCTTCCATTCGTTTCAGGAGATCCATGAACTCTTCGCCGGTGATCGTCTCATGATCGTAGAGGTAGTTGGCCAGCGTGTTCAGTTCTTTCATATGGGTACGAAGCAGGTTTTCTGCCCGTTCATACTGCGTACGAACGACCTCGATCACTTTCTGATCGATCGCGGTGGAGGTATCCGGCGAACAGGCCAGAGACGCGTCTCCGCCCAGATACTGATTGCTGATCGTTTCCAACGCTACCATACCGAATTCCTCGGTCATACCGAAACGAGTCACCATCGCGCGGGCCAGCTTGGTCGCCTGCTCAATATCGTTCGAAGCGCCTGTCGTAATAGAATGGAAGATCAGATCTTCCGCTATCCGACCGCCGGTCAGCGTAGCGATCTTGTTCTCGATCTCTTCCTTGCTCATCAGGTTATGCTCATTCTCATCCACCTGCATCGTATATCCGAGTGCGCCAGAGGTACGGGGAATGATAGTGATCTTGGTGACCGGAGCGGAATTCGACTGCAGTGCTGCGACCAGTGCGTGACCGGTCTCGTGATAAGCCACGATCCGCTTCTCCTTGTCGGTAAGGATCGCGTTCTTTTTCTGGTAACCGGCAATGACGACTTCCACACTCTCCTCGAGGTCGGACTGCGTCACGAACTTACGGCCGGAACGAACCGCGCGAAGTGCGGCTTCGTTGATCATATTGGCGAGCTCGGCACCGGAAGCACCTACGGCCATCCGGGCGATCGCGTCGAAATCGACATTGTCGCCCATCTTTACTTTCTTGGCGTGGACCTTCAGGATATCGACACGGCCCTTCAGATCCGGAAGCTCTACAGGAATACGACGGTCGAAACGTCCCGGACGCAGCAGCGCAGGATCCAGGCTGTCGGGGCGGTTTGTCGCGCCGAGGATGATAACACCCTTGCTGGCATTGAAACCATCCATCTCGGAAAGCAGCTGGTTCAGTGTTTGTTCGCGCTCGTCATTGCCGCCGATCCCGGAAATACCGTCACGTTTTTTACCGATCGTATCGATCTCATCTATAAAAACGATGCAGGGTGCTTTCTCATTGGCCTGCTTAAACAGGTCACGTACTTTCGCCGCGCCCATACCTACGAACATCTCCACGAAGTCCGAACCGGTGATCGAGAAGAACGGAACATTCGCTTCTCCGGCAACTGCCTTGGCCAGCAGGGTCTTACCGGTACCTGGCGGGCCTACCAGCAGAGCGCCTTTCGGTATATTCGCGCCGATCTCGGCATAGCGTCCGGGATTGTGCAAATAATCCACGATCTCGGAAAGCAGTTCCTTTGCTTCATCTTCTCCCGCGACATCCGTAAAGCGGATACCGTCCGTCGACTGAACATACACCTTCGCGTTGGACTTACCGAAAGTCATCATATTGCCGCCGATTCCTTCGCCGCCCATCCGTTTCATCAATGAGTTCATCAGCAGCCGTCCGACCACAAAGAAGATCAGGATCGGAACGACATAACCGATCAGAAGCGTCAGCCAGGGCGACGTCTCCTCTTCGATCGTCGCTGTAAACACAACGCCGGCGGATTTCAGTCTTTCGACCAGATCCGGGTCATCCATAAGGCCCGTCTTATAGTATTTCGTTGGATCACCGGTGTCCGAGAAAAGGATCTGTTGTTCCTGGATTTCGACTTCCTTGATCTTATTTCTTTCCAGCATGCTTAAAAAATCCGAATAGGTCGTCTCCTCAAACTGACGCTGCATCAGCTTGGGCATGATGAACATATTCAGGATCAGCATCGATACGATGACAATGATCAGATAATAAATAATCGGCCGTTTGGGCGTCTTGATTTCTTCCACTAACTATTCCTTCCTTTCGAACAAAGATTGCGGTTGATCTTCTGTGCGATCTGACCCAGGATCTCCATCTCTTCCTGAGAAATGCTCTGGAATATACATTCCAGCAGCTCATTCTGACGTTGGCAGGCAACACACAGAACTTCATCCGCTTTTTTCTCGATCGACAAATGCACGATACGGCGGTCCGCCGGATCGGCTTTTCCCGAGATATATTCTTTCTGATACAAAGAGTCCACCGCTTTGGAGACACTCGCCTTAGACATATGTCTGGCCTCTGCGATCTCTCTGGCAGTATCCTTGCATTCATTTTCCAAAAATAAGAGTACCGAAAGTTCCGCAGCGCTCAGGCTGCATTCATCGGCGATCTCCACCAGCATCTGCTTGTATTTCTTCGCGATTCCCCACGCGGAGCAGATCAACTCCATTGTGTAATCCATGTGGGACCTCCATGGTTGGAAACTGTTTACTGATAAACATTCTACTAGAGAAATATAGAAAGTCAATGACTGAAATGTGAATAAATCGTAAAAACCAAAAGAATGAATGAAAAGAGCCCACACAGTATCTCCGCGCGAGTTCGCGAACGCGTGCCGAGCGCCGGAGGTATTGTGTGGGCTCCTTTTTTGTTTACTATTCGTTTTGAGAAAAGGTTATTTGACCAGTTTTAAAGCCATCCGGTAGACTCTCGTCGCGTTGATCTCCAGCTGTTTTCTGGAGACCTCACCGGCCTTCAAAGCGGCCAGCAGCGTCTTATAATCCTTCGGACTTCCGGGCATAAACAGATCGCCGCCGGCTGCCGCCACAAAGGAAGAAAGGGAAACCCGATGAGCCGCTTTGCCGGATCCCATCATCGAGACGACCCAGTCGGTCATGACGATTCCCTCATAACCCCACTCACTGCGCAGGATATCTTCCGTCAGATCCCGGCGTTCATTGGTATGGGTGCCGTTCAGCAGGTTATAGGAAGTCATGAGCGCGTGCGGCTGAGAGGTCTTTACGCAGATCTCGAACCCTTTCAGATAGATCTCACGCATCGCGCGCTCGCTGACATGAGAGTTATTGGTATAGCGCTGGAATTCCTGGTTGTTCGCCGCGTAGTGTTTGATGGTCGTGCCGCAGGTCGGATGCTTCTGCACTCCCTTTGTGATGCCTGCCGCGAATACGCCGCTGACCAGCGGGTCTTCGGAGAAATACTCGAAATTACGTCCGCACAGAATGCTACGGTGGATGTTCAGCGCCGGTGCCAGCCAGAGATGAACACCGAACCGCTCCATCTCCGCACCGACGACGTCGCCGCACACTTCCGCTACTTCCGGATTCCAGCTCTGCGCGATGGCTGTTCCGATCGGAATGGCTGTGCAGTACTGATCTTTTGTTTCCGCATTCTTCGGAGCTTTGGGCTGCAGAAGCTTCATGCCAATCAGGAAAGCCTTAGGCATCAGCGGCTCCATGCTTTCCGGAAGCATACCGGCTTCATTGTAGACTTTCTTTCCGTCCGTCTTGTAGATCTTGGTCAAACGAAGACCGGCCGGCCCGTCCGCCATAACCATGGCAGGAACGCCTTTATCCTTAAATAGAGAAGCCGACTCTCCGGCCGCGCCGGCGACGGTCATGGAAGCGCTGCCGATGACAGAAAGTATGCCGCCCTTCGGATCAAAGGCACCGATGTTCATATAACAGAGTTCTTCATCGGTCATTTCACTGAACAGAGGATCAATGGGAAGTTCCGGATCATAGGTGATCTCTTCGGTCTCGATCGAAGCCGGATCCAGTGTAAGGATAGGCGTATCTACCGGTACGGCGCTTTCCCAGGTATTTTCCGGTTTCCAGTCTTCAAATCCGGGATCACCCAGGGCGTTTTTCACTTTGCGGACTACGATCTCTTCATCCAGGGAGATGACAGCTGCGACCGAAGAATCACGGCTGCTGGTACCGGCACGAAGGATATAAGGACCGGCTTCCAGCAGATAAACAGCGTCTTCCGCAGAGAAAGAAGCCAGGGAAGACATCTCGAAGGAGACCTTTACATCTTCACTCTGTCCGGGCAGCAGTTCTCCGGATTTCTTAAATCCGGCCAGCACCTGATACGGTTGATCCAGTTTGCCCTGAGGTTTGGTCACATATACCTGAACCGTTTCCTTGCCGGCGTATTTTCCGGTATTGGTCACCGGAATGGTCACTTCCACTTTTTCGCCGTCCAGAGCAACGGAAGCTTCACCCAGTTCAAAGGTCGTATAGCCAAGACCGTAACCAAAGGGGAACACCGGTTCTTTCGATACGGTATCGAAATACCGATAACCCACGTAGATACCTTCTTTATAGTAGGTCTCATCCGCGTCGCCGAAATCGCCGACCTTGCAGTAATCATCCCAGGCAGCCCAGGTGGTGGTCAGCTTGCCGGATGGATACATTTTCCCAAGCAGGATCTGTCCGAGTATCAGGCCCTGCTCCACGCCGAGCTGAGACAATACGAGTACATTCTTCACTTCCGCGACGGACGCCAGATCCACCGGACCGCCGACATTCAGTACCAGCATGAACTTGTCATACTTTTTATTCAGCTTCAGAATGTCTCTTTTTTCCGTTTCTGTCAGCAGAATATCGCCTTCTACCGGCTGACGGTCATTGCCTTCACCACTGATCCGGGAAAGAACATATACCGCGACATCGGCTTCCGCGTCAAGGGGCAGATAGTATTCCGGTTCCGGCATCGCCAGACCCATGCCTTCCATAATGGCCATGGTATGTTTCTTCCTGGCGCGCTCTTTGATATCCTGATAGAACTGGATCTCAGCCTGTTTACGGACTTCGTCGTAGGCATCGAGCCATTCATCGCTGGTGATCTCAAAGCCGACTTTCTTCAGGCCCTTCTCCACGTTGATGGAGAAGCGGGAATTGACTTCACCGGATCCGGTGCCGCCCTTGATAGTATGACGGGCGCCGTTACCGTAAAGAGCCAGCTTGCCGGCCGCAGCGAGCGGGAAATCCCCGTTGCTCTTCAGAAGTACCGTACATTCCGGCAGATATTTCCTGAGCTTTTTCAAATGTTCTCTTTCGTAAGTGTAAAGTTCCATCTTTTCCTCCTGTGATTGATTATTCGACAAAGTCAAAGAATTCTTCACTGCGTTTCCGGAACAGTTCGAAGACCGCGTCGACTTCCGCCTCCGTCTCCAGGCCCACGTAGGTCTCGGTATCCTGGTCCTCGTCGGGTTCGACCCGATAGATCTCGACCTGTTCGATCGGTGAATCGTCGCCGGCCACGTATGGGACGACGATGATATAATCCTTTTCCTGATACGGAACGACATCCAGCAGTTCATACTGGACTTCATTTCCATCCGGATCGGTCAGCTCCAGGAGCACCGGCTCTTCCGCCTCGTCCTCCAGCGGCCGATTGTCAGGGTTTTTAGCCATGATAAGCTTTCTGCCACTCAAAATGTGATTATATATACTCACATCGAGATATTGAAGTCCTTGCGGATACTTCTTACTGCTTCTTCGTGTATGCTTTGGACGATCTGTCATGTCTACTCACAGGTTCTTGTACACTCCACAGTCGTTAATTCCCGAATTAGCCTTCGGTACATACTTACGCTTGCGTTTCTTTATGCAACTTCGTAAGTTTTCGCATCTCGTAGGTTAAGGCTGGCGTTATAGTCTCTGTCTGCTGTATACCCACATGCGCATCGGAAGATCCTGTCTGAAAGCTTCAAGTCTTTTTTAACCTGACCGCAGCAATGACATGTTTTTGAAGACGGATACCACTGATCGACAACCCTTAACTCAATATCGTTACGTCTACATTTGTCTTTGAGCTTTGCTCTGAACTCATAAAACTTCTGCGACGCTATGGCTTTTGAAAGATGTCTGTTCTTCATCATTCCCGTTACATTCAAGTCTTCGATCGTTATGTAAGACGGCTTGGTTTTCACTATCTCCGCGATCTTTTTGTTGATGTAATCGGAACGGACACTTTCGATCCTGTGATGAAGTTTCTGTACCTTTAGCTTCTGTTTATATATATTTGATCTCTTTGAGGGCTCTCCTTTCTTTAGATTATCATATTTCCGGGAAAGGCATCTCTGTTCTCTTCGGAGCTGCTTTTCCAGTTTTTTCACTCTTGATGTTTTGTTTATGTTCTTATAAGTCTTACCATTGGAAACTGTGGCAAGATCCTTAAGACCAAGATCTATTCCGATCCCTTCACCTATGGCTTTTTCAGACTCTATATCCGGCATCTCAATAAGAACTGACACATAATACCTGCCGGCTTTGATAGACACACTGCCGCTCCGGATCTGATAGCCGTCTTTCGTTGTTGGAATGTATCCCTTCTCTTTTAGCTTTACCCATCCTAATGTCGGGATATTGACCCGATGTCTTTCACAGGTACAGTCTTTAGGGTTGTTCCTGACGAAGTACATCTTGACATCGGACTTGCCTTTCTTCTTGAACTTGGGAAATCTGCTTTGATGCTTAAAGAATCTGGTAAAAGCGATACTCCCGTCTTCAATGCTCTTCTTTACCGCTTTAGAGTATACTTCCTTGATCCACTTGTTATCCGGATGAGTGGGGATATACTCATTATTGAGCCAGACACTAAATCTTTTTCCGGTCATAAACTTCTCTCCGCGCTCATGCAGTTCTTTGTTATATGCCAGATAAAAGTTGTATACGAAACGGCAGGTTCCAATAGTTCTGTTTATCTTATTCTTCTGCTCCGGTGTCGGATCGATTTCTGTCTTGTAACTCCTGAGCAATTTCTTTGTCCTCTCTGATTTGTTTCTTGTATTTTCTAAGACCATACAGCCTGCATGAAAACACATGAAGGATGGAAACTATATCCTGTACCAGTTCTTCCTGCGGTGAAAGTTCTTCGTTGTTTACTGCCACAATGCTTGTGTCAAACTTCATGCAGAACTTCTCAAACCACTCATATCCAAACCGAACGAACCGATCTTTGTGAGTAACGATGATGGTTTTGACTTTATTATCCATCACTTCATCCAGAAGATCGTTCCATTTCTTTCGGTTATAATTCAAACCGCTCCCATAGTCCTCAATACACTCGTCAACAATAATGCCCCTGGCATTACAGAATACCCGTAAAAATGAAACCTGATTCCGCAGATCGTCTTTCTGATTTTTTGTTGATACTCTGGCATAAATCACAACTTTACGATTGTCGTCTTCTGTAACAACACCTTTGAACCTAAGGTATTGATTGTAAGTATAATATCGCCTGTCAGTGGGTGTGCGGTTTGCTTTCAGAATCCCTTCACGATCCCAGCGCTGCAAGGTCTTGACAGAAACGCCCAATAGTGCTGCAAAATCCTTTGGTTTGTAATTAGTGACATTTGATGTGTTCATGAATATACCCCCCATGTGAGCATATTTTAACACATTTATTGACTATTTTCAACTTTATTGATATCTAAACAATTCCTCCTTCAATTGTATTTTGCGTTCGATTGATATACAATATATGGGTATATTGTATCATATTCCGAGATCAAAGAAAAGAAAAGAATCCGATGAAAAAAACCTCTCTCCCAGATATCTGGCAGGCCCTGGCCGCTTCCCCGGACTCCATCTGGCTTTACGGTACCGGTGATGGAGCGGATAAAATACTGAACGTTATGAATGAGCGTGGCCTATGGCCCGTCGGCGTTTTCGTCAGCGATGATTTCTACCGCGGACAGATGTTTCACGGTTTTTCGGTCCTGCCTCTGTCTGAGATCCAAAAGATTCCACAGCCTTTCACTCTTGTCATCAGTTTCGGTTCTCATCTGCCTGTCCTGATCGAACGGATCAAGGATCTTGCTGCCCGTTTCCCTGTAGTCATCCCAGACGTACCCGTTGCCGGTAAAGAACTGTTCGACCGCACTTTTTTCGAGACGCACGCGCGCGAGCTCAATGAGGCCAAGGATCTGCTCTCGGATGATTCCTCCCGAGAAGTTTTCGATCAGGTGATCGACTATAAGCTCACCGGTGATCCTGTCCCTCTTTTTTCTTCTGTCTCGCCAAAGGAAGATGTCCTCCGAGAGCTTTTTTCGCATCATCCGGACGAGATCCCTTCCTATATCGACTGCGGTGCCTACCGCGGCGATACGATCGAGGAATTCTTCCGTTATTTCCCACGTACCGATTATCAGATCACCGCGTTGGAACCAGATCCGGGAAGTTTCAAAAAACTCCGGGCCGCTTTTGGCGCCGACCCGAAGATCCACCTGATCCGGGCAGCGTGCGGAAACGGATCTGAAGCTGATGAACCGGATGAAATCCTGATGGTCAATGGACGCGGAAGAGGCACGCATGTTCCCGCACTCACCGAAGGTGTTGCCGAAGGCAGCTCTCCCGACAGGCTTTACCGGAACATCCGTGTCCCGCTCGTCCGGCTGGATGATCTTGATTTTCCTGTTCCACCCACCTATCTGAAAATGGATATCGAAGGTCAGGAAAAAGAAGCTCTCCTCGGTGCCTCAAACCTCATCCGGACTTACCGTCCACTGCTGAATATCGCGTGCTATCACCGCAGTGCAGATCTGTTTGTCCTGCCAAAACTCATTCATGATCTATATCCCGGATACCGGATCTGTCTTAGACGTCACGACTGTTTCCCCTGCTGGGATTTGAATCTTTACTGTACAATCTGAAAGGATCTGTCTTATGCTTGCTTTACTGATCAGTCTCTTTCTCATTTTCCTTGGCGCTTTTATGTGTGTCCTTCCTTATGGGATCCGGACGCTTGGCATCCTGGTCATCTTCGCGGGGCTTCTGGTTTTTCTGGGTGGGTTTGCCCGTCCGGGACGTCGTCCGTCCAAAAAACGCAGAAATCTTGCGGCCGGGATCGCGGCTTTCACTGTGATCGCTATCCTGCTCCTGGATATCCCGATCATCCGGGATGCCCGTACGGATGCCCAGCCCGGCGCCGATTATCTGATCGTCTTCGGCGCCGGCCTGTTCGGCGATCAGCCGTCCCGCTCGCTTCGTGACCGTCTGGAAGCTGCCGTCCTGTACCTGGCATCTTCTCCACAGACCCGCGTCATCGTTTCCGGAGGAAAGGGATCGGATGAGGCCATCACGGAAGCTGAAGCCATGCGGACCTATCTGCTCCGTGCAGGCATTCAAGAAGACCGCATCCTCATAGAGGACCGGTCCACTTCCACGAACGAGAATATTCAGTTTTCCAAAGAACTGCTCCAGTCAGAACTTGCCGGGACCGGTCAGGAGATCGGTGATCTTTCTCTGGTCGTCATTTCCAGTGAATATCACCTGCACCGGATCCGTTACCTGGCAAAAAAAGCAGGCTTATCGGTCCGCTGTATCGCGGCTCCGACAAGCCTGTGGTTTCTGAAACTGAATTATTTTATCCGGGAGATCCCGGCTATGGCCAAGTCGATCCTCTTCGACTGAAGCTTTTACGGTCTGAGTTCGCTCTTGCCTCCCATGTAGGGACGAAGCGCTTCGGGGATCCGCACACTGCCGTCCGCCTGGAGATTGTTCTCCAGGAACGCGATCAGCATCCGGGGCGGCGCCACGACGGTGTTGTTCAGGGTATGGGCGAAGTACTTGCCTTTCTCACCGTTCACACGAATGCCCAGACGTCTTGCCTGCGCGTCACCGAGGTTCGAACAGCTGCCCACTTCAAAGTACTTCTTCTGCCGCGGCGACCACGCCTCGACGTCACAGGATTTGACCTTCAGATCCGCCAGATCACCGGAGCAGCATTCCAAAGTCCGGACAGGAATGTCCAGCGAACGGAACAGCTCGACGGTATAGGACCACATCTTATTGTACCATCCCCAGCTGTCTTCCGGCTTACAGACGACGATCATTTCCTGCTTCTCAAACTGATGGATCCGATAGACGCCCCGCTCTTCGATGCCGTGGGCGCCTTTTTCTTTGCGGAAACAGGGCGAATAGCTCGTAAGTGTCTTGGGCAGTTCTTCCTCTTTCGTCAGCGTATCGATGAACTTGCCGATCATCGAATGCTCGGAAGTACCGATCAGGTACAGATCCTCCCCTTCGATCTTGTACATCATGGCGTCCATCTCATCGAAGCTCATGACACCGGTCACTACGTTGGAACGGATCATAAAGGGCGGAACGCAGTAGGTAAAGCCCTTATCGATCATGAAATCTCTGGCGTAGCTGATGACTGCGCTGTGCAGTCTCGCGATATCGCCCATCAGGTAATAGAAACCGTTGCCGGCCACTTTCCCGGCGGCGTCCAGATCGATGCCGTGAAGGCTTTCCATGATCTGCGTATGATAAGGAACTTCAAATTCCGGAACGACCGGCTCGCCGAATCGCTCGATCTCTACATTCTCCGAATCATCCTTGCCGATGGGGACTGAAGGATCAATGATGTTCGGGATCGTCATCATGATCTTTTTGATGCGCGCGGCCAGATCGGTCTCGATCGTCTCCAGCTCGGACAGTCTCTCGGAATCCTTGGTCACCTGCTCTTTGAGCTTCATGGCCTCTTCCTTCTTGCCTGCTCTCATAAGCTTTCCGATCTCACCGGAGATCTTATTGCGGTTTGCGCGAAGATCGTTCGCTTCGCCGATCGCCTTGCGGTTTTCCTCATCCAGCCGGATCACTTCGTCTACCAGCGGCAGCTTGTGATCCTGGAATTTATTGCGGATATTCTGTTTCACGATCTCCGGGTTTTCCCGGAGGAATTTGATGTCTAACATGGTTTCTCCTGTCTAACTGTCTTTGTATTACTCCACTTCCGGAATCGTATGGAATCCGTCACTGGAAACGGATACGGTATAGAGCTGATCATCCACCGTCAGCTCCACGACCGTTCCGACCTGATCCGCCGTGAAGTAGAAGACTTCTTCCGTGCCGTACTGGCCGGTTACGCGAAGCGCCGTATAACCGACAGTCGGGATCGGGAAGAACTCGACTTCGGCGACTTCGCCCAGAAGGTTCTTTGCCTTCAGCTGAACGGAAGCCATCACATCGATGCCTTCATAACCGGCAAGTCCGTAAGGATCGTAGGTTCCGTAATAGGTGATGCCGCTTTTTGCCGGTCTTTCCGGATCGACCAGGCGTGTCTGGAAACGAAGCGTCATCGCCTCACCGGCTGCCTTGTCCTCACCGATCTCCAGGACAAAATATGGATAATCTTCCCATTCGGGACCGTAGTAGTGAAGCTTATAATTATCACCGAACGCGAAGCAGTAGGTCTCGCCGTATTCGATATCGTCGGGGACCGCGTTAATGGTGTTGCCGTCGATCGTAAGGGTGACCTTTTCGGGATCCGTTACCATCACGAATCCGGGCGCGAAATAGCCTTCCACGGTGCTGCCGGCCTTTAAGGTGACCATCAGCTCATCCGCCAGGACACGCATCAGATCCTCCATCATATAGCCGCTGTCGGCGGTAGGATACTTCTTCACGATGATATGGTAATCGGAATGCTGCTGAGAAAGCCGAACCAGCAACTGTTCTTCGCTCTCATCCAGTCCGTCCGTCAGTACGACCACATATTTCAGCGCATTAGATCGGCTGATCAGTATCAGTTCTTCGACCGCGTGATCCAGTACTTCACTGAAGGGACGACCGTTCACGGGAAGGATCCCTTCGTGCAGATTGATCCCGCCGCTGGTCAGAAGTCCTTTGAGCTGCTGAATCGAGGTGTCCAGGTCGATCGTCGTGTCCGTATGATCATCTTCGATCACGACCATATCCATGGGCGATACGCTTAATGAACCGATCTCCATGGCTACGCTCGAAGTGAAATTCTTGTCCAGATCGGTGGCCCATCCGGAGAGCTCAAATACGGTCTCATCCAGTGTGGGGATCACACGGATCTTCTCAGTTTTGATGGGCTCATCATTCAGTACGATGCCGCCCCACATGATGGCGCTGAGCCTTGACTGAAGCTCATATCCGCCTGCCAGCGCTTCGTAGGAACGATCGTAGATCCTGGCTGATACTTCTACAGTGAGATACAGGCTCTCACGAACGCTCATGGCGATGGTGACATATCCGTCATGCGCGTTATAGGAGATAAGATCCGCGTTACCGGATGTGATCTCCACGTCACCTGTAGCTGCGAGCACCGGATCGAGCCGAAGGATGAGGGTCATGGTCTTCGCCCCGTTCGCCGCGAGCAGATACTGAATATTATCATATCCGTAGAACATCTCGGACAGATTCATGGTGACGATCTCTTTCACCTGAATGTTATCGCGCGTACGGATAAAACCATCATTTTCCATCATGGCAAGATGATAGGCTTCGTCTTCTTCCGGCTCGATGATCCTGCCCTGTTCATTGGTCAGGACCTGGCGGATCGTTACGCCCTCCATCTCGGAAGCATGCGCTGTTTCAGGCAATAAAAATGCCTGGAACAATACACAGACAGCCAGGAGGATCGCTCCCAGCTTCAGTCCTTTGGTTAGTGTACTATTCCGGCGATTTTCTTTTCGCCACCACCGGCCTTTATCGGTGGTTCGATCATTCGAACGTATGCAGTTTTTCATTTGTCCCCGTTTCCTTCCCCCCCACCTCGTTTCTTTTATCTGTAAAAGGGGAAATTTATCTAATTATAAACGAATTATGCGTCCTGCGCAAGCATAAATTCTGAATATATACAGGTTTTTTATCCTTTATTTTGAGGATCCGGTCAATAATATCTCTTCTCCCTGCCAACGGTGGTCGGTCCTGAATGTCCGCTGTACAAAGTCACATTCTCCGGAAGGGTAAGGACCTTTTCCCGAATACTATGAAAAAGCACTTTTCCGTCCCCTCCGGGGAAACGGTCATTGCCATATCCGCCGCCTTCGAAGATCGTATCTCCCACAAAGCAGACCGCCTGCTCTTCACAGTACCAGAGGCAGGAATCCTCCGTATGCCCGGGAGTATGGATCAGCCGGACGGCGAGACTGCCTTCATCCAGCTTTACCTCTTCTCCTTCCGCCAGATAATCTACATGGACATCCGACTCTTGAAGCCGTATTTCTTCACCGAATCCCTGAGACAGATTCCAGAAGGGATCTGTCAGATACTTCTCTCCGTTTTCATGCGCATAGATCCGCAGGCTCTGCCCGTCCTCTCCGGCTGCCCGAACAAGATCCATCACCCCGCCGATATGATCGAAATGTCCATGGGTCAGGAGGATCTTTTCGACGACCCATCCTCTCTCCGCCGCCAGACGCCAAAGTCCCGCGCCTTGTGAGCCCGGATCGATCAGAAATCCGTGATTTGTCTCATCATCCAGAAAGAAATATGCGTTTTCCGTGATCATGCCCCTTGTCTGTACACCGTATACCATTAGGATCCTCCCCCCTGCCTTGCTCTGACGCCGAAGATCTTCGGCGTATGCGTCCCGTACGTGCCGGAAAACTCGATCCGGATCTCATCTGTCTGGGCCGGACTTTCCGGTATGATCCGCACATCGCGGAAATAGTTATCTTTGATCTCCGTCTTTTGAATGGTCTCGCCTTTCAGGAGAAATGCACAGGAAAGGCCGCGGATCAGCTCGGGCGGCGTCCCCGCCGGTTCTCTTTGCAGTTGATATTCGGACAGGCTGATCGTCAGCTGTTTTGACAAGTTCGAATCGAGCAGGATCTGTAATTCGCGAATGGACGAAGGTTCTTGCAGTTCAAACCGGATCCAGCCGTTTTCGCTTACGCTTTGGAAGAAGTTGCCCTCTTCACCGACCGTCCGTGTATAAGGGCTGATCAGGTTTTCCGGTCCCGCTCCCGGAAGCGCCGGGGAGGACGTAATGGCTGCCTTTGTCAGCGGATCTGTGCTGTCATCATACACAATACCCGGAAGGTACACGTCCTGCCGGATCAGGCGCTGCTGCAGTTCATGGATCCTTTCCTGTCCGACCTGTCTGGGCGTTATGCCGTACCGGACCGCTATAGCCGCGGCTTCTCCGACCGCCTGACCACCCACAGCGCATGTCGCCATCACACGGCTGGACGCAAAGGCTCCCGGACTCGCAGAGATATCCCGGCCCGCCATCATCAGGTTTTCGATATTCCTTGAATAGTAGCACCGGTAGGGGATCGCGTACACATCTTTCATCAGCTGCGTATGATTGGGCGGCATCTGCAGATTGGTAAAGCCGTCGATCGTATGGACATCGATGGGCCAGCCGCCATAGGCTACGGTATCTTCAAATCGTGAGCCGAGGAGACAGTCCTCTTCCCTCAGCTGATAGTCCCCCAGGATCCGCCGGCTTTCCCTCTTGCCCGGAAGGAAGCCCACCCATTCGAGCTCATAGTTTTCAGCGCCATGCTGACCGCCGTTTTTGATATGATCCCAGACGCCATAAACCGATTTCAGAAGTTCATCCCGGATCTTTTCCGCGTCAAAGATCGTATCCATCTCTCCGCCGCCCAGTTCGATCCACCAGTAACCGGAAGAGATCTCTCTGTGATCACGTCCGGCCATATCCTCTTCCGTAAACGAATATGCCCAGAAAGGTTTGATAAACCTGACCGGATGCCCCATATCCCGGGCTTTGAACATCAGGGTGTTGCCCATCGTCTCTTTACTCTTCAGTATCTCGGCTTCGGCCTGCTCCGCGACGGTCGCGTCACCGGTCGCGTCGACATAGATCCGGGCTGAAAAAGTAAACTTCGTCTCACTGGTCAGCTGGACCGCATGGACTCTTTTGATCCGGCGCTCATAGGGATGGATCGCATCTGCTACCGGCACCACCTCTGTTTCCACTTCTGTCACATGAGTATTCAGATAAAGTGTCAGATTCTCCTGAAAAGCCGCTTTCTCCCAGAGGATCGCGTCAAAGATCGACCAGACATTCTCCGGATTTCTGTGTTTATGCTCGAGGAATATCTCTTCCAGGATCCCTGTCTCCCGCGCGTTGGGTCTCGTCCCGTGATGGTCCGCTCCGCAGATATGCATACGGATCTCGGAGCTCGCGTTGCCTCCGAGCATCGGCCGGTTCTGGATCAGCGCGGTCCTGGCTCCCGCGCGGGCTGAAGCGATGGCACAGCAAAGTCCGGCCAGTCCGCCGCCGATCACCGCTACGTCATATTCTTTTTCGATCCGATTCATTTATTCATCCTCCAGCAAGCCCAGTTCGTTTTCCAGGTAAGCTCGTATCTGTGGTTCGATCCAGTAGCTGAATCCCACCTGCTTTTCCGGATCCTGATTCAGTCGTTTTTCCTGCCGCCTGATCCGCAGATAGTCCTTCGCGCCGTCAAACTGACTTTCCCACGTATCCGCGAATACATAGTCAAAGTCCTCCGCCTGGGCGCTTCGAAGGTATTCAAAGGCGTCTGCCCGGATCAACCGGATCTTGTCCCTGTGCGGGAAATGCGGCAGCAAGTGTTCTTCAAACATCCGGATGATCTCTCCGGAGTATTCGACGATCACGATCTCCCGGACGTTTTCCTCCTCTGCCAGCAGAAACGGAAAATAACCGAGACCAAGCCCCAGCACCAGAAGCCTGCCCGGCCGTGAAAACCACTCCTTCGCGTGCCGGATCGGCTCTTTCAGTGTATTCATCTCCGACGGGCAGATACTCATCCACGGGATCTCGTCTTCATAGACAGCCGGAAAACTAACGCTGCGCGGAAAATAGCCGAGCCGCGGCACCATCAGCTGATCGCCCGCTTTTTCTTCCGGCAGTTCGCTGGTCTTTGGCGCGTCATAAGCGAAGAGCTCGCCGGCTTCATAGCTGACCTTAGCCAGCGTGAATCTTCCGCTGACCGTCCGGTCCGGCAGATCCTTCATCGCGCGGATATAGGGATCTACCTCGAAATCATCCGCTCGGAGGCATTTCGCCTCAGCCATCAGCATATCCAGGAACTCACCGGATCCCTGGTCTTCGAAAGCAAAAAAGGTCCGGGATATAAACTCCCGGACCGTCATCAGGTCACCAACCGTCGGCAGTACCGGAGCCTCAGAACCAATATATTCCTGAATCCGCGCTGTCCATTCGATCGATTCTTCTCTTGTCACCAGCAGAGCACCTCACATCCGTCTTCTGTTACCGTTACCAGGATCTCCCACTGAGCGGACGGACGGCCGTCCTGTGTATAGATCGTCCAGCCGTTATCCTCATCGCAGTAGATCTCCGGCCGGCCCATGTTGACCATCGGCTCGATGGTAAAGGTCAGGCCCGGTACCAGCAGCATGCCGGTCCCCGGATCGGAAACAAAGCTCACCCAGGGGTCTTCATGGAATTCCAGGCCGATCCCGTGTCCGCCGATCTCCCGGACCACGCTGTAGCCGTGGGCCTTCGCGTAGGCATTGACAGCGGCGCCGACATCGCCCAGAAAGCCGTAGGGCTTGACCGCTTTCAGTCCCTGCTCCACACATTCCTTCGTCACTTCGACCAGACGACGCTTTTCCTCCGACACGTCGCCGATCAGGAACATGCGGGAGGAGTCACTGAAATAGCCGTCCAGGATCGTGGAAACATCCACGTTGATGATATCGCCGTCTTTCAGAATGATATCCGGATCCGGGATCCCGTGGCAGACTTCGTCATTGATGGAAGTGCAGACGCTCTTCGGAAATCCTTCATAATCCAGCGGCGCGGGGATCGCGCCGGCGCGGGTCGTTACTTCATAGATGATATCGTCGATATCCTGCGTGCTCATTCCTGCCTTGATCACTTCAGCGACAGCATCCAGACACGCCATGTTGATCCGGGCGGATCGTTTGATCCCTTCGATCTGTTCCGGTGTCTTCAGCAGTTTGTTCGGAGGCACCAGCTTGCCGAGGTCACGATACATCCGCACTTTCTCATCCTGTGCCATATGGCATTTTTTATACTTTCTTCCACTGCCGCACCAGCAGGGATCGTTCGGACTGATTTTCATACAAAACCTCTTTTAATCTGTTTAAAAAAGTAAACATTCAGGCTATTGACTTCCCTTTGTCAATCGTTTAGAATGAACTTTGCTTGTCACTTTTCTATCTTAATATATTATAAACGCTGATAGAAAAAAATCAATCTGTAAATCATTTGTTAAGCGAGTCATGAAAACCAATCAACCGTTATTTACAAAAACCTCACTCGTCGCTCACTTCCTCCAGGGGTGTAAGCGTTTCTTTATCCTCAGTATCCTGATGTCTTTTCTCAATACCCTGATGGAGATGTTGATCCCCCAGGTCATCCGGCGTTTCGTGGATTCTGTCATCGGCGATGATCCTCTGAACCTCCCGGCTTTTGCCGAGGCCTGGCTGGCCCGGCTTGCGGCACCCTCGTCCTCTCAGGTATATCTTCGCGGACACATGTATCTGGTCGCGATCCTGATCGGCATCCTGGCGCTCCTGGTAGCCTTTGCCTTCTACGGCACGCATCAGTCGAACGCGATCGCCGCGGAAAAGCTGCACAAGAATATCAGAGAAGAGTTATTTGCTCACATTCAGAAACTTCCTTTTGCCTGGCATATGAAGAACAAGACCGGCGATATCATCCAGCGCTGCACCTCCGACGCGGAACGTGTTCGGATCTTTATCGCGGAGCAGATGGTTTCGGTGGTCCGGATCGTCATTATGATGGGACTTTCCCTTTACTTCATGTTCTCCATGGACTGGCGCCTTTCTCTGGTCGCCGCCTGCGCGATCCCGGTGATCGTCGGTTATTCCGCTTTCTTCCACGCGAAGATCGGCGGAAGCTTTGAAAAATGTGATGAGAATGAAGGCATCCTGTCCACGATCGCTCAGGAAAACCTGACCGGCGTGCGTGTCGTTCGCGCGTTCGGCCGGGAGGAATTCGAGCGCAAGCGTTTTGAAAAACAGAATGTCTACTATACCGGTCTCTGGATCTCGCTGATGAAACTGATGGCGGTTTTCTGGGGGATCGGAGATTTTATCAGCGGTCTGCAGGTCCTTCTGATCCTGGTCCTCGGTTCCGTTTTCTGTGTTCGCGGGACTCTCTCGGCCGGTGAATTTATTGCCTTCCTTTCCTACAACATGATGCTGATCTGGCCGGTCCGTCAGCTGGGCCGTGTGATCAGCGAGATGAGCAAGGCTGGCGTATCGCTTGATCGTATCATGTATATCATGAACTCGCCAGTCGAGAAGGACCGTGATAATGCGGTCTCCCGCGAGGAAACGGACAAAGCGCTGAAAGGCGATATCGTCTTTGAAAACGTGAACTTCGGATATGAACCGGATATCCCGATCGTATCCGATATCAACCTGACGATCCCGGCCGGCAGCACCTTTGGTATCCTTGGCAGTACGGGATCCGGCAAATCCACCCTGATGCACCTTCTGAACCGGCTGTATGAACTGCCGGAAGAAAACGGGAAGATCACTATCGGCGGCGTGGATATCGCGGATATGAAAGCGGAAGACCTTCGCCGGAACATCGGTATGGTCCTGCAGGAGCCCTTCCTTTTCAGCCGTACGATCAGCGAAAATATCAGTATCACCAACCGTAATATGACCATGGAAGAGATCCGTAAGGCAGCCAAGATCGCCTGTGTGGATGAAGCCATCAAGGAATTCAAAAACGGATATGATACGGTGGTCGGTGAACGCGGCGTCACCCTTTCCGGCGGCCAGAAACAGCGGACCGCGATCGCCCGAATGCTCACATCCAGAGCGCCGGTCATGGTCTTCGATGATTCTCTTTCCGCTGTCGACGCCGAGACAGATGCCCGCATCCGTCATGCTCTTTCTGAATCTCTCGGAGATTCCACCGTCATTCTGATCTCTCACCGCATCACTACCCTGATGCAGGCCGATCAGATCATGGTCCTTGATAAGGGCCGTATCGTGGAAATGGGCACGCCGGACGAACTGCTGGAGAAAAACGGCATTTACAAGAAGATCTACGATATGCAGCTGTCTCTTTCCGAAGACGAAACCGCATAATCCGATAGGAGTTACCATGTCAGAAATCGAAACCACAAAAGAACAGCAACAGTATGTATCGCTGAAATACTTCGGCATACCCAAGCTGGGACCTTATGTGAAGCCGCTGAAAGGCATCATCATCTCGATGGCTTGTTTATGCCTTGTCGCCGGCCTCATCGATACACTGCATCCCCTGTTCCAGCAATATGCCCTCAACCATTTTGTTGAGCTGTCCACCCTGGATACGCTCGTTCCCTTTATCCTGATTTATCTGGGCATCCTGATCCTCCAGACCATCGTCAATATGATCAGCGCCTCCCAGGCAGGAAAGATCGAGATGGATGTTTCCCGGGATATGCGCCGGGCCAGCTTCAATCATCTGCAGACGCTTTCCTTCTCCTATTTCAACCAGAACAGCGTCGGTTACATCCACTCGCGCGTCATGAGCGATACCGGCCGTATCGGCGGTCTGGTTTCCTGGAGCCTGATGGACAGTGTCTGGAACCTCACGTACATGATCGGCGCGATCGCTGTCATGCTGATCATCAACTGGAAGATGGCCCTGATGGTACTGGTGATCGTTCCTTTGGCCGCGCTGGCTTCTGTCTATTTCCAGAAACACCTGATCACGCTCAATCGCCAGGTACGTGAGATCAACTCACAGATCTCCTCCGGATTCAACGAAGGGATCACCGGCGCCAAGACCACCAAGACCCTGGTCGCCGAAGACAGGATGGAAGAAGACTTCAACAAGACCAGCCGCAAGATGTTTAAAACAGCTACCCGGACCTCCCATTTCCGCGCGATGTTTATCTCTACCATTACCTTTACTTCCTATATCGCGCTGGCGCTGGTTCTGTGGCGGGGCGGCCGCATCACGCTTCAGGGACTTATGGAACTTGGTACGCTCGCGGCGTTTTCCAACTACGCGCTGAACCTTATGGAGCCGATCCGCTGGATCGTCCGTGCCATTTCCGATCTCATCACAGTTCAGGTCAATATCGAACGTTTCACCCGTCTGATGGAAACTGAGTCCGACGTTGCTGATTCTCCGGAGATCATCGAGAAATACGGCGATGCCTTCCATCCGAAGAAAGAAAACTGGGAACCGCTTTTCGGTGATGTGGAATTCAAGGATGTTTCCTTTATGTATCCCGACGGAGATGAATATGTCCTTGAACATTTCAACCTGAAAGTCCCGCAGGGTACGAACGTTGCCATCGTGGGAGAAACAGGCGCCGGCAAGTCTACCCTGGTCAATCTGGTTTGCCGGTTCTTCGAACCGACTTCCGGTCAGATCCTGATCGACGGAAGAGACGCCAGAGAGCGTTCACAGCTGTGGCTTCACAGCAATATCGGCTATGTGCTCCAGACGCCGCACCTCTTCTCAGGCACCGTCAAAGAAAACCTCCTTTACGGCAAACCGGACGCGACAATGGAGCAGATCGAAGCGGCCGTGAAAGCTGTATCCGCCGATGCCGTGATCGAACGAATGGACAAGGGCTATGATTCCGATGTCGGTGAAGGCGGCGATCTGTTATCTACCGGTGAAAAACAGCTTCTTTCTTTTGCGCGGGCCATCCTGGCCGATCCCCGGATCTTTGTTCTGGATGAGGCGACCAGTTCGATCGATACCGTGACGGAAAAGCTGATCCAGGACGCGATCGAGCACCTGATGAAAGGCCGTACATCCTTTGTCATCGCCCACCGTCTTTCCACGATCCGCCAGGCCGATGTGATCCTCGTCGTAAAAGACGGAAAGATCATCGAACAGGGGCGTCACAAAGACCTGATGCGAATGAAAGGCTACTACTACAACTTATACACAAGGCAGTACGCGGAAGAAACCACCCGTTCTCTTTCCTGATCCTGCCATTCATTCGGAGATAAAGACATGTCATGGCAAGACCTTTTCTCAGAAAAAACCATCCGGCGCGGAGAAGTAATTTTCCGCGCCGGTCGTGTTACCGAACTGTTTCTGATCGGTCCTGATACCTATCAGATATCCGTCATGGATCGATCCCGGCATACGGTCATTTTTCGATACATAAACGGAAAGCCTGCCGATCTTTCCTGTACCTGCGAAACTTCCCGCAAAGGATTTACCTGCTCTCACATGGCAGCCGCGCTGATTTCGCTGGAGGAACGAAAAGCTGAAGTCCTTACATCTCTTCAGCCCAAGATCGCCGACCATGCCGTCATTCATCCATTCCGCAAAGAGTTGGATCATTCCTCGTATTTCCGGTTTCATGAGATCACCGAAGACCTGCGGATCCATGCCGGGCAGTACCGGGAAGCGCTCGCGCTTTATCAGAATGACCAGCCGGAACTGGACTCAGTGAGGACCGGTTATAAGGAAAACGCTGGCCCTCTTTCCGAACAGATCCTGGAAGCCCGTGGATTGTTTGCGAACGGCACTGAAGCTTTCTTCTCCAGTGAACGATCAAAGCTGCTGCAGCTTTCCTGCAGCGATCCTCACTGCTATCCTGTATTCCAGACCTCGCTCTCCGCCTCTTATCCAAGACGTCCGATCTGTCCGCATCAGATCGCGTTTCTTCTGAAGATCCGTGATCTTCTTAATTCATCGCCTGTGGGAGACCGAACGACAAAGGGTACAAGAGCATGGATCCGCCAGATCCAGAATGATCCTTGCTTTTTCTCCGGCGCTTTTCATCCTTCTGTTCAGCTTCTGCCCCGGCTCATCATCAGGGATCGCTCTCTGTTTCTTGGTTTCCGCATCTGTACTTTTGTTGAAACGGAACGTTCTTTTGTTGTTCCTTCCGTGACCGGTCTGATCAAAGCGGTTCATACAAACGGCTTGTATCATCCTCTTTCATCCATTCCTGCCATTGATTTCTCCCGCGACTCCTTCCGCGCTGAGAGCCTGCCTCTTTTTCAACTGCTTTCCGAGATGGCCGATCGTCTTCCGCTGAAAGCCAATACGAGAATGCTTCCTCTGTCCGGTCTTTATCTGGATCGGCTGTTTTCCATGTTCGCGGGGCAAACGCTGGAGTGTCTCAACCATGATTCCTCCGTATCTTCGCATACGATCTCACTGGAGGAAGGAATCTTACCGGGTTCTGCTCTGACTGTCAGACCTGTCTTTGATCCTTCACAGGAAAAAGTGGAAGCTGCTTCTCTTTCCGGCCTTCTGCCTCCGGTTTTCTGCGGGATGGAACACACATACTTCCTACAGGATGATTCTCTGATCCGAGTGGACAAGGAATCGGCACGCCCGTTCGATGCTTCCGGTCTGCTGCGCAAACTCTCGGATGCCGCGGCGGATGGTCATCTTGATCTGGTTTTCGGCCGAAACCATCTAATCTACTTTTTCCGTCATCTGCTCCCGTGTCTTCACAGTCTTTTCCCTGTCCGTGAGATCGACACCGAGCGCCTTCGTGTTCTTCTTCCTCCCGTTCCGAGTTTTGTTCTGACACTGGATCTTGATCAGGGTCTGCCCGTCTGTCGTGTTCAGGCAGCTTATGGAAATCTTCGCTTTGAACTTCCGAAAGACGCCACCGAAGGCCAGAATCCGCTGCGTGATGCCTTTCTGGAAAACCATCTGAGGGAAACTGTCCGTCATTTCTTTCCGGAGACAAAAACGGATTCTTTTGCCTGTCAGGATGAGAACGGTTCGATCTTCCGGATATTGCGGGATGGACCGGAAGCCCTGCATAAGGAAACCCGCCGCCTGATGGAATCTCTGTTTTCCGAAAGCCGGATCGAGATAAGGCAAACCGAAGATTTTATGTGGATCCGGATCCCGCGGCATCTTTCCTTCAAGGTCAATCTTCACGCGGAAGATCAAACTGTTCAGCTGATCCTCGAGTGCCCGGATGTACTTCCCTCAGAACTATGGAACATGATCCGGTGTTTCCGGGATCATCAGTCTTTGATCCGTCTGAAAGATGGTTCCTTTTATCTGTTCGGAAATGAGATCTCTTTTATCAGTGAACTTCTCCGGATCCAGCAGATCAGCCGGGAAATCTTTGAATCGTCCTGTATCCTGGGCTCCACCGGAACCAGGTGCATTCTCCATCTTCCGCTTGCCCGTGCCGTTTCTGTCGATAATCTTCTGAAAAACGCGCCGTTCCCGTATCAGAAAGATCCCACGTCCGTTCGCCTGATAGAACGTCTTCAGGTCGGAGCCGATCCTTCCGATTGGCTCTATGCCAGAGTTTCCTATGGCTTTGGCGCCATTCTGGCTTATGATATCTGTCTGGATCAGTATCTTCCGGTCATTGAACTGCTCCAAAGGCTGCATCCGCATTCCGTTCTTCCATCCCTGATCGTCTGCCCCTCCAGTCTGGTTTGGTTCTGGCAGGATCAGATCCTCTCTCATTCGAAAAATCTTAAGACAGTGATCCTTCCGAAAAAGAAAGACTATCAGATGCTTCTGTCTTCAGCCATGGAGACCGCGGATATCCTGATCACATCTTTCCAGGCTCTTCGGGAAAACGCTGCCTCTTTCCGGGATCTGACTTTTCGCTGTGAGATCCTGGATACCTTCTGTTTTATCCGGGATCCGAAATCCCGTATGGCCGAAACAGCCGGTCTGGTTCGCGCTGAAGCGAAGATCATCCTGACAGATCCCTCCACTGTCGCTCGTCCGGATGATGTACAGAACCTTTTCCGCTTTCTGATGGATGATTATCTTTTCGACTCATTACCCATTCCCGATGAACTGACAGCTCCATTTATCCGTTTGATGTCCGGTGCCGACTGTCCGGATCTTCCGCCGATCATCTACAGGACCATTCGGATCCCCAAGACAGAAAGCAAATCCATCGGCAAAGAAAAAGCGTGCCGGGAACTGATCCTTTCCGCCGTCCGGACCGGGCATCGGGTCCTCGTTTTGTCGGATGATCCCGATACCTACCCGCTGATCCGAAAAGAGCTTCGGAAAGTGTATATCAACAGTACTTGTCCCGGCGAGAATTCTCCTTTCCGGGATCTTCCCGGACTGGTCGCTTTCTCCGGAGAGAAAAGGTTTTCACCTGTCAGCAGCGAGCCTGATATCGTTATTTCCTATGATCCTGTTAAGGATCCGGAGACGATCCTGAAAGGCCGATGCCTGAAAGGCCTTCCGCTCCCCACGCCGCTTCTTGCCATTTATCTGGAGGAATAAAAAAGTCTTTCCATTTGCCCTGGTTTATGGTACACTAAAGTCCACTTCTTCAAGGAGGTTTCCCCATGAATCATATTATTCAGGATATCAGTGATTTTATCTTTGTCTCCGATCCCCCTGTGGATGCCGATATCATCATGGTCCCCGGCGGCTCCTATCCCGAGCCGGCGGAAGTTGCGGCCCAGCTGTATCATGAAGGCTACGCGCCTATGATCCTGATCGGCGGAGGTGTATCCATCGCGACAAGCAAATTCCCCGGACCAAAGACCAAAACCAAGATCTATACCGGGGATTATCAGACAGAATATGAGTTTTACCTGGATGTGCTTCAGAAAAATGATGTTCCGGATGACGCGATCATCGGAGAGGATCAGTCCTCCTTTACCCGTGAAGCCGGCATCTACGCGCGCCAGTTGGTCGATGAGAAACAGATCTCCGTCCGCTCCGCCCTGCTGGTCTGCAAAGCCTTCCATGCCCGCCGCTGCCTGATGGCTTATCAGGCCGCCTTCCCGCAGGTCGAGTTCTCTGTCATCCCGGTCACCGGCTACGATATTACCAAGGAAAACTGGTATCAGGATGAAGAAGCCATCAATCGTGTCATGGGCGAGCTTCGCCGCATCGGCGACCAGTTTACCGTCGCGGACATCAATCAGTTCAAGGAATAAGTTTTTTATACGTAAAAAGGGCGTCCTGGCGCCCCCGCTGCTCGGCAGTTGCTTCGCAAAACTCGCAGCGGGGACACACGGAACGCCCTTTTTTTGTGTGTGAAAATCACTTCTTGGACTAAGTCTTAGGTTTCAGAGACCTGGGAAACAGAGATCGTTTTCGCGGTATTGTATATAATGGAATATGGCGGAACGGAGTTTGTGAGCCACACGCTGCCGCCGATGATCGATCCCTTGCCGATGACCACGTCACCGCCGAGGATCGTGGCGCCGGCATAAATGACGACCCGGTCTTCCACTTCCGGATGACGTTTGCCGCCTTTGACAGGATGACCGTTTTCATCCAGATCAAAGCTCTTGGCGCCAAGGGTGACTCCCTGGTAAAGTTTGACATGACGGCCGATGCGGCATGTCTCGCCGATGACCACGCCCGTACCATGATCAATAAAAAAGTATTCGCCGATCTGCGCGCCGGGATGGATATCGATACCCGTCCGGCTGTGCGCGTATTCCGTCATCATACGGGGAATCAGCGGCATGCCCAGCTCAAAGAG
Organism: Bacillota bacterium; assembly: GCA_017442735.1. Classification (GTDB taxonomy): domain Bacteria; phylum Bacillota; class Clostridia; order Lachnospirales; family Bianqueaceae; genus RUG760. The sequence continues at coordinate 84,736 of JAFRZE010000049.1, forward strand.
CCGGTGTGCCAGCCGATAGATCGTGATCGTTTCAAAAGCCGGATAGGCCAGCATGACCTCTTCCCTGGAACGCGCGGCCGGGTCACCGTCATAGGCGGACGTGATATCCTTATCCAGCATCCGCGCGATGTCCGGCAGTGATTCCATGAAATCCCGTGTGATCAACTCGGCTTTGGATTCACAGTCTTCCGGTCCGGTCGTGGCGTCTTCTACGTTCGGCAGGACATCCTTCGCGATCTCGTAAAGGAGCATCGCTGTCTCCTGGAACAGACGGGAAACGGTCGCCTCCCGGAAATCGTCCGTCAGCTTTTCTTCATAGTAGATGGTCGGATACATGACCGACTGCAGCAAGTGGATCAGTTTTTCCACCCGCATTTTCAGCGCGTAGCCGCCGATCGATCCGTTCTTCATTCCGGTCTCGGCCATTACTTTCTGCGCGTGGACCTGGATCTCTTCATTCAGCCATTTGGAAAACATTGTTTATTCCTCTACATATTCGATCTTCGGATCTTTAAACTGCTTCAGCTTGGCTTCGTACGCGTCCATCGCCTGCTTTTCAAAAGCCAGCTGAACGTCCCCTGCCCCTGCCTTCTTCAGCAGATCCTTGGTCAGGAGCGGATTATTGATCAAAAGCGGTCCGTTCAGGTACGTGCCGAAGAAATTGTGATACCGGAAACCTTCCAGCATCGTATCCGGATGGATACCGAATCCGCGTTCACCCTTGAAGCAGTAATGCTCGCTGTTGTCCCCATAGGTGTAGGAGAACTCCGCCTTGAAGCCCACCACATCGATCTGATCCTTATCTTCCGTCTCGTAGCTTCCCAGGAAAAGCGTATTGTAGCGATGCATCATCCGGCGTTCGCTGTGATAGTCAAAAACCCCGAGACACTCGATGATGCGGCCTTCATTCTTGCCGCCGGGAATATCCTCCAGGATCTCGATCTTCTTACCAAACACCTCAAAAGCGTTGCCTGTCATCAGCAGGACGACGTTCTTCTCGATGAGTTCCTTCAGCCTTTCACGGCAGGGCATGAGTTTTTCGATGATCATCTCCAGCCCGTCTTCCGTTGTCGGTCCCATATAGATCATATTGACGTCTTCGGTCATAAACTTCGGAGTATCATGAAGGGACGTTTTGTAAAAAACGGCGTCCGGCAGGCTCTGAGCCAGAAAATTCATCTGAAAATGATCCCCGAAGAGGTTCGCGATCTCCGGATATAAAACTTCGATCTTCATCCTCTTCACCTCTTTTCCTTCCGGATCCTTTCTTTGATCTTGCTCACCAGCTCATCCTTGAGGGCGACCTGATAGGAGTCATGCAGAATATAGACCGTCGTGCCTTCTTTCAGCTCCAGCTGCTCCGGGATCTGATCGATCGTATCCACGCAGCGAAGCTTCTTCTCCGGGAAGCCGGCCAGCAGACAGCGAAGCAGATAGTCGCGGCTCCGGTCCCCTGCCACCACAATCCGGTTCGTATCCGGCTGATTCAGCACTTCAAAATCCACATCATAAAGATAAGCCGTATTCTCGACCGTCACTTCCGCGTCCCGAAGATCATCCAGGATCAGGATCATCTCCTTTTCTCCCGGACGGGTCGCGCAGTATTCGAAGGCCACCGTAACGGCCGGCGCGATCTGACCTTTGGCCATGTTGGTGACAATCGATACGCCGCCTTCTTCCGTCTTCAGATAACGGGAATCGATGACCTTCGTCGTCCCCATGGCTTTCGCCAGGCTGGAAGCGCTGATCCCGAAACTGCGGCAGAACGCGATGGCCGCCATCTCGTTATAGAGATTGAAAATGCTGTCGGAGATCATAGGATAGATCTCCTCTCCTTCCGGTCCCGTGACCGGCATTTTCATGGTCTTATAATCCATCAGGCCTGCCAGATAATCCGCTTTAGGCGCTTCAAATCCGCAGGTCGGACACTTCGCCCTTCCGATATGATTATAGCGCGAGTATTCATATTCGATCAGCCCGTGACATTTGGGGCAGATCTGCATATCATTCAGCAGATTGCGGCACTCGGTATGATCCCACGGCTGCTTGCCGATCCCGTAGAAAACATGCGGATTATTCGGTTTCAGCTCGCTGCTGATCAAATCATCCGCGTTGAGGACCAGCGTACAATCATCCGGCAGTGCGTTGTTGATCAGATCGAAAATGTAGTGAGGATGCGCGTTGCGTCTTGGGCTGTCCCGAAGAAGATTCGTTACGACCACGTAGGTGGGATGGATATACGGAAAAACACGGAACGCGCTCCGTTCATCCACTTCCAGCACACAGGTCTCAAACTTCTCCTGCCCGAAGAGGCCGACGCCATTAAGCAGCGCCGTCGCTACGCCGGAATTGATGTTGGATCCGAGACGGTTGGAAAGGATCGTATACCCGTTCTTTGTCAGAAGATCCGCGATCACGTTGGTCAGGGTGGTCTTGCCGTTGGTGCCGGTGACCGCGATGACTGTCTTCGGCTTTTTCACCTTGGCGATAAAGTCCGGACAGATCTTCAGCGCCACCTGACCGGGCAGGTTTGTGCCTTCCTTTTTCAGGACCTTTTTCAGGATCACAGAGCCGAGCTTGGCGCATTTGCCAGCCAAGAGGGCCAGATAAAAACGCATCATAGATTTCAGTCTCCTGATGTATATAATCTCGGTACCCGTTTGGATACCATGCTCACGATCTCATCCACATTCTGATCCAGCAATTTGGACATCTCAAGGATCGACATCTCACCGCCGATCAGGTCTACGATATCGCCGCGCTGCGCTTTCGGAATGCCTGTCACGTCGACCATAAACTGATCCATGCAGACCCTGCCTATGATGGGCGCTTTTTTGCCTCGGATCGTGACCCATCCGAGGTTGGAAAGACGCCGGCTGTATCCGTCTGCGAAGCCCACCGGGATCGTCGCGATCCTGGTTTCGTCTTTCGTGGTATAGGTTCCGCCGTATCCTACTTCCGTTCCCACCGGTACGGTTTTCACCATCGCGATATGCGTATGCCAGGTCATCACTTCCTTAAGTCCCTGCGCTGGCCAGATCTCTTCATCCACCGGACAAAGGCCGAACAGCACATCCCCGGCCCGGACCGCGCTTAAATGCGTCTCGGGCCAGAGAAGGATGGCCGGAGAGTTGGCCGTATGCGCCAGCGGGATCTCGATCCCGGCCTCCGCCAGTTTTCTGATCGTCTCTTCATACCGCTTAAGCTGTCTTCTCGTCGCTTCGCCGTCCGATTCATCCGCCCGGGCAAAGTGGGTGAACGCTCCGATGATCCTCAGATTCTTCATCCGGCTGATCGCCTCAAAAGCCGGCACGGCCCGCTCCCCATAGGGGAATCCGATCCGGCTCATCCCGGTATCGATGGCAATATCGATGGGATGAACGATCCCCGCCTCCTGGCAAAGCTGATCCAGCTTATTCGCGGTCTCGACAGAAAAGATCGCGGGGATCAGATTCCAGTGAAGCAATTCGGGAAGCTGATCATCCCAGGTGTCGCCCAGAAGATAGATATCCTCGCTCTTTGCTCCGGCCTCCCGAAGCTCTCTTCCCTCTTCCCAGACAGCGACCGCGTACTTACGGATACCGGCCGCCTTCATCGTGGGGTAGATCCCGGCGATACCGTGTCCGTAAGCGTCGCCCTTGATCACGGCGATCAGTTCCGTCCCGGGATTCAGCCGCTTTTTGATATTTTCTATGTTGGCTGCCAGACGGTCCAGATGGACCACGGCAGCGGTTCTCAGTTTCAGATCCACGTATCATTCTCCTAAAAAAGGTGTGGTAAACTTCTAACCAGTTTACCACACCTTGAGCACTTTTTCAATCTAACATTCTGACTGTCCGCGCGCCAAGACGCCCGGCATCATCCGGATCATGCGTGATGATCAGCAGTGCTTTTCCCTCCGCACAGCGCCGAACCGTTTCGATCACTTTCAGCCGCGTTTCATCATCCAGTCCCTGGAAAGGCTCATCCATCAACACGACGGGAGCATGATACAGAAGCGCGCGGCCTACCGCTACTCTGCGCTTCATACCGCCGGAAAGCGTTGTCGGTTTTTCATCCAGCACCTTCGGGTCCAGCGCAAGTTCCTTCATGAATTCTTCTGCTTTTTCCCGGGTCAGATCCGGGCATACGATCTTCCAGTTCTGGAAAACGTTCATCGTCTCGAACAGACGATCTTCCTGGAATACCACACTCAGCTTTTCTTTGGGATCCAGTCCTTCGATCTTTCCTTCATCCGGTTTCAGAAAACCCGCCAGGATCCTAAGCAGCGTCGTCTTTCCCGCTCCGGAAGGCGCCAGCAGCACCGTAGGCTGTTCGTCGCTGAAGAAAAAAGAAATGTCTTTGAGGACTTCTTTTGAAGGCTGTTCCTTGGTGGCAGGATAAGTAAAGGAGATTCGTTCCAATGAGATCTTCATCTTCTCACCTCCCCTTCTCTGCATGGTCGATCAGCAGGATCACCAGTTTTTCGATCAGCACCGACAGCACGATCACCACGATCGTCCACGCGAACAGATCGGTGGTCTCCAGGTAGATCTTCGCGTCATACAGATGGCGGCCGATCGTGCCCTGCGGGGCGGCAATGACTTCTCCCGCGACGCCGGACTTCCAGACGAATCCGATCGCGACCCGAAGTGTCGAAAGCAGATAAGGCATGACCGCCGGCAGGTAGATCGCCCTGATCCTTTTCCACAGGGAAAGATGAAAGATCTTCCCCACTTCCAGCAGTTTCGGATCTACGCTGCGAAGTCCCTGATCCACGCTGGACCAGATCATGGGCAGGACCACCAGAAAGCAGATAAAGATCGACAAATTGCGGCCGGTAAGCCACATGAGCGCCAGGATGACGAAGGACGCCACCGGCGTCGCCTTGATCATGCTCATGGGCAGACGGATCAGTTGATCCAGCACGGGGATCGTCGCTGTGATAATGCCCATGATAAGACCGCCTGCGAGCGCGCAAAGAAAGCCGATCATGATCCGGGAAAAAGTCCGTCCGATGGTCAGCCAGAATTCACTCGTGACAGAAAGCTCCAGGATCCTTACCGCTACCGTTTTCGGGGAGCTGAGCAGAAGATCCGAACCGATCTTACCATAGGCCATCTGCCATACCAGGAGCCAAAAGGCCAGCACCAGAAGACTGATGCCGGCCTTTTTCAGCAGGCTTCCTGCTCGCTGTTTGTTATTCATTAATTATTTCGCACCGTAATAGAAGTCATCTTCCGGCATCTTGCCGCCTACAGACGCGGGATTCGCGTCAAAGAGGATCTGCAGATAGCCGGCAGTTTTCGCTTTCATTTCGTCGCCGCTGATGAAGACGATGTTGCAAAACGGGATCGCTTTGGTCGCGACACCGGCCTTGGTGATGTCAAAATGCTCTGCCAGCTGTCCGGCATCGGCCGCGTTCTGGTTGACCCACTCGACAGATTCCGCGTAAGCCTGCATGAACCGGGCCATCGCTTCCGGATGAGCTTCGGCGAATGCCTTATTCACAACGATACAACCAGAGATCAGGCCGCTGTCGGCGCCTGATTCGTTCCATGCGTCATTCAGAGACAGCGCTACATGCCATCCTTCATTCTGTACCTGCACCGCAGTCGCGTAAGGCTGGGGCACCAGGGCGATCTCACAGTTTCCGGCCGCGATCTGCGCGCCGATCTCCGCGGCTTCGGACATATATTCTACCGTCACGTCCGTCTCCGGATCGAGACCGTTCGCTTTCAGCAGATAATTCAGTGTATATTCCGGGGTCGCGCCTTTTCCGGTGGTGTAGATGGTTTTGCCCTTCAGATCGGTGATGGAATGGATCGTATCACCGGCTTCCAGCAGGTACAGGACGCCGAGCGCGTTGACAGCGCCAAGCTGGACCTTGCCTTCGGTCTTATTGTAAAGCACTGCCGCTACATTGATCGGGACCGCCGCGATATCATAGTTGCCCTGGATAATGTCGCCCAGGATCTCATCGGCCGTACCGGCTAACGTAAACTCATAGGTGTCCGGAGCTTCACCCTTCTCCGCGCTTTCCATCATCTGAAGCATGCCCAGAGAAGTGGGGCCCTTCAGCGCCGCGATCCGGATCGTCGCTTTTTCTTCCGGAACGCTTTCCTGTTTGGTACAGCCGGTCATCATACCCAGTGCCAGAACCAGAACCAACAGTATACTCATTACTTTTTTCATTTAGATTACCTCCTCGCCATTCCATGGCGATCCAGAACCTGGATCGTATTTCCATCTTTTTGGATCAAACCCTCTTCTTCCAGCTTTCCAAGCGCCCGGTACAGTGTCGCACGGCTCAAGGACAGAGTCCTCGCCAGTTTGGCGTATCCTCCCTGGACCAGTACGCTGCCTTCCTCATCCGCTGATTCTCTGAGCAGTTTCATGAGTGCCTCTTCCGAACTCGGCGAAGTATAGCTGTCGATCCGCTTGTTCAAAAACCGGACCCGGCCGGAAAGAAAACGAATGTAATTGATGGCCATCTGCGGATAGTCATAGAACCACTCCATGAGCCGGACATCGGAAATGAAGACCACCTGACAGGCTTTGTGGGCGATCAGCGTCGTCACATATCCCCCTGCCTCCTGATCCTCATCGAACAGGGCTGCCGCGCCGAAACAACCGCCTTTTTTGATGACATTCAGCTGTGCGCCGCCCGGCTTCATCACGGAGACTTCCCCCTCCACCACGATCCCCAGCGATTTCTCATATTCTTCGGGCGTGTAGATGGGCTCTCCTCCGTGAAAACTCCTGGCCGAAAGCTCTTTCATAATCTCTTCGAGCCTGTCCTCCGGGAGGCCTTTGAAAAGAAAGCATTTCCTGACGATCTCCTGGTGTGACCTGGTGAGTGACTGTGTCATGTTCCTTTCCTCTCGGGTATCGTTTCAAAAACTGTCTCAAATGATACATCTTTTGATCCAGGCGATAGTGTATCACATTTGCACTCGCTTGTCAATCCTTATCTTTCGCGGCGACTTCCTGCGCGATGATACTGGAAGCAGCCAGGAGCTGGTAGGGATGTGAAATAAAATCCAGATCCGATGAAAAGCAAAGAACGCCCTTGACCAACGGTCTTTTCAGAAGCTTTTCCCGTGCCGCCGGATTGCCGGTAACGATAAATACTTTGCCATGACCTTCGCGGATCTCGGCGGGCAGGTCATATTCGAAATAGATCCCCTGATAACTGAAAACAATGATCAGATCAGACGGAACCGATTCACGCAGAAAATCCATCTGGTCTTTGTAGGAGACTTTGGTCAGTGCCTTCAGCCCCAGCATGGTCAGATCACTCTGCAGATTGATCGCCGCGGCTTCCGCTTTCAGAAGGCCGAAGCAGGCGATCCTCTCCGATGTACGGATCGATCGGACGAGCTCAGACAGCGTAGCACGATCCAGCGTCTCGGCGCACCTGGTCATGGCATCTGCAGCCCGAGCTGCGACCTGCCGGAAACGTTCCTCCACTGACAGATCCGAGCCGATCCGTTCGAAGTTTTTATCTGTCTTGGCCAGGAGTTCCTTCAGTTCACCGAAATCTTCCAGCCCGATCTCGCGGCAGAAGCGGCTGACAGCACTCTTGGACACGAAGCAGTCGCGGGCGATCTCTTCCGCTGTCAGGCTCTGTCCCATATGTTCCAGCAGATACGAAGCCATACGGGCCCGGTAGGAATCCTCCCGGGCAGCGGCGATCTCAGACAGAAGAACGATGGGAAGTTTCGTATAGTAAGCCATTTTTGACCTCCGAAAAGCATACGAACCTAAGGCCGTCTCCGACCTTAGGTCAGCTTTACGCTTGCTGTATCCTTTTTTTGTGTATCCCTGCCAGTATCACCAGGATCATCAGGTTGATGACGTCGATGGAAAGACCCGCGATCAGGGCGGCGGTATAACCGCCGGTCAGATCATAGATCAAGCCGATGATCGTCAGCGCGGAAGCACTTCCGACACTGGTGAAGATCGTGATGACAGAATAGGCGGACGAGTAATTGTGCGTTCCGAAAAGCTTTCTTGTCAGCAGCGGGATGCCTACCGCGCCAACTGCGTAGACCGATCCGTAGAAGAAAGCGATCGTATACATGATCCACTCCGCTTTCCCTCCAAGGAGCAGCAGTCCCAGAAGAGAGAGCGCGTTGATGGTGATCATACACATGGAAGCTTTGAAAGGACCGATCTTATCGGAAAGCGTTCCTATGATAAGTTTGCTCACGATATTGCCTACCATACCGGCCGATAATGCATGATCAGGTCAGCGCGCAAAGCGTAGCGTGAAACGCGAAGGCGCCTCGGCCAACGCCGAGATCCGCGGAAACTGTCGTATAGAAAACGCCCACGGAGTTTGTGAAAACGCCGACCGAACTGGCTGCCATCAGGCAGCAGCAGATCAGGACCAGCAGGTAACGAAGGTTTTCTTTCTTAAGCATTCTTGCCACCCGCGAAGTCATACATCAGCCGGGAACGAACGATGCGTGTATCATAGCCGAGGGTCTCGGCCAGTTTGAAAGCAAAGGGATAACCGGTCGCGGGGCCCTGAGAAGTGACCAGATTCTGATCCGCGACTGCCAGCGTCTCCTCAAAGATCGCGCCGGGAAGCTTCGCCGCATAGCCGGTGTAGCCGGTCATATGCTTGCCTTCGATCACCTCCGCCGCCGCGAGGACAGTCGTACCGGAGCAAAGCGCAGTGAGGAGCTTGCCGGGAATCTCATTCCAGCGTTTCAGAAGATCGATGACCTGGGGATCCGCCGCGAGATTCGCGCCGCCGGGACGTCCGCCGGGAAGAACCACCACGTCATACTCTTCGATGGCATCGGAGAAGCTCTCATCCGCCTCGATCATAATGCCGTGCATGCCCTTTACCCAGAGATCTTCGCTGAAGCAGAAAGTCGTGCACTCAACATCCAGTCGGCGCATGATGTCCACGATCGTGAAAGTCTCCCCTTCCTCGAATCCTTCTTTCATCAGGATGGCGACCTTCTTCTCTTCTTTCGGACGATCGACCTTTTCCGGGCAGGGATCCAGGTGACTGGATGCCTCATCAAAAGCGTTGAAATAGACCATACGGTTTTTGACAGCCAGGGAGTCGCCACCCAGCGCGTCGACGAGCGCGTACGCGAAGGCGTAGCAGATCGCCGGACCGATCGCGGTGATCAGGTTTCCGTCACGGATGACCAGCGCCTGCTGGTGTTTGCCGGAGATGATCTTGGCTTCCTGACCGGGATAGCAGGTGTAGTTCCTTTCACCCAGCACATCGGCAGCCTCCAGGACTCTCGGGCCGGCGCAGATCGCTGTGACAAACTTGCCGAGGCTGTCCATATCACGGATGAATTCGATCGTCTCAGGACTGTACATCAGGGCATCCACACCGACATATCCGCCGGGCACGACGACCATGTCGAAATCTTCCGCTTTCACATCTTTCAGTTCGATATCGGCACGAACATTGATGTCATGGACACCCATGACTTCTTTTCCTGTAACACCGACGATCACAGAATCCATCTGAGCTCTTCTTAATATATCAACGATCGTGAGAGATTCACTTTCTTCAAATCCGTCAGCAAATAAAACAGCAATTCTTTTCATGGGGTTTTCCTCCGCTCTTTTGATTTGTCTATAGTATAGCAGAATTGTGCCATGAAATGGAAAAGTTTCAAAAAATGAAACAATCTGTTATAATATATGGAAATATACCGCTTGACTGATCTCTCTCAGGAGGTTTCATCCATGGTTTTCATTCCGGTTCTGTTTCTGGTCCTTTATCTTGTGTTTTCTACCTGTGACTCGATCTGGGCGGAAAGACGGGCGCTGCTGAAAGACGGAAAGGTCTCAAAAGAGGGACTGAACCAGCGGCTGGCAGATTTGTATACCCAGCGGTTCCGCTTGCTCAAATTCTGCCTGATGCCGCTTCTGCTGGCTTTTTATCTCGCCAGCTGTCTGCTTGGCTGGCCGTTTTCCGGTATGCTGCAGCCTCAGACGATCAGCTGGCTGATCGTGCTGGCCCTCGTCTGCGGATGGGCAGGGGATGTTCTGCTGGAAGTATCGCCAAAGCTCTTTCCCGCTGGCCTTGGTTCATTTCTGGCAGGCCATGTCTTCTATATTATTGCCTTTGCCCGGCCCTTCTTCCAGGCCCAGTCCTCCCGCCGGTTCCTGCCTCTGATCCTCTGTTTCGTGATCAGCGTGTTCTATCTCGTCTTTATGATCCGCCAGCTCTTTATGATCGAAGAAACCAGACAGCTTCGTATCCCGCTCGGGCTTTACCTTGGCGCGCTGGTTCTTCTGTTCCTTTCGGCCTCTCTTCGGTTTTCCTATGCCTCGCCGCTCTCCGCCTGCCTGGGTCTACTCGGCGCGATCCTCTTTACCACTTCGGATACGATTCTTTCCTTCCGGATGTTCAAGGGGTCAGGCGAGACCGGTATTATGGAGACCTATACCGCCGCGCAGCTTCTGCTGATCCTTTCGGCGCTTCTGATCTGACACAATACCATCCGTATACCAACTCTTTTCTTGACAATGCCCCTTCGCCGATGCTAAAATAACGGGTACTGGTTTTTTATGGGAGGATGTTATGTATAACAAAGTTTCAGCCGACATGAACTTCATCGAGCGTGAAAATAAAGTGCTGGATTTCTGGAAACAGCAGCATATCTTTGAGCAGAGTCTGGCGCTTCGCAAAGACGCGCCTACCTATACTTTTTATGACGGGCCCCCTACCGCCAACGGCAAGCCGCATATCGGTCATGTGCTGACCCGTGTCATCAAGGATATGATCCCGCGCTACAGAACCATGAAAGGCTACATGGTTCCGCGCAAAGCCGGCTGGGATACCCATGGACTGCCGGTCGAACTGGAGATCGAAAAAGAACTCGGCCTGAACGGCAAAGAGCAGATCGAACAGTACGGCCTGGCTCCCTTTATCCAGAAATGCAAGGAAAGTGTCTGGAAATACCAGGGCATGTGGGAGGAATTCTCCGGCAAGGTCGGTTTCTGGGCGGACATGGATCATCCCTATGTTACCTATCATGACGATTTTATCGAGTCCGAGTGGTGGGCATTAAAGGAGATCTATGACAAAGGCCTTCTTTACAAAGGTTTCAAGATCGTCCCCTACTGCCCGCGCTGCGGCACCCCGCTTTCTTCGCACGAAGTCGCGCAGGGCTACAAGAATGTCAAGGAACGTTCCGCCGTCGTTCGCTTTAAGATCAAAGAGGAAGACGCTTATTTCCTCGCCTGGACGACCACGCCCTGGACACTTCCGTCCAATGTCGCGCTCTGCGTCAATCCGGATGAGACCTACTGCAAGGTAAGCGCGATCGACGGAAATATCTATTATATGGCCGAAGCGCTTCTTGACAAGGTCCTCGGCCCGCTTGCCAAAGAAGGCGAAAAGGCCTATGAGATCCTGGAATCCTATAAAGGAACGGATCTGGAATATAAAGAATATGAGCCGCTTTTCGGCTTCACCGGCGATGTCGTGGAAAAGAAACACGGCAAGGCTCACTATATCACCTGTGACGGTTATGTCACCATGTCCGACGGTACCGGTATCGTACATATCGCACCGGCCTTCGGTGAGGACGACGCCAATGTCGGCCGCAAGTATGATCTTCCCTTCGTACAGCTTGTCGACGGGAAAGGCTGCATGACGGAAGAAACGCCTTACGCCGGTATGTTCGTCAAGGAAGCCGATCCGAAGATCCTGGTCGATCTGGAAAAAGCCGGCCTTCTCTTCGACGCGCCGAAATTTGAACATGATTATCCCTTCTGCTGGCGCTGTGACACGCCCTTGATCTACTACGCGCGCGAATCCTGGTTCATCAAGATGACCGCCGTCAAGGAAGACCTGATCGCGAACAATAACAAGATCAACTGGATCCCCGAAAGCATCGGAACCGGACGTTTCGGTGACTGGCTGGAAAACATCCAGGACTGGGGCATCAGCCGTAACCGTTACTGGGGAACGCCTCTGAATATCTGGGAGTGCCCCGACTGCGGACGCCGCACCGCGGTCGGTTCCCGCAAGGAACTGAAGGAAAGAGCGGTCAACTGGCCCGAGGCCGGCACGGTTCTGGGAAGTCCCAGTTCCGATCCGTCCCTGGATGCCTGCAACGTGGAACTGCATCGTCCCTATATCGATGAGATCAAAGTCCGCTGTGAATGCGGCGGTCAGATGAACCGTGTTCCGGAAGTCATCGACTGCTGGTTCGACTCCGGCGCTATGCCCTACGCGCAGCATCACTATCCCTTCGAAAATAAAGAGCTCTTCGAGGATCAGTTCCCGGCACAGTTCATCTCGGAAGCGGTCGATCAGACCCGCGGCTGGTTCTATTCACTGCTGGCTGAATCCACCCTGCTTTTCAATGAACCGGCCTATGAGAACGTGATCGTTCTGGGTCTGGTGCTTGACGGAGACGGACAGAAGATGTCCAAATCCAAAGGCAACGCTGTCGATCCGATGGACGCGCTGGCCAAATACGGTGCTGACGCGATCCGCTGGTATTTCTATATCAATTCCGCTCCCTGGCTGCCGAACCGTTTCCATGACAAAGCGGTCATCGAATCGCAGAGGAAATTCCTGCGCCCGCTGTGGAACACCTATGCTTTCTATGTGCTCTACGCCGAGATCGATCAGTTCGATCCTACCAAGTATTCGCTGGAATATGACAAGCTGTCCGTCATGGACAAATGGATCCTTTCCAAGCTGAATTCTGTCGTCAAAGCGGTCGACAGTGATCTTGCCAATTATATGATCCCCGAAGCCGCCCGTGAGCTGCAGAGTTTCGTCGACGACCTGTCGAACTGGTATGTCCGCCGCGGCCGTGAGCGCTACTGGGCGAAGGGCATGGAACAGGATAAGATCAACGCGTATATGACGCTTTATACCGCGCTGGTCACGATCAGCAAAGCAGCCGCTCCCATGATCCCGTTCATGACCGAAGACATCTACCGTAATCTGGTCGTGAATGTGGATCCTTCCGCTCCGGCGAGTATCCATCTTTGTGATTATCCGGCAGTCAATGAGGCCTGGATCGACAAGGATCTGGAAAACTCCATGGAAGAGGTCCTTTCCGTGACGACTCTTGGCCATGCGGCCCGCAACCTCTCGAATATCAAGAACCGCCAGCCGCTTTCCAAGATGTTTGTACAGGCGCCCGAAGCACTCGAAGACTACTTCGCTGAGATCATCGCCGACGAGCTGAATATCAAGAAAGTCGAATTCACCGCGGACGCGAGCAAGTTTGTCAGCTACACCTTCAAACCGCAGCTTCGCACCGTCGGTCCGAAATACGGTAAACTTCTTGGTAAGATCCGTCAGGCCCTTTCTTCGATCGAGGACGGCCAGGCGGCCTACAAGACCCTGACTTCCGGCGAAGCTCTTCGCTTCGACTTTGACGGTCAGATCGTTGAGCTCTTCGAGGCCGATGTCCTCGCGGAAATGAGCCAGGTTCCCGGATTCGTCGCCCAGTCGGAAGGTGCTGTCACCGTCGCGCTGGATACGAACCTCACGCCCGAACTCATCGAAGAAGGTTTCGTCAACGAGCTGACGAGCAAACTGCAGACCATGCGTAAGGAAGCCGGTTTCGAGGTCACCGATCACATCCGCATCTACCTGGCGGAAAACAAAAAGCTGACTCCCATCCTGGAAGCCAACGCTGATCAGATCAAGGCTGATACTCTCTGCGACGAGATCGTTCCTGCCGCCGATGATTCCTTCTATACCAAAGACTGGGATATCAATGGTATCACCGCGACCCTTGGTGTAAAGAAGATCGAGGGATAAACCTATCAAACAGACGTGCCCTGCCAAGTGCACTGCGACACAAAACCGCCGGAAAAGTCTTACTCAGGCATTCCCGGCGGTTTTTCTTTTCGCCTTATTTATTTTCCGAATATTTCCGCGATCGCCATGCAGCCGTAGCCGCCCATTTCTTCACCCAGTGCGCAGGGAACGATCCTGCAGGCAGCCAGATTTGCCGGAAGGCATTCTTCATGGAGCACTTTCTCCATGGCCGGCCGCATCAGATGTCCGCTTCGCTGAAAGATCGAACCCAGCACGATCATCTCCGGATCCAGAAGATCCACCAGGATCGATACCGCCCGGCCAAGCCAGTACCCGGCCTCCTCCCAGACACGGATCGCTGTCTCATCTCCTGCCTGCGCCGCCAGCGCGACATCTTTCGTCGTAAACGCATTTCCGGCCCATGCCGGTCGTTTCCCGGACTGTGCCGCTTCCAGCGCAAAAGTCTCAGCGATCTGCCGGATCCCTCCACCTGAACAGAACCCTTCCGCTGACCCGCGCTTCCCGTATCCGACAGGACCCCGATCCGCCAGACGAACATGGCCGATCTCTCCGCCCATGCCGATACTTCCCGAATACAACTGTCCGTTCAGGATCAGTCCGGCGCCGAATCCGGTCCCGCAGGTCAGAAAGATCATATTCTGAGTGCCCATCCCCGCGCCATATTGCCATTCCGCCAGTGCGCAGGCATCCGCATCGTTCTGCAGATAGGCCGGCACGTTCCATTGTTCCGTCGCCCAGTCCGTGATCGCGACATCCTGCCATAGAGGAAGGTTCGGCGGTGTCAGGATCATGCCGCGTTTCGAGTCCAGCGGACTGCCGCAGCTGATCCCGATCGCAGCAGGTTTACCGGGAAAATCTTTTAAAAGCGCTTCTCCCGCTTCCTTCATCAGCGGCAGACAATCCTTCGGATCACGCGGCGTCGGAAAGATCCGATGCCCGATCAGTCGGATGCCGTTTCCCTCTGCTTCTCCCAGCCATACACTGGTCTTAGTTCCGCCGATCTCCAGTCCCAGATACTGTTTCATATGCGTTCTCCCCCGAAAAAACTTTCTTCCAGCCTCGCGCAAAGCGCGTGATAGAGCGGCAGATGCAGTTCCTGTACCTTATACGTTTCTTTTTCCGGCACATTCAGCAGACAGTCGGCAAGTCCTGCGAGCTTTCCGCCTGTCTGTCCGGTCAGAGCGATCACCGTCATCTTCTTCTGCCTTGCTACCATCGCCGCCAAACAGCAATCCCTTGCGTTCCCGGAAGTGGAGATACAAAGAAGTACATCCCCTTCTTTTCCCAGTCCCAGCACTTGCTGCGCGAAAAGAAGATCCGCGTCGGTATCGTTGATGACAGCGGAAACTAGCGGACTGCTGCCTGAAAGCGCGACCGCCGGAAGCGCTCCCTGAAGCTTCTGAAGCGCTTCGTCCGGTGCTCCGTCAGGGAAAAGCGCGTTCCCGACCGGCCGCATCAAGCGAAATCCCTTCATCAGTTCCGCCTCGATATGTTCGGCATCCGCGCAGGAACCGCCGTTCCCGCAGATCAGCAGTTTCCCACCGGAAAGAAATGTCTCTTCCAGGATCGAAAACGCCTGATCATAAGCTTCCCTCAGTCCCTCCGGAACTCCTTTATATTTCTCCATCTTTTTTCTCCATTTCCATTAGGTCGACGGGGATCACCTGTCTGTCCGCCGTGATCCGGTAACCGGCAAACTTATATCCATCCAGCTCGCCCCCGAAAGAAACATCCAGATAGTGAATCTTCGCCTCAAAGGAAACCTTCTCCGGCTGCGGGTTCCACAGCCGTACGATGATACCGTTTCCGTCCTCGGCCTGTTTCAGCGCCGTGATCCGGACCGGCCCACCGACGGAGGCAAAGGAATCTTTCTTCGGCAGTTCACCCGGATGATAAGTCTCAAAGATCGGCATCAGCGGATGCATCAATTCCTGTGCCGCCTGGTCGATACCGCAAGACATCGCGGATCCCACATGTGGTACCAGTACCATCTCTATCCGATGCTCGCCCAGATCCATACATTCCGAGAATTCATCCCGCACCTTGGGCCCGGCATGATCCGCGTAAGCTGCGGAACGGGCCAGCGTCAGCCGCAGTTCACTGCCATCCGTTTCATAGCTGTACCGACTGTCATTCGCCAATGCGGCACCATAAACGGATCCGTCTTTCAGAGCACCTGTCACATCGCCCCACATCTGCGCGGGCTGTTCCCTTCCGGAAGGAGTCTTTTCCACGACCGCGTACGCCTGTTCAAAAGAAGCTGTCTGTGCCTCCATGGTCAGCGGCACAGAAAGTTTTGCCATGGCCTGCTCCTCCACCCAGAGAAGACGCGCCGAAAGATAGATCCTCGCTTCTTTCGGCAGCAGGCTTACCATCAGCCGCAGCTTTGAAGCGCCATAGGAAGAGTCCAGGCATATTGTCGCCCGTACAGGCCCCGTTTCCGTTGCCTTCGCAGAGATCCCGCGGAAACATCCGCGCAGATCATGGAAAGTAAAGATCCCATGAGCCCATGTATCCGCCGCGGAACAGTCGATCACCTTCAGTCCGATCGGTGAGCGAAGGATATTCCGACCGATCCGTTTATCCAGGATCTCACAGATCTCTCCACCTTCAAAGCGGATCCGAAAGAATTCATTCTCTATATGATCTTCTCCGAAAGACAGATCGTTCTCCGCAAACTCCGGCGCCGGAAGATGCCGCCCCATCCGGTACAGCCGGTAACCCATGGCAGGTACCTCCGCCAGGAAGATCGAATCCTGCTTCTGGCTGGTAGTCCGGGCAGCCCGGACGTTCTGGACCGGTACAGCCTGCCCTTCCTCATCCTCTATACGGGATGCCACATTGTAGACCTGTACCGGTGCTTTCACCGGCCAGGAAAGCGTATTGAAAACGATCACCGGCGCACCGCCGGCCGCGGTCTCCCAGTTTGTCCAGTCAAACTCCTTGGTCAGAGAATAGGGCTTCCCGTTCTCTGTATCCACATGAAACGCGATCTTCTGGAGCGCCTTGTTCAAATGATCCCGCGCAGCGCCGCGAACTCCGCCGAGTTCCTGATGCATATCCTCCAGGGCTTCCCGTAGGCTGCATCCCCCCATGATATCATGAAACTCATTGAAAAGAAGCGTCTTCCAGCTCTGCCGAAGCGCATCTGCTTCATAGGGAAGTCCCAGCTTCTCATGAGCGACCGACATCATCTTCTCCGCGTCGACCAGCTCCGCTTCCGCGTGTTTATGTGCCTGCTTTCCCGGTCCGTCTGTCGAGTAGCATCCACTGGCGTGATGCTGCAGATCCCCTTTTATAACAGGAATCTGATCTCCATACTTTTCCAGCTCAGCAAAATAGCTTTCCGGATCAGAAAACAGCAGCGATGTATCTTCTTTCATCATCGAAGTGAGTTTTTCCAGTGTGGCATGCGTCGGTCCGCCGCCATGATCGCCAACGCCGTAAAATACCATGAGCGGCAGTCCGATCCGCTCACTTTCTGCCCTGATCTGATCGATCTTCTTTTCCAGGTTCTTCCCGTCCGCGCCGGAAGAATACTCCGCCATGATCCGATGGGTCAGTACCCGGCTTCCATCCGCTCCTTCCCACCAGAAAACGCTCGGCAGATGTTTCTCATGCTCGCCCGGCCGCATCATGACATAGTACTTCATCCCACTTTCTTTCAGTAACTGTGGAATACCGGCATTATGTCCGAAAGAATCCACGTTGTATCCGATCTTCGCGGGGTGGTTCAGAAACTGTTTTAAAAAAGCCTGTCCAAGCAGGGTATGCCGGGCAAATGACTCTCCGGAAGGCACGTTGCAGTCCGGCTGCACCCACCATCCGCCGACCGGTACCCATCGGCCTTCCCGGACCTTCTCCTCGATCCGGGCAAACAGCGCCGATTCATTTTCATACACCCATTCATAATACCGCACTGCCCCGGCCGTAAAGATATATCCGGGCGTCTCTTCCATCCGTTCCAATGCGGAAAGGAACGTCGCCTTGATCTCCGCGGCGCCTTCCGGCCACCGCCACAGCCATACCGGATCCAGATGCGCATTGCCGATCAAATGCAGGTATTGCATGTTACCGCCTCCTTACG
Source organism: Bacillota bacterium (assembly GCA_017442735.1). Lineage (GTDB taxonomy): Bacteria > Bacillota > Clostridia > Lachnospirales > Bianqueaceae > RUG760. The sequence goes on from JAFRZE010000049.1 coordinate 102,606, forward strand.
AGATCATGAAAACAGATATCCGTGCTGCCTTTTCCTCTCCAGCAGAATACGTTTCACTCGTTCTTTTGTCTCTGCCGGATAGTATGGTTCATTACCCAGCACTTCATCAATCTCCTGTTCTCCGAATGAAAAATGAATCTGAACCCCGTATACATCTTCCGCTTCCAATTGTTCGATAAATGACCATGCCAGTGTCTTACTTCTGCACAGAATGATCAATTCATAAATATCTTTTCCCATTGGATAATCCAAGGCTGTATCAGAAAGCAGCGACGCACCATGATCAAAAATCGGGCTGAAGGCATAGCTTCCATCCGGTTTTCTGATCGCCGCTATGTTGTGCATATGACGATCCTCATTCAAAAACACCGAATCGATCTCAACCAAACATGTCAGATACTCTCCGATACCGGAAATCCCTATTGCCCGTTCCATCTGACTTACGATAAAACTCAGTCGCTCTTTTACCTCAGGAAAATGAAATGCGGATACATAAAGACTTCTGCCTGTGAGATTCCGATATAAGCGTTCCCATGTAAACAGTTGACTGCCTTCCATGAGAAAATCCTTACACCGACAACCCAGAAAAACCTTGTCCCGATATCGAATTTGAACGGTATCATAAAGAACATACTGATCTTCCCGCAGTGATGAATACCGAAGCAAATGAGAAACTACATACTCGGCCAGTCCTTCGTATCCAACTGCATCTGCCTTGAACCATTCACCTCCTGTTTTCCATTTCAGCTGATTACCCTTCGAAGAAGGATGATCATTCGGAACGATATCCTCCGAAAACAATTCAACCATTATCACACCTCTTTCATTTTCCACCTAAGGTCGATCCAGAAATCATCTTCCGCCATCTTCCCTTTTGTTTTCTCAATAATTAACAAAGGATCGTAGAAGGGAAGTCCCAGCTCTCTTAATTCCAGTTCCAGTTTATCCCGTGATTTTGGCATACATCGGCTTTCCAGAAACTCATAAAAACCATTTATTGAAACATCCCTCTGACTCCCGAAAGCCCTGTACTGAAGCCGATCTGTGAAATTGATTACTTCTACAAGCCCTTGATTTTCATCGACATCCGCAATTGTACATAGTTCATCCCGATAATAATATAACATGCGCAAAGGCAGTTCCTGCTCAGGAATCCGGAACTGCTCGATCAGGTTTGGCTTTTCCACTAAAATACGAATCAACCGTACGACAGGACCATCGATGACTGTCTGTGGTTTCTCCCACCGTTCAACCGTTTTAATATTGACACCTATCAGTTCGGATAATTGGCGCTGCGTCAGGTGTAAATAATTCCGGGAGATTTTCAGGTCTTCTCCGCTTATCTTATCAGCAAATGCATATTCATTCTTCATAGTTCACCTCGCTAAGCAGAAGTATACCCGCAAATTAAGGGGTTGTCAATATATTTTTACCCTTAATTTGCGGGCTTTTTGAATCTCTCATCTTCTTTCAAAACCTTTTGACACATCCTTTTATCTCGCGTATAATGAAAGGACAGTCAAAAACCATTATTCTCCGCTCCGGAGGTTCCTTATGACAATCGCACTTACCAGACAGGTTTTCGTCCTCTTTCTTATGATGGCTCTGGGCTTTTTGCTCGTAAAAGTCAAGATCGTTCGCTCCGAAGACAGCAAGCCCATCTCGAATGTCCTTGTATATCTGATCGTGCCGGCCGCTATGATCAATGCGTTCCAGATCGACTATACTCCCGAGATCCGGGATGGTTTTCTCCTTTCCCTCTGGGTAGGTATTGTCATTCAGGTCGGTATACTGATCTTTGTCCGGCTGCTGAAAAAGCCGCTTCGCCTCACCGGTGTCGAGATGAGTTCCATTATGTATTCGAACGCCGGCAACCTGGTCATCCCGCTCATTACCGCCGCCATGGGCGAGGAATGGGTCATTTATACCAGCACTTACTGTGCGTTTCAGATGATCCTCATCTGGACCTACGGCAATATTCTGATCGAGGAAAAACCCAAAGTCCAGTGGAAAAAGATATTCACCAATCCGAATGTGATCGCTATTTTCCTTGGCGTGATCCTGTTCCTTACCCGGATCAAACTGCCGCCGCTGATCGGCAGTACGGTCAGTGCCTTTTCCGCCTGCCTCGGCCCCGTGAGTATGATCATGCTGGGTATGCTGCTGGCCTCCGTAGAGTTCAAAAAAGTCTTCTCCAGCGCCCGTATCTATCTGATCATTGCGCTGAAAATGGTGGTTCTGCCGGCGCTCGTGCTGATCGTACTTAAGTTCACACCTCTCTACACGCTTCATCCGGACGGAAAAACGATCCTTCTGATCACGCTGCTGGCGACCATCACCCCCTCTGCTACCACGGTAGTCCAGATCGCGCAGTTCCACGACAAAACTCCGGCCTATGCCAGCGCCATCAATATGGCGACGACCGTCGTCGCGCTTTTGACTATGCCGCTGATGATCTTTCTGTATTCACTCTGATCGTCAATACTTATCACACAAAGAAAGACCTTGAGATGCTCAAGGCCTTTCTTTTTTAGGTTATTCTGCTGTTGGTCTATTCCGCCTTCGTCTCGCAGTAGACGCAGCGGTAGATACTGCGTTCTCCGCTTCCGTAACGGCGGAAGATGTGCTTGAGTTCCTGCTCGGTGGAGGTGATACAGCGGGGATTCTTACAGCGAAGGACGTCCGTCAGAAGTTCCGGCTGGCCGATCGTCCGTTTTTCTACAAGTACGCCGTCACGGATGATATTCGCGGTGGCGCCGGGATCGACATAGCCGATCACATCCAGGTTCACGTTTATATCGGCGTCGATCTTGATGATATCCTTTTTACCCATCTTTTTGCTGTGAACGTTGCGGATCATCGCGACGGACAGATCCGTCTGGTCCAAGCCCAGCAGAGAATAGAGTTTCATGCCTTTACCGGCGCTGATATGGTCGATCACGATGCCGTTCTGAATCGAATCTATATTCATCGGTTTCTCCTCCTTAAGCCTTATCTACGCGGATGCCCAGCATTTTCAGGATCAGGGCCATACGCATGTACTTGCCGTTCAAGACCTGTTTGAAGTAGGCGGCACGCGGATCGTCATCCACGGCTACACTGATCTCGTTGACACGCGGCAGCGGATGCATGACGATCATGTTTTCCGGCGCGTGTTTCATCTTATCCTTGGTCAGGATATAGCTGTCTTTCAGGCGCAGATAATCTTCTTCGTTGAAGAAGCGTTCGCGCTGGACGCGGGTCATATACAGTATGTCGAGCTTCGGCAGCGCTTTCTCAAGGTCTGTCGTCTGCTCATAAGGGATATGTTTGGCTTTCAGATGTTCCTGCTTTACGTAGCTCGGCAGCTTCAGCTCTTCCGGCGAGATCAGGATGAATTTGTTGCCGGGATAGCGGGACATGGCTCCGACCAGCGAGTGGACCGTACGGCCGAATTTCAGGTCGCCGCATACGCCGATCGTCAGGTTATCAAAACGTCCTTTCTCACGGTAGATCGTGAGAAGATCCGCCATGGTCTGCGTGGGATGGCAATGGCCGCCGTCACCGGCATTGATGACCGGGATGGAGGCGTTCGTCGCCGCGACCAGTGCCGCGCCTTCCTTCGGATGGCGCATGGCGATGATGTCCGCGTAGCAGCTGATGGTCTTGGCGGTGTCCGCGACGCTCTCGCCTTTTGCCGCGCTGGAGGAAGCTGCGCTGGACATGGAGATGACATGGCCGCCGAGTTCATACATAGCCGCTTCGAAACTCATCCTCGTACGGGTCGACGGTTCAAAGAAAAGCGTCGCGAGCTTCTTACGATCGCAGGCATGCGCGTACTTATCGGGATCCGCTATAATATCCTGCGCGGTGGCAATGAGCTCCATGATCTCTTCTGTGGAGAGGTCCAGAATATCAATAACTGCTTTCATTCCTTATTACCTCCTTTGATCCAGGATTCATCGGACGGATCGTTCCTAAAAGCGATTAACCGGACGATGTCCTCTTCCCGGATATAGCCGGTCTCGGCCGCAACTTTGGCGATACAGTCAAAATCCGTGAGCGAATAGTTCGTGACGTTCGCTGCCGTGAGGCGATCGATGCCTTTCTGCATACCATAGGTGAAGATCGAAACGATGCCTAGTACTTCCGCGCCGACCTCACGAAGGACGTTCACGACTTCCAGCACACTGCCGCCGGTAGAGATCAGATCTTCCACGACGACGACTTTCTGTCCTTTTTCCAGCCTGCCTTCGATCTGGTTCTTTCTTCCGTGATCCTTGCTGCCGGAACGGACATAGCCCATGGGAAGTCCCATCAGATGAGCGCTGATCGCGGCGTGCGCGATCCCGGCGGTGGAAGTGCCCATCAGAGCTTCCGCCTGAGGATAATATTCCCGAATCAGACAGACCAGGCCTTCCTCTACGTCGGTGCGGACCGCCGGATCGGATAAGGTCAGCCGATTATCGCAGTAGACCGGGCTTTTGATCCCGCTGGCCCAGGTGAAGGGTTCATCCGGCGAAAAGAATACTGCTTTGATCTTTAAAAGATCCTGCGCGATCTGTTTTTTTAATGCGTCTCTGTCCATTCTCAATCTCCTATACCTCTCCCTGGTTTTCCGCAAGGAAGTCATGTAAGCATCGTTTGTAAGCGCTGACCGGATCCGCGGCCGCTGTGATGGGCCGCCCTACGACGATATAGTCAGATCCGATCTTTCCGGCCTGTTCAGGTGTCATAACGCGTTTCTGATCATCCTTCGCCGCATCCGCAAAGCGTACGCCGGGCGTCACGGTGATAAAGTCCTTTCCACAGATCTCATGGACTTTTCCTGCTTCCAGCGGAGAACAGACGATGCCGTCCAGTCCGGCTTCTTTCGCGTTCTTCGCGTAGTGCATGACCACTTCATCGATCGGTGCGTGGATCATCAGATCCTCTTCCAGCGCCTGCTGATCCGTGGAGGTCAGCTGAGTGACAGCGATGAGCAGCGGTCTGGTCCCGTCCGGCCTGGTCAGGCCTTCGAGAGCGGCTCTCATCATCGCTTTTGTTCCGGCAGCGTGGACGTTTACGATATCGATATCCAATGAAGAAAGGACTGCCATGGCCTTCTTTACCTGGTTCGGAATATCATGCAGCTTCAGATCCAGAAAGATCTTGTGTCCGCGGGCTTTAATCGCCCGAACGATCTGCGGCCCTTCCGCGTAGAAGAGTTCCATGCCGATCTTTACAAACGGTTTCTCATCCGTAAACTGGTCCAGAAACCGAATGGTTTCCTCTGCACCCGCAAAATCGCAGGCAATGATCACATCTTTTGCCATATTCCCCTCCTATTCTACTGCTCCGATAATATCTTCCAGACGATCGATCCTATAGCGTTCCATGACCCGCGGCAGGTCCTCAATGATCTTCGGGCAGGCCAGCGGATCCACCAGATTCGCGGCGCCGACTTCCACTGCGCTCGCGCCTGCCATCATCATCTCTATCACATCTTCGGCCGTGCTGACACCACCCATCCCGATGACCGGGATCTTCACTGCCCTGGCCACCTGATACACCATTCTGAGCGCCACCGGGAAGATGGCCGGCCCGGAAAGGCCGCCGGTCGTATTCGCAAGGATCGGCTTTTTGGTTTTCAGGTCGATCCGCATGCCAAGCAGCGTATTGATCAGGCTGATGCCGTCCGCGCCTTTATCTTCACAGGCTTTCGCGATGGATACGATATCCGTCACGTTCGGTGAAAGCTTGATGATCAAGGGCTTTGCCGTTACTTTCCGTACGGCCTCCACCACGGAGGCTGCCGCTTTCGGATCGGTCCCGAAGCTCATTCCCCCGCCGTGGACGTTCGGACAGCTGATATTGATCTCCAGCCAGCCGATCTGTTTCACCGCTTCCAGCCGCCGGACGACCTCCACATAACCGTCAATGGAGAAACCACTGACGTTGGCCATGACCGGTTTATGAAAGACCTGAAACAGTTTGGGCAGTTCCTCGGCGATCACTTTATCTACGCCCGGGTTCTGCAGGCCTACCGCGTTCAGCATGCCGGAAGACGTCTCCGCGATCCGCGGGAGCGGATTGCCATATCGTTCTTCCAGGGTCGTTCCCTTGAAAGAAAAAGTTCCTAAACAGTTGATATCATAAAGTTCCGCGAACTCATAACCGAACCCGAAAGTTCCGGAAGCGGGGATCACCGGATTGTCCAGCCGGATCCCGCAAAGATCTACACTCAGTTTTCCCACAGGATCTCCTCCTTCCGAAGCACCGGTCCTTCCTTGCAGATCCGTTTGTACCCGCCGGCCGTTTTCATGGTACATCCCATGCACGCGCCGAATCCGCATCCCATCCGGCTTTCAAAGCTCAGCTGGCCGGGCGCGGCGATCTTTTTGTGTACCGCTTTCAGCATCGGTTCCGGTCCGCACGCATAGTAGGAAGAGATTCCACCTGGCAGCGCGTCGGTCACGAAGCCTTTTTCTCCGTAACTTCCGTCGACAGTCGTAACGGTCACTTCCGCGCCCAGATGGCGGAATTCTTTTTCATAAAAGACCTCATCCATCCGGTTGAATCCCAGGATCACCCGGACGTTTTTCCCTTCTTTGATCAGTTCCTTTGCGAGGAAGTACATGGGCGGTGTTCCAACGCCTCCGCCCAAAAGAAGCGGATCATCGCCGCTGTCCGACAAGTCATACCCGTTGCCAAGTCCTGTAAGGACAGACAGTTCATCGTCCGGCTGATAACCGGTCAGATCCGCAGTCCCCTTCCCGACGATCTTATATACGATCGTCAGCCGGAAGGTACCGGGGCTTTGGGGGTCTTCTTGCAGATCACAGACCGAGATCGGCCGCCGGAGGAATCGTCCGGGCAGAGCGATCTGTACGAACTGACCGGGCCGCATAGGTTCCGTTACGCCGGAAAGCACCATCTCCCAGACGGGAGAATCTCCGCTTGTCAGCGGCCGGTTCGAAAGGACCTTCAATCGTTCATCTTTCATCTTTTATTCCTTATGCGTCGATCGTGGAGATCGTAAGTGTCGTTTCTTCCAGTACATCCAGAAGCACGCGCACGGTATCGAGGGCTGTAAAGATCGTGACGTTGTTTTCGGTCGCGAGTGAACGCATCTTCGCGCCGTCGCTGGCGCTGGACATGTTGCCCGGATCTCTCGTGTTGATGACATAGGCCAGGTGTCCCTGACGGATCGCTTCGGGGATCTCGTCGCTTCCCTCACTGATCTTGTGGAGGATATGCGTGCGGATGCCGTGTTCCTTGAGGAATTTCGCGGTCCCCGGCGTGGCCTGGATATTGAAGCCAAGGTTATAGAAGCGGCGGATCAGCGGCAGGGCTTCCTCGCGGTCTCCCCTGGCGACGGTCACAAAGACGGTACCGTAGTTTCTCAGTCTTAAGCCTGCTGCCTGCAGGGCCTTGTACAGCGCACGGTTCAGTTTGTCATCGTAGCCGATCGCTTCGCCGGTGGATTTCATTTCCGGAGAAAGGTACGCGTCGAGGCCTTTGATCTTATTAAAGGAGAAGACCGGTACCTTCACGTAGTAACGTTTCTTCTCATCGGGATACAGGCCGAAGATGCCCTGCTCCTTCAGGCTCTTGCCCAGGATGACCTCGGTAGCGATGTCCGCCAGCGAGTAGCCGGTCGCCTTGGAAAGGAACGGCACGGTCCGGGATGAGCGCGGGTTGACTTCGATGATATAGACATTCTCCTTCGGATCGACGATGAACTGGATGTTGTAAAGACCAATGATACCGATGCCAAGTCCCAGCTTCTTCGCGTAGGAAAGGATCGTGCCCTTGACCTTGTCAGAAACGCTGAAGGTCGGATAGACGCTGATCGAGTCACCGCTGTGTACACCGGTCCGCTCGACGAGTTCCATAATACCGGGTACGAATACGTCCACTCCGTCGCAGATCGCGTCCACTTCCAGCTCCTTGCCGCGGATATAGTGGTCGACCAGGACCGGTTTATCCTCACTGATCTCTACCGCGGTCTTCAGATATTCCCTCAGCTGCTGCTCGTTCGCGACGATCTGCATCGCGCGGCCGCCCAGTACGAAGGAAGGTCTCACCAGGACCGGATAACCGATCTTTTCCGCGACTCTCACGCCTTCTTCGATATCAGTGATGGCTTCGCCCTGGGGCTGCGGAATGCCGAGATCGATCAGGATCTTCTCGAAGCTGTCACGGTTTTCCGCGCGTTCGATGGCCGCGCAGTCTGTTCCGATCAGCTTGACGCCGCGCTCCATGAGCGGCTCGGCCAGGTTGATGGCGGTCTGTCCGCCCAGGGAACAGATAACACCTTCCGGCTGTTCAAAATGGATGATCTCCATGACGTCTTCGACGGTCAACGGTTCGAAGTACAGCTTGTCCGCGGTGGTATAGTCGGTAGAAACAGTCTCCGGATTATTATTGATAATGATGGCTTCATAGCCGCAGCGTTTGATCGTCTGGACCGCGTGGACGGAAGAATAGTCAAACTCCACGCCCTGGCCGATCCGGATGGGACCGGCTCCCAGAACGATCACTTTCTTTTTGTCTGTCAGTCGGGATTCGTTCTTTCCCGTATAAGAAGAATAGAGATACGCGATATATTTGCCGGTATGCAGGGTATCCACCATACGGAAGATCGGATGGATTTTTTCCTCCTGTCTTCTGGCATAGATGTCCAGTTCATTGGTGCCCCACAGATGCGCGATCGCCTTGTCGGAAAAGCCCATGATCTTGGCTTCCCGGAGAACGGCCATGCCCGCGGGCGTCCGGTTGATGGGCGCCAGCTGTTTCAGTTTATTCTCCATATCCACGATCTTCAGGAAACTTTCCAGGAAAAGCGGCGTGATCTCGGTCAGCTCAAAGATCTTCTGCACACTTTCTCCGCGGCGCAGCATTTCAAAGATCGCGAAGACGCCGTCCGCATGGAATTCGCCGACATAGCTTTCCAGTTCCTGAGTTTCGAAACTGTCGAACTTCGGCAGATGGAAGTGGCAGACGCCGGTCTCCAGAGAACGAACGGATTTCAGGAAGCATTCTTCCAGGGTGGATCCGATGCCCATGACCTCGCCGGTCGCTTTCATCTGGGTGCCGAGAAGATTCGGTGCCAGCGGGAATTTGTCGAAAGCAAAACGCGGGAACTTAGCGACCAGATAATCCAGCGACGGCTCGATCGCGGCCGTACCGCCGGCTACCGGGATCTCTTCCAGTGCCATGCCCATGGCGATCTTGGCGGTGACGCGTGCGATCGGATAGCCGCTCGCTTTCGACGCCAGGGCGGAGGAACGGGAAACGCGCGGATTGACTTCGATCAGGAAGTATTCGCTGGAATTCGGATTCAGGGCAAACTGGACGTTGCACCCGCCTTCGATCTTCAGCTCACGGATGATCTTGATGGCGGAATCGTTCAGCATTTTCAGATCGTGATCATTCAAAGACAGAATCGGCGCGACAACGATGGAGTCACCCGTATGGACGCCTACCGGGTCGACATTTTCCATGCCGCAGATCGTGATGGCATGGTCATTACCGTCCCGCATGACTTCAAACTCGATCTCCTTATATCCGCGTACGCTCTTTTCGATCAGTACCTGATGGACCGGGGAAAGCTTAAACGCGTTGATACCTACCTCTTCCAGTTCCTGCTCGTCGTAGGCGAATCCGCCGCCTGTGCCGCCCAGGGTAAATGCCGGACGAAGGACGACCGGATAGCCGATCCTTTCCGCCGCCTGCTTCGCCTCTTCCAGCGAATAGGTGATTTCGGAAGGAATGACCGGCTCGCCGATAGACTGGCACATCTCCTTGAAAAGCTCACGGTCTTCAGCCCGCTCGATGCTTGAGCTGCTGGTTCCCAGAAGTTCGACGCCGCATTCTTTCAAAACGCCTTTCTTCTCCAGCTGCATGGCCAGGTTGAGGCCTGTCTGTCCGCCGATTCCGGGAATGATCGCGTCCGGACGCTCATAGCGAAGGATCTTCGCGATATATTCCAGGGTCAGAGGTTCCATGTAGACCTTATCCGCGATAGAAGTGTCAGTCATGATGGTCGCCGGGTTCGAGTTGCAAAGGATGACCTGGTAGCCTTCTTCCTTCAGCGCGAGGCACGCCTGCGTGCCCGCGTAGTCAAATTCCGCCGCCTGTCCGATAACGATCGGACCGGAGCCGATGATCAGTACCTTCTGTATATCTGTTCTTTTTGCCATTTTGATTGCCTTTCTTATTCTTCCCAGACAGTTTTTCCGCCGCACACGGTCTTGATACAGCGGCCGAAGACTTTCCATCCTTCAAAGGGAGTCGCCTTGCCCATGGAAAGGAATTCTTCCGGTTTGATTTCGTATTCCGAAGACAGGTCCCAGGTACAGGATTCTCCGCTCCGAAGCGGGATCCCGAATCGCTCTCTCGGACGTTTGATCAGCCTGTCCAGGATGATCTCCAGAGGGACGATACCCGGCTTCACCAGATAGGTATAAAGCAGAGGGAACGCTGTTTCGATCCCTACAATGCCAAACGCGCTTTTCTCGAGGCCTTTTGCCTTTTCTTCCGCGCTGTGAGGTGCGTGATCAGTCGCGATACAATCAATGGTTCCGTCCAGCAGTCCCTCGATCAGCGCTTCCCGGTCCTGCTTCCCGCGGATGGGCGGGTTCATCTTGAACCGGCCCAGTTCCTGCAGATCTTCATCTGAAAGCAGCAGGTAATGCGGGGCCGTTTCACAGGTCACGTTCACGCCGTCCTTCTTTGCCTGACGAATGATCTCCACGCTCTCCCTGCAGGAAATATGGCATACATGATAACCGCAGCCGGTTTCTTTCGCCAACCGGACATCTCTCGCGATGGGGCCCCATTCGCTCTCTGAGCAGATGCCTCTGTGACCATGCTCTTTCGCGTAGACGCCCTCATGGATGTACCCGCCTCTCAGCAGGCTGTTGTCTTCGCAGTGCGCGACGATCAGTTTTCCAAGCTTCGCGGCGCGCCGCATGGCTTCCCGCATCATTTCTTCGGACTGCACTCCTTTGCCGTCATCCGAAAAGGCAATGATATGGGGTGCGAGTTCCTCCATGGGAACCAGCTTTTCACCATTCTCTCCTACCGTGATCGCCGCGTAAGGATAGACCGCGATCTGTGCGTCCTTCCGGATGATATCCTCCTCGACTGCCAGATGTTCCAGGCTGTCCGGGACCGGACTCAGGTTGGGCATGGCGCAGACACCGGTATAGCCGCCTCTGGCTGCCGCTTTCGTTCCGGAAAGGATGGTCTCCTTATACGAAAAACCCGGCTCCCGGAAGTGCACATGCACATCCAGAAAGCCGGGAAATGTAACCAAAGGACCGTTCACGGTCATCATCTGCTGATATACAGAATCATCCCTCTGTCCCATGATTTCTCCTTTCACTATTCCACTTTTTCAGTCTCTCAGGACCGATTTAAAAGCCTAGAAAATTATCCCATATCGGGATTCGTTTGTCAAGGAACAGAATGCCCAAAAAAGCCCGGCCATAACGGCCGGGCTTCGTCCTATGTGCGCCTTCAGGCGCATGCTCTCAGTACCATACCTTCGGCAGATAGTGTTCGAAGATGACCGTGTCACAGCCTTCTTCGTTTGCCGCGGACTTGCTCGTCCAGCAGACATGCTTGGCACCCATCTGGATCGCGGCTTTTACCGTGATCGGCAGATCCGTCACCTCATAAGCGATAAAGTGCGGACGCGACAGGAAATTCATCAGACAGTTTCCCATCAGAAAACTGGTGTATGGATTTGCTCCTTTTCCGTAATGCTCCGGCGGACAGGCCAGCTGTCCGCGGACGATCTCGGGAGCGTTGATCCGGAACCACTTGACGATCCTCGGATCGAAGCTCTCGATGCAGTACTCCCCTTCATATCCGGCCAGGAGCTGGTAGGTTTTTTCGCAAAGTTCATCATTGTTCGGACCGGATTTCAGTTCCACGATCAGAGGCGCGCGGTCGTCCACCGCTGCCAGTACTTCGGCAAATAGCGGAATGCCCTGTTCAGTGCCGAGAAGTTTCAGCTCTTCGAGTTCTTCCAGCGTTTTGGAATCGACTCTCGCATCCACGCCGCAGATCCTTTTCAGATCGTCATCATGGAATACGACGACCTGGCCGTCCTTTGTGAGCTGGACATCGAGCTCAGAACCGTAACCGGCTTCACACGCTGCGTTAAATGCTGCGATAGAGTTTTCCGGAATACCTTTTTCCATATCGTGCAGGCCGCGGTGCGCGATGTTCCTTCTCTGGAACGGCGCGTAAAGATCTTCATCCACTCTCTCGGGCATGAGCAGGAAAGCTCCCAGGCCTGTGACCGCCGCCGCTGTACCCAATAATCTGCCAAATATATTTTTTCCCATTTCTGTCTCCTTGGTAAACAAAGTTTTCGGAGCAAAGTTCCTACAGTATTTTACCATATCCGGTAGTTTTTTTCCACTGTCTGTGGTAGAATGAATCCATTCAAAAAAGGAGGCGAAAGATGAAAACAGTATCCTTTTTCGGTCATACCGCAAGTAAGCTGATCCTCGGAGATAATCCGATGAACGGCTATTCCTATATCGGCCACCGGATCCCGGGCAAGGAGATGGTGGAATACTATACTGCTGAGAAGTTTCTGGAAACACTTTTTCACGCGCAAGAGCTCGGATACAAAACCATGCTTCCGCTGGCTGACCCATTCGTGATCCGGATGCTGAAAGAGTACCGCCGCGAGGGAGGGAAACTTCAGTTCATCTTTCAGCCTTTCCGCGGCGTCTATCCGGACTTTTCCATCCGTCAGATGATGGAAGTGGAGCCGATCGGTATCTATCATCAGGGTACGACCACAGACGACCTCTTTGAGGCCGACCGCTGCGGAGAGATCCTGGAAATGGTCGAGAAATTCCGTGTCATGGGCATCCCCGTGGGACTCGGATCCCACCGCCCGGATGTGATCGAAAAAAGTGAGAAGGAAGGCTGGCCGGTGGACTTTTATGTTGCCTGCCTGCAGAATCCCCGGATCGACCGGACGGGCGTTCCCGGCGGATACCTTCCCGCTGATACGCTTCCCGGCTGGGTCTTCTATCCCCAGGACCGGAAAGTCATGCTGGATGTACTGAAGAAAACCGATAAACCGGTCATCGCTTATAAAATCTTCGCCGGCGGCCAGATGTTCGAGGGTCTGGATCCTCAGACAAAACGTCAGAAGATCCTGGATACCTATCAGGAAGTCTTCTCCATTCTCAAGCCGGATGATATGGCGGCTATCGGCATCTTTCAGCGGGATATGGATCAGCTGAAGGAAGATGCCGAAGTCTTTCAGGAATACTGTCAGTTACAATAAATGTTTCCCGGAGGTTTACCTATGAAACTGAATTATTTCCGTACGATCTGTGTCGGCTTTGCCTTTTTCCTGATCTGCGCGTTCTGGCAGGCCTATGACACCGTCATCCCCATGATCCTGACCAACAAGTTCGGTATGGGACAGACCTGGTCCGGCATCATCATGGCTCTGGACAACATCCTGGCCCTGTTCATGCTGCCGCTGTTCGGCGCCATCTCCGACAAATGCCGCAGCAAGCTCGGACGTCGTACACCGTTCATCCTGATCGGTACCATCGCCGCCGCACTCGCTTTTGTCGCCCTGTCACTGGTGGACGGCATGCAGCTGAATCACATTTCCGCTATCGCGAAGGTCGATGATCCCGCGGCGCTGGAGATCATCTACACCGAGGAAAAAGATGCCGCGCTGATCACCCCAGACGGAGACAGTTTCGTTCTTTCCGACGTTTATACGAAGGAAGAATTTACCGCGATCCGCTCGCAGGTCACCAACGACAAAGGCAAGCTCGTTACCAATCATGATTATACCAATTACGTGGTTCCCGCCCGTCAGGCTTATGCCGCCGGTGTGACCAGAAATCAGGTGCTTCCGCTCGTTCTGTTTGTGATCTTCCTGCTTGTCACACTGGTCGCCATGTCCACCTTCCGTTCACCGGCTGTCGCGCTTATGCCAGATGTGACGATGAAACCGCTGAGATCGAAAGCGAACGCCATCATCAACCTCATGGGTTCCGCAGGCGGTATTCTGGTATTGGGGCTGGGTATGGTCTTCGCGACCAGTGCGGTCAAGAACTCCATGATGGCCTATACCCCGTTCTTTACCGTCATCGCCGGTATCATGATCGCCGCACTTATTATCTTCATGCTGACGGTGCGTGAACCTCTGTTCGTAAAAGAAAGAGAAGAAAAAGAACGGGAATACGGTATCGGTGACGAGGAGGAAGCCATCGCTGAAAACGCCGGCAAGCATAAGCTCGGCGCCGCCGAGAAGCGTTCGCTGATTTTCATACTAGCCTCGATCATTCTCTGGTTCATGGGATACAACGCCGTTACTTCCAAGTATTCTGTTTACGCCACCAACATCCTGCACAAGGATTACAACATGACCCTGATCATCGCGCAGGGCGCCGCGATCCTCGCGTATCTGCCGGTCGGTATCGTCGCCAGTAAGATCGGACGCAAAAAAACTATCATCGCCGGTGTCATCATGCTGACTGTCGCCTTTGGCTCCGCAGCGCTGATGAATTCCGATACTCCCACCATGCTGATGAACTGCATGTTCGCGCTCGCCGGTATCGCGTGGGCGACCATCAACGTCAACTCCTTCCCGATGGTCGTGGAAATGTGCTCCGGCGCGGATGTCGGCCGATACACCGGTTTCTACTATACCGCCTCGATGGCGGCCCAGGTCGTTACGCCCATCTTCTCCGGCTTTTTGATGGATCAGTTCGGTATGCGTGTGCTTTTCCCCTACGCGGTCGTCTTTGTAGCGCTGGCGATCCTGACCATGGTTTTCGTCAAGCACGGTGATTCCAAACCTACCGCGAAGAAAGGCCTGGAAGTCCTGGACGAGGATATGGACTAATAAAAAAGGAACGTACGATTTATGCTCTTGGATGTCATATTTGAAACTCTGCTCGATGCAGCGAAGATGGTGCCGATCCTGTACCTGGCATATCTTTTGATGGAGGTACTTGAGCAGCACGCGGGCGAAAAGATCAATCAGTCGATCGCGAAGGTCGGCAAAGCCGGACCACTGCTTGGAGCGGCTCTCGGCATCGTCCCACAGTGCGGTTTTTCCGGCGCGATCGCCGGTTTCTACGCGGGAGGCATCGCCACCCTCGGTACGCTGATCGCTGTTTTTATGTCCACCTCGGACGAAATGCTCCCGCTGATGATCTCAGAGGGCGTGCAGTTCGGTGTGCTCCTGAAGATCCTTCTCAGCAAGTTTACCGCCGGAGTCTTCTTCGGCTATCTGGTCGATCTCGTCTTCCATGGTCATACGGAAGCGCATATCGAGGATATCTGTGAACAGGATCACTGTGACTGTGAAAATACGAACATCTGGCTCGCCGCGGCGATCCACTGTCTGAAAGTTATGGGACTCATCCTACTGGTCACTTTCCTTTTGAATCTGGCCTTTGAACTGGGCGGAGCGGATATCTTCAAGAATATCCTGCCGGATATCCCGGTCGTTTCGGAGATCATCGCCGGCCTTGTCGGGCTCATTCCCAGCTGCAGCGCTTCTGTCCTTCTGACGGAGCTCTATCTGAACGGCGTCATCCATGCCGGAGCCTTGATCGCCGGTCTTTCCTCGAATGCCGGTGTCGGCTTGCTCGTCCTCTTCCGTCAGCACCGTCATCTGAAAGGCAATTTCAAAATCACCGGTCTTTTGTACGCCTGCAGCGTCGTCTCCGGTATCCTTTTGGGTCTGCTGTTCTGATCCCATTTACCTACAAAAAGAAAGGGCAATCAATCTCAGGATCAAGAGACTGATTGCCCTTTTTCTTTGCTTCTGTTTCTTCTCTTTATTCAACTTCTGACAGCTGCGGCATCGCCGGGATGGCGCCGTGACGGCTGGTCGTGATGGAAGCGGCTTTGTTCGCGAAAGTCGTGATAGCGCGCAGGGTTTCTTCATCCAGACCATCCAGGGACGGCAGCTTACAAATCTTTGAAAGAGCCGCGCCGAAGAAAGTATCGCCGGCGCCGTTCGTATCCCCTACGACAATGGGCGGACAGGGGATCTGCCCGGTAATATCTCCGTAACGGAACAAAGCGCCGTCTGCCCCGAGAGTCACGAAGATCAGCTTGATTCCATACTGTTCGTGAAGGATCCTCGACCCTTCCAGCGGATCGGTCGAACCGCTCAGGAGCGGGAGCTCTTCATCCGAGATCTTCAGGATATCCACCATGGGCAGCGGTTCCTTCATCTGGACGATCGCGTGTCCGCGCTCAGACCACAAACGGTCGCGGTAATTCGGATCATAGCTGATGAGCGCGCCGGCTTCCTTCGCTTTTTTTGCGGTAAAAAGCGTCGCGCTGCGGGAGGGTTCAGTGGTCAGGCTGACCGAGCCGAAATGCAGGATCTTCGTCTGTTTCAGCATATTTTCATCGATATCGGAGATCTTGAGATTCACATCCGCGCTTGGATCACGATAAAAAGCGAAAGAACGTTCGCCCCGGATGTCCAGGCTGACAACGGCCAGCGTCGTCATTTCTTTTTCATCTGTTACAAGACCGGAATCATCCACGTTATCCGCGGCCAGCGTCGCGCGGAGCAGTTCACCGAAACTGTCCCGTCCAACCTTTCCGATAAAGGCCGTCTTCACGCCCAGACGAGAAGCCGCGACAGACAGGTTTGCCGGCGCTCCACCAGGATTGGCTGTATAGACAGGGATACCGTATTCATTCTTGCCGGACTGGGTCAGATCGATCAGGATCTCGCCAACGGTAATAATGTCAAACATGTTTTCTTCCTCCTTCTTACGGATTGCACTGCGGGCAGGGATAATAGCCGGCTTCGATCGCCTCTTCCCTGGTCCCGGTAAATTCCATTTTATTCCTGTCGCTCATCTTCTCAACGCCTGAACAGTCAGGATAATGGAAGACATTCGAGCGTTTGTTCACGATGTACAGATGGACTTCGCCATCACCCTTGTCCGAAGTATTTGCTTCCGTGATTCCGCCCGCAAGACCCTCGCTTACCGCGATCTCCAGATCCCCTTCATAGGTCTCGCCGGTCTGATAGTCGATCAGGGTATGCTCGGACGGGTCGAAGACATTGTAGATGAATACGCAGAAACAAATATCGTCGCCGCCGTCTTCCAGCGACCAGCCTTCCATCAGTGCGCCGCGGCAGACAAGTTCGTCATCCGCGAAGATCGGTGTGACGCGGTACAGGACCATCGCATTGTACTCACGAACATAGTCGCCGACCATCTCTTCGAAAGGCCGCATGCCGTCGTTGTTGAAGAAATGAGTGCCGGTCACGAGATTGAGTTCGTTGTCATTCTCCCCCGCCAGCTGGAACGCGATCAGATGAGAGCGCTCATATCCGCTGTTCTTCTGCCATCCGGACGGATGGATCCAGTAGATGTCGCCGCGGGATTCCGTGGGCATCAGTTCACGGCTGAGGCTGGCCATCGCCCGTCCGCACCGATCCAGTTCATCCAGATCGCTGTAGTCTTCATAGGGACCTTCCAGCGCCTCTTCGATTTCCTCATCCGTAAAATACGGAATATTGTCATGAATGACCGCGTAGGTATAACCGGCGAAGGCCGGGATCGTGTCCGCGTTAAAGTCTTCATATTCGTCTGGGCTGACATAATAGATCTCCTCCAGCTGTGTCTCCACATGACTGGCCTCATCCGTGTCTCCGCCCAGCTCCTCTTCCGAATCGTCGCCGGAAGACTCTTCTTTTCCCTCACTCTTTTGCTCGGAAGACTCTTCGACCAGACTAAATCCGTAATCGGAAGATCCCTCTTCTTCCTCTCCCCGATGACATCCGCTGAGCATGGTCATCAGGAACGCCAGACAAATCAGCCAGATTAAAAGTTTCTTATTCATCAGCGGCCCCTCCCTTTTCGGAATCCGCTGAATCTTTCTTCCGGATATAGCGTTCTTTTGTGATGATGTCATGGGAGAATCCAGCCAGTTCGGTTTTCTCTGCCAGGCGATACTGATCGAGGTCGATATCCAGCTTTCGGTCAAAGGGATAGGTCCGGTTCCAGCGGTAAAGCACCAGTTCATGAATGCTCTTCTCATACGGAGCCAGCGGCAGATCCTCGACAAATACCGTGATGGTTTGTCCGCTCATGAACCGTTTATCATGTGCTTCATCCTCCTGTGCTTCCTTCAGAGGATCATCCACGATCACCAGATAATCCCCTTTCCCGCGGAAAAGCTTTTTAGAGAAAGGAGAGATCCATAATCTCTTACCTTCTGCCATCACCGCTTCCGGGCTGAGCAGCTTTCCTTCCGGCAGCAGGCTCCCGGCTTCTCGCAGCATGTCACGGCTGACATTCCGGTCGCTGGAAGTCCGACGGCCGTTAAAGAGCGTTCCGCCTCGTTCTTCGACGCATATTAAAACTTTCATGTGTCCTCCTGGAATACGGCATCCGGATCAGAGGATCGGGACCCGCTTCTTAACCTCTTCTATGATCGCGGCGTTTTTGCGGTCGCCGTCGTCGGTATTCGCGCTGGTGTAGACCCTGGGCTGAACACCCATGGCCAGCAGTTTTTCACAGGTCGCGGTCATGGTCAGGTTCACCATCGTCGCGTCGATGACGGTGGACGTCGGGCTGATCATGGCTCCTTCTTCCATCCCTTCCAGATGGACGCAGGCATCGCCCAGAACGCCGCCGTTATCCAGCACATAGTCGCAAAGCTCGAAAAGCCGTTTACCGCTCGAATGGCGGCTGGTCACATTCTTTGAATGATTCAGGGAAGTGATCGCGACAGTCGTAACACCCATTTCACGGGCTTTGATGGCAGCATCGATGCACCCGGCGTTACGGCCGGAATTGCTGATCAGGAACAGGACGTCCCCCGGCCTTATCCCGCTGGTCGCAATCACCGTCGATCCGACGCCCGGTGCGCGTTCGTAGAGAGAACTGGCTGACGCGCTTTCATGCAGCATCAGGAAACCTTTCAGAAGCGGCGCGATGTTCGCCAGACCGCCGGCACGATAGAATGGTTCCTCACAGATCATATGGGAGTGTCCGGTACCGAAGAAATACAGCATTCCGCCTTTCGCGATACTCTCGGCACAGACCTTCGAGACCTCGTCGATCACCGGCGTCACTTCCTTCTCTACATGATCCAGCAGGGCTCGGACCTTGTCCAGATATTCCATATTCATCCGCGTTTTACCTCCGCTTCGATAATGTCGATACAGGTTTTCAGTCGATCTATTATACTTGATTTTACCACATATTCGTCGAAAGTGTGAGCATTTTCTCCTTCGGCGCCCATTCCGTCCAGGACCGGGATCCCTTCGTCTGAGACGAAACTCCCGTCCGATCCGCCGCCATGGATGCGTCCTTCCAGTGAAAGGCCATGTGCCGCCGCCTTTTCCCTTGCCAGATCAAACAGATGCTTTCCTTCTTCCGACTGCACCATCGGCGGACGGATACCGCGGATCTTCAGAGAGATCTTCGTATTCGGGACCGGATTCATTTCACAGATCGTCTCGATCTTGCGCAGTGTCTCCCGCAGCAGTTCCGGATCAAAACAGCGTGCCTCCCCGGTTGCCCAGGCCTTGGGACAGACGATATTCGCTTTCCCTTCCGCCCGGATGGCGCCGATATTGATACTCAGGAACTGATCATCATTTCTGAGCGAGTAGATCTCCGAGATCGCCCGGGAAAGCGCCTGGATCGCGCTGGCGCCGGCCAGATAATTCGTCCCGCTGTGAGCAGGGATACCGGTGACAGTCAGCTCATATCCCGCCAGACCTTTCCGGCCGATCGTGCAGTGTCCGGGAATCGAAGGTTCCAGACAGAGACAAAAATCACTTTCCTTTGCGAAACGCCGGATCGTCTCCTCGCTCAGATGAGAACCGATCTCTTCATCCCCGTTGAATACACCGACGATCCCCCAGTCTTCCGGCAGGCGGCCGGAAAAGTGCCGGAAGATCTCAACAGCGAACAGATCCCCTGCCTTCATATCCAGTACGCCCGTACCCCGAAGGATGATCACCGGCTCTGACTGAGACCCGGCACCTTTGTCCGCTGTTTCCAATACTTCTTCCCGATACGGATTCTTCTCATAAGTCCCCATGGGAAACACCGTATCGCGATGGCCGAGCAGCAGTACCTGATGAGGCTTTTTCTCTGCCGGTATTCTCGCGATCAGGATATCGCCGCCGGCTGTTTCTTCCCGGCTGATGGAAAAATCTCCACCCGTAACGGCGTTTCTGAAATCTTCTTCCATCATCCGGTTGATCTTATCGATCTGTTTCGCATTTGCGCTGGGTGTTTCAAGGGCAACATATTCTCCCAGCCGTTTCAGAAAGACTTCCTCACTGGAGATTCTGTAATTCATCCTTTATCCTTTCTTCCAGGATCTCTTTCGCGTCCGCGCGGTAATGACTGGCCATATCCTCATAGCCGCTGTCCTGATCCAGCGGCCGGCCCGAAGGCAGATACCCTTCATATCCGCCGGCATAACAGCGGATCAGCGCGATCCTGCCGGTTTTCATCTGTACTTCGCCGGCAAAACGAACCGCGTCTTTCTGGGGATACTCAAACGGCAGACAGATATAGACATACGTATCTTTTCGAATGACTTTCTTATATTTGGAACCGTTATCTTCAGGAACGAAAAGATCAAGCCCGATCAGTGTGATCTTCGCGTCCAAAGGAAGGTTTTTCCCATACCCCGGCCGCTGCAGAACGCTTCGGCACGAGGTATACTCCCGTTTCTGCGCTTCGTCGCCGCAGGTTTCGATCTTTTGTTCCAGATAAACCAGGACCTGCTTTTTCTGATCTTCATCAAACGACTTTGCAGCCGGGATCGTCACTTCAAAACTATGATGAGAAAGCACAGCCTCCTCTGCCCATTCCAGTTCTTCCGGAGCCGTGTCCGTCTGTTCCGCTAAAAGGCATCCCATTCTCAGGGCTTCACGGAAGCTGGCTTCCTTTCTTGTGTAACGGGTCGAGATATCCGCACAGGCACTATTCATGAAAAGGACTTGTGGGACCGGTTTGCCTTTCTGCACCGCCAAGGCTCGGATGGCCTCGTCCCAGCCCCAGACAAGATCCCGCGAGATCTGAAGATTCTTTTCGTTCAGAACGGTCGGATGACAGGCAAAAAGCGTCAGCGCGATCGGACCCCGGCTTTCAGCCGTGGCGCTCTTTTCCTCCAGTCGGTCCAGCCAGATCGTTCTGACCGGCATGGAAAACCAGGACTCATCCCGGCTCACATCCCGATAAGAACCGACTGCCTGTGCTCTGGTTTCCTGAAAAGCTGCTTTAACCGGATGGATATCTTCCTGTGCCGCGGACACCGCTTCCAGTATTCTTCGAATCACCCAGTCACTGTATCCTCTATCATAGCAGGCCAGCGTCTGAAAGACAGACTGAGGCGCCGCATGCGTGTGGATCGCGCCCACGGAGATCTCTCCGATCTCCGGGAATTCTTCTTTGACCGCCGCTTCGATCTCCCGGCAGAAATAATCCGACGTGCCCAGAAGATCCAGTTCCAGAAACAGAACCGAAGTGCCATCCGCTAAACTGCCAGTGCTAAAACGCTCATCCTGTCCGCCTGTTTGCAGCCAGACGGCCCGTACATAAAGCGGATCGTGGATACCTGTCGCCACGTCTTTCCGAAGGTCAAATCCTGCCATAGGGAAAGGTCTGTCCGGCGTAATGACCGCCTGCCCGAATCCGGCAAACAGTTTACTCATAACCTTCCTCCATCACTGCCTCCGCTGCTTCCTTCAGCCCGGCCTCATAAAGAGCAATCGAAGCCGCGCTCTGTACCGCCGGAACACGCGGAAGGGAAATATTTACGATCCTTGGCTCATCCTGCAGAAGCTTTTTCACTTCTATCGTCAGTGGGCTTCCTTCGCGGAAAAGGCCGCCGGCAAGTACCAGAGAGAATGAAAGACCACTGTCGTTATCATGCCAGTCATAAGGATCCGTATTCGCTGAACGACGCAGAACGGAGCGGACGCATAGTTCCACCTCTTTTGCCGCTTCCCGGAACATCTCAGCCGCTGCCTGATTCCCGCCGGATGCAAGGCCGTCGATCACGCGGGTAACAGATGCCACGCGTGTCCGGTAATCTTCTTCTTTCCCGTTGACAGCTCTCCAGAGCCTGCGGCAAGTATCTTCCGTCAGTCCGTAATGAGACAGGACAGCCAGATAAAACTCCTCGTCCATTGGGGCTCGTCCGTCACTCATTTTCGTCGTCAGATGAAGTGATCTCAGGCCGATATCAAACCCGGCGCCTTCATCACCGATCTGAGGGCCCCATCCGCTGGCTTTCACAAATACACGATCATGCAGCAGATAGGTCACCGCCCCGGTCCCCGCGATCGTACAGATGGCAGGAGCGAAACGTTCTTTCGAGGCCCCATACCAGACGGGATAGATATCACTGTCACAGGAAACGTTTTCACAACCTGTCACTTCCCGGAAGAATTCCGCGTGCCCGCTGCCGCTGAAAACTTCGACCGCTGCGGAAGCGATGAACATACCGTCGATCTTTTGCTTTGAGACGTCCATCGAAAGACCCTTTTCTTCCGCCTCTTTCCAGGCCAGATGGATGCTGTCCCGGATAGACTCCGTGGCCATTTCCTTGCCGCAATACAAATAATTCGCCGGGCCAGCCTTGCCTAAACCGAGAATCTTTCCTTCCTCGCTGACCAGCATACAGCGGGTACTCGTTCCGCCGCAGTCAAATCCCGCAAATACTCTCATACCGCTCTCCATATACGAAAAGCCCGAGGCAAAGGTCCCCAGGCTTTCATTTAAAAAATAATCTGTCCGATCATTCCAGATTCGTGTAGACGTTCTGGACATCATCAGAATCTTCCAGCGCGTCGACCAGACGTTCCATCTGATCCAGCACGGTCTGGTCATCCGTGGTCACATAGTTCTGCGGGATCATGGTGACTTCGCCGCCGGTGATCGTGAGACCCGATTTTTCGATCGCCTCATAGACCTCGTTAAAGGACTCCGGCGCCGTGATGATCTCACCCACACCGTCTTCCACGGAAAAATCGTCCGCACCCGCATCCAGGGCGGTCATCATCAGTTCTTCCTCGTCCGCGCCTTCCGGCACTTCTACGAAGATCTGACCCTTCTTGTCGAACATAAAGGAAACACAGCCGGCAGTTCCCAGATTGCCGCCGTTCTTTGAGAACGCGTGACGCACATCGGAAGCAGAACGGTTCTTGTTGTCTGTCAGACACTCGACAATGACAGCGATCCCGTTCGGGCCGTATCCTTCATAGGTAACTGATTCATATTCGACATTCGAACCCTCGCCGCTGTATTTCTTGATGCTGCGCTGGATCGTATCGTTAGGCATGTTGTTGGATTTACATTTGGCGATCGCGTCACGCAGCTTGGAGTTGCTGTTCGGATCCGGACCACCTTCCTTGATGGCAACCATCAGCTCACGGCCGAGCTTGGTAAAGATCTTACCTCTCTGCGCGTCGGATTTTTCTTTTTTGTGTTTGATATTCGCAAATTTGGAATGGCCTGACATAGGAATAACCTCTCGAAAACATTAAGAATGAGCTATTAACTGAATTATTCTACCACAGAAGGTAAAAGTGCGCAACCCCTGAAAACAGTTCCCTTCAGGCTTTCTTTCCGACCTTGCGGCCGATAATATAGATGATCGAAGCAACGACCATGCCGTTGATCGAAGCGATGCCCCACTTCAGAAGATTCGCTACCACAGCGCCGCAGATGACGCCGGCTACAGCAAACCAGTCAACAGTCTTTTCTGCCTTGGAATCCTCGGTATACTCATCTTTGTTAAAGAAGTAGCCGAGGATCAGGATGATACCGACCGGAGGAAGTGTCGCGTTCAGAACATTCAGCCAGCTGACGAAGTTCCAGTACAGCCAATCCGCGGCGACTGTACCGATAAGCCCGGCAACGAGCACCATGGGTTTCTTTTTCTGGTGGAAGATATTCGCCAGTCCCAGACCGGAACTGTACAGCGCGTTGTCGTTCGTGGTCCAGATATTCAGCCCCAGGACCAGAACCGCAAAATAGAACATGTTCAGTTTGACCATGACTTCAAAAATGTCATTGCCGCCGACAAAGATCGAGGAAACCGCGCCAAACATGAACATCAGCGTATTACCGATAAAGAACGCCACCACGGTAGAAATGACACCGGAGCGGGTCGTTTTCGCGAAACGGGTAAAGTTCGGAGTCGCCGTACCGCCGGATACGAAGGAACCGATGACCATGCCAGCACCGGCAAATACGGTAAGTGAATTACCGGACGCCGCGAACTGATCTATGATCGTTCCATTTCCCTGACGGATGGCCATGACCATGGCCGCAGTACCAAGCACCGCTACCAGCGGAACCGCTACATAACTGACGATCGTCAGAGACTTGATCCCGAAATACGCGCTGCCGGTCATCAGGATACCGCCCAGGATAATAATGATCCATTTGGCCGTGGCACTGTCCCCAAAGAACTGCGTAGCGATCGGGATCGCCAGCATAGCCAGGCCTACACCAAACCAGCCGATCTGCGTGAAACTGATCATCGCGCTCGGAAGATAGGAACCTTTCGTACCAAACGACCGTCGGGCCAGAAGGTCAAGGGAAAAACCGGTCTTGGTACCGACGTAGCCAAGCAGTCCGGTATAGGCAGCCAGGATCGCGCCGCCCAGAAGGATCGAACTGACGAATCCGCCGAAATCAAGGCCCTGCGCCATGGACTGGCCGACCCACATACTCGCTGAGAAAAACGTAAATCCCAGCATGACCATGAACATCGTAACGACATTCCTGCGTGAACTCTGCGGAACAGCCTGCTCCGAAAAGTCTACATCCACTCTTTTCTTTTCTTCTGACATTTCTTTCCCCTCCTAAAGGATATGTATGAATATTTATAAAATGTATCTTGCCAGTGCCGTGGTAAACTCGTCGATCCGGGTTTTCGCGATCTCCCGAAGCGGTACGTTCAGGATCATCCGGACGTAGTCCTTTTCCTGATCATACAGTTTCTGACAGACAGCCTGATCGATCTGTTCATAGTGGTTATACCGGATCCAGTCCGCAAAGCTGACCGGTGTGGGATATCCCAGCTTCTCATCCACAAGCGCTTTCATATCGATTTTATCCGCGCGTTCCAGGATCCCCTCCCAGTATTCCAGTACTTCTTCGATATGATCCGAGATCTCATACCGTCTCGCGCCGCCATCATAAATGATGCATTTTTCGAAGAGCGTGTCCCGGTGCCGGAGCGTCTCTTCCCGGTATTCCGGCGCAACCACCCCGTTCTTCCAGTAGAAGTCGACATTCGGCAGGTTGATGCCGGAAACGCCTTTATCCTGATAGCAGCTGAACACACCTTCATAGTATACCGTAATAAATCCTTCGAAATCCGGCCAGAAGGAACGGATCTCTTTCGTCAGCTCTTCCATGACCGTGATCCCCGTGTCTCCACCGATGGTGAACAGAATGATATTCCGAAGTTTCGCGCCATGACGGCGGTAATGATCGGTCACATACCGAAGACAATGGATCAGTGTCTCTCCCGTAGCGACGATATCCCCAATCATCAGTGTGGAATCCGGCACCATAGCCAATTTCGAATATTTGATCTCCAGTCCCGCGATCTCTTCATGATGGAAAACTCGCTCACTGGAAAGGAAGCTGATATCATGTACGCGTACACCTTCGTTGAAACAGCTCTCCTCCAGCGGATAATTCAATGCGCCGCGCAGGATCGAAAGGATATTGGCAGAGGTCATCATTTCCTTGTGCGCGAAGTGCCTGACCATTCGGCCGGTGGATTTCAAAAGACACCGGTAAACATCAAAGCTCACGACTTCCGGACTGTTCAAAAGCCGGCGCGTTCCTTCTTCCGTCACGACATAATACCGGTTCAGGAAGTTTCCTCCTTCAAGACGGTACGCGGATACGCCGTCATCCGTAAAGGCCGGTACCAGTCGGACTCCTTCGAGAATGCTCATTGTTTTTTCCCCCTGTGATATTCAGACATAAAAAGAGGGTGACTGACCTTCCGGCCCGGAAGGTGGTCATCCCTTGCTGTTTGGACTATAAAAAACGGTGGCTTCTCCACCGAACAAGGCTGTCATTGGCAGGTTCAACTTTCTCATCTCTAGCACTCCTGAGTTTTTTCTATCATACCACTGAATAGCTCTAAGAGCAATAAAAAAAACACATGAATTTTTGTTTGGAAGAACAAAAAAATTCTCTGTTTTTCCATACGTGTCCATGTGCATTTCGATAAAGAAACCCTGGCGGAAAACCGCCAGGGTCCTTATGGATCTTTTCGATTCGAGAATTAATAGTCGTCGGTCAGTTCGACCGTAGACAGATCCCATTCCTCATGGATCTTCGGAACGTCGCTGATCAGTCTCTTGGTGTACGGAGCCTTCGGATTCAGAATAACTTCATCCGCTTTACCGTACTCAACAAACTTACCATGCTCCATGATGTAAACGGTATCGGAAATGTAGTAAGCAAGACCGATATCATGGGTAATGAAGATAATCGTCATACCGATCTCATCACGAAGATTCAGCAACATATCCAGGATCGTAGCACGAGAGCAGGCGTCAACCATGGAAGTCGGCTCGTCAGCAAGCAGGATCTTGGGTTTCAGCAGGAAGATACGAGCGATCATCAGACGCTGCATCTGGCCGCCGGAAAGCTCGAAAGGATATTTGTTCGTCAGCTCGGCAAACTTCAGGTTAACGAAGGAGCAGGCCTCGGTCATCATCTCCACTTTCTTCTCGTAAGGAAGATTCTTTCCGCCGCGCATGTTGATGCAGTCAAGCAGAACGGAGTCGATCTTATGGAAGATGTTGTAGGATGCGAAAGGATCCTGGAAAATCGCTTGAATGCCTTTCCAGTATTCGGCTTTCTTGGCTCTGGTGGAAATATCTCTTACTTTGCCCTGGAACAGGATCTCGCCTTCAGAGATCGGCAGCAGGCCGAGAAGCATCTTGGAAAGGGTGGTTTTACCGGAACCGGACTCACCAACGATGGAAACGAATTCGCCTTCATGGAAATCGAAGTCAACATGGTCAACAGCGACATTCGCTTTTTCACCGTGTCCGAAAATACGGGTTACACCGCGGCCGGAGAGGCAAAGCGGGCCGTTTGTGTAATCTTTGCGTTCTCTAACTTCACTCATTGCTCGCGCCTCCTTGTTCTTCTTCATAGGTCTTTCTGAGCCATGGCTCATCCTTCAGGCAGCGGTACATACGAGTTTCGTTTTCACCGAATTTCTTTTCGATCGGAGCCACATAAGAGCATTCAACCGTCGCGTATTTGCAGCGTTCTGCGAAACGGCAGCCCTTCGGAGGTCTCTTCAGGTTGGGAGGAGTACCGGGGATAGCCGTCAGGTTCATGCCGCGGGTACCTTCCTCGGGAACGAGGATGGATCCCATCAGACCGTGGCTGTAAGGATGCAGCGGATCGAAGACCATTTCTTTCGCTGATCCGTATTCGACAAACTGACCGGCATACATAACAGCGATATCGTCGGTAACATTGTACAGAAGCGGCAGCTCATGGGTGATGAACATCATGGAACCGATATAGCCTTTTTCCATCATTTCTCTCATCATCTTGATGACCAGCTTCTGAGAGGTAACGTCAAGGGCTGATGAAGGCTCATCAGCGATCAGTACCTTCGGAGAAAGGATCGTAGAAACGGCGATAACGGTACGCTGTTTCATACCACCGGAAAGCTCGACCGCGTGACGGTCAAGAACTTCCTTGCCAAGGCCGACGCTGACAAAACGCTCTTCCGCTCTTTCACGGATTTCTGCTTTCGTGGCCTTCGGCTCATGTACACGAATAACATCCTCAAGGAAACGGATGATCTTCATGGTGGGGTTCAAGGCATTCATAGCCGCCTGCGGAATGTAGGCGATCTCTTTACCCAGAACAGAAGTACGGACTTTATCCGGATCCATACCGGAAATATTCTGTCCGTCGATGATAATATCACCGGAAATATAGTGCAGCGGCGGGAAGTAGTAACCCATCATGGACAGAGCCAGCGTAGACTTACCACATCCGGACTCACCGGCAACACCGAGGGATCTTCCCTCTTCGATCTTCAGGGAGACACCATCGACAGAATATACATCCTCGCCAAGACGAGTGACATATTTTGTTCTGAGGTTTTTGACCTCAAGCATAGCTTTTCCCATAGTATCCTCCTTAGTCACGCAGCTGCGGGTTGAAGACCTGGTCGAGACCGGTGTTCATCAGGTTCATTGAATAAGAAATCAATGTAATGGCAAGAACGACCGGAACGAATGCCCACCACTGACCGTTTTGTGCGGCAGAGAAAGTGTTGGCCCAGTTCATCATCAGACCGAGGGTAGCAGTCGTCGTAGTAGACGGACCAAGACCCAGCATGGAAAGCTGTGCTTCACCAAGAATACCGGAACCGATCTGCAGGATCAGCGCCATGATAACGTAGGAAAGGATATATGGCAGAACGTCCTGTACGATGATTCTGGCAGTGCTGTGTCCGGACAGTTTGGACAGGTTAACGTGATCACGGTTTCTCAGGGAAATAACCTGAGAACGAACCGAACGTGCTGTCCACGGCCAGGCAGTAATACCGATGATCAAAGATACCATCGCGGGGCTACGTCCAGCCTGGCTGATCGAGTTGGCGATCAGAACCAGAATAACGAAGCTGGGAATAACCGTGAAAAGGTTCGTGAAGAATGTCAGCGTATTGTCTACCCATCCGCCAAGGAAACCGGCCAGAAGACCGATCGTCAGACCGATCGCGGTAGCGATCGCACCGGCCATAACACCCATTTTCAGTGATACGCCGATAGCGGAAGTCAGTTTAGTCAGAACATCCGCACCGAAGTTATCGGTACCAAGAGGAAGGGTAACTCTGTTGGAGATGTTTTTGACGTTGACGAACTGATTGGATTTGACCGTGATCGTACTGTCGCCTTCACCGATTTCCAGTGAATCCGTTGCTGTGATTCTCAGAATCTGCTTGTTGTATTTCTGCATCTCACGCTTGTAGGCCTGAGTTGCTTTATACTGTACATCATCTGAATAGGTCGACAGCCACAGTTCGAGAAAAGCATTGTCATTCTCGGCTGCTTCATCAACAACAGCCTGATCGATTCCGCCGTATTTGACCAGCCATTCCTGCATCTTGCCCAGTTCTTCAGCGGTAAACTGATTAGAAAGACCAGCTGCGCCTACGTATTTCAGTTCTTCAGATCTGGACTGGATCGTAGACTTAATGTTGACATAAGTACCCGGCGCATGGAAACCGGAACCAACGATCTCCATCGGAGTGAAGATAGAAACCATCGGGTAGAAGCTTAAAAGAAGAACGATACAGAAAATAACAAAACCGACAACGAATCTAGGTGAATGAAAGATATTTCTTAATATTTGTTTCATATTCTACACACTTCCTTTCGCCTATTATCCATCTTGCTGGGCTGCTTTGATACGAGGATCGACCACCGCATACAGGAATTCGACCACAATGTTTGCGATCAGAACCATGATCGTGATCATCAGCGTACAAGCGGACAATGTCGGATAGTCACGAGCAGAAATTGCTTTCAGCATCTGGGAACCGATA
The DNA here is from genome assembly GCA_017442735.1 of Bacillota bacterium. Classification (GTDB taxonomy): domain Bacteria; phylum Bacillota; class Clostridia; order Lachnospirales; family Bianqueaceae; genus RUG760. The sequence continues at coordinate 132,207 of JAFRZE010000049.1, forward strand.
CCCGGATAGCTGTAAATGGACTCAGCTACCAGGTTACCACCGACGGATGAGCCAAGGCTCATGGCCAGACCGGTGATCTGAGGAAGCATCGCGTTACGGAACACGTACATAACGATCTTTCTATCCTTAATGCCAAGGAAACGGCTGTATTTTACATAGTCCGTATTGAGCTCGTAGATAGACATGGAACGCATACCGATTGCCTGGCCACCGATGGAGATAAGAACCATCGTCCAGAAGGGAAGCTGGTAATGCTTCAGAACGGAAGCAACAAACTCCCAGCTTGCGACAGGTGAGGCAAACTGCGATCCATAACCACGTCCGACAGGGAACCATCCGGCTTTCACAGCCAGGTAGGTTACAAACACCAATGCCAAACCAAAGGCAGGCGTATTACTGATAAAGAGGAAGAACGGAAGGACGGCTTTATCCCAGCCTTTGCGGATGTAGGCGGCAACGGCACCAAGAACGTTACCAAGGATCCAGCCGACGATCAGAGCAGGAATCTGCAGTGCAAGGGTCCATCCGATACTTTCCTTAATAATTGCCGAAACTGTTTTGGGGTACTGAGCAAAGGATACACCCAGGTTTCCTTTGAAAAGGTTTCCTACATAAATGAAGAACTGCTGGATAAGAGGCTTATCCATACCGAATTCTTTGGTATACTGATCAACGATCTTCTGATACGCATTCATATCGGTGACACCGGCAGCTGCGCTGGAAACGAGCTGTGAAATAGGATCGCCGGGCATCAGTCGTGGAAGCATGAAGTTCAGGAAGACAGCGATAACTAAGGTGACCAGATACCAAATAAGTCTTTTACCATAATATTTGGCAAAGCCTTTCATAACAACCACCTCTCTGATACGAAAAGGCGGCGGTTGCAAGAACCTTGATCCTGTACAACCGCCGCATTTTCAATTAATCACATTTGTTAGTATGTAGTACTAGTAAAGTGAATTTCTAATGCGTTAGTTTTGTAGACGAATTACTGCTCGTCAACAAGTTCCAACTGATACAGAGCAGCAACACCCTGAGCGAAGATACAGCAGGTCGGGGAGATGCCGTCGCCTTCTGCCGGGAAGTTGGTCCATACGGACTCATTCACTTCGTGGAACAGCTGAGGACGATACATCAGAGCGAAGGAAGGAACTTCGGTCAGATAGATCACGTTCAGTTCCTGATAGATATCCTGAAGGGTAGCGATATCTGTAGTCTTTGCAGCCTGATCAAGCAGCTCATTCGCGCGCTGAGTATATTCGCCAGAGTAACGGCTGTAGCCAAGGGTGATCTCCGGCAGGTAAGCGGGATCGTAGTTGTCAGCTGAATGATAGTTGTAGAATACAGCGTAGAAGGAGTTCCACGGATCGGAGGGGCCACCGCCATAGGAGTTCATGGTGATGGTGAAGTTACCGGTACGAAGGTTCTCGGACCACTGAGCACTCTCCGGGAAGTAGGTCTCGATCTGGATACCGATCTTGGCACCAGCTTCGGAAACCTGGGTCATGGAAGCCTGCCAGTCAGACCATCCGGTCGGGCAGGAAGCCTGGAAGCTGAGGTTGTTGCCAGCCGGCCATTCACGCCATCCATCTCCATCGGTATCAACGACGCCAGCTTCGTCAAGCAGAGCGATAGCGCCTTCTACATCATTGCCAAGCCAGCCGATTTCTTCCAGAGCAGCCTGGTCTTTGCAGTAGGTTGCACGGATCTCATCGTTGGGCTGGAACAGCATACGAGGATACTGAGAGAAAGGAGGAGCCTGATTGGTCATAGCAGCAGACAGGATCTGATCGTAGTCAACAGCCAGAGCGATGGCTTTACGAACAGCAACCTGATCAAGACCTTCAACGGTGGTGTTGAAGATACAGGTGGGCTGAGAAACAGCTACATGGTAAGGAGCTTCTGGATAGTAGGTGGAAACCGGCAGTCCGTCATCCAGCCACATGGTCTGAACGTTCGCGATGTAGGTCTGGCCCATATCGGACTCACCAACACGAAGAGCGTTCGCCTGAGCGTTGTTGTCAGCATAGATGTTGTGTACGATGTACTTCGGAACAGGAAGTTTGCCCCACATGGAAGCATCCTGGCCCCAGTAAGTATCACGACGGGTAACACCAACAGCCTGAGCATTGTTAATGGTCAGATCGTAGGGACCGCTGTGAGGAGCATCATACATAAGGTCATTCTTGAAGCCTTCGTAATCGGTGCCATACTCGGCAAGTTTGGCATCCAGATAAGCTTTCTGGAAAACATACATGCCGTTGATGTAGTTCATCATCTGAGGAACGTTGACGTTCTCGGTCGGATGGAAAACTACGGTATGCTCGTCGACGACATCACAAGAAGCCATGTAAGGAGCATAAGCAACACCGGCGTTGGAGTTGACCAGCATATGGGTGTCGAAGGTCGCCTTGACGTCTTCAGCCGTCAGAGGAGTGCCATCAGACCATGCAGCCGCAGGTTTCAGGTGAATGGTCATGTTGTTGTCCGCGTCGAACTCGGGGTCGCCATCAGCAAGCAGCGGGTCGCCGGAACCCTTCAGCAGGTTGAACATGTACAGCGTCTCGAACTGCAGTTCGCAGGCGGTAAAGCTGTTGTTGCCGCAGAAGGTGTTGTTGGTGTTGGAGGAGAAACCGTTGTTGTTGATAATGGTTCCCCACTGTCCAGTGGTAAGGTAGAAGGTCTCGTTACGAGGAGTAACAGAAGTGTCAGTCGCTACGGGCTCTTCTTCTTTAGATTCCTCGGCTTTGGACTCTTCAGCTTTGGATTCCTCAGCCTTGGATTCCTCAGCCTTGGATTCCTCTTTCGTCTCCTCCTGGGAGGCTTCCTGAGTGGGTTCAGCAGCGGGCTCTTCCGTCTTGGTGCAAGCGGAGAGCAGGCCCATAACCATCATGGCAGCCAGAAGGAGAGCAAGCACTTTTTTAAGATTTTTCATGTGCTTCTTCCTTTCCTTAATGTTTTCTATGCCCGAATAGGAAAATTTCCGGACACGCATTGATATAGTATATGATACCATAAATCCGTAAAAAAGCAATCATTATTTTCGAAGATCATAACGATTCTCTGCCAAATTATAACAATCCTCCGGACATACTTTCCCCCTTTAATCCGGAAAACAGGACCGGTTTTCATGCTTCAGGGTATTCACTAAAGACCTTTCCTGCATGTTGGCGAATGCGGTCTACCGGATGTCTGCTATGGTAAAAACTTGAGATTTTCCTGAAAAATTACTGCCAGCAGTTTAGAACGTCGTATGGAGCGGCATGGTCCGTTTTTCCCTGATACAGTCGCTGATCGTGCACATGATATCGACCACATGGCGCGCGATCTTTGGATCCAGTACAGGCGTCGTATCTGTTTCGATCGCGTGGATCAGATCATGGATCGCTTCCGCCTGCTTCCACTCACCGGGATACGGCAGCTCCTGCGGCTGCGGCTCTATCCAGCCGCGGATCTTCAAATCTTCGTCATCGATATAGGCCATGAGTCCGTCTCCGGCGCCGATCTTCAGGTGCCCTTTGACCGTGATCGTTCCTTTGGAACCATAGATCTCCATCTGGTTGAGCGTTGCCGCTTTCTCGCAGAAACCGGCATCGATGACCGCCAGTGTCCCATTTCCCCAGTCGAGGGTGATGATATAGTTGTCCGGCAGATAATCGGTCTTAATCTTCTTCCCGTCGAAGGCGCCGCTCCGAATGGTCCGCTCCGGTTCGGAAATACAGGCGACACAGGTCACTTCCTTGGCCGGTCCGAGCACGGAGACCGCCTCCGTGATCCCGTGAACGCCCATGTCATACAGCGCGCCGGCGCCAGGCTGGAAGAACCAGGAGCAATCCGCTTCCCTGTACTGGAAATAGTTCGGGCCGCCATGAGCCGCACGAGCCCGGATCAGGTTGACGTGCCCGATCGTACCCTTTTCGATCATCTTACGGATCTCGATAATATCCGGACGCAGCGGATGGATCGCAGCGGAAGCGATCTTTACATGCATTTTCTCCGCGAGTTCGATCTGCGCCGTTACGTTCTCGACCGTCATCGCCATGGGTTTCTGCGTATACAGATGCTTGCCGGCAGCCAGCGCCTTCATGTTCAATTCATGATGAGCCGGGATCGAGGCCGTATCCATCATGATCTCAAAATCGCACTTCTCCAGCAGTTCATCGATGTTCGGATACCAGGCCGGGATACCGAATTTTTCGGCATAAGCCTGCGCTCTTTCCGGCAGGATATCGCAGACAGCGACGACTTCCACGTCGGAAAATGTCGCAAGCTGCGGCAGATAGATCTCTCCCGCGATGCTCCCGCATCCGACCAGCGCAACTTTCCATTTCTTCTGGCTCATATTTATCCTCCTATAGATGCGGGATCTTTCCCGCTGATTGTTATGGTCAGTCCCATCCGTTGCCCGATGAGCGCGAAGGGAATGAGTTCTTTCTTATCCAGGCCTTTTTCGCCTTCCTGCGTATACTCTCGTCCGAGCTGCGCATATTTGCTTTTGCCGAGCACATGGTAGGGAAGCAGATCGATTTGACTGGCCCCGCTGGAGAAAGCCAGGCGGAAGATCCCGTTCAGGCTTTCCTCATCGAAGTTGAATCCCGGGATGACCGGTACCCGGACAATCACCTGACTATCCTTTTCCCTCAGCGCCTGCTTCAGGTTTTCTACGATCAGGCTCAAAGCCCCGCCGGTCACTTCTTTCAGCATTTGCGCATCCGCATGTTTCAGGTCAAAAAGCCAGGTATCGACCAGTCCGATCGCTTTTTGGAAGCTTTCCGCCGCTACATTGCCGGTGGTCTCTATCGCTGTCCTTATTCCTTCCTCTCTGGCAGACTTCAAAAGCGCCGCAAGTCCTTCTGCCTGCAGGAAAGGTTCCCCGCCGGAAACCGTCATTCCACCGCCGCTTTTTTCATAATAATGTCTGTCACGACGAACTATCGCCATCACTTCATCCACGGTGACTTCTTTTCCCGTCATCCGCATAGCGTCCGATAGACACGCTCTGGCACAGATCCCGCATCTTTGACACTTAGACCGGTCGATCACAGGTCCCTTCTCGACAGAAAAGCTGATCGCTCCGTTCGGGCAGGCTCGAAAGCACCGACCGCAGCGAGTACACTTGCGATCAAAGTGCATCAGCTCCGTCCGTCCCTTCTGAGATTCAGGATTTGAGCACCAGGGGCAGTGCAGCGGACATCCGTTAACGAAGACCGTCGTTCGGATCCCCGGACCGTCGTGGATCGAGAATCGCTGAATATCAAATATCTTCAGAACCGGCTCAGTCATACAGTACCCGGCTCATCAGCTCCTGCTGAATGTCCGCCTCCAGGTTGACGAATACTGCGGAGAATCCGCTGACCCGCACGATCAGATCCTTGTAGTTTTCCGGATGTTTCACCGCATCTTCCAGCACGCCCCGGCCGACCACCGTGACCATGACATGGCTGCCTCCCTGTTCGAAGTATGTCTTGAACAGCAGTTTGATCGCTTCCCGGTTTTCCGCGAAAAACTCCGGCGAGAACTTGATATTCTGTACCGATCCGGCATGATACCGGGCATCGATCTTCGCGAGCGAATTGAGCATCGCTGTGGGCCCGCTGGTATTGGCGCCTCCCTGGGGATTGTTCGCCGGGTTCATATACTGACCCATATAACGGCCGTCCGGCGAAGCGCCGGTCTTTCGTCCCCATTCGGTATTCAGCTGGTTATTGCTGATGACCACCAGGAAATACTGCATGCCCGCGTCGATACCGCGCTGCCGGACACCTTTCGCAACATATTCATACAGATCCGTCGCCATGCCGTCCGCTGTATCCAGGTCATTGCCGTACTTGTCACACGCCCAGAGATCCGCTCTCAGCTCTTCATAGCCCTGAAAGTTCGCCAGCATCGCTTCTTCGATCTGATCCAGTGTATATTTCTTCCTGATAAATACCAGGTCTTTGATAGCCCAGAGGGCATCTGAAGCGTTGATCAGTCCGTAGATCTCATTGGTCCCGCCCAGATACCTTACACCGCCGTCCAGAAGCGCTTTTCCTCGCTCGATGCAGTCATCGGTCAGCAGACTGGTAAAAAGGAACGAAACATCCCGGTTCATCACTTCATAGGAATAGTACTGCGCCTGGATCGACAGATCCATGTAATAATCCAGCAGACGTTTGTACGCCGCATAGAATTCTTCAAAAGTTTTGTACTCGGAAAGCGGCGGGCAGGGGATCTCCCTGTTTTTCCGCATCCCATCCACCGGATCGACGCCGTCGTTCATAAAGATCGTCATCATTTTCAGCAGATTCATGCAGATATTCGGCGTCCCCGTACTCTGCCCCTGGATAACGAATTCCGTACAGCCAAAGGGTACATACATTTCAGCTGTCTTCTCGTCCACCCGCATACCGTAGGCGACGGCAGGAACATTTACTTCGTCGTTATACAGAGTGGGATAGGTCGCGCCCGCTCCAAGGGCATCCATCGCTTCGTCCCAGATCTCCTCGGAAGTATCCTTTGTCACCCGCAGGGTAAACTGCGGTTCGACATACCGGCAGTCCTTCGCCACTTTCAGGGCGGTATGCAGGAACACATCCGCTTCTTTCGGATGCTTTCTTCCCTTTCCTCCTACGATGACACGTCCGTTTACGGTCGTACGGCGATTTTCGATCATCGTCCAGAGACACTTGACATACCGGTAAGCATCCTGCTGATCCATCCGGCCTTCCTCGATATCTTTCGCAAGGAACGGACCAAGACAATCATCCAGACGAGCATAATTGATCACACCGGCCAGCATGGCATACAGCCAGAACAGCTGCAGTGCCTGTGGGAAAGTCTCCGGCCTATCGGTCTTTATTTTTCTAAGATCCGACGCGATCTGAAGAAGTTCCGCCTTTCTTGTTTCCGATGTATCCGCGCTTTGGAAAGTCGCTTTCTCCGCCAGCGCTTCGGCACAGTCTTCAAAAAGACTCAGGCATTCCAGTCCTGCCAGATAGAAGGGATTCTCCGGCTCGTTTTCCAGTTTTCCCTTCAGCAGGTTCTTCAGTCCGCCGATGCCCAGATCCAGCAGCTTGGGATAATCCAGCATCATACCCGAAAGCCGGGCAGTCGCGATCAACGGATAGTTTACATCGATGAACCGGCCGATCGTATCTTCTGTCAGGACTTCCCTGCAGTACTTGGTCTTCAGGTCATGATCCAGCCAATACTGATACAGCTGATCGACCCGTGCTTTCTGCTTTTCATCTTCCAGCTGATCCTTAAAGGCCAGCAGTTTGTTGAAAACACAGTAATGCCCGACGCCGCCTACCGAAGTCACACATCCGAAACCGATCGGCAGAAAGTCCAGCCGGCCCGCGACAAGGTCCTGATCTTCGATCTTTCGGAACAGTCTCGGATACAGCACCTTCAGACAGGCGATCTCTCTCAGCTCCTTGGGACCATTGGAAGCTTCCCGGTGTACCCGGGTATATTCCTCCATGATCTCAAGCTGTTCGGCGAGCGGTTTTTCGCAGGGCAGCTTCTTGCTGACCTCGACATTCTGCGCGCCGTTGACATCAAACTTTACAGCCATAATCTTTCCTTTCACTATGTATGCGCTGTTAATGTGCGCGGCGCTCTTCCGCGCGCCAGTCGTTCTGATATCCGGAGATCAGATCGGTAAACCGTTTGGTGATATAGTGCGGTCTTGTGATAGCGCTTCCGACGACGACCGCGTGCGCGCCGAGATACAGACACTTGATCGCATCTTCCGGGGTATAGATATGACCTTCCATGATCACATACGCTTCATCTTTCAGATCGCGGCACATCTGCGCGAAAGCCCGCATATCCGGATTCTCGATGTGTTTCGTTGCAGCCGTATAGCCATACAGCGTCGGACCTACGATATCGGCACCGAGCTTGACGGCATTCACGGCTTCTTCATAATTGGAGACATCCGCGAAGATGATGGCTTCCGGGATCGCTTCCTTTACCTCCGGCAGCAGTTCACAGGCGCGGCGGCCATTCACCATCTGGAACGTGGAATCCAGCGCGATGATCTCCGCGCCGGCTGCCCAGACTTCCTTTGCGGCTTCCAGGGTCGGGGTGATGAAAACATCACTGTCCGGCACCCATTGCTTGTAAAGACCGATGACCGGCAGATCGACCGCGGCTTTGATGCTGCGGATCTGATCCGGCATGTTCGCCCGGATACCTACCGCGCCACCCCACTGGGCTGCTTTCGCCATCAGCGCGACGATGTCCGGATGATAGATCGGATCATCATGCTGCACCTGACAGGATACGATCAGGCCGTTTTTAAAAGACTCCAGGATGGCTTTTTTCTTCGGATCATTCGTTTTCATTTATTTCATCTCCTTCAATTTGTAATAGCAGTACAGGACCCACGCGTGCGGATGCGCACAGTAGACCGGCTGGTTCAGAAAACCCGGAAGGCCTTCGGTCGGCAGAAGTGAAGCGTTGAACGAATCCGCAGCCGACCAGTAGGAGGACCAGTAGTCGGGAAATTCCTCGCTGAAGGATGACCATGTCAACCTATGCAGCAATTCTTCCGCTTCCGCCCTGTCGAAACTACTGACGCCGACAATGATCGGTCCGTTAAGAGCCCACCAGACGCCGCCGTTCGTATTGGATCCTTTTTCGATGAAGCCTTTCGCCTCAAACTCCGGGTCTTCCTGCTGCCGGGCGCCGAGTTTTTCATTACGGTAGACCCGGCTTTTCATTTCTTTCCACATCGTACGTTTAAAGTCATCCGACAGTTCCCTGATCTGCAAGGTAAATCCCATGGGCTCCAGATACATGTTCTCCTCGCCGTACGGTTTATTCCCGAAGTACATCCTCCTCGGAAAACTCCGATCGCCCAGATCATCCCGGAATGCTTTCAGTTGTTTATCCCTGTACTGACGCATGCTTTCCGCAAGCGCACCATAAAGTGGTTCTTTCTCCTCGTTCTCCGCTTCCTTCAGCAAGGGGATCAGATTCTGCAGAATGCTGATCGCCATGGCTGAATTCATATGGGATTCCGCGGTCTGGATCACCAGGTTGTACGGTGCCGGGATAAGGTGATAGACCAGGTCGTTCCAGTCCGCGTTCCATAGTTTGACCAGTCCGTGCGGTCCGGTCCCGATCACATTACGAAGATAGGTAAAGCAGTTTCGGATATGATCGATGACCCTGCCTTCTCCCGCGCCTTTTCCGGGAGAATACGGAACCTTTTCCTTAAGAAACGCGAAGTCTCTCGTCACCCTCAGATACTCGGATATCAGCAGGAAGAAATACAGCTGCTGATCACTGGGTGTAAAGTACAGGTTGTCCGCACTCCCGACGCCGTATTCGCCCCAGCGGATCTCTCCGTAGGAAGTGATCCGTTTCAGCATATAGCGGATCGTACTCTTCGCCAGTTCGGTATGATAGTAGATCAGCGGAAGCGCATGCTGAAAATTATCCCTCGATCCCAGATGCATACCCAGACAGTAATCGTAGAATGTGCCCTGAGGGATCTTCGTTTCCTGATAATAATGGCTGTAGGTCGCCATGGCTTCCAGCACATATGCATTCCAGATGAGCTCACGCCGAAGCCCTTCATCCTGTTCTTCGGAAAAAGCCGGAAGAATGCTGGCCCACGCTTCAGAAAAGCCTGTATGTACCGGACTTAGTTTTCGGATCTCATCTTCCGCTGTCTCTCCGGTATAGGGAAAATAGAATCCGGTCGCGAAAGCGACGGTCCTGCTTTCGCCGGGTTCGATCATCATCTCCCCCGCCGCATCCAGCGTTTTCCCGTTTGCTTCTGCTTTCAGGCCTTCTCCGATGGTTCGGATAAAGACCGTGGGCGGGAAGCCGTCGACCGGCGTCTGTGTATACGGATCCGGACAAAGCAATGGATCTTCCGCCTCGCAGGAGATCTTCACTTCTCCCAGATTTTCAGAAGACTCTGTTTCATAACGGAAAGTCATTCCCTTTAATTCCAGAACAGGATTACCGAGTTCTTCGATCGTACTGACGCCAAACTGGTATTGAGCAAAGTTCACCGTTAATCCTTCCCTGTACGCCGTCCGGATCGGTTTCCCGGAATCATTCCGGATCTCGACCTGCGTAAGAAAAGCACTGGCGCCGCCGTCATAGCTTTCCGACGGAGCGACACCGATCGTCCGGATCAACCGGACGCCATCCAGCTGATACACATATTTCGCGTAACCGCATCCGAAATAACGTTCACACTTCGCAGCATCCACTGCCAAGGAATCCATCCCGCACAAATCATATCTTTTGCCGTCGATGGTCACCGATGCGTGATTCATCATTCCTGAACCAGCGTTCAGTCTCGCCCACGAACGCTGGCCTGTGATCAGTTCATAAGCGCCGCTGACATGAGTGAAAAGCGTCAGCTGATAATTGCCCAGAAGAAACCAAGGATCTTCCGGCAGCCTTGTATCGTTTCCCGCCTTATCCACCGCGTGAAACGGCAGATCGCCGGTGTACCGGAAAACCGGGAGCTTTTGCTCATCCCAGTCGAACCATCCTATCTTTTTGTTCATTTCTCTTCCTCTTCCTGATAGCTGTCATCGACAGCGATTAGATTTTCCGGCCGTTTCTCCTCCGGACCGGGGAAACTGTCACAGATCAGTTCCTCAAAGGCTGATGTCTCGCACAGGCGCATGAATCCGCGAGGAGAGAATTTGCTCGAATCCAGCAGCAGGAAACACCGCTGTGCCTGCTGCATGGCCAGCCGTTTCATCTCCAGGCTCTTCATCTCCGTGGAGCAGACCATGCCTCGTTCCAGATCCAGACCGGAACAGCCAAGGAAAGCCTTGTCGAAGTAAAACTGCTTCATCTGATCCTGCGCGATCAGTCCGACATTCATTTCATAATAAGGAAGGTATTCTCCGCCGATCAGGATGATCCGTGCCGTAGGATTCACCATCTGTCCGATAAACATCGTACTGTAGGTGACGATCGTCACGTTCCGGTTCATGAGCTCCATCGCCAGAGGGATCATCGTCGTGCCCGCGTCCAGAAAGACGGTTTCACCGTTCTGTACCCTTGAAGCCGCGAACGCGGCGATCCGGTTCTTCGCGTCCAGGCGGATCGGAATCTTTTGCTTCATCGTCAGTTCGGCTTCTTCCGCCTCTTCCAGAGAAGCGGCGCCGCCCTGCACCCGGCGAAGCTTGCCTTCGGCTTCCAGCTTTTCAATATCCCGCCGGATCGTGATCTCGGATGTATCCAGTTTCGCGGAAAGTTCCTTCAGGCTCACGACACCCTTGCTGCTCAGTGTCTGGAGAATGACCTTCCTGCGTTCATAAGCGATCATTGGTTAGTTTCCTTCTTCGGAGAGCTCAAGCATGGCAGCGCCTATAATGCCGGCATCGTTGCCAAGTTCAGCCCGGATCGCTTTCGGGCCGCCGATCTCCCGGTAGGAGAAAGTATAGCCTTTCAGTTTTTCATTCAGCGGATCCAGCAGATAATCACCCTGTGCACTGATACCGCCGCCGATGATCAGTACATCCGGACGGAAGATGGACACAAAGGAAGAAAGACCTGCCGCCAGGTAGTCGATGTACTGATCCACGACTGCCAGGGCTGTCGCGTCATTCTGATGCGCAGCATCAAAGACTGTTCTGGCTTCTACCCGGGAAAGATCCCCCTCCACCAACTGATGAAGCAGGCTTTCCGGATGCTCTGCCATGGCCTCTTTCGTCTCACGGATCAGTGCTGTTGCGGAGGCATAGCTTTCCAGACAGCCGTACTGGCCGCAGGTGCAGCGAACGCCGTGATAGATCAGCTTGGTATGTCCCAGTTCACCACCCATCTGATCGCAGCCACCGAAGATTTTTCGATGGAGAATGACCCCACCGCCGACGCCGGTTCCGAGGGTGATCAGAATCGCGTTTTCATAATTTCTGGCTGCACCGGCGATGACTTCACCCAGCGCCGCGCAGTTTGCATCGTTCTGAATATAGACCGGAATGTCAAAGTGTTTTGCCATTTCCGCCGGAAGGGGAACATTGCTCCAGCCCAGGTTGTTCGCAAACACCAGCAGATTGTTCGCCGGATTGATGACGCTTGGTGTCCCCAGACCGACCGAAGATATCTCATTCATGGTCATGCCGGCCTCTTCCACCGCGCCATACGCAGTAGAGGCGATATCTGTGACCAGATCTTCAAATGGCTGATGAATGTTGGTTTTCTTATGGTACTTGCAAAGGATCTTTCCGGTCTCGTCCACGACACCGGCAACAATGTTCGTACCGCCGAGATCAATGCCTACATAGTATTTCATTTGTCCGTTTCCCTTCTATTATTAAATATAGATGTGTTTGAACTGTTTCAGATAGTCGATGGTTTTGGCCAGGGAGTCATACAGATTCTCTCCGCAGTCATCCTGCTCCCAGACAGCCGCTTCTACACCCAATTCATCTGCGGTCTTGAGAATTTCAGCCAGCGGCATCATACCTTCACCCGCACTGACGAAATCACCGGGCGTCATCTTATCACCTTCCTGATGGTTGGCGCCGAAGTTGCCCCAGTTGACCATCTCGGTACGACCGATCAGCAGATTCGCGGGACGGGTCTTGTAGTCTTTGATATGGATCAGCCTGAGGCGGTTGCCGATCTTCTTCATCTCTGTGACCGGATCCTCACCGGCACGCACATCCCAACCGCAGTCCATTTCGAAATGGACATATTCCGGTGCCGTGTTCTCGATCAGCCAGTACAGGATGGGCTTGCCGTTCACGACCTGATATTCGTGATAGTGATTGTGATAGACCAGCGCGTTGAAACCATTCTCGATGAGCACTTTGCCCACGTGATTGTAGTGTTCGCACATCTGCATCACATGATCGTAGCCGGTGTAGAAATAGATCGGAACGACCAGGTTGCGGTTGCCCAGGATGCGGTTGTATTCCATGACCGCCGGCAGGGTCTCGTCATTCAGGTTTCCGATGTGATGGCTCCCGATCCTTGCGCCGTAAGGCTCCATCATATCTCTCAGTTCTTCCGCGGGAATATGATAGCCGGTTCCGGGATCGATCTCGGCGTGTCCGTTCGCCGGTTCCAGATGACGGAATCCCAGATCCAGCACTTTCCTGATGACCTGTCTTGGATTCTCATCCAGTTCTTTCTGCACGCAGTGCAGAGAATAAAGCTCCAGTCCTAATTTAACAGCCATGATAAAACCTCCTGTTGATGGATAGATAGATTAAACGCCGCAGCGGCGAAGCGCGCCGTCGACAAAAGCTTTGGCTCTCGGAATATCACCGCTGTCCAGATGTTCGATGATCAGCGGAATGTTCGGATGTTCTTTTGCCAGAAGAGAAACATAAAGATCGTAGTTCAGAATCCCCAGACCGGCCGCTGGCAGTTCCACGCCGCCGGCGCCCCGGAAGACATGAGACTCATCCGCATCAATGTCGGCCTGTTTGACTTTTGTATCTTCGCTCGGCAGGATATCCTTGGCATGCGCGATCACCATCTTGTCCGAAAGCGCGTCAAAGATCCGCCTGAGCTGACCATCCACATCATGAATGTTGGATGGCGTGAAGTAGTTTGTCGGGTCACAGATCAGCTTCAGGTTCGGCATGTTGATCTCGCGGAAAAGCCGCTGCACCTGCTCGATGCTGCCGATGACATTGTTGACATAGTTCTCGACGATGAATGTTGCACCGACTTCTTTGCCGAATTTGACCAGATCATAGATGATCTCGGCGGCTTCCTCGTAAGCCTCTTCGGTCGCGTTGTGATCATCCCAGAGCCAGTCGCTTTCGGTATTGTATGTTCCTGTCTCGCTGGCAACATACGGGCATCCCAGATCCAACGCCCGCTGCATCATCATTTTAATGTAATCCAGATTCCTTTTCCGGATCACCGGATCATGATGAACGATATTTGTATAGGAAGAAACCGCAATGACCGGCAGGTTGGCATCACGGAACTTTCCTCGTATCTCCTGCGCCTTTTCCTTTGTCAGATATTCCTTTGCCGAATCGATATCCTTGAAGGAAACATCCAGCTGGACACAGGAAAAACCGTCTTTTTTGACGGCTGCGATGACATTATCTACCGTATCGGGATAATATCCAGTAAAAATACCGGTTGCAATCATGTATCTACTTCTCCTTCTGATCGAAAATGAAAAAACCTATTCGATCAAATTCCATTATAGCATACCTTCTTGAAATGCACAAGATACTATATGATAATATTTGATAGTATTTGATAATATTTGTTTCTTTGATGAAGGGTTCCAGAATTCTCTCATCTGCCCGTCATTCAATTGACATTGACGGCAATCTATGCTATATTTAATAAGGTTTAAGATCGTTTCAATATTCCTACAGAAAGAGGTTTTTGCACATGGCTAACATCGATTTAACCAAGTATGGCATCATTGGAACTCCTGAGATCATCTACAACCCCTCCTTCGAGGCGCTGTTTGAAGATGAAATGAATCCGGATCTGACCGGCTTTGACAAAGGCCAGCTCACCGAGCTCGGCGCTGTGAACGTCATGACCGGTATCTACACCGGCCGTTCCCCGAAAGACAAATATATCGTCATGGACGAGTTTTCCAAGGATAAAGTCTGGTGGACCACTCCCGGCTATCCGAATGACAACCATCCCATGAGCGAAGAAGTCTGGGCAGCTGTAAAGAAGCTGGCACAGGAAGAACTTTCCGGCAAGAAACTGTATGTCGTCGACGCATTCTGCGGCGCGAACAAAGATACCCGCATGGCGATCCGTTTCATGATGGAAGTAGCCTGGCAGGCACACTTTGTTAAGAACATGTTCATCATTCCGACAGAAGAAGAGCTGGAGACTTTCGAGCCTGATTTCCTTGTTTACACCGCTTCCAAAGCAAAGGTTGAGAACTATAAAGAATACGGTCTGAACTCCGAGACCTGTGTCGCCTTCAACGTTTCCTCCCGTGAACAGGTCATCCTGAATACCTGGTACGGCGGCGAAATGAAGAAAGGTCTGTTCTCCATGATGAACTTCTACCTGCCGCTGAAGGGCATTGCCTCCATGCACTGCTCCGCCAACACCGATATGAACGGCGAGAATACCGCCATCTTCTTCGGTCTTTCCGGTACCGGCAAGACCACCCTTTCCACCGATCCCAAGAGACTGCTGATCGGTGATGATGAGCACGGCTGGGACGACAACGGCGTGTTCAACTTTGAAGGTGGCTGCTATGCCAAGGTCATCAACCTGGATAAAGAATCCGAGCCCGATATTTACGCTGCGATCCGCCGTAATGCTCTGCTGGAGAACGTTACCGTAGACGCGGAAGGCAAACTGGATTTCGCTGACAAGTCTGTTACCGAGAATACCCGTGTTTCCTATCCGATCGAGCACATCGAGAAGATCGTTAAGAATGTTCGTCCGATCTCCGCTGGCCCCGCCGCTGAGAATGTCATCTTCCTGTCCGCGGATGCTTTCGGTGTTCTTCCTCCTGTTTCCGTACTGGATTCCGAGCAGGCGAAATACTACTTCCTGTCCGGTTTCACTGCTAAACTGGCCGGTACCGAGCGTGGCATCACCGAGCCCACCCCCACCTTCTCCGCTTGCTTCGGCCAGGCGTTCCTGGAGCTGCATCCCACCAAATACGCGGAAGAGCTGGTCAAGAGAATGGAAAAGAGCGGTGCCAAGGCTTACCTGGTCAATACCGGCTGGAACGGATCCGGCAAACGTATCTCCATCAAGGATACCCGTGGCATCATCGACGCGATCCTTGGCGGCGACATCCTGAAAGCTCCCACCAAGAAGATCCCGTTCTTCAACTTTGAAGTTCCCACCGAACTTCCGGGCGTAGATCCCAAGATTCTTGATCCTCGCGACACCTATGCTGATCCGACGATCTGGGAAGAAAAAGCCAAAGATCTGGCCAGCCGCTTCATCAAGAACTTCGTCAAATACGAAACCAACGAAGCCGGTAAAGCCCTTGTTGCCGCTGGTCCGCATCTGTAATCCATATTTCGGCTGAATAAGCCGATTATCAGAAAAAGAGCCCATTGGCGCCTCCCCCGCTCAAACACACGCTAACGCGCGAACTCGCGGATGGAGACACCCGATGGGCTCTTCTCATTTACTCGTTTATTGCAACTTTACGTAATTATCTGAAGGCGGCCCTTTACCAGGGCTGCCTTTTTCTTTTCACCAGGTTTCAGGGAAAGCTTCCCTTCGGAGACAGCGGTAATTTCTTCAGCGATCTTCGTGACCTGATCTTCCCGGATCAGCAAATGCATCGTGACCTGATCTTCGTACACAGTTTCCATTTCCGAGCATTCATCTTTCGGCTTTTTGCCGATCAGGTACTGCATCTTAGCCAGGTATGTATAGTCCATCGAAAGAACACACATCTGGTAGCTTTCGATCCGGATCTTTCCCGCCGCAGCCAGCGCGATCTGCGCGCCTTTCGTATAAGCGCGGACCAGTCCACCCGTTCCCAGGAGCGTTCCGCCAAAGTAACGGGTCACGATCACAAGGACATTCGTTACATCCTCGCCCAGCAGTACGTCCAGGCAGGGTTTTCCGGCTGTTCCGCCAGGTTCACCATCATCTGAAAACTTCAGTATATCTGACGACGCGCCGGGAGACTGGATCCGATAGGCATAGACATTGTGGCTCGCGTCCCAGTATTCCTTTCTGGTCGCCTCCAGGATCTGCTTCGCCTCTTCCTCTGTTCGGACCGGCCATGCCTGACCAATAAAGCGGGATTTCTTTTCGATATGTTCATCGATGCCGTAATCGGCGACTGTCCGGTATCCCATCCCTTATTTCTTCTCCTCGATCTCAAAGACCAGCTCCGGCTTTTTCAGGATGATGCCTCGCGTTTTCAGCCATTCATCCCATTCCTGATAAAGGGAAGCGTACACGTGCGCGCCGTCGCCGGTCAATTCATCGTCCAAGTCACCGTTCTCATTCTCGAAAAGCGGATTTACATCGATATAGAATATATCTTTTCCATTTGCAAATTTGGAAAGGTTCTTGTTCAGCGCGCGGATATTGTCATTGCTGAAGACCGGTTCATCTTCCGCGTAGGAGGCGCTGACATACAGATTTGCCTGGATGAAGATCAGCGCGTCCGGTGCCGCTTCACGGATCTTGTCCAACAGTTCCTTATAGTTTTCCGCTACTTCCTCAGGACCCGCCCAGATCTCGTTCAGACCGAGCATGATATAGATCTTGCCGTATTCACGCCGTTTCAGCAAAGACCACAGTCCGATCTCTCCCAGTCCTTCGATCTCCACTTCCGTATCTTCCAGTGTGTAGGTGCCAATACCCTCTGAGGCAAAGTAGTCGGCATTTTCAAACGGCGCATAGTCCCGAAGCCCTACGGTACGGGAATCGCCGATAAACAGTGCGTCATCAAAGTAGGAATCATCGACATCCTGGAAATAGAACTGACTCTCTTCCAGCTCGATCATCTTACGGAACGCATGCGACACCACCGTGTCATTGGTCATCGGAACACCGATCCAGGCACTGTCGACGATCAGCAGCGCCTCTTTGGTCGGATATACATAAATCTTCTCTTCCGTATCGGGAGAAGAAATACCTGTCGATAGAAGCTGGCTTCCGTTTCCTTTGATCATCATCCCGACGGCAAATCCGATCATACTGAGGATCAGCAGCCACAACAGTACCGTGAAAGCCAAAGACTCCTGACGTGATAGCTTTTTCTTTTTGCGGCGCGGTCCGCCTGAATTCACGGGAACACTTTGTTCAGACATCTTTTTCTCCTTTCATCAGAAGTGGAAGTACATGAAGGGATCGCTCTGCCCCTTCACCATCCAGTAGACCGACACCCAGAAGATCGCCAGGAGGATCGGAACGACCGCGATCGGTATCTTTTTACGAAGAAAATCATAGATCTTACGAGGGCCCGGGGTAGCAAAGACGATACCGCCCAGGAGCCATAATCCATACGTCTGCATGTATTTGACATAATCGTTCGGCGTGATAGCCTTGCCGGCCACGCCGAACAGCCGGCCGAAATACCGCCCGAGACTAACCAGGTCGGTATTCGCGAAGACCATCCACATGAGCGGAATCAGGATCAGCATATACAGATGCCCGACCACCGGAGTTTTATTCAGGAAGTTACCGAAGATATAACGTTCAAGTACGATAAACAGGAATGTCAGAAGTCCCCAGATAATAAAGTTCCAGCCAAAGCCATGCCAGAAGCCGGTGAACAGCCAGACGACCAGCAGATTCCGGATCGTTTTGAAATTGCCGCCGCGGTTGCCGCCAAGCGGAATATAAATATAGTCTCTGAACCAGCTCCCTAAAGTCATGTGCCAGCGACGCCAGAATTCGCCCATCGTCTTGCTGATATAGGGATAGTTGAAGTTTTCCGGAAGCTCCAAACCCATGAGCCGTCCCATACCGATCGCCATGCGGCTGTATCCGGCAAAGTCAAAATACAGCTGCAGTGAATAAGCGATCGCTCCCATCCAGGCAAGCGGAGTGGAAATGCTCTTGATGCCGATCCCCTGGATCCCTGACCAGACACGGCCTACCTGTCCGGACAGGATCACTTTCAGACCCAGACCGATGATCAGGTCTTCCAGACCCCGGAACAGATCCTGTTTGGAGATCCGGCGGCTGTACAGACTCGGACCAAGGTCGCCGAACCGGATGATCGGGCCCTGCAGGATCCGCGGGAACATGGCCATATAAACGAAGAACTTCACAAAAGATCTCTCAGCTCTGGCTTTTCCCTGATACACGTCAACGATGTAGCTGACTGTCTGGAACGTATAGAAGCTTAGACCCAGCGGGACGGATCCTAGCACTTTATAGATAACAAGCGGGACACTGTCCAGAAGAATCGCAGTGATCAGAAGCGCTTTTCGCCCGCCCGGTTTTTCCTGTGACTGGATACCGAATCCAATAAAGAAATTGATGACCACATATCCGATCAGAAGCCAAAAATCCACCTTTAAAAAGCCGGTGACAAGTCCTTTCAGCAATTTGAAATTCGTGCCGCAGGCAAATAACATAAAGAGAATGCTGGCGATAAACAGAAGAAGATTCCGCTTCTTCCGCGAGACCAGAAATGTCGATATCAGAACGACCGGCAAAAAAATAAAAATGAACGCAAGCGAATTAAAAAGCATGGCGACCCCGCTGGAATAGATAAATACTATTCAACTAATATAGCATAGGTAAAGCCAATATTCAATATTATGAATTGACAAATCATGATCAGACCTTTATAATATCTCCTATCATGCGATGAAGGAAAGAGTAACCGGACGGATCTGTCAAGAGAGGCTGGCTGCGTGAAAAGCGCAGGCTGTGAGCCAGCTACAGTATTTTCCGGCGAAGACCACTCCCGAGCGATCTGCCGATGAGGCAGACGGAGGCCCCGTTACAGGCAAAAGAGGATCCCCGCGAAGGGCGTCCTTAAAGTATTATTCGAGGTGGAACCGTACTATGTACCCTTGGACAGTGAAAGCGATCGCTTTCCGGCTGTTCGGGGATTTTTTATTTTACAGAGGAAACGTCCGCATGATGCGTTTCCGGGAAAAGGAGAAGAACATGAAAATCACGTTAAGAGACAACGTCCGAGAGTATGACCGTCCGGTCAGCATTCTTGAAATCGCGCAGGATATCAGCGAAGGCCTGGCGAGAGTCGCCTGTGTCGGCAAAGTCAACGGCGAAGTCGCCGATCTTCGAACCATCGTCAGTGACGATGCCGAAGTCGAGATCCTGACTTTCGACGCGCAGGAAGGAAAAGATGCTTTCCGTCATACTGCCGCCCATATCCTGGCGCAGGCAGTCAAACGGCTCTACCCTGAGACCAAACTCGCGATCGGTCCCGCGATCAAAGAAGGTTTCTATTACGATTTCGACCGGGAGCATCCCTTTACGGCGGATGAACTTGAAACGATCGAAGCCGAGATGAAAAAGATCGTGAAAGAGAACCTGGCTCTTACCCGCTTCACCCTTCCCCGTCCGGAAGCCATTAAGCTGATGGAGGAAAAAGGTGAATCCTATAAAGTCGAACTGATCATGGATCTGCCGGAAGACGCGGAACTGAGCTTCTATCAGCAGGGCGAATACATCGACCTTTGCGCCGGTCCGCATCTGATGAGCACCAAGCCCGTCAAGGCTTTCAAGCTGACTTCTGTCGCCGGCGCCTACTGGAGAGGCTCCGAAAAAAACAAGATGCTGACCCGTATCTACGGCACAGCCTATACGAAAGCTTCCGATCTGGAAGAATACCTGAAGAAACTGGAAGAAGCCAAACTTCGTGACCACCGCAAGATCGGCCGCGACATGGGGCTTTTCATGAGTCACAACCTGGTCGGCCGCGGTCTGCCCATGTTCCTGCCGAAAGGATACACCATCTGGCAGGAGCTGGAGGAGTACATTAAGGCAAAAGAGCGTAAGCTCGGCTACCAGCACGTCATGACGCCCTGTGTCGGTTCTGTCGATCTGTACAAGACCTCCGGCCATTGGGACCATTACAAAGAGAACATGTTCCCGGCAATGGAGCTCGAAGGCGAAGCATATGTCCTTCGTCCCATGAACTGTCCGCACCACATGATGATCTATGCGAACCAGCCTCATTCCTATCGTCAGCTGCCGATCCGTATCGGTGAGATCGCCCATGATTTCCGCTATGAGCCCTCCGGCAACCTCAAGGGTATCGAACGCGGCCGCCACTTCTGCCAGAACGATGCCCACCTGTTCGTTACGCCTGAGCAGATCGAAAGCGAGTTTAAGGCTGTTGTCGACCTGATCTTCGACGTGTATAAAGACTTCCATATTACCAACTACCGCTGCGTCCTCTCCCTGCGCGACCCGGCTGACAAGGTCAAGTATCATCCGGACGACGCCATGTGGGATATGGCGGAGGATGCACTGCGTGTCGTACTGAACGATCTGGGTATCGACTATACCGAAGAGATCGGTGAAGCCGCTTTCTACGGACCGAAACTGGATGTGAACGTACAGCCGGCCGTTGGCGCGGAATATACACTGTCCACCTGCCAGCTTGACTTTTGCCTGCCGGCGAAGTTCCAGCTGACCTACATCGATTCCGACGGAACCGAAAAAACGCCGGTCGTCCTGCACCGCGCGATCCTCGGATCCCTGGATCGTTTCATGGCCTATATGATCGAAGAGACGATGGGAAAATTCCCGACCTGGCTCGCGCCGGTACAGGTGAAAGTCCTTCCGATCTCCGAGAAGAATGCCGCCTATTCCTCCAGTGTCTACGAGGCACTCGATGCCGCCGGTATCCGGGCGGAGCTGGATGACCGTTCCGAGAAGATCGGTTACAAGATCCGCGAAGCTCAGATGGAAAAAGTCTGCTATATGCTGATCATCGGCGCGAAGGAAGAAGAAGCTGGCACAGTCAATGTCCGCCGCCGTGATTCCGAAGGTTCCGAAAGCATGAAGCTGGACGATTTCATCGCCATGATCCGCGAAGAGATCGACACCAAGAAAGCCTGATTTTCTGCTTGATCACGAACAAAGGAGCTATAGCCAAAACTGGTTATAGCTCCTTTTCTAGTTGGACTGTTTTTTATAGATACTTCTACTTTCTTACTTTTCCTGAAGTTTGGAGATCGCGGAATTGAGCTGTTCGAGTGCGACATCTGAAATATCACTGTTCGCCTTGGCAACTTCCCTAAGGCTCAGATCCTTCATGCCTTCGGGGAGTTCATCGATCTGCGGATAATGATGCTTCAGCATCGCGTTAATGTCCGGATCGGCCAGCAGTTCTCTCATGCTCGAATCAATAGAAAGGATCTTGACGAAGCTTTCCGTCGTTTCGTATGTATAGGAGTAGGTTCCCGCTCCGACTTCAAACGGTTCTTTTCCGGACAGCGGGAGCGTGACAACAGCCGTCGCATCAAACGGAATGGTGATGTCCACTTTCAAATGGTTATCATCCAGGATTTCCCAAGCGACTTCATAGCCGCCGGCGGATGAATCATAGCTCAGGGCAAACGGTGAAAGTGCCTTGTGAATCACCGGCGCGATCGTGACCTTCTTGAATCCCGGGACTTCTTCCACCGGTTTCAGACCGCCACAGTAGCCAAAGATCCATTCACAGATAGAGCCGTAGGCATAGTGGTTCAGCGAGTTCATGCCTGTCGAACTGATGCTTCCGTCGGCCAGGACACTGTTCCAGCGTTCCCAAACTGTGGTCGCCCCAAGCTTGATCTCGTAGATCCAGCCGGGATAGTCTTCATTCAGCAAAAGTCCATAAGCCAGATCTTTACGACCGACTTCGGTCAGCACCTTGCAAAGCAGCGGGGTTCCGACGAAGCCGGTTTTCAGTTTGCCATCGGATATCTTCATCTGCTTGTCAAGCATCTGAATAGCGCGGCTGCGGTCAGAGAGACCTTCGTTGATGTTTAGCAGCGCGGCAGTCTGCGTATCGATGCAGCATCGCCCGTTCGGTGAGAAGTATTCATCGAGCAGTCCCTGGCGAAGCTTCTCGGCCAGATCCGTGTAGGTCTTCTCATCTTCCTGATAACCAAGTACTTTCGCCGCTTTCGCTACAATGAGTGCACTCTTGCGATAGTAGGTATCGGCAATGAAGCCTTCGTCCGTCGCGCCGAGTACAGCTGCCGGTCCCGCATACGGGGTATCCAGTGCCAACCAGTCACCGAAGTGGAAGATTTTCCGCCATTTATGATCGTTACCCGTGAACTCAGTCAGGTAATCCACCCAGGCTTTCATCTGCGGATAATACTTCTTCAACAGTTCTTTATCGCCGCTGAACAGATAGACGTTCCACGGAATGATCGCGCCGGCATCGCCCCAGGCAGTTGCCGCGGTCTTTGGATCGTCATCCACAAAGGGAACGAAATTCGGGACCAGGCCGCCCCACTTCTCCTGTTCCAGTGCCATATCATGCAGGAACTTGGTATAGAAAGCTGCCGCGTCGGATAAATAGAGCGCTGTCGGACTGAACACCTGCGCGTCACCGGTCCAGCCAAGTCTCTCATCTCTTTGTGGGCAGTCCGTCGGGACATCGACAAAGTTGTCCATCATACCCCAACGTGTATTCTCCACCAGCTTGTTGATCATTTCATGTCCGGTCCGGATGAATCCGCGCTGAACATTGTCCGAAGTAAGGGAGAATGCGGCGAAATCTTCTGAATTAAATGCTTCCGGTGCATGGAATGCTTCTTCTCCGGGTTTTTTCAGTTCGATCTTGACGAAGCGGAATCCGTAGAATGTGAACCGAGGCATCAGGCTGATCGGCTTTCCGTTCGAAACATAAAAGTATTCCGCCTTGGCTGTACGCAGGTTTTCATTATAGAAGTTTCCCTGCTGCAGGATTTCGCCCACCTGGACATGGACTGTGGTACCAGCTGGTTCGTCCACTTTCAGCGACCAGATACCGGCGATGTTCTGTCCGATATCCAGCACACACTCACCCGCGGGTGTTTTGATCAGTTCCGCGACGGGAAAACTCTCATAAATACGTACCGGTACGCTGTATCTGGCTGTCAGAACTGCTTCTTTCTCCCCGTTTCCGGTTCTGGGATTACCCTTCGGCGGATCTACCAGGCGGGCTTTCTCCGGTGTTGCCGCCGGCAAGGTATCATCCCGCCATTCGCCATCATAGATATTCGAGAAAGTGATCGTGCTGCGGGTAACTTCCCAGGTGTCATCGGTACTGTATACTTTTTCTTTACCATCCTGATAAAGTACATGAAGTTCCGCCAGCAGTTTCCAGCTGTCGCCGAAAAATGGTTCCATCCGTTTGGAGAATCCGATCCGTTCTTTATACCAGCCGTTGCCCAGTTCAACAGCCAGATGATGAGAGCCTTTTATATTTAAGTCATAGGTCACATCAAAAGTCTGATACTGGACCCAGTCAAAGTAATCATTACAGTATGGCGTCAGGAATTCATCACCCACCTTGCGGCCATCGATCCTGGCTTCATAGAGTCCGAGTCCGGTAATGTACAGCCTGGCAGATGCAACATCTTTGTTGATCTCAACAGGCAGATGGAAAACTGGATGACGTTTGACGCTGTCATCGCAGCCGATCCACCTAGCTGTCCATGGTTCATCCATCTTTGACGTTTCGAAATAATGTTCTTCACTGATCGCTTCTTCGCCGGGCACGTCCGTTGTCACCTGTACTCTCCAGGTATATCGGGTACGCGGTTTAAGGTTCATTTTCACCGGTGTACCGAGTGAATTCAGGCATTTCCAGCCGGTATCAGCAGCTTTTTTGCTCTTTCCGGTGACGGGATCCTGTTCTTCGACGACGATCCTGGCTTGTTTTTGTTTGGTTCCGTTGGCGTCTTCAACCGTCCATCCGAATACAGGGATGTCCATTGTATAGCCAATGGGGTTTTGTTTATGGTCAACAGTGCAGTTTGTGATGATCATGGGAAGTCCCCCTTCTGTAATAATAAAAGCCGTTCTTTCCTATAGTGTAACACTTTGAAAAGAACGGTGGCAAGAGAGAATTTGGAAATAATGAAAGATAAAGCCACGCTTCACGTGAACAACGGTCATTCGGACTTCGTCCTCATTCCCGTTGGGAATCAAAAAAAACGGGTCAGGCACCCGCCTGACCCAACATATCCAAAGGAGAGGATCAATAAAACATGAAAAAACTATGGTATAAATATAACCGAAATTTGTGAACAAAATATGTACAGCAATTTAAACATAGATTTTTTCTTTGTAACATAAATGAAAAGAACCCCGATTTTCTCGGGGTCCTTTTGGGGTTGTTACTACTTTATTCAGGCCTTATTTACCAACAAATCTGTCATGACGAGCCTGATACTGATCAATAATCTGAGTCAGTCCAAGAGCGTCAAGAGCTTCGACCATGGTCGGGATCTCATCTACGCTGGACTGGCTGGTAGCCAGAGCGGAGATGTATTCCTGAGACTGGGTGCTAAGGTCG
>JAFRZE010000050.1 GCA_017442735.1 Bacillota bacterium
GGATTCTAAAGAGAAAAGGCTGGTTGCCTGACCATCCTTCGTCATGTTTTCATAAATTACTGGAAATATGTGTGAAAATCATAAGAAAAAGAAAAGCCGTGCTCTGCCTTTCGGCATAAACACGACTTTGTCTTCAGTCTGAAAGGCAGCTTTTATGGCTGTCTTTTTCTTTTTTTATAAAAAGTTGTAATAATCGTGTTGACAATAAAGATGTAATGTGATATATTACAACTATCAGCTGATGTTATGTTACCAAGGAGGTCTATATGCAGATCACAAGCCGCTTTACGATTGCCATTCATATTCTTGTCGCGATCGATTATTTCAAAGACATGGATCGGGTGAACAGTGAGTTCCTGGCCGGAAGCACAGGCGTCAATCCTGTGATCATCCGGACAGTGATATCCCGCTTGAGAGAAGCAGGGATTCTGAACACCCAACGGGGATCGAGCGGAGCGAATCTGACAAGACCCCTTTCAGAGATCACTTTTTATGACATTTACAGAGCCGTCGACAGCGTCGATGAACAGGAAGGACTGTTCCATTTTCATGAACAGCCGCACCCCGACTGTCCGGTAGGGGGCAATATCCATACAGCCCTCGACGGGAAACTGGATGATATCCAGCAGGCCATGGAGGAACGGATGAAAACGATCACCGTCCAGGACGTGGCGGATGATGTCCTTAAGGCAGTACGTGAAAAATCAAAAGAAGAATAATCGGAGGATTACCATGAACAAGACATATGTTGCTATGACGATGAACAACGAAAACCTGAATATCGGAACGATCTACTTTACAGATGCATTCATTAGTGCGGATGTTGTCAATCCCGCCACACAGAAAAAATATACAGAGGAAGAGAAAGCAGCTCTTCAGGCAGCGGACCTTGCGGCTCCGGAGAACGCAGTGATCGCGATTTCTTCTGTTTCACCGGAAGAGGTCCTTTGGTTTGACTTAGAGAACGCGAAAGCGATCGTTTCTCATACGGATCCGCTGATCATCAAAGGCAGCGAGATGATCACCACAGACGGAACGGTCGTAGCAAAAGCATTATAAGATAAAACAGAAGATCCCGGAGGCTGGCTATGAAAGAAACAACTCAGGAAGAACGCCTTGACTATCTGGTAGAGGCCTTCAAAGAAGACTTAGAGGAATACAAGGACCTGCAGACTCCGGCAGACATATTTAACAAGCGCCGGATCCTTCGCTCTCTCATGAATATACGTATGCCGAAGAGAATGGATCCGGCTGTTCTGACAATCCAGGATGAATACCTGCAGGGAAGGATCCGGGAAAACGGGATCGTGACCCTTTCGGATATTCCCACGGCTGAGGAGAGGGGAAGCACAAAGCCGTTCGCGGACCGTCTTTCCATCTGGCAGGGAGATATCACAAGACTCGAAGTCGATGCTATCGTGAATGCGGCCAACTCGCAGATGCTTGGCTGCTTCGTTCCCATGCATACCTGTATCGATAATTGCATCCATACCTTTGCCGGGATCCAGCTGAGGGCAGAGTGTGACCGGCAGATGAAGGAGCTTCGGGCTCGGTATGGCCGCGATTATGAACAGCCAACGGCCGTGCCGATGCTCACGGATGGCTACAATCTTCCGGCAAGGAAAGTGATCCATATTGTAGGTCCGATCGTCAGTGGTGGCTTGACGCAGAAACACGAGCGGCTGCTGGAGGCGTGTTATTCGTCGTGTCTTGATATGTGTCTGGAAAACGGACTGAAGAGCGTCGCTTTCTGCTGTATTTCCACCGGTGTTTTCCACTTTCCGAATCAACGGGCGGCCCGGATCGCGGTTAAGACAGTGACAGACTGGCTGTCCGCTCATCCGGAAAGTATGGAAAGAGTGGTTTTCAATGTCTTCAAAGACGAAGACAGGGCATACTATGAACAGGAATTGTTCTGATCAGAAGGAGAGGTCAGGAAGGAGGCGGGTATCGTGAGAAGACAAGTATATATTCGTCCGTATGATACCCCGGACGGAATAGAAAAACTGAAAAAGGCACTGCAGGAAGCGGAGGCTGTGATCATTGGCGCCGGCGCCGGACTTTCGACTTCGGCCGGGTTTTTCTATACAGGAGAAAGATTTCAGAAATACTTCCATGATTTTGCTTTGAAGTACCACTTCTCCGATATGTATTCCGGCGGGTTCTATCCTTATACGACGCCAGAGGAGAACTGGGCGTTCTGGAGCCGGTACATTTATATCAACCGCTATATGGATCCGCCTAAACCGGTTTATGAAGAACTGCTGGATCTGGTGAAGGACAAGGACTATTTTGTTATCACGACCAACGTAGATCACTGCTTCCAGAAAGCCGGCGTCGACAGGCACAGACTATTCTATACCCAGGGCGACTATGGCCTTTGGCAGTGTAGTAAACCGTGTCATAAAAAAGTCTATGACAATGAAGAAACCGTCCGTGAAATGGTCCTGGCGCAGGGTTATACGATCGCTGAGGATGGAGCGCTTATGCCTCCGGAAAACGGCGAACTGAAAATGACCGTTCCCACAGAATTGGTTCCGCACTGTCCTGCCTGCGGAGAACCCATGAGCATGAATCTTCGGGCAGATGAAACTTTTGTTGAAGATGAAGGCTGGCATGTCGCTGCCGGACGCTATTCCGATTTCCTCCGCCGGCACAGGGATTCAAAAGTGCTTTTCCTGGATGTGGGGACCGGCTTCAACACTCCGTCGATTTTTAAAATACCCTTCTGGCAGATGACAAATGAATGGCCGGACGCGACCTATGCCTGTGTCAATCTGGATCAGGCATTTGCCCCGGATGAGATCGAGAAAAAGTCGATCTGCATCAACGGGGATATCGGAGAAGTGATCCGGCAGCTCCCCTGACATATCTGCTATAAGCCGTATCTATTTGATATGATTTTATTCCGGTCTATGCTATGATATGATCAGAATAACTGGAAGGAGCGTAGAAGATGGATCACGAGAAAGCCGCCAGAGCAACTCACAGAAGAGGCACAAGCTGCGCCGGATCAGTCTATCAGGCTTTCGCGGATGTGAACAAACATATGACAAATGCCCCGACTCCACGCTCTGAAGGCGGAAAATGCGGCGCAGTCCTCTCCGCGGAGAAAGTACTGAGAGAAGTGGGCGTTGGGAAGATCGATGAGTTTGAGCGTGAATTCAAGGAGCGCTTCGGCTCTGTCAAATGCTATGAACTGCTTGGAAAAAGAAACGGCAGCTGCAATGATTTCGTAGGCGCCGCGGCTGCGATCGCGGACAAACTGCTGGAAAAGCAAGGAGCCTAATCATGAAATATACGATTCTGGGAAAGACAGGACTTACAATCTCCCGCATCACCTATGGCGGGATCGTTTCCACGATGGGCAACTATTCACATTACACCTACGAGGGCGACGGACAGAAGGCATCCGATGAATATGTTTCCTTCGCGCTGGACAGCGGTATCACATACTTTGATGTCGCTCCGAGCTACGGCGACGCCCAGGAAAGACTGGGCAACTCGCTGGTCGGTTCAAGGGATAAGATCGTTCTGGCCTGCAAGACCCGCTATCGGGATTACGATACCGCTGCGCGCGACGCGGAGCGTTCCCTGAAGCTTTTACATACGGATCATTTTGACGTCTATCAGATGCACGCGATCTGTAATACCGCCGATGTCGAACGTGCTTTTCAGCCGGACGGCGTGATGAAGCTGATGGAAGAGCTCAAACGTTCCGGTACGGCCAGGAACGTAGGGATCACGGCACACAGCGAGAAAGCGGCCGTTATGGCTATGGGTCTTTATGATTTTGATACGTTACTGTTCCCCACCAACTGGCACATGAACATGGCGATCGGTTACGGCAGTAAAGCTCTCGAGACAGCAAGATCGAAAAACATGGGCGTGATCGCCATGAAATCGATGATCGAGCGTGCCTTCCTCGAGAACGATGTGGAAGCCAGAAAGCGCTGGCCTAAGAGCTGGTGCAAGCCGTTCGATCCGGATACGCAGGGCGAACTACTGGTCGCCGCGATGAAGTACGCGGTATCCATGGGGATCGATACCTTGGTCCCTGCCGGTGATATCGACCATTTCCGCTTTGCCATGGCGCACGAGAACGAGATATGGGAAGAGTCGCTGAGCGAAAAAGAGCGTTTATTGCTTTCTAAGCATCTGGAACTGGTCAAAGATCATCTTTTCATGCCGGAACGGGATCGCTGATCCGACGGCTCCAGCTGCGGCACAGAAGAAGCGCGACTGTGGTCGATATAACTGTCGTGACGGCATTCGCAAAGATGATCCCATCAAGACCAAAGACGGATTCCATGAAATATAAGACTGGAACGAAGACCAGCCCTTTCTGCAGAAGAGACGTGAGTGTGGCATAGCCCACCTTGCCGGTACCCTGAAGATAGGCGGAGCACATCTGATAGACCGCATCCATCGGAACAGCGATCAAAGAGCCCAGCATCATATGTTTCCCCAGGCTGATGATCTCCGGATCCGGACTGAACGCAGCGACAAAGGAACCACGGAAAAGATAGAACAAAGTTGCCATCAATAAAGCAACTACCACGGACACGGCGCCTATGCCCAGGACGATCCTGCGCAGGCGTCTTTTATCTTTTCTGCCGAAAACATACGAGACGGCAGGCTGTACGCCCATACAGATCCCCATGACGACCATTGGGATGAGCATCCCGCATTTGCCGGCTACGCTGTGCGCGGCGACAGCGATATTGCCATAGGATACGGTCAGACGGTTGGAAAAGGTGGAGCTGAAGCTCATCAGCAAGGTGCTGGCGGCCATGGGAAATCCCAGAGTAAGGATACGAACGGAAACCTCTTTTCGTAAAGACAGATCCCGGAAAGACAGAGAGAAAGCCTCTTTCTTCGAAGCAGTTCGAAGCAGCAGGATCATACTGACGATATTACCTATGACAGTTGCGAGCGCCGCTCCGCGGCAGCCCCAGTGGAAAACGGAAATGAAGAGTGGATCCAGTAAGATATTGAGAAGGGTTCCGGTCAGGGAAGCGAGCATAGCGCTTTTGACATCTCCGTCTGCCCGGATCGTGTTGCCAAGTGCGCCGGAAAGCAGCAGGAACGGCGTCCCCACAGCGAGTACCCGCAGATATTCAGCCGTATAGCCCGAGGTCTGCTGGTTCGCGCCAAGCAGGGAGAGGAGCGGGTTCATTCCGCCAAGGATGAGCACCGTCAGAATGATGCTCAGTGCCAGCGAAGCATAAACGACGAAAGAACTGTATTTCTTTACCAAATCACCGCGGCTTTCTCCAAGCGCGATGGCGCAGGCGGTACATCCGCCAAATCCGATTAGGGTATTAAATGCCGAGATGGCGGAAAAGACCGGGCTCGCGAGTGAGATCGCGGCAAGCTGGTTAGCATCGCCGCTCCGGCCGATAAAGAACACGTCCGCCATGTTGTATAAAACGGTGACCATCATGATCAATATGACAGGCAGGCTCATCCTGAGCAGGAGCTGCCCGATACTTCCTTCTCGCATCAGTTTTTCATTCTGCATGATCAAATATCCTTTCTTATATCCAAAAAACAGACACTTGTTTTCTTATTGCACCCATAGTATACTGGGATTCAAAGCACAGTTCAACCGATAATATTCCGATAAATGTCGGTTTAATGAGGATTTAAGTCATGAATGTGAAAAACAATCGCCTGGTCCGTGAAACACACGAGAAGATCATTCGCACTGTTTATCAAATGATGGTACAGGAAAAACGGCCGATCGGAAAGATCACCGTAAGGGAGATCTGTGAGAGAGCGGATATCCACCGGTCCACATTTTACGCGCATTATCTGGATGTGTATGATGTTGTGGAGAAGGTCGAGGAACACATGTCACGTGAGCTGACGGAAACTTTTTTCCAGAAAATGGATGAAAATGCGTCGGCCAGGGAGTGTTTTACTGAGATTTTTACTTTCATTCGTACATACCGCGAGTTTTATATCTATTATCTTAATGAAAGCAAAAACTTTGGCGTCCTGCAGCTGGCCAGGGATATGATACTGGACCGCTACAACGGGGCCGGAGCCGCTCCGCAGACCTTTGGCGCGCATTCAGTCGAGGAGATGGAATACCACGGTGCATTCTTCCTTTTTGGTATGACAGCACTCGTGCGGTTGTGGCTAAAGAACGGCTGCCGAGAGGAACCGGAAGAACTGTATGACCTGATCCTTCGACAAAGCGCTGTACAGGAAAGGATGATCAGGTGGTAAAATGCAGGAAAAGACAAGAAAAAAGCGCGGCTGGCTGATCCTTCTGGGGATCCTTCTGGTCCTTGCCGTTGCTATTCTGATTTATTCAGGTATTTACTATCATGCGGATAAGACCGCAGAGATAGCGATTCAAGGGGATAGCGTTGTCCATGTATCGAAAGCGGACTACGGCTGGTTCTTCGACGGTCCGGGCGAAAAGGATGCTTTGATCTTCTATCCCGGAGGGAAAGTGGAAGAGACCGCCTACGCGCCGCTGCTTGCCGAACTGGCCAGACAGGGCATGGACGTCTGCCTTGTGAAGATGCCCATGCATCTGGCGGTGCTGGGACCCTACAGAGCGGACCAGGTCATGGAAGAATATTTGTATGAACACTGGTATATCGGCGGACATTCCCTGGGCGGCGCGGTCGCGGCGATCTACGCGTCCGAACATGCAGAAGAGCTGGATGGCCTCATCCTGCTGGCCGCCTATTCGACGCACCCGTTGGATGAGAAAACGGCCGTCCTGTTGACCTACGGTTCCGAGGACCAGGTGCTGGACAAAGAGAAGTATGAGGAGTGCCTGGAAAACCTGCCGGAAGGCGCGAAAGAGACCGTCATTCAGGGCGGCAACCATGCGCAATTCGGTTCCTACGGAGAGCAGAAGGGAGACGGCAGGGCGACGATCTCTCCGGAAGAGCAGATCCGGGAAACTGTTCAGGCGATCCTTGAATTGATCAGGTAGTATCTGCAAAACCAAAGCCGGGATGAGGCTCAAAAGAGTTTTCATCCCGGCTTTTCATAAGCGTTCTTTATTTACAGCTTCTTACAGGTCACGCCATCGATGATCAGGCAGTTATCCCCGAAAATGATCTTCGCGAAGCCGCCTTTGCGGCCGAACGTCTTGTCTCCGATAGGATAAAGCTGGCTGGTAAAGGCGCCATCCTCATCATCTACCTTGATATACAGATCGCCGTCCTGCAGGAAGACTTCGTCCAGAGGGAAGTCCTCGATCAGCTTTTCATACTTGCCGCAGTAGGCTTCCCAGCCGGTCTTGTCCGGGGCCGGCAGCATGGTTTCTTCCAGATTCTGGAACAGGGCGACAGCGGTCTTTGTCTGCTGCCAGTCGTAGAATTCACGGGACCGGTTATGCATGCTGGCTACGCACAGATCTTCCCGCAGGGAGAAGAACCATTCCGTCAGGAAGCCTTCGTTGCAGCCACCGTGATAGCCGATGTCGCCTCTGAGATTTTCTATGCAGAGACAGTAAGTCTCATCCTCAAGGATAGTCGTCAGCATACGGCGCGCGGTCTCCTTTTTCAGGAAACCGCCCTCGCGGTAGCTTCTGCTGAGCGCGATACCAAGTTTGACGAGGTCTGTCGGAGTCGTCCACAGGCCGGCGGCTGCATGCTCGGGGTGATAGCGAAAGCCGTGTCCGGGGCTTTCCTTGATCCCAAGCTTGCCGCCAAACGCGGCGTTCGAAACGTATTCCTCATCCAGTGGCTGGAAATAGCCGGAACGGGTGAGGCCAAGCGGCTCAGCGACTTCCTTTTGGAATGCCTCGCGGAGCGTCGTCCCAGTGATCCTGGTGAAGGCCAGCTCGGCTAAGGTCGTGCCGCCGCCGGAATACATAGACTGTTTGCCGTAGGGCCGGATCCTGCGAAGTTTGGGGGTGACGCCTTTGCCGTCGAGCACGTCTTCCAGCGTCATCGGTTCGTGATCTACTTTATATCCGGGAAAGCCGTGGAGGTTGAATCCGGCGGTGTGAGAAAGCAGCGCTTCGAAGGTCATGGGGATTTTGGCATATTTAGGTATCACGCCGGAGATATCGGCATCCAGATCGATCAGGCCTTTGTCCACGTACCGCAGCAAGGTGACCGCGAACGCGGGTTTGGATACGGAACCTGCCTGGAACAGCATCTCGGGATTTACGGGGAAGTCCTCACCAAACCGACCGCTGCCCGCGCAGTAGGTCTCGATCTCGTTTTCCTTCGCGACGGCGATGCTGATGCCGTAGCCTTTCCTGCCCCGGATGCCCATGTTGCCTTTTACGTCAACACCATAAAAAGTCTTACTCATTCTGGATTTTCAACTCCTCTCTTTGATCTGGCAGTTTCATTATATTGGATGATGTCGGTGAAATCAATGTTCTTTTAGGGGGCGGAATATTCATTTCAGGAAAGCATTGCAAAGGAATGGAAGGTACGTTACAATTTACTTATCAACTTGTATCATAACTTCCAAGGAGGTTTTTTCCATGATCAACAATGAAACCATGCAAAGCATTCTGGCAAGACGCAGCTATAAGGTTTTCGACAGCCGCCCGATCGGCGACGAAGAGCTCGAGACCATCGTGACCGCCGGTCTGTACGCGCCGACCGGCATGAATCGTCAGCCCTGGCATTTTACCGTTATCAAGAGCAAGGAAGGGCTGGAGAAATTCGGTGAAGCCCGCCGCAATCTGCCGCTGCCTCCCGGAATCCCGGCTGCCGCGATCGCCGCGATGGGCGATCCTATGCGCAACGCGCCGGTCGTGATCATCGTATCCGGCAAGGACGGCGGCACGACGCCGCAGGACTGCTGCCTCGCAATGGAAAACATGTTTATCGCCGCGGCGTCCCTTGGCATTATGAGCGGCTGGGACCACGCGATGGTGATGGACCTGTTCAAGAACAACGCGGAACTGAAGGCGGAACTCATTCCCGAAGGCTATACGGTCTACGCGGGAGCGTTCTTCGGTTACCCCGGCCCGACCGTGAAAGATCGCGGCGAGCGCAAAGGCACAGTGGAGTATATCTGATCATGTTGGAAGTTGGAACAAAAGCGCCGGCCTTTTCCCTGCCGGATCAGAACGGAGAGATGAGAAGCCTGTCCGATTACCTCGGGCAGAAAGTCATCCTGTATTTTTATCCCAAGGACATGACTTCGGGATGCACCAAGCAGGCCTGCGGTTTCGGCGACCTGTACCCGGCCTTCCGCGAGAAAGGCGCTGTCGTTCTGGGCGTGAGCAAGGACAGCGTGGCCTCTCACAAGAAGTTCGAGGAGAAATACGGTCTTCCCTTTACGCTGCTCGCGGATACGGAGAAGGAAGTGATCCAGGCCTACGATGTCTGGAAAGAAAAGAAGAACTACGGCAAAGTCTCGATGGGGGTCGTCCGTACGACGTACCTGATCGATGAAGAAGGCACGATCATCAAAGCGGTCGGCAGCGTGAAAGCGGCGGAGAACCCGGCGCAGATGCTGGCGATGCTGTAGAAGGAGGCGTCCATATGATCATCCATGTTAATGGGATCGACCTGTACTATGAAGTGGTCGGCGAAGGCCGTCCGCTCCTGATGGTCCACGGCAACGGCGAGGAGCATTCGATCTTCACGGAAGCCGCGGAAATTCTCAAGGACCAGTTCACATGCTACCTGATCGACAGCCGCGACCATGGCCAGAGCACGCCGGTGGAGAAACTGCACTACGACGATATGGCGAAGGACATGATCGCATTTATCGAAGCGTTGGATCTTCAGGATGTGGCTTTCTACGGCTTCAGCGACGGAGGGATCATAGGTCTTCTGGCGGGCGCCGAGTGCGACCGGATCACCGACCTGATCGTGAGCGGCTCGAACACCAAGCCGAGCGCGGTTAAGCTGTGGCTCTGGCTGATCATCAAGCTGACGTACATCTTCAAGAAGGACCGCAAAATGGAACTTATGCTGAAGGAGCCGAATATCAGCGACGAGACCCTGAAGAAGATCAAGGCCAGGACTCTGGTGCTGGCGGGCAGCAAGGATGTCATCAAAGAAGAAGAGACCCGCCACATCGCCTCCGTGATCCCCGGTGCAAAGCTGCGGATCCTGGAGGGCGAAGGGCACGGGTCCTATATCGTTCATCAGACGAAGGTCGGGGAGATCATCCGCGACTTCATAGCCAAAGGCTGAAGGGGGCTTCCATGCAGAAAGCCAAAAAGAGCAACGCGATCTGGTATATCATTTGCTTCGCGATCGGCGTGATCGCGTATGTGATCGCGCTGCTTTTCTGGAAGGACTATTTCCAGGCGGACGTCCATTACAAGGCGGAGACGAGAATCGTGAAGGTAGAGTCCTCGCTGCATTATCGCCTGAAAGAGAACAAAGACGAGGATGAAATTTCCGACTACGAGGAATACTACGAGTACACCCTGCACTGGGCCTTCACCGACCCGAAGACCGGCAAGGAGCGCAGTTACTACACGGAAACGGAGGCCTCCTACGACAATGCCTATCATGAAGGCTCAACACAGAATATTTACGTCTATTACAATCAAGGTGACGACGATTTCGAGATCCTCAGCCTGACGGAAACCATCATCTTCGTGGCTGCCGGGTCGCTGTTCATCGTGATGGCGTTTGTGGACCTGATCAGTATCGCCAACAGAAAGAAGAAAGCGGCAAAAGCCGCGGCGGCCGCCGTCAAGGCGCAGCCTTACCGGCAGTATCCGCAATACCAGCAATACCAGCAATACCAACAGGCGCCGCAGCAGCAACGGTATCCGCAGTATCAGCAACCGCAGTCTCAACAGTGGCCGCCGCAAGGGCAGTGACACAGGCCGTCGCAAGATCGTCTCCTGCGGAATTGCTTTATGATTTGCCATTTTTGGCTTTTATAAAGCAAATCTACGCATCAAATAGACGAGATGCTTTACAAAACGTAAAATCCCAGAATTATAAAGCAGAAATTGCTTTACGATTCTGGGATTCTTGTTTTTATAAAGCATTAAGGGTTGAACCTAGATCCAACAGAACTACCCGTATGTCCCGATAGCAAGAAAATCATGAAAAAACAATGCACCTTGCTACTCGCGCAGCGGAAATAGAAAAAGCAACGTCAATTTGATAAAACTTTAGGTTTCTTCAATCTTCTTTCAATCTTCATTTGGTATCATGGGACCATGAGAAGAATAGAAACCATTTTTAAAGCCTTCGGCACCGCGAACCGCATCTCGGTCCAGGTCCGGGAGAGCCAGGCCGAAGACGCGAAGAAGGCGCTGGCGGATATCAGAAATTATGTATGCGACATGGATGACCGGCTGTCGGCTTTCAAACCGACCAGTCTGGTACGTCAGATCGGGGACGCGGCAGGGAAGGAGGCCGTTCCCGTGGACGAAGACACGTACCGGCTACTGCAGCTTTCCGAACGATATCGTCGGATGACGAAAGGAGCATTCGACATTACCATCGGAGAGAAAAGCCGGCAGTGGCGGGAAGAAAGAGATGTCTGCGGAGCGGATCAACCGGACGAGAATGCGCTCGAGGGGAAAAAGCCCAAACGACAGGCAGGATCCCGCCGGTCGGCTGGAGCCCGAACAAGCAGAAAAGAGCTTTGCCTGAAAGAAAGTCGAATGAAAGGTCATGGGCCTGGCCGGGTAGCCTATCTCCGCAACCCCGGCACACAGCTTGATCTTGGCGGAGTAGCCAAAGGATACGCGCTGGACCACGCGGTGAAAGTGCTGCGGGACGCCGGGATCGAAGAAGCAGAGATCAACTTCGGCGGCAGCATCGCGAGCATCGGCTGGGGACAGGAGGTAGGGATCCAGGATCCGTTCCACCCGTTCAAGTTCAGCACACAGCATAATGCTTTTGCCACGATATTCTGTCAGAATGAGATCCTGATCACCTCCGGGATCTATGAGCAGCAGTTCAGGGCCGCGAATGGAGATATGAGTCACCATATCCTGGACCCGAAGACCGGCAGAAGCGCGAAAAGCGAGCTGGTCAGCGTCACGTTGATCGGGAAGGACGGCGCCTTGCAGGACGCGCTCGCGACAGCGTGCATTATCCTGGGTCTCGAGAAAAGCCTCGAGCTTTGCAAAAAACACGGACTGGAAGCCGTGTTTGTGTTAACGAACGGACGCGTCTGGATCACGGAAGGACTGCGCGGCCGATATTATAGATTGAGAAAGGAAGCATCCGCATGAAGAGAAAAATCAATTGGGTCCAGCTGATCCGGCACCTGGTACAGGTCCTGGGACTGATCGTCCTGCCCGGGGCATTTATCATGTTGTTTAATTCATTCAAAAGTGTTTATCAGGCGCTGCTTTCCGGCAGTTTCACGCTTGCGGGGCAGGGAAGCGCACTGGTATGGATCGGGATCGTGATCCCGGCGACCATGGTCTGGGGCCGGTTTTTCTGCGGATGGCTGTGCGCGTTCGGCGCGATGCAGGAGCTGCTCGCGTTTATTGCCCGGAAACTGAAAATTCCGCAGCTTCGCATCAACGAGGATCTGGACGAGATGCTGCGCCGGATGAAATATGTGGTGCTGGGAGCCCTTGTCATCATCTGGACGCTGAAGATTTCGATCGACGCGTTCAGTCCGTGGTTCGTTTTTGGCCAATATTCTTCGATCAGCGGCTCGACCACGTTCTCGCACCTGTTGACATTTGGCGGCGTCCTGCTTTTCCTGATTATCATCGGATCGCTCTTTTCCGAGCGCGTGTTCTGCAAGTACTTATGCCCGCTTGGCGGGATCCTGCATATCAGTTCCAAGCTTCGCCTGTTCAAAATCAAGAAGAGGCGCCGACTGTGCGTGGACTGCACCCACTGTTCCAAGGCCTGCCCGATGGAGATCGAAGTCGATCAGGAGACGAGCGACGCAAAATCAGACGCTTTCAGCGAATGTATCAACTGTTTCCGCTGCAGCGCGTCCTGCCCGAAAGCAGCACTCTACTATAATTCCAGAGAAGCGCTGGCCGGGACGATGGCAGCGCTGACGATGACGGGGGTGTTCTACGGCGGCAACCTGCTGACCTCAAAAGCGCAGGCTTCTTCCCAGACAGCCAGTGTTCAGACGAGCCCGGTCCTGGAGGAAACGGTTGCGCAGCTGCCCTCGGGTGTTACGCAGACGGAAAGCCAGAAAGCGAATGGTTCGTCCGATAGCAAGTCCGCATCCGACAGCCAGGTTTCTTCCGATAACCAGAAACCCATCGAGACAAGCTCTGCTACGGAAGAGACGATAGAAGAAACCGTCCCGCAGGGTCAAACTGCCTCACAGGGCGAAACCGCCTCACAGGAGCGGTACGCGGACGGTACTTATTACGGAAGCGGCAGCGGATTCCGGGGTTCTATTGAAGTGAGCGTGACGGTAGAAAGTGGCTTGATCACGGACATTACGATCGAATCCTATAAGGATGACCGGCAGTTTTTCTCCCAGGCAAAAGATAGTGTGATCAACGCAATCTTAAGTGCCCAGACCGCGGATGTCTCCGCTGTTTCCGGAGCGACCTACAGCTCCCGCGGGATCATGGAAGCGGTCGCTGACGCGCTGGATCAGAGCTGGATGGAAAAAGCAGCAGAGACGACTCTGGAAGCAGAAGAAACCGAGGAATCCGAAGAAGAATCTGAAGAGGACCTGACCTGGGAGGAAGAGTCTGAAGAATCAGAGGAAGAGGAGTTTTCTGAAGAAGACGAGGAAGAGGAAGAGTCCGAAGAACCAGAAGAGTTTTCTGAAGAGGAAGAGGACGAAGAAGGATCGGAAGAAGAGGAAAACTCAGAAGATTCTGAAATGGAAAAAGAGTCTTTCGCGGAGGAAGAAGAACCCGAAACCGTCGGTGAATCCACCGGCTACTTTGCGGATGGTTACTACCAGGGAAGTGGCAGCGGCCGCAACGGCGCGATCGTGGTTTCCGTCACAGTTGAAGGAGGCTATATCACTTCGATCGACGTTGAATCCTCCTCCGAGGACAGCCCCTACTTTTCCCGCGCCGTCTATGTGATCGATGAAGTCCTTTCAGCCCAGTCGGTCGATGTGGCTACTGTCTCCGGTGCTACCATGAGTTCCAACGGCATCCTGGAAGCAGTCGCAAACGCGCTTGGACTGGACTTTACGAACACCAACAGCCAGATCGGAGGACATGGCCGCCGTTAAGGAAACGTTTACTTGCTCTTGTGGGGATGGTATAATGAATCCGTTGGTTAACGTTTGTGAATAAGAAGCACGGAGAAAGATAGATGAAACTGTTATTGGTCGAAGATGAGAAAAGGATGGCGGAACCACTCGTGGAGATCCTGCGCCAGGAGGGCTATGAAGTCGACTGGCAGGCCGACGGCGCCGAAGGGGCGGATGCCCTGGAAAGCGGGGTATACGACCTGGTGATCCTGGATGTCATGCTTCCGCACAAGAACGGATTCGATATTGCCAGAGACGCCCGCCGCGTAGGGATCAAAACGCCGATCCTCATGCTCACGGCAAAATCGGAGATCGACGATAAGGTGACGGGACTGGACAGCGGCGCGGATGATTACCTGACAAAGCCCTTTTCTCCCAGAGAACTGCTGGCCAGGCTGCGGGCGTTCTCCCGGCGCCAGTATGATCTGGCGGAGGACACACTTTCTTTCGGCGATATCTCGCTGAACACCAAAACCATGATCCTGTCCGGGAGAAGCGGCCTTTCAGTGCGGCTTTCAGAGAAGGAATTCCGGGCGCTGGAATATCTGATGGCCAACCACGGCCAGATCCTTTCACGCGAGATGCTGGCTGTCAAGATCTGGGGTTACGAGAACGAATCCGAATACAACAACGTCGAAGTATACATGACGTTCGTCCGGAAAAAACTGAGTTTTATCAAGGCAAAGACTGTCATCAAAGCTGTACGCGGCGTAGGTTACGAACTGAGGGCAGAAGATGTTTAAACAGGCAAAACGAAAGATCGTCCGCTCGATCATGCTGATCCTGGCCGCGATCCTGGTCGCGACACTGGCGCTGATCTATGTGACTAGTTATGTGTCGGTCATGGAAAACAACTATTCAGAACTGAAGCAGTGTGCCGCGAATCTGACCGCCAAGCAGGAAGAGGCTGCGCAGGCATCGGATCAACAGGACGAGGCAAAGCAACAGACAAAAACGGATCAACAGGACGAGTCCAATCAGCAGAAACACGGCGACCAGGGAAAGCACGGCAAAGGAAAGAACGGCAGTAAGACGGCAGTATTCGGAGTAGAGGTCTATTCGGACGGCAGTGCTTCGGTCATCAAGAACAAAGAAAACGACCTGTATTCCGATGAGGAACTGATTGAAGCCGCAAAAACTGCCTCTGCAGGACTTTCGGCTGATGCCACCATCGGAACGACGCAGCGCGGCAGGACGGGCGATCTTCTGTACTTCGCGGAAGTGAAAGAACAGATGACGCTCGTCGTGTTGATGGATAATACCGGCTATAAAGAAAGCTTTTCTTCGCTGTTTAGAAGCACGCTCGTTTTCGGGCTGATCGCTATGATCGTGCTGTATTTTGTCGCGAGGAAGATCGCAGAGCGGATCGTCGAACCCATGGAACAGAGCTATGAGAGGCAGAAACAGTTCACCTCCGACGCCAGTCATGAGCTGAAGACGCCCATCGCCTCGATCAGCGCGAACGCGGAACTGCTTCGCCGCGAGATCGGGGAGAACAAATGGCTGGACAATATCGCCGCGGAGAACAACCGGATGAAGGAGCTCGTGACAGAGCTTCTGGACCTCGCGAAAAATGAAAATACCGCTTTGCCAAAGGAAGAAGTGGATCTGTCCCATCTGGTGACGGGCGTGATCCTTCCCATGGAAGCGGCTGCTTTTGAAAAAGGGATCGAATTAAAAAGCGAAATAGAAGAAGAGATCCGGATCGAGGGGAATGCCCCGCAGCTGGAGCGGCTGGTGACGATCCTCGTGGATAACGCTTTGTCACACGCTTCGGGGGAAGCGAAGGAGGTCACGGTAAGCCTTAAGCTGCAGAAAAATACCGCTGTCCTGACAGTCTCCAATCCGGGCGATCCGATCCGGGAAGAGGAAAAAGAGAAGCTGTTTGAGCGGTTCTATCGCAGTGATGAAGCGCATGCGTTTACCGGGCATTACGGTCTTGGCCTGGCGATCGCCAAGTCGATCGCGAACGCGCATGAAGGCAGTATCGATGTTTCCTGCGCGGACGGACTTGTATCATTCATTGTTAGAATAGGCGTTTTGTAGAAGGAAAGCCTGCTGAGGCAAGGGCGACTTTGAAAGCATCGGACGGCGACTGGCTGGATTTGACGGTCCGCTGACATTTGAACTTACCACGCACTCCAAGCCTAGCCGGCAAGAGAATGACCGCTATGCCCTTCTTTCGCCGGAAGCGTATCTGAAAGAAGCCTATCAGAGGGCCTGCCGGGTGCGGGACCTTACAGAATTATAAGGAGGAAGATCATGCGATTAGACGGTTTTGGATTCCTTGTCAATGATATGGCAACAATGATCCGTTTCTACCGCGATGTGCTTGGCTTTGAGATCAAAGAAGCGGAAGACGCATCCAACGTGTATCTTGTCAAAGACGGCACACTGTTTCTGCTGTACGGCAGGAAAGACTTTGAGAAGATGACAAGCCGTCAGTATGAATATGTCAAAGGGCTGAACGGGCATTTTGAGATGGCGCTCTATGTGGACACCTTTGAAGAAGTGGACGCGGCATTCAGAGCCGCCGTGGAAAAAGGCGCTACGCCCGTGCTGGAGCCCACGACCGAACCCTGGGGCCAGCGGACCTGCTATATAGGCGATCCGGAAGGCAACCTGATCGAGATCGGCTCCTGGAACAAGCCCTACGAGGAAAAGGATCTGTAGAAGCATCTGATATTGATGCGCGCATGATGCTCCCTATAAGGCGAGTTTTTCAAAATCACGCGAACCTGCTCCGTGAGAAGCATCTTTTTCAAAATCACGCGTTTCGTTTGCTCCGTAGTTTAAGGATTTATCAAATTGACGCGTGTTTCTGGCCTTTTCATTGTCTTTCTTACGCGCAGTTGTGATAAATCCCTGTTATATGCCGTTATAAACCACGGCCGCTGCGTGATTTTGAAAAAGAGACCTCTCAGACCGCTGCTGCGTGGGGTTGAGAAAACCTTTATCCCAAGGACCCGGTGAAAGCCGGGTTTTTCTGTTTTGCTTGATATTTATGCAACTTTTTTATACAATTCAGAAAGGATGTTATTAAATTGAATATATTTTGGAGGCTATCATGGATAAGAAAAGTATAATCGAAAGCCTGGCTCGCGAGGCAAATATAAAGGGCGGATTCAACGGGACGTGGCTCTACGCGGAGAACGGCGAGATCGTGTCCAAAGGCGCCATTGGCTGGCGCGACCCGGATAACAAGCTGCCGATGCAGGAAGATACCATTTTTGAGATGGCCTCGATCACGAAAATGTTTACGGCGACAGCGATCATGCTCCTTGTCAGGGAAGGCAAACTGAGTCTGGATGACGAGCTTACGAAGTTCTTCCCGGACTATCCGTATCCCGGAGTGACGATCCGGCACCTGCTGACTCACACAAGTGGCATGCCCGACTTTGATGTCGAGGAGCTGGTCTCTCCGATCCTGAAAGGGGAAAACAGGATTCCCTCCAACAGCGAGATGATCAACATGATCCTCGCGACCGGCGAAGGCCCCGCCTGCGCACCGGGCGAGGAATTCTGCTATTCCGATGTCGGATACACCCTGCTTGCCCAGACGGTGGAGGAGGTCTCCGGCATGAAGTTTGAAGAGTTCATGAAGAAAAACATCTTCGAGCCGGCCGGCATGAAAGATTCCTGCATCCTGCACACGCGCCGCGACGGAGTCCCGTCCGACCGGATCGCCCGCAATATGGTCCTGGAGGATGACGGACGCTATGTCCGCTCGGATCTCTCCGAGCTGACCGCCGACTACGTGGTCGGTTCCGACGGCCTGAACGGCTGCGACTACCTGTACACGACGATCTTCGATATGTTCGCCTGGGACAAAGCACTGCGGGAAGAAAAGGTGCTCACACTCGAAGAACAGAAAATCATGTATACACCGGGTGTGCTGAATAACGGCGATATCGCAGGCGTCGACGAAGACGACGAGGATGAAGAAGCTTACGCCTTCGGCTGGGGCGTGAAAAACGAGCCCGAGATAGGCTTGATCGTCAGCCACAGCGGCGGTATGCCGGGACTTGGCACGTGGTTTGAGCGTTTTGTTGACGCGGACAGAGTGCTGGTATTTCTTAACTGCCGTGACTATTTGGATGGCAGGGCATACTGGGGCTTCGAGTCTGCCCTGGAGGCGGTCGCGAGAGACAAGGAGCCCGAGCCTATCCAGAGCATCGAGGATGTTGCGCTCAAAGATCCGAATAAGTCGAAGTGGGAAAGTTTCTGCGGCAAATATGATCATCCGGACGAAGCGGAGTTTATTATCGAAGAAGTCTTTATGAAGGAAGGCGAGCTTTACGCGAATGCGATCGACGATGAAGAGGACTCCATGACATTCCGCCTTTATCCCATCGGGGAGGATGAATTCGGTCGCAAGCGCGGTCTGCTCAAAGTGAAATTCGGTGACGGCTGCCTGGTGATCGACGATATGACATTCAAAAAGCTGTAAGCATCGTCAGGCTGATGGATCAGAAGGAGATGAACATGGCATCGGAGAACGATGAATATAAGATCTCGAAAGAGCTGACAGGGATCTTTCGCAGAATCAAAGAGGATATACCGGAAAGCGCCTGGGCGGCGGTGGACGACGTATGGGCCGGGCTGGAGATGGTCGTCGCCGAGATCAACAGAGCCGCGAGAGGCGAATCCACGATCAAGGCGCTATATGAAACGGATCCCAAAGAGTTAATGGAAAAAGCGGAGGCAGCCGCGTTTAAGCGGCTCAATGAGCGTCTGAAAGCCGAGCTTGGCGATGACCTGGGAAAGGAAGAGGAGCAGAGCTCTACGGATACGGGGATAAGGATGAACTGAAAGAGGCCGGCGCGACATATCTCGCGAAGGACCCGGGCGAAGTAGTAAGCTTGGTGCTCGATTCAGGCTTCGTGTCGTCCGTTTGATAAATGGAGGTATACGAAGAATGGGCAGT
This sequence comes from Bacillota bacterium, assembly GCA_017442735.1. Taxonomy (GTDB): domain Bacteria; phylum Bacillota; class Clostridia; order Lachnospirales; family Bianqueaceae; genus RUG760. The sequence continues at coordinate 19,055 of JAFRZE010000050.1, forward strand.
GAAAATACTAGGCTCGTAAAAGTAGACTTGAAGAATTTTGACGAACTGATCGATCTTGTCCCGGATGAAGAGGGAAAGAAGTACGTGGCGTCGAATATTTACAGCCTCGCGGAGGCCTATGCCAATGTTTCGAAGGGCAGATATGCGCAGCCGTTCGGGATCTACGACGGAGATACGCCGGTCGGATTCCTGATGATCGGCTACGATATCACAGACGAAGATTGCGATCCGGAAAAGCAGTATTATATCAGAAACAGTTACCTGATCTGGCGCTTTATGGTGGATAAAAAGTATCTGCATCAGGGATACGGCAGGGCCGCCATGAAACTGATCCTGGATTTTATCCGGACGTTCCCTGCCGGCCCGGCAGAGTATTGCTGGATCTCCTATGAACCTGAGAACGTGAGAGCCAAAAACCTGTATCGCTCCTTCGGGTTCGTGGAGGAGCCGGAAACGCCGGAAGGCTGGGACGAGATCCCCGCTGTAATGAAACTGTAACTGGAAGGAGAATCGCTATGAATTGCAAGATCGCTTCGCTTTACATTTGCGTGAAGGATATGGAAAGAGCCGTTCGGTTCTATGAGGAGTTCTTTGGTCAGCCGGTGACAGAAAAAGATGCTGTCTATAGTGTTTTTGACATTGATGGTTTTCGTTTCGGCCTATTCGCATATCAAAAGATGAATGAATATCATACGTTCGGAAGCAATTGTCTGCCCTCGGTAGGGGTTCCGGATGTTCATGTGCTTAAGGCCAAGCTGGAAGGAAAAGAGATCTGTTTTCCGTTAACTCAGATCAAAGATAACTGGGTCGCGGAATTTGTCGATTCGGAAGGAAACCATATAGAGATCACGGCGCCTGTCGGATAGATCGGAGTTTGCGGAGGGAAGAGATGATCGTTTATCATTACAGTCAGACGCTGAAAGAGGGAGATCGGCTGGAACCGGGACATTCTGATTACACGGATCTTTGTGAACCGTTCATGCAGGCATTGGCACAAAGCCGTGACTGCTTTTTCGGCATGCTCCTGAATGGCAGGTATATGTTTGCTGTGCTTAACAGATCCGGTCTTCGTTATTGGGCCAATTATACGAAATGGGCCACGGAAGGATTGTTTGAGTATGTCCGAAGAAATGAATATCCCCAGTGCGTGTCCCGGCTGAAATGCAATTATTTCTGCACCGGACTGGATGAGAGCGTGAAAATGTTCCGGGAAGACTGGGGTGAAGAGGATGAAGAAGAGAAAGCGAAGATGCATCTCTTTGAGGTCGAGGCCCCGGAAGACAGCCTGGAAATGAGAGATATTTCTATCTTTGATGCTGCTTATGATGCGATCGATCTGAAGCAGGACATCGATACGGCAATTGATCTTGCCAGAAAGTATTTTGCCGGAGAGCACAGCGACAATCCGCGATGGGAATATTTATCTGCGGGTGATGCCAGGGCAGTCAAAGACATCTCGCACTTTTTGCATGAGCAGCGCCGTAGGAAACGTAAAGAACGTAAAGAAAGTGAAAAGGAATAGGCTGAAGTGTATGAGTATGATATTCTGAATTTTCTTCTGATTAATGTCAGAAAAGGATGAGAGATGAACATAGCAATAGGGAGGTGAAATGATGGCATTTGACTTCAAGAAAGAATATAAAGAATTTTATATGCCAAAGAACAAACCTGAAGTCATAACTGTACCACCGGCAAACTATATTGCCGTCAGGGGAAAAGGTAATCCCAACGAAGAAGGCGGTGCATATCAACAGGCGATCGGCGTGTTATACGCAGTTGCATATACGTTGAAAATGAGTTACAAGACAGATCATCAAATCGACGGATTTTACGATTATATGGTACCGCCTCTGGAGGGATTCTGGTGGCAGGAGGGAATAAACGGGATCGACTATTTCGATAAATCAGCATTCTGCTGGATCTCTGTCATTCGCCTCCCTGATTTTATCACAAAAGAGGATTTTGACTGGGCAGTAGACACAGCTACCCAAAAGAAGAAACTGGATTGTTCAAAAGCCGAGTTTCTGACGATTGATGAAGGACTTTGTGTGCAGATCATGCATCACGGTTCCTTTGACGACGAGCCGGCGACTGTAGAGATCATGGATCGGTTTGTTAAAGAAAACGGATATGAGAACGATATGTCGGACATCCGTCTTCATCATGAGATCTACCTGTCCGATGCCCGTAAAGTTTCTCCGGAAAAATGGAGAACTGTCATTCGGCATCCGATAAAAAGAGTTTAGAGAGCTAACGATGAAAAGAAAAAGAGGAAAAAGAATACTGATCATTTTTGCGGCATTGATCATGGTTCCTGTTCTCACTGCTGCTGTTGCCATGGCGATTCTTCATGTGAGGACCAGGTCGATTCTGGATGATTTTTCGTCGGTATATCAAAATGAAAAATACCAGACACCGATCATGATCGAAGAGGTAGATGTGATCAAGCAGGATGTTTCCTGTGGTTATGCAGTGATCGAGATGTTTTCCAAGTGGAACAAAGGTCAGATTACCGAACAGTCTCTGTACGATCAATATGGAAAAGTGGTGACATCCACAGGAAAAGCGTTCTGCGCGGAGATGAACAAACAGTTTCCGGAGTATACGACCACGATGAGCAAGTATCTCAAAAACTCGGAACTGATCGATCAGATCTATGAGAATCTGGCTGACGGAATACCGGTACCGATAGAATGGGCAGCACTCTACGGGGATGAATGGACCCTTCATTACTCTTTGATCATAGGCGCCGATATTCCGGGCGACAAGATCACCGTAGCGAATCCCTATGGCTACTGTGAGGAGATCAGTGTTGCGGAATTGCTGGACAGGACGAGCTTTGAAGCATATGAAGACATGCCTTTATTCCTGAAGCTCGGCTTCGCCTTTGGCATTTTTGAAAAGAACACTTTGTTCAGAGTTCGGTGAGTAAACCGAAATTTGTAAGACGATTGAGGAAGTAGAATGTATATTGTCAAAGCAGAAGAAAACCAGGTAAAAACAATTGTAGACATATCTGTCAGAGCATTTGAAACAGACGTAAATGTTGGCGGAGCAAAAGGTGACTGTCCGCCTGAATATGATTCGGTAGAATGGCATAAACAGATGGCTCGAGAGGGGCATCTGTATCAAGCAATGATAGGAAACGATATTGTGGGAGCAGCCATCATATTCCCGGATGAAACGAAAAATAGTGTGTACATTGGCAGAATTTTCATTGACAGCGTCTATCATAGAAAAGGTTATGGTATTCGTTTAATGGAGTGCATAGAAAAGAACTACCCATTTGACACAGAGTTTAATCTGGACACTCCAAGCTGGAATGTACGGACAAACGCTTTTTACGAAAAATTAGGGTATCAAATCGTAAAAGAAGAGGACGGATTTGTTTTTTACAGGAAGACGAAAACTTGCGTAGAAGAAAGGGAATCATGATTATCATCAAGTTTCGCAGAGTTTCCGTTTGTATGGGCGATGATGCCGGAAATGGTGAGTATACCATTAAGCTGCCGGATAGCGCAACGCTCGGAGAGTTACTGCATGTCATTTTGCATGGTGGAAACGGTAACGATTGGCCTATCCCCTATACCGGGGCAAACAGCAATTGGATAATCCAGTCCAACATAGGATGTCTTGCCAGGATATATACCGACGGCAATGGTGAGTGGCATATCAGCGATTATTGCTACAGCGAGCAGACACCTTTAAAGGAACTCGGCGTCGTTTGGACTTTCGGCGGCAGAGAGTGAGAAAAGGGTCAGGATACGGACAGACTAACATGTGATAAGAAGAAAATGGAAATCTCTGAGAATAACTGGAAAGCATATGAAGATGAGATGCTGAGATGGCTCGGTCTCGATCGTAAGGAAGCTCCTGTTTACAACGCTATAAGCGGGACGTATGTCAATAGTGAATACGGTTTTTCTTTTTCAATTGAAGATAAGGAAATGATAGATCCCGAAGGCGTAAGAAGGCATCTTTCACCGAAATCGCAAAAGGAATTCTTTGTGGAGGGGCTGCCGACGATCCTGGATTTCGTGGATGAAAAACACATAAGACTACACGGGCAGCAGATTATTGCGCCATGGACAGAAACAGGTATGGTTTATGCAAAGAATGGATAATTGTGACTGGTGCAACCTGTCTGAAGAAGACAAACAGTTTCAGGTGTATGAAAGTGAATCATGGTCTGTTTTCCTTTCGGATGAACAGGATTATATAGGACGATGTATTTTGGTTTTAAAGCGACATTGCAACTCATTGTCAGAGCTAACTGAGGACGAATGGGACGAGCTTCGCATTCTGGTTTGTAAAGTGGAGTCGTGTTTACAGGTTGTTTTGGGAGCAACGCTATGTAATTGGAGCTGCTTGATGAATAGTTTCTATAAAGAGGCAGAGCCTGAGCCGCATCTTCATATTCACGTAAGGCCGCGATATAATAAGCCCGTAATACTTAACGGGAACACTTATACGGACAGCGAGTTCGGTCATCATTATGCGTTGAATAAGAGCGGGACAATACCTGCCAAAGATAAGGAAGAAGTGTTTATTCGACTAAAAGAATGGCTGAATGGCTAAACTCCAGTTTGACGGAGGAAAATATACCGGCATATGAAAAAGAAAATACTTAAAATAGTTCTTGCTTTAGTAATTGTATTTGCAGCATGTAACATTATTTGGTTTGCATGGTCACACATAAAATATGGAAAATTCTCCAGTGGTATGCAGGAAGGAGATTTTAGCAATTTTATCGAAAAAACTGGCAGAACACCCCCAACATCTAAGGTGGGGGATGAATGCCACTTTTTTAAATGTGAAAAATAGCATCCTACGATCAGGTGTGGTAAAATCAAGATACAGGAATTCATCGAGTGTTCTCATAATTCCGAGTCTTTGGAGAAAGGAGGGTGATCCTATGTA
>JAFRZE010000051.1 GCA_017442735.1 Bacillota bacterium
CTGCGTCAGTTCTTTTTTACTCATTTTTTCTCCCGGATAATAGAATACTCAGTACGTTTTATCTTGTGATAATACGTATTCAATATAACCGATTCCGCCCCGTTTTGCAAGGATGCGCTTTCCTGCCGCCGCTCCTGTTCCAGGCGCTTCCGGTTCATTTTCCGGCTGGGCTCTTCTCCGTCCGTTCTTCATGTAAAGCGGAAATAACACGGTATATTGGAAATATTTTGGAATTTTATAGATTGACAAACGGTTTCTTCCGTGTTACTGTCTGAGCAGGATGATTCGAAAGAATATCGCAGGGAGGGCTGTTATGACGGTTCAGGAAATGCAGGAAAGGAAAAGAGAACTGGGCTATACCAATGAAATGCTTTCGCATCTGTCCAGTGTGCCGCTGGGAACGGTCCAGAAGCTCCTGGCCGGGATCACGAAAGCGCCGAGAAGAAAAACCGTGGAAGCACTGGAAAGAGTCCTGGGCGGGAAAACAGAAGAAACCGCCTCGGCTTATTATACGGGACCGGATCCCGCTGCTTTCGCCCTGCGCGAAGATAGTCCGGCTTATACTGCAGCGCCTGCGCCGGGAAGCTATACGCTGAAAGATTATTATGCCCTGCCCGATGAACGGCGGGTGGAACTGATCGATGGGGTGTTTTACGACATGGCCGCGCCGACGCAGATCCATCAGGCGGTCCTGGGCCTGCTGCATCTTCAGCTGGCTCCCTGTGTGGAAAAGCACCCGGAATGCCGCCTTTTCTTTGCACCTCTCGACGTGCGGCTGGATAACGACGAACGGACCATGGTCCAGCCGGACCTGATCATTACCTGTCAGAAGTTTGACGGAGATATCCGGCGGATCAACGGGGCTCCGGATTTTGTGATTGAGATCCTTTCCCCTTCCAACCGCTCCCACGATATGTTCCGCAAGCTCAGCAAGTATAAATATGCCGGCGTACGGGAGTACTGGATCGTTGATCCGGAGAAGAAAGAACTCTTGGTCTATGATCTGGAGCACGATGCGTTTCCCGAGCGTTATACTTTTTCAGACCAGGTCCCGGTCCTCATCTCAGACGAGGAATGCCGGGTGGATTTTGACAAGATCCGGCAGGCGCTGTCCCGATACGAAGAAATATAAAAACCGGGTGTGAAGTTCAGTTCATTCACACCCGGAAGGCCAAAAGCGGGATCGGGATCCGGCTTATTCCCCATCGTCTTTCTTTTTGCGAAGGAAGAATAAAACAACAAGCAATACCAGTGCCGCCGCTCCGATAATGATATACGGCAGCAGGTTCGTATTGTCACCGATATTCGGGATCGCCGTTTCCGCTGCCTGCACGGTTTTCGCGAGAGCCGGTACCGTCACTGCCGTCAGCAACAGCATGGGGAAGATCAGTTTTCCGTATTTCATCTTTGCCCTCCTGTTAAAACACGTCCGTACGGACGATCATTTTCTTCTGACAATATATCAGATCCTGGTTTTTTTTTCAATTGCCGCCGCCAGCCCCTCTCTTTCATCCCTTTTCCGCTTACTGCGTCAGCCTCTTATAGTATTTGTCCGCCTGATATAAGGCGCCGACCGGGTTGTGGGCCAGCACGCGGTCCTTGGTCACCAGCGTCGTGACCGGCGCCTCGGAGTATTTGTAAAACAGACTGTCATGGCCTACGCAGAGGCCGATCACCACGTTCAGATCGGTTCCTTCCTGATTCAGCAGTTTGGCCTGGAGGATGGGGCTGCACATGTGCGGGCCGACTTTTTCACAGCGCTCGGGAATCCCGATTTCCGTCTTCCGGACCGCGCCGCATTTGCAGGCCACACCGTACACCTCAAAGCCGTTTTTGCGGAAGATCTGCGCTGCGGTGCGCGCTTCCGCGATCAGCCCCACACAGGTGGCGATCCCAAGCTTCTTCGCGCCGATCCCGTCGGCAAATTTCATGATCTCCTCCACCCGGGTCAGCTGGCAGTAGTAATCCGCTTCCACCTCGGCCGCGACCACGGCGATGCGGTTGATATCCTCTTTGGCATATTCCGCCCTCACTTCTTCCAGAACGTCCGCTTCCAGGGCGGTGGTCAGGCAGAAGTCCGGATATGTCTTGTCTCCCCGGCGGCAATTTACCACGCCGCAGTCGATGCAGCTCATTTTATGATCCATAGGAGATCCTCCTTTTTCCTGTATTATATCGAGAGAGGGCCTCCTTTACAAGCTTCCCTGCGCCGTATCTTGCCACTGCCGCCTTTTTTTGCTATAATATTGTTCAGATATTTCAAACATTGTGTCAGGAAGAGTAATTATATCGATTCAGGAGGAAAAACAATGCTTATCAATATTCTTATTACGGTCCTTATCGGTGCGCTGATCGGCTGGCTGGCCGGTGTTATCATGAATATGAAGCAGGGCTTCTGGATGAATGTTCTGCTGGGGATCGTCGGCTCGGCGGTCGGGCGCCTGCTTGCCGGACTGATCGGGATCCATGCCAACCGGGTCAGCATCGGCGGGATCCTGATCTCGGTCGTCGGCGCCTGCCTGGTCATCTGGCTGGCGAGGAAGATCGCAAGCGGGAAGTGATTCATTTAGAAAATCACAAAAAAAGCACTGCGCAAGCAGTGCTTTTTTGATGGGGGAAGGTGGATTCGAACCACCGAAAGCGTCGCTAACAGATTTACAGTCTGCCCCCTTTGGCCACTCGGGAATTCCCCCCTATCCTTGCAACGAAGCCGATGGCCGGATTCGAACCGGCAACCTGCTGATTACAAATCAGCTGCTCTGCCGTTGAGCCACATCGGCATATAGCCTCGCTCTGGCAGATCTGGGACCAATAGGGCTCGAACCTATGACCCCCTGCTTGTAAGGCAGGTGCTCTCCCAGCTGAGCTATGATCCCGTATGCAAGGATAACGACCCGGATGGGACTCGAACCCACGACCTCCGCCGTGACAGGGCGGCGCTCTAACCAACTGAGCTACCGGGCCGGATATTCAGGATTGCACCCTGAAAAATGCACACCGAAAATATACTTGATATCGAATGTCTTGTCAAGAAGAAATTCATCGATAATGAATGAAGAAATCTTGATCCGGAAGAGCTTGTTCGCAATGCTGCGCATTGCTCTTCCAGTGATGGCTCGAGCTTTGGTCATTC
>JAFRZE010000052.1 GCA_017442735.1 Bacillota bacterium
AACAGGAAAGCCAATAATCCCAAAAGTTACAACCTTGATGAGTATAGCAAAAGTTATGGGGATAACTTTTGATGAGCTTATATCAATGGTAGATCCGGACACTGAAATAACCTGGGAAAAAGAGACTCCTATCGATTTCTCTGACGAAGAGATAAAACATATACTTAAGTATAGAAAACTTGATGATCCAGGGAAAGAGGCCGTGGACGTTATCCTGGATCTGCAATACAAGAGGATCTATGGCCAGGAAAAAGAATCTGCAGGATGATTGATTTTTACAAAGAAAGAAGCCGCCGGATATCCGACGGCTAAAGGGAATATGAATATGAAAATAACATATACTTATTATACCACATCTTAAGGGAGATTGCAATCATGGCCAAAGCAACTAAACTCCCTTCCGGATCATGGCGCGTTAAAGTATATATGGGGAAAAAGGATGGAAAGAACGTCTATGCGTCTGTTACAGCTGCAACGAAGAAAGAGGCCGAATACAAGGCGGCACGGTTGTCGCTTACAAAGCGACATGGCGAGGATCCATCTTTCCTCAATGCGGCTGAACGATACATTGACGCAAAATCAAAGACCTTATCGCCAAACACTTTGCGAGGATTTAATGTTTGCCTCAAAAGATTAGAAGATCTCTATAATGTCAGGCTTTCCCGTATCTCAACCGAAATGGTCCAGCGCATTATAAACAGAATGGATCTTTCCCCTAAGACGATCAAAAACACTTACGGATTCTTCACGGCGGTCATTGAGATGTTTGATCCGGATCTCAAGTATCATGTTACGCTACCGGAAAGACTGCCAAAACAATCCAGGACCCCGACAGACGATGAGGTTGTCACCCTGGTAAACGAGGCGAACGAAGAATTGTCTGTTGCGATCCAGCTGGCCGCTTATGGATCATTAAGATCCGGAGAAGTATGCGCCCTATTCCCGGATTGTGTTTTTGACGATCATATCACGATAAAAAGAGTCTATGTGAAACTGGATAAAGAATGGATCCTTAAAGATTCGCCAAAGACAAAGGCTGGATACAGAGATATCCCCCTTCCTGGGCCCGTAATCGCCCGAATAAGGGCCCTTAAGACCAAAGATGGACAATTATTCCATTATCGCCCTCAAAGCCTCTATGACGCGTTTAGACGGCTTACACGAAGGCTTGATATGTATCCCTATCGGTTCCATGATCTGAGGCATTATTTTGCTACCATGTGTCACGCCAAAAATATTCCTGACAAATACATTGCCAAATTAGGCGGATGGGAAGATATTGGGACATTACAGAGGATCTATCAGCATACAATGCCTGAGAAAATGGATGATGTTATTGATATCCTAAATAGTAGTTTTATGGAGAAATATTCCACGAAATATTCCACGAATTAACAGAAAGCCTTTATTCATGCGGCTTTTATATGCATATATGACGGGTTCGAGTCCCTTCAGCTGCATAGGTGTTCCTTAGCCGCCCCGGGCGGCTTTTATCTTATCTTTTTTCTCAAAAAAGGAGCTTTAGATGAGTCAGATCAATCTATTCGAGGATCATCCTGTATCCACGCCTCTTCCCAGCCGTCTTCGTCCGACGACGCTCGATGAGTTTGTCGGACAGAAGCATCTTGTCGGGGAAGGCATGATTCTTCGTCAGATGATCCAGCGGGATGATATTTCATCCATGATCTTCTGGGGACCTCCCGGCGTCGGAAAGACCACACTAGCCCGCATCATCGCCAATCAGACCAAATCGGAATTCGTGGATTTCAGTGCCGTGACAAGCGGGATCAAGGAAATCAAGGAAGTGATGGCCCACGCGGATCAGAGCCGTCTTCTGGGCGTTAGGACCGTTTTGTTCGTCGATGAGATCCATCGCTTCAATAAAGCCCAGCAGGACGCTTTTCTTCCGTACGTGGAAAAAGGAAGTATTATTCTGATCGGAGCGACGACCGAAAACCCTTCATTTGAGGTCAACAGCGCTCTTTTGTCCCGCTGCCGCGTTTTTGTTTTGAAACAGCTGACGGAAGATGATCTGGCCGAGCTGCTTAACCGGGCCATTGTCCATCCGCAGGGATATAAGGATCAGAATGTTACCATTACGGACGATCAGATCCGGGTCATTGCCCGCTTCGCCAACGGCGATGCCCGTACCGCGCTGAATACGCTGGAAATGGCCGTTCTGAACGGTCAGATCTCCAGCCAGGGGATCCTGGTGACGGATGAGATCATCAGCCAGTGTACGAATCGCCGCTCCCTGCTCTACGACAAGTCGGGAGAAGAACATTACAATCTTATATCCGCACTTCATAAATCCATGCGCAATTCCGATCCCGACGCGGCTGTTTATTATATGCATCGTATGCTGCAGGGAGGCGAAGAACCACTGTACATCGCGAGGCGTCTGATCCGCTTTGCCAGTGAGGATGTGGGTCTTGCCGACCCGCAGGCACTGCCGCTTTGTGTTGCCGCCTATCAGGCCTGCCATTTTATCGGCATGCCGGAATGTGACGTCAATCTGGCGGAAGCCGTTGTATATCTGAGCATGACGGCCAAATCGAACGCCCTGTATGTCGCGAGTGAGGAAGCAAAACGGGATATCCGCGAAAAACCGCTGGAACCGGTACCCCTCCAGATCCGGAATGCCCCTACCAAACTTATGGAAGATCTTCACTACGGCGAAGGGTACGAATACGCCCACAATACGGAAGAAAAGCTCACCAAAATGGTATGCCTGCCGGATTCTTTGAAGGATCGACGCTACTACCGGCCAGCCGGTCAGGGACGCGAGAAAGCCATCAAAGAACGGCTCGAAGCCATCCTCGCCTGGAAAAAACAGGAAGAATAAGCAAAAGAACCCAGGACAAAAACTTTCGTCCTGGGTTCTTAGCGTTTTTTTAATAATAGTTCTTACTTCCCGGAATCCTGCACATACAGTCTTCTGACTTCCGGTTCTTTCTTCTCTTCTTTCTTCGGCGCCGCGGCTTCTTCTGCCTTGCCGTCACGCCAGTCAAAGAATTTCAGCGCGACCTGCGGGAACAGCGCGTAGGAAAGAACATCTTCTTCCTTGTGCGCTTTATCTCCAAGCTCTTCTTTGTATTTCTCATACTCGGGACCGATCAGGTCTGCCGGACGGCAGGTAATGATCTCTTCCGGCTTGATGCCCGCTTTCGCGCGGACTTCTTCATTGATCTCACCGGGAACCTTACCGTATTCGCCCTTCAGAACGCCTTTGGCTTCCTTGGTGACCATCTTGTAGCGTTCACCGGTCAGTACGTTCAGCACGGCCTGAGAACCGACGATCTGGGAGGTCGGCGTAACGAGCGGCAGATAACCGAAATCTTTTCTGACTCTCGGAACTTCCGCCAGCACATCGTAGTATTTATCTTCCTGCTTTGCCTGAGCCAGCTGGGAGATCAGGTTGGAAAGCATACCGCCGGGAACCTGATACAGAAGCGTATTCGTATCTACGCGAAGCACTTTCGTATTCAGGGATCCTTCATCCTGCAGTCTCTGCGCGACTTTACGGAAATGGACAGCCGCTTTGGAAAGCTGCTTGAGATCCAGTCCGGTATCACGCTCGGTGCCCTGCAGTGTCGCGACCAGAGATTCGGTGGTCGGCTGCGCTGTACCGTTGGCCATGGGAGACAGGGCGGTATCAACGATATCGACACCGGCTTCCGCGGCTTTCAGATAGACCATGTCGCCCGTACCGGTCGTATTGTGGGTATGCAGGTGAAGCGGGATGGAGAGTTCGCTCTTCAGTCTCTTGACCAGGCTGTATGCCGCGTAAGGAAGCAGCAGGTTCGCCATATCCTTGATCGCGATAGTGTCGGCGCCCATATCCTGCAGCTGGCAGGCAAGGCGTACGAAATAATCCTCATCGTGAACAGGGCTGATGGTATAGCTGATACAGGCTTCTACCGTACCGCCATAGTATTTGGTATATTTCATGGCCGCTTCCATGTTGCGCGGGTCGTTCAGCGCGTCAAAGATACGGACCACCTGGATACCGTTTTCGATCGATTTTTTACAAAACTGCTCTACGACGTCATCCGCGTAGTGCTTATAGCCCAGAAGGTTCTGGCCGCGCAGCAGCATCTGCAGCGGGGTCTTCGGCATGGCCTTTTTCAGGGCTCTTAATCTCTCCCACGGATCCTCGTTGAGGAAACGCATGCAGGAATCAAAGGTAGCGCCGCCCCAGCACTCCAGAGACCAGTAGCCAATGTTGTCCAGGATCTCGCAGGCAGGGAGCATATCTTCCGTACGCATACGGGTCGCCGCCTGGGACTGATGTGCGTCACGCAGGATAGTATCGGTAATTCTTAATGGATTGTTTGCCATATTCATAAGCCTCCTCGAACCTTATCCGAACAGTGCCATCAGCACACCGGCAGCGATCGCGGAACCGATAACGCCGGCCACGTTGGGACCCATGGCGTGCATCAGCAGGAAGTTGCCGGGTTTCGCTTTCTGACCGACGGTATTGGAAACACGTGCGGCCATCGGAACGGCCGAAACACCGGCGGAACCGATCAGCGGGTTGATCTTTTCTTTCAGGAACAGGTTCATAAATTTCGCGAGAAGCACACCACCGGCAGAGCCGCAACCGAACGCGACGATACCCATCGCCATGATGCCAAGGGTACGAAGGGAGAGGAAGGTGTTGGCAGTCGCTGTCGCACCGACAGAAATACCGAGAAAGATGGTAACGATGTTCATCATCTCGTTCTGCGCGGTCTTGGAAAGACGCTCGGTCACACCGCTCTCCTTCAGGAGGTTACCGAACATCAGACAGCCGATCAGAGGTGCGGCGGAAGGTACCAGGAAGGAAACGAAAACAGTAACGACGATCGGGAAAATGATCTTCTCGACTTTGCGTACGGGACGCAGCTGTTTCATCGTGATCTCGCGTTCTTCCTTGGTCGTCAGCGCTTTCATGATAGGCGGCTGAATGACCGGGACCAGTGCCATGTAGGAATAAGCCGCGACAGCGATCGGACCCAGCAGATCCGGTGCCAGCCTTGAAGTAACGTAGATGGCCGTAGGACCATCCGCGCCGCCGATGATACCGATGGAAGCTGCCTCATTGGGCAGGAATCCCAGCAGTGAGGACGCAGCGATAAAGGTAAGGAAAATACCAAGCTGCGCTGCGGCACCGAGCAGAAGGCTCTTCGGGTTGGCGATCAGCGGACCGAAATCGGTCATCGCGCCGACGCCCATAAAGATCAAACAGGGATAGATGCCAAGCTTAACGCCAAGATAAAGAATATCGATCAGGCCTGCCGATACGCTCTGTCCGACAGGGATCTGAGAATAGACACTCTGCGCGACACCGACGGCTGCCATATGGTCGGCCAGTTCCTGTGTCATTTCCGCACCGTGAAGAATGTCCCAGTTTACGTGTCCGCCGGCAAAGAAGATCTCATGAAACATCTCCGCGCCGGGAAGGTTGGTGAGCAGCATACCGAAGGAGATCGGTAAAAGCAAGAGCGGCTCAAACTGCTTTTTGATAGCCAGATACATCAGAATGAAAGCGATCACGATCATGATCAGCTGTCTGGGATCACTGCCTACCAAATAGAATCCTGTTTGTTTCAGGAAATTAAGGATATATTCCATTTGACAAGCTCCTTTTCAAGTTATCGGAAAAAGGGCTCTGCTCAGGAAAGAACGACCAGAACAGCGCCTGATTCGACGGTGGATCCCTTGGTAACATTGATCGAGGCGACGGTTCCGTCGACCGGAGCCTGGATCTCATTTTCCATCTTCATGGCTTCCAGAATCACCAGCGTCTGACCGGCAGCGACCATCTGGCCCTGCGCGACCTTCACGTCCAGGATATTGCCGGGCATGGGAGCAGTAACAGAAGTTCCGCCGGCAGGAGCAGCCGCCTTAGGTGCTTCTTCTTTCGCGGGTGCAGCCTTGGGGGCGAAATCCTCGCCTTCTTTCAAGGCCTCTAACGTAATCTCGTAATCCGTACCGTTGACATTGACCAGATACTTTTTCATGGTTGATTTCCTCTCTGCAATCAGATTTTTTTGATTGAAATGATTTGGATTTTGTTGATATCGGTCCCCAGTTCCTCCGCGATAGCTGCTGAAACAGCCGCGACGAATTCAGGACGATTCGGAATTTCCCCGGAAGAAGCACGAGCTGCAGGCGCTGCAGGCGCAGCAGGAAGCGGCGGTGTGATCGACTCACCCGGTTTATCCTTGACCAGAACACCGATGATCTTTCCCAGAAGCCAGATCAGAAAAATGATACAGATCAGACCAAAGAAAACGACCCCGAGTCCCATGGCTATAACAAGACCGTTGGAGATGCTTAGAAGCACGATAGATCCTCCTTTCCCTATCTTAGCATACTTGAATTAATTCTATCATGAACCAACGTAAATATCAACTAAAAATCTGCCTCATCCGGTCGACTTTTGATTTGGACAGACCGCTTGCCCGGCTCAGCTGACGGACACTGATCCTCCTGTCCTGAAGAAGTGATCTGACCGCGCCCATAAGACATTCTTCTTCCCCGATCAGAGGATCTTTTTCTCTTATTTTTTCGCGCGCTCTTTCCAGCTTCTGCCTGACTTCCTCATCCGAAAAAGCGCCTCTTTCCGGCTTTTCCCGGAGTATCCCATCTTCCGATGATGGAAACAGCGCTCCGGAAAAACCAAACCGGGTCTCATCCAGGATCGTTTTCGTATCGATCTGCGGATCCAGCCGAAAGTATTCGCGGTAAGAACTGAATCGGCGAAAATGTCCTTTCCTGTCCCGATGCAGCATTTGTACAAGTCGGATCAGCTTTCTTCGGTCCGTGATCTTTTCGCTGATATACCGGTCACGAAAGATCCGGATACGGTCCACCGCGTAATGGTTTCTGAAGTAACGGCTGTAACTGATCCCAAGCCTTTTCATAAAGTCCGCCATCTGACCTTTGGATGTCGTCTCCAGGACCAGATGTGCTGTGTTATCCTCGATCAGGTATGCGTAGACCAGGATCTGTGTCTCCTTTCGATAAGACCAGATCCTGCTGATATAGGCTGTTTTGTCTGTGTCTTTTAAAAAAACCGGGCAGTTTTGATAACCGGAGACCACGATATGATAGATCCCTGCTGAATCGTTTCTGGCTGTTTTTGGCATGATCCTGACTCCTCCCTGGTAGAGATAACATCCAATCATAGCAGAAGTATCCGCAAATGCCATAAACAGCGCGTTCAGAAAAAAAGAAAACCTGAACGATCCGTTCAGGTCCACTCATCTTTTTTAGGTTTTTAAAGGTCAGGATTCTTCATTTTCGGCCGGTTGTCTTTCATCTAATGAGAAAAGCGCTGTCGCGAACTCATCCGGATCGAACGGACGCAGATCATCGATCCCCTCACCGATCCCGATATATTTGACCGGGATCTGAAGTTCATTGACGATCCCGATGACCACACCGCCCTTGGCCGTTCCGTCAAGCTTCGTCAGAACGATACCGCTGATCGGCGCCACCTCTTTGAACAGCCTTGCCTGCGACAAAGCGTTTTGTCCGGTCGTGGCATCCAGTACCAGCAGGACTTCCCTGTGAGCGGTAGGAAACTCTCTTTCCAGGATCTTGTTGATCTTTCGCAGTTCTTCCATCAGGTTTTTCTTGTTCTGCAGCCTGCCGGCCGTGTCCACAAGAAGAATATCCGCCCAGCGGGAGTGTGTGATATCGGCAGCGTCGTACACGACCGCGCCGGGATCCGATCCTTCGGCATGAGAAACAAACGTCACCCCTGCCCGCTCCGCCCAGACACGCAGCTGGTCGATCGCTGCCGCGCGGAACGTATCCGCCGCCGCGATCACGACATCATGGCCGCCTTGCTTCAGCTGATAGGCCAGCTTTCCGATGGTCGTTGTTTTACCGGCACCATTGACGCCGATCACCAGAAGAACGTTTGTCATCCTGTCGATCACAGCCTTCGGTTTGCTGGTATAGAGGATCCGCTTGATCTCATCGATGAAAACATCATAGACCTGTTTCGTATACTGAAGTTTTTTCTCTTCTGCCTTGGCCCGGACACGGCTGACGATATCCGATGCCGTTGTCATACCCATATCCGCAAGGATCAGCGATTCTTCCAGTTCATCATAGAAATCATCTTCTATCTCGCCGTACTGCAGAAAAAGTTCATCCACGACTCCCATCGAACCTTCTCTGGTCTTTCTAAGGCCTCTTTTCAGCGCGTCAAACAGCCCCATATATATCCTCCCCGGATGTGTCAAAGTTTACGGAAATACACTTGGACACACCCTTTTCTTCCATTGTTACGCCATACAGCGTATCCGCGGCGACCATCGTTCCCTTACGATGAGTGATAACGATAAACTGCGTCTCTGAGCACATCTGGCGCAGATATCCGGCGAAACGCTCCACATTGGCGTCGTCCAGCGCCGCTTCGATCTCATCAAGAATGCAGAACGGTGCCGGATTCAGCTGCTGGATCGCGAACAAAAGCGCGATCGCGGTAAGCGCTCTTTCACCGCCTGACAAAAGCAGCATATTCTGCAGCTTCTTTCCCGGCGGCTGTGCGATGATCTCGATGCCGGCTTCCAGCGACTCTTCTTCTTCACTGAGTCTCAGGATCCCTCGTCCGCCTCCGAACATCAGTTTGAAGACCTGATCAAAGGATTCGGCGATCGCCGCGAATCCGCTCTTGAACTGCTCTTCCATTTTCGTTGTCATCTGACGGATGATATCCGTGAGATTCTGTTCGGATTTCAGAATATCGTCTCTTTGTCCGGAAAGGAAAGCGCACCGTTCGGTCAACGATTTATACTCGGTGATCGCGCCGACGTTCACGGGACCAAGCGCCCGGATCTGTTCCTTGAGACGAGAGATCATCTGCCGGCGTTTCGTCTTGGACAATTCCGAGGCTGCCAGCATCTGCTCATCGTCGTTGAACTTTCTGGCTGCCAGTTCTTTCGCGGCTCCGTATGTGATTTCGTAATCTTCCCACATCCGGTCCTGCAGTTCCTCCAGTTCTTTTCTGGCTCTGGCGGACTGAGCGTCCAGTCGGACCTGTTCTTTTTCCAGCACGGAGAAACTGCGAAGGATATCCTCTGTTTCCCTGAGTGCCTGTTCACGTTCATCATCCACGGTTTGAAAAACACTTTCCTGATCCTTGATACTGTTTTGCATCTGTTCGATCAGATCTCTGGTTTTTTCCTGTTCTTTCTCCAGGGATTCCACCTTATTCATTGTGTTTTTCAACGCTTCAGAAGAAAGATTGGATTCATCGATCAGTGATTCCGCCTCCTGACTCAGATGATCGATCTCTGTCGTCTCCCATACTTTCTGCTGGGTGAGGAACTGCTTTTCCTGTCTGGTCCCGGCCAGACGAATCATCAGATTCTGCTTTTCTTCTTTTCCTGCGGCAAGTTCTTCTTCCAGAAGTGTCCGCGCGTTTTGTTCCTGATCAAGCTTCTCGGCGGCTTCCTTTCGAAGAGATTCCGCTTTCTGAAGCCTGGCTTCGCTTTCCTTCAGCGCCTTTTCATGTTCCTGACGGATCTTATCGGCGTCTTCGTCCTGAAGTCTTGCCTCGGTAAGTCGGCTTTCCACTTCCTCCATCTGGCCCCGGTATTTTTCAAGCTGAGCGCGAAGATCGGTTTCTTCTGTCCGTTTTTTGCTCAGTTCCAGCCGGATCTTTCTCGTCTCTTCTCCGCTGAGGCGGAGAGCTTCTGATATTTCCCGGGTCTTTTTGTAGATCTGATCCGCTTCCTGACGTTTTTCCTTCAGGGTTCCCTTAAGCTCGTCCATTTCCGCCTTTCGGCCGAGGATCCCGCTCTTCTGCTGATGATTGCTGCCGCCTGTGATCGATCCGCCGATATTGAAGATATCGCCGTCCAGCGTAACGACCCGCAGACTGTTTCCGAATCGTCTGGAAACAGCGGACGCACTGTCAAAGTTTTCACATACGACGACTCCGCCCAGCTGTCTGGAAATGACCTTTCGGTAGATCTCCTTCACGCCGACCAGCGAATCGGCAAATCCGATCACTCCCGGCATGGAGAGAACTTCCGCTTCTTTCTGAAACGGATTTCTTGCCGTTACCTGGTCGAGCGGCATAAATGTCGCCCTTCCGATCCGTTTTTCACGGAGATAGTCGATCAGACTCCGGACTCCGGAAGTATTGTCAACGATCACATTCTGCAGTCCGGCCCCCAGCGCGACATCCATCGCGACCGTATAGCGTTTGTCCACTTCGATGATATCGGCGATCGTTCCATGGATCGCGGATCCCAGTCTGGCCTCTCTCGATCCTGCCGTCCCACGCTTCAGCTTCATGAGCGCTTTAACACTTCCGCTGAAACCTTCATAATCCTGATCGAGGCCGCTTAACCATCCGATCCTGCCCTGAAGGTCCTTCAGTTCCAGCATCAGCGATTCCTGACTTCTTACCAGTTCCTCAGACCTGGTTTTATTCTCCTGATACTGTGTATCCGCTTTCTTTTCTTCCGAGAGAAGGTTTTCTATCTCATGCGCGATTTCTTCTGTTTGACGGGAGAGGATCCCGATCTGTTTCTCTCCCTCTTCTTTTCTTATACGGAGGGCAGCGGTCTCTTCCACCCGGCTCTTCATTTGCTCCCGGTCCTGGCTGGCAAGCAAAACAAACCGTTCTCTGGAAGCTGTAGCAAATTGAAGTTCCTCTTCCGCTTCATTCAGTTTCCTGGCGGCTTCTTTTTCTTTCTTAGATTGTTCTTCCAGCTTCCCGCTTAGCTGAACAAACGATTCTTCCTTTGTTTTCAGACTGTTTTCCTGTTCTTCGATCGTCTGATCCAGGCTGCGGATCCTGGCTTCTTCCTTTTCCAGCGTATGGGTCCTGTCGGCGATCCTCTCTTTCAGATCCAGGATACGGATCTGATACGAATCCATATCTTCCTGATAATGATTGATCTGCTCTTTCAGAACACGTTTATCGCCTTCGGAAGTCTCCAGCGACAATTTCAGTTCACCGAGTTCCTGGTTCAGTCTGAGAAGCTTTTTTCTGTTTTCGTCCACATCCTGCGCCAGCTGATCCGCTTTTTCTTTCGCTTCGGCTTCTTTCTCCCGTGAAGCCGAGATCTGTTCTTCCAGCGCGGACAGAGACTGATCCAGTTTTTCCGACTGTGTTTTCAGCAGTTCATATTCTCCGATAAAGGAAGAAACTTCATACAGTTTCAGCTCTTCTTTCAAAGACAGATACTGCTGTGCCGTCTCGGACTGCTTTTTCAGCGGCTCGATCCTGGCATTCAGTTCATTCAGAATATCACTGACTCTCTCCAGTTTGGACGCTTCATCCGCGAGCTGTTTTTGTGCCTGATCGCGCCTTGTCTTAAACTTTGTGATACCCGCAGCCTCTTCAAAGATCGCTCTGCGGTCCTGAGGTTTGGAACTGAGCAGCTGGTCGATCTGTCCCTGACCGATCAGACTGTAGCCTTCCTTTCCTATCCCGGTATCCATGAGCATTTCCTGCACATCTCTCAGGCGGCATCTGCCTCCGTTGATGGCGTACTCACTCTCACCGGATCGGAATATCCGGCGGCTGATCGAAACTTCATTGTAGTCGACGGGCATCTTTCTGTCACTGTTGTCCAGTACCAGCGTTACCTCCGCATAGCCGAGAGGTTTACGCCTTTCGGTCCCGGCGAAAATAACATCATCCATCCGGGCGCCGCGAAGCGTTTTGGCGCTTTGCTCACCCAGGACCCACCGGACCGCGTCAGCGATATTGCTCTTTCCGCTTCCGTTCGGTCCGACGATCGCAGTCACGCCTTCTCCGAATTCCACCCTGATTTTTTCGGGAAAAGATTTAAACCCGACGATCTCTACTCTTTTTAGTTCCATGGTGCTCCCGATTGTATGTTTTATCGGCTGTAAAGCAGACGAAGCGCTTCTTCGGCGGCTGCCTGCTGAGCCTGTTTTTTACTGCTTCCCGTGCCTTCTGCCACGGCTTTGCCGCTGATCAGAAGTTCGACCGTAAAGATCCTTTTATGAGGAGGACCTTCCTCCGAAATGACCCTGTAATAAGGCGCTTCTCCGCCTTCCGCCTGGATCTTCTCCTGCAGAACGGTTTTATAGTCTTTTCCCGATACGGCCGGGTTGTCCTTAAGATGAGAAAAGACCATACGGCCGATCAGATCTTTCGCTTCCTTCATCCCTCCGTCCAGATAGACAGCGCCGATCAGTGCCTCTACCAGATCACAGAGGATCGAAGACCGTTTTCTTCCGCCCGTTTTCTCTTCTCCGGTACTCAGAATGAGATAATCTCCGAGGCCCAGCTTGGCCGCGATATATGAGAGGGATTCCTCACAGACGATCGCCGCCCGCTTTTTTGTCAGCTTCCCTTCGTCCCAGTCGAACTGATGAAACAGCATTTCCGAAGTGACTACTTCCAGCACGGCATCTCCCAGAAATTCCAGTCTTTCATAGTGCTCTGCCTGGATGCCCTTTTGTTTCATTTCCTTACTGTAGGACGAATGGGTCAGTGCCTGAACGAGAAGCGCGGTATCCGTAAAGTGGTATGAGAGGATCTCTTCCACTTCCCTCAGCTTCGATTCAAATAAAGGTGTTTTCATTATCCTTACCATTCTTCCAGGCTTCTTAAGATATCGGCCACGCTGCGGATATCTTCGAAGTCGGCCTGTTCATATTCGATCCCGAATTCGACTTCACAAGCCACCAGGATCTGCATGATCGAATTTTTGTCCAGTTCCAGATCGTCATCCAGCGATGTCTCTTCTGTAACATCCGCGGGGTTGATATCGGCTTCTTCCGCGATGATCTCGCTGATGATCGCCAGCGGGCTTCTTTCCTGTTCTTTCATTCTTTTTCTCCTTAGCCTTCGGCGCGTTTGGCCGCGGCCATTTCTTCTTCTATCTTCTGAATAACATCGGTATCGATAAATTTGAGGCACTGTCTGATCGCGGACGCGAAGGCCTCCGCGCGGGAATTCCCGTGTGCCTTGATCACCGCTCCGTTGGTCCCGAGCAGCGGCGTTCCGCCGACCGTTCTCGGATCCAGTGAATCCTTCAGTCCCATGAGCGCGGGCTTGATCAGCAGTGCGCCAATCTTCGTCCTAAGTGAGCTCATCAGGCTTTTCTTGATCGAGCCGAACATGTACTGAGCCAGTCCTTCCGACCCTTTCAGGAGGATATTGCCGGCGAATCCTTCTGTTACGATGATCTCAGCGGCGTTGTTGAAATACTCTCTGGCTTCGATATTACCCACAAAGCGGATGCTTCTTTCTTCCTTCAGAAGATCGTAAGCTTCTTTGGCCAGCTGATTGCCTTTGCCCTCTTCCACCCCGACATTAAGCAGGGCTACCCTGGGCTCTTCCATGCCGTAAAGATTCCGGTAATAGATCGTTGCCATCTGGGCAAACTGTACCAGATACTGGGGTTTGGAATCCATGTTGGCACCAACGTCCAGCAATAGCGTCGGACGGTTCCCTGTCGGAAGGATCAGAGTCAGTGCCGGGCGGAAAACACCCTTGATCCGGCCGGTGATCAGTGTCGCGCCGGAAAGCAGCGCGCCGGTATTGCCAGCAGACACGATGCCGTCCGCTTCTTTTTTGCGGATCATGCCAAGGCCGACCGCCATGGAAGAATCCTTCTTGGTACGGATCGCGTCCACCGGAGAATGCTCTTCGTTCTCAATAACCTGTGTTGTATAGACTATTTCCAGCCGTTCTTTATCATAGGTTTTCCCGGAGAGATTCGCATCCAGTGCTTCCTTGCTTCCTACCAGGGTGATCTTAAGAGACGAGTGGTTATCCAGTGCCAGGAGCGCTCCCTGAATCGGTGCCTCGGGAGCGTAATCCCCTCCCATCGCGTCTACGATGATATGTCTTGTTTTGTTTTCCATGGTTTCTCCTCTGTCCGTTTCCTGATTTCCAGCGCTATCCTATCTACTATACACTTTTTTATTCTTCTTTGCAAGAGAAAAGGCCCTGGGATTTCATTTTCGCGTATTTGAAAGCCGTTACCAGATAATTCAGATACGTGCCCTGATCATCCGGTACCAGGAGTTCTTTGGAGAACGCCTGATAGGGAATGGAGGAACGTCCGTTCTCTTTCCCGTAATACTCTTTCAATGTCTCGATGGGAAGGATATAAGTCTCTCCGTAATCCGTAAAATGAACCAGCAGAAACGCGATCCCTCCCTGCTGATCAAAGTCCGACATGAAGCTGACCTGATGCGGGTGGATATTGGAGAAAGGAAGGGACTTTTTCCCGCACTCCTTCGCGTCAAAGCAGATCGGGATCCCTCCCATGACGCCGATATAGTCCACGGTACTTTTCTGTTCAAAATACGCCAGAGAGATGGTATGCCGTTCCTGATCGATCTCGATCGGTTTGATCGGCGTAGGGATCTTCTGAATCAGCGCAAGACCGTCTTTCCTGTATTTTTCATTCGTGATATTCAGCACTTCCTCAAAAGCGCTCCCGCGAAGGCCTCGTGTATTCCAGTAACTCATCTTTACCTCGATTATTTCAGATATTCCGCTCCAAGATAGACAAATCCTTCATGAGGCTGAAGCCTTCCTGAAAGATGAGAGCTTACGATCACGCCTTTATCCAGATAGCACAGAAAGTAGATCGGGACTTTGACCTGCGCGTAGACGGCCATATTCATGACCTCTTCCTTCAGTTCTTCTTCATCGGCGAGATCTTCCAGCCTTTCCGGATCCCCCAGCAGGGTAAACGCCCGGAATAGATCGACGTTTTCATGTACGATCCGAAGATCATACAGATCGTCTTCCTGATTTGTGATCTGCACTTTCATTCCGGCCTTTTCCAGCTGGCGTCTGACCGAATCCGCTGCCCTCACGGCCACCGTGTCCGATGGGTTGACATAGATTCTGATCTCAGAAACGGATATCCCGCTGATCGCGATCGATTCCGCCTTGGCCGTATCCTGCGGATAACGTTCTTCCAGTCCGGGATCATACCAGTAACCCGGGTGGAACGGGATATCGCAGGCTGTTCCGTATCCCCAGGCAGCATCCTTCAATACTTCCGCTGTATCGATCGCAAAAGCGATTTTCTGACGATTGGACAGAACGCTGGTGAATCCGTTCTCATAAAAAGCGATATACAGCGCTTCAAAGGACGGATAGGAATAAACCGTATATTTCTCCTGAAACTGATACTGGTCCCACGCGAGCGGTTCTTCATGAAAAAGATCCGAACGTCCGGAGGAAAACGCCGTCAGCACCGCCGCCGGATCCTTGACGAACAGGCAGCGCACACTGGCGATCCCCGGCGTCTGACCATGAAAATCTTCATAAGGTACCAGACGCATTTCGTGCTTCTCTTCGATCTCTTCCAGCTTAAACGGACCGGTGCCTACCGGGTCCAGCTTGGAATAGGAATCCTCACATCCGATCGGAAAGACGAGCCCCTCGATAGAAGCCAGCGAATCCTTTTTCAGATACAGCCGGATCGTATAGAAATCCACGATCGTCGTCCGGCTGATGATACTGATCTCTTCTGAATACGCGTTCTTTTGCCTGCGCAGCTGGTCGATCGAAAAGGAAACATCCCCGGCATCGAGCAAAGAGCCGTCGTGAAAATAAATGTCCCGCTTGAGTTCGACGTCGATATAGCTTGCGTCGTCAGCAATGGTCACGGTTTGCGCGAGGACCGGCTGGATCCTTCCTTCGTCCGAGAAAACAAAGAGTGGTTCATAGATCAGGCTCAGCAGGTCTTTCGTCGTCTCGTCCATCACTTCCCATGGCAGCAGAGAAACCGGTGTGGGAATGGCAAGCGTCAGTTCCTCAGCCTCCCCTTCCTTCTGGGAAGTCTTGGCGGTCGGAGCGATCGTATGCTCGCTGGTTTCAGAAGGCCGTTTGTTCTGCTGTATCCCGGAAGAGGCCTTTTCGCCTTCCGCATTGCCGCATCCTGTCAGCATGATCATCAGGACGAACAAGAGCAGAATAGAAATCATTCGCTTCATAGACAGGACCTCAGGGCCTGATCGACCTGATCGTACAAAAGCCTGACATCACCGCCGGTACTCTCGATGACCCTATCGGCCCGGGCACGATAGGTCTCATCGTCCCACTGGCTCGCGATACGGTCTTCCGCTTCCTGCTCGGAAAGCCGGCGGTCCTGCATCATACGGGCTTTCCGGATCTGCGGATCCGCGTAAACGACCCAGACCGTATCAATGATATCCTTCAGGCCGCTTCTTAAAAGCTCAATGGCTTCTACGACCACGACTTTGGTTTCACCGTGTTTTTCACGGGAATCGTTTTCACGGATATGCCTAATGGTTTTTGCGATCCGTTCCACCGTCTCCGGATGGACCATCTGATTTAATTTCTCCAGTGCTTCCGGACTGTTAAAGACGATCTGCCCAAGGGCTTTACGATCGATCAATCCGTCTTCCGCAAGGATCTCCTTGCCGAAAACTTCCGAGAGCCTCTCTGCCTCGTCCTGAACGACTTCCCGCGCGACGAGGTCGGCGTCGATATGGACAGCCTGATACTTTCGGGACAAATACCGGGAAACGGTACTTTTCCCGGACGCGATCGTCCCTGTCAGACCGATCACCAGTACTTTATTATTTTGCTTCATACCAGTTTTCTCCCGTATGAATATCCACGATCAGCGGAACCAGAAGCTTCGCGGCGCCGGTCATTTCTTCTTCCAGAATACGCGCGACCAGGTCCTTTTCCGGCCGGAAGACTTCGATCAGCAGTTCATCGTGTACCTGAACGATCAGGCGGCTTCTCAGACCTTCCTTTTTCATCCTGGTGTATACACGGTTCATCGCGATCTTGATAATGTCCGCCGCCGTTCCCTGGATAGGCATGTTTTTCGCGACACGTTCTCCGAAAGAACGCTGGACAAAATTCTTGGCCTTCAGTTCCTCGATCAGGCGGATCCGGCCGAATTTTGTTCTTCCGTAACCCGTTTCTTTCGCGCTGCGGACGCACTCGTCCAGGAATTTTTTGACCTTCGGGAAACGGATGAAGTAGTGATCGATATACGCCTGTGCCTCCTGTACGCTGATCCCCAGATCGGCAGAAAGTGAGAAAGCGCTGATCCCATAGATGATCCCGAAGTTGACAGCTTTCGCGCTGCTTCTTTGCTGCGGCGTGATCTCATCATACGGGATATGCAGGACCTGTGACGCGGTCAGACGATGAATATCGTCTCCTCTCACATAGGCGGCGATCAGGTTTTCATCCTCAGACATATCCGCGAGAAGCCGAAGCTCGATCTGTGAATAGTCCGCGTCCATAAAGAAGTATTCCTCACCGGACGGAAGGAATGCTCTTCGAAGTGTTCTTCCCAGATCTTCCCGGATAGGTATATTCTGCAGGTTCGGATCCGTACAGGAAAGCCGGCCTGTCGCCGTGACCGCCTGCTGAAAACGGGGATGAATATGTCCGTCCGCGCCTATAAAGGGCTTCAGCCCTTCCACATAAGTCGATTCCAGCTTGGAAAGCTGCCGGTACATCAGGATCTCCCCGATGATCGGATGGACGGCTTTCAGGGATTCCAGTACATCCGCGGAGGTGGAATAACCGGATTTTGTTTTCTTTCCTGTCGGAAGTCCGAGTTTTTCAAAAAGAACGGTTCCAAGTTGTTTCGTCGAATTGATATTGAAGGGACCATCCGCCATTTCATAGATGCTTTTCTGCAGTTCTTCGATCTTTGAACGAAGAAAAGCGCCGATCTCTTCCAGGATACTGATCTCACAGCGGATCCCGTTTACTTCCATGGATGCCAGAACCTCGGTCAGAGGGATCTCGATCTCTTCATAGACACCGGTAAGTCCCATCTTTTCAAGGTCTGTCCTGATCTTATCGTACGCGCTTAGAAGCACTTTCGCGTACTGCCGGTGATACGCGCTTCGTTCCTTCCCCGAGATCTCCTCCCATGCTTTCTTTCTGACTCCCTGTCCCAAAAGGTCGGATTCGGTCGGAATAAACTGATCCAGATAGGCTACCGATACCTCATCCACGCTATAACTGCCTTTTGTCGCGTTCAGCAGGTAGGAGGCCAGCATCAGATCATCCAACGGACCTTGGATCGCTTCGCTGCCGGTCTCCAGCAGCCACCGCTGGATCTTCTTCGCGTCAAAAGTGATCTTTTGGATATCCGGGTCATGAAGCACTTTCAGGATCTCTTTTTGGCTCGCTTCAGAAAGATCTTCCGTATAGACCTGTTTATCCGCTGCGGCAAAAGCCAGGCCAAGGATCTTCCCATCCTCTTTCTGTGCGGGATAAAGGGCAAGCTTCTTCTCTCCCGTCCCGCCGAGCAGTCCAAACAGTTCCCGGACCGCGGACAGATCATCCGGTCCCTTTTCGCCTTCTTCTGTTTTGACAGGAATCGCTTCATCCAGGCCCAGCTGACCTTCCGGCTCTTCCTTTTCCACTTCTCTGGTACCGATCCTGCTAAGAAGGCTTTTGAGCTCAAAGCTGCGCAGTCCTTCGATAAACGTACGGGTATGAAAGATCTCCGGCGTAAGCGGCGTCACTTCTCCCGGATCCGGACAATCGGTACGGATCGTCGCGAGGATCAGGGAAAGCCTCGCCTGCTCCTGGTATTCCTGAAGATTCTGTCCCGCCTTCGGCGGTTTGATCTCCGACGCGTGGGCGATCGCGTTTTCCAGATCACCGTATGTACTGACGATTTTGGACGCGGTCTTCTCACCGATCGAAGGAACGCCGGGAATATTATCCGATGAGTCGCCCATCAGGGATTTCATCACCAGATACCCTTCCGGTCCGACCCCGTATTTTTCGATCACTTCCGCCGCGTGATAGACTTCTGTCTCGCTCCCGCCTTTTTTCGTCTTGGGAATGAGCAGCGTGATCCTGTCATCCACGAGCTGCAGAAGATCCCTGTCGCCGCTGAGGATCATGACCTCATCTCCCTCGGCCCCATGCTTTTTGGAGATGGTCCCCAGCACATCATCCGCTTCAAAGCCTTCTTTCGTAAGAAGCGTCAGACCTGCCTCTTTTAAGAGATCCTGCACATAAGGGATCTGTTCTCTGAGTTCGTCGGGAAAACCGGCGCGGTTTCCCTTATACTCAGGATACATTTCATGCCGGAAGGTAGGTGTTTTCAGGTCGAAAGCGATCCCGACCGCATCCGGTTTCACATCATCGATGGTCCGGAAAAGAATGTTGAAAAAGCCCAGTACCGCGTTGGTATGGAGCCCTTTGGTATTGGTCAGAAGAGGAAGTCCGTAAAAGGCTCTGTTCGCTATGGAATGTCCGTCTACCAGTAATATTTTTTGACTCATGCTTCACTACTCTCTTTCTTTTTCAGCCGCGCAACGAACAGGAACAGTGTCAGCGGGAAGATGATCGTTACCGCAAGGCCGCAGCGAAGTGCCAGCTGGTCCGCCAGCAGCCCCATCCCGCCCTGGGGATAAGCGTCTACAACGATATTGGAAACGATACCTGTCAGCCAAGGTCCCAGGGAACAGCCGACATCTCCGCCCAGCGCCAGCATAGCGAACAGTTTGGTCCCGCCTTCCGGGACCGCCTGGCTGGACAGTACCAGCGTACCCGGCCACATCATGGA
Organism: Bacillota bacterium; assembly: GCA_017442735.1. Taxonomy (GTDB): domain Bacteria; phylum Bacillota; class Clostridia; order Lachnospirales; family Bianqueaceae; genus RUG760. The sequence continues at coordinate 19,551 of JAFRZE010000052.1, forward strand.
AACGGAAAGGCCGCAAAGGCCTACTCCCACAAGCGAAAGGACCGGCCAGGGAGAAAAGATCGTCACAAGATAGCTTACAATGCAAAGGACCGAAAGGATCCTCAGCGCGTGTCTTAAGTCGATCTTCTCACCGCGAACGCCGTAATATATACGCCCCACTCCCATCATAAAGGCAAAGAAGCAGGGACCCGCGATATCGCCGAGCGTCTTGCTGATCCCCAGGCCTTTCTGCGCGAAGAGGGAAGCCCATTGCGCGAGGGCCAGTTCCGAAGCGCCGGAAGCGATCATCACGATCATGGCGATCCAGAAAAGGCTCATCCCGGCAAGGCGTACGCCTCCATTTTCATTACCACTGATCATCGGAGGGAACGGACAGATGGTATACAGGATCAAGTTCGCGATCGGAACGATCATCCAGAAGACCATGATCCACTGCCAGTGATCCTGTCCGAACAATCTCAGCAGCAGCGTGCTGATCAGGACGGAACCGAGAACGCCCCAGCAGTAGAATGAATGCAGGAAAGCCATGGACGAACCCCTGTTGTCCGAAGGGATCGCGTCGTTGACCGGGGATACCATCACTTCGATGATCCCCGAGGAAGAAGAATAGAACAGGCATCCGAGTACCAGGCCGGCAAATACATGCCGGGAAAACAGGACCGGCGACAATGACAGAAGTCCGTATCCGGCGACGGATAAAATGCCGCAGGATCGAAGTAGCGCGCGGATATTCAGTTTGTGGGAGATCCTGGCCAGCAGGAAATCCACTCCGATCTGAATAACAAACGTCATCAGTACCAGAAAACCCAGTTCGGCATAGGTGATCCCGAAGCGCTCCTGGAAAATGATGAAAAGCACAGGCGGAACATTGGCCGTGATCGCCTGCATGATCGAGCCGGTATAACCGGCCAGACGGGTGATCTGATAGTTTTTTGTCATCTGCTCTGTCTTCCTTAAATGAAAAAACCGCAGGCTGCAGACGAGTCGCAGGCTGCGGGGTAATGCCGGTGGTGGGACTCGAACCCACACGATGTCGCCATCAACGGATTTTGAGTCCGTCACGTCTGCCAATTCCATCACACCGACATACTACAGCTTCATATTTTAACATAATTCATAAGAAAGTGTCAACTGTTTTTGCCGTTTTTCACCATGTTTCCCTCTTGCCTGAGCCGTCTGTTTGTGATATAATAGTCAGGATTTTTATGTCGGCTGCCGTCTTGTTTCTTACACATAAGGATAGATGGCCGGAAGAACTGATAAAGAGCTCTTCCCGCTGTTCCCGCTGTGCCTGGAACTGATCGGAAGCCAGATGGAGGTACTGTTATGAGTGTAGAAGTCGGACAGGTTTGTAAAGGTAAAGTCACAGGTATTCAGTCCTTTGGTGCTTTTGTCGCGTTAGAAGGCGAAGCAGGAACTCAGGGTCTGGTTCATATTTCCGAAGTATCCAACACTTATGTCAAAGATATCAACGAATTCCTTACCGTTGGTCAGGAAGTTGAAGTTAAGGTCATTAAGCTTGATGAAGCCAGCAAAAAGATCTCTCTTTCCATCCGTGCGCTGATGCCCAACCCGGAAGGAAACAAAGCTCCCCGCCGCGAGAAAAACTCCGGTGAAGGCGCTCCCCGCCGCAGAAGAGACGGAAAGAAAGGTGGTTCCCGTCAGAATCCCGGCATGTCCTACAAATCCGATCCCGAGCTTGACGGCGGCTACGCGCTGATGGCCGACAAGTTCAAAGATCTGGGCCTTTAATCTATTCTTCGAACAAAAATCCTCCCTTTTTCGGGGAGGATTTTTTTATGCTTCCTTGCTTTCTGTCGGGACCGCACTGACACGGTCGGGTCCGAAGATCTTTTCTATGAGGTCAGAATATTCTTTCCAGGCATCCGTTCCCTTCAGACCGATATACTGATCTCTCATGGAACGATAGTACCATCCGTGGTCCTTTTTCTCCCGGATATTGAACCGGTCAAACACTTCATCGCCGATCGTCTGATAATCAGCCCAGATCGAACGAAGGTTGGAAAGCTTGTCCGCCAGCGAGATCACTTTCGCTTCCTTCCCTGCTCCCGCGATCTTTTCGATCGCTTCTTCCTTCCTGAGACGCCAGGTATCCGAAGCAGGTTTTTCACGTCGTTTATTCTCGCTCTCGTCGCTGACCAGGTCAGCGACATAAACGCCAAACATGCGGGCGATATCATTCAGCTTTACATACGTATCTTCCACTACGTCATGCAGCAGGGCCGCGACGATCACACTGGGGACCGTACTCATGCTGGAGACGATCTCCGCGACTTCGATGGGGTGCTGGATATAAGGAGTGATACCGTCTTTTCGTTTCTGTCCACGGTGAGCACGAATCGCGAACCAATAAGCTCGATCAACTTCCGGGTACATTTGACGAAGCTCGTTGATATTCTTTCCCTGCACGTTCATCTCCTTCCCGACAAAGAAACACTTCTTTGATAATTACCAACCATGTCAACTTTGTCATGATTATATCATATTTCTCGTCAGGAAGAAACCGGTTTTTTATTATTTTTACAGTGTTTTCTCGAGCTCTCCGCGAATCTCTGACAGAAATTCATCTGTCAGGACTTCTTTGCTGACTTTCGCCGGATCAGCCAGAAGTACGAGATCTTTCGTCATGATGCCTTTGTCCAGAACACGCAGACAGGCCTCTTCAAGCTTGTCGCCAAACAACATAAGTTCACGGTTGCCATCCATCTCTCCGCGCTTTCTGAGAGCGCCGGTCCAGGCAAAGATCGTAGCCATGGGATTGGTCGAGGTCGCTTCTCCTTTCAGATAGCGGTAATAATGCCGGGTGACCGTTCCGTGAGATGCTTCGTATTCATAGACACCATCCGGTGAAACCAGAACGGAAGTCATCATCGCCAGCGAGCCGAAGGCGGTCGCGACCATATCGCTCATTACATCTCCGTCATAATTCTTACATGCCCAGATAAAACCGCCTCTGGAACGCATGACTCTCGCCACCGCGTCGTCGATCAGCGTATAGAAGTACGTGATCCCCGCCTGCTCGAACCTGTCCCGGTATTCCTCAAATACGTCTGCGATGATCTCGCGGAAAGCGCCGTCATATGTCTTGGAGATCGTATCCTTGGCGCCGAACCAGACATCCTGTCCCACCGAAAGGGCGTAGGTAAAGACAGCGTGCGCGTAGGACCGGATGGATGACTCTTTGTTATGTACGCCCTGAAAAACGCCCGGACCGTCCAGCTCGGCGACGGTCTTCCTGATCACCTGTCCGCTTTCACCGGTGAAGGTCAGTTCACAGACGCCGGCTTCCTGCGTTCGGATCTCCACGTTCTTATAGACATCCCCGTAAGCATGACGCGCGATGGTGATCGGTTTTTCCCAGCTTCTCACCGCCGGTTTGATCGCGTCGATCACGATAGGCGTGCGGAAGACGGTGCCGTCCAGCATGGCGCGGATCGTACCATTGGGACTTTTCCACATCTGATGGAGACTATATTCCTCTACCCGCTGCTGATTGGGCGTGATCGTCGCGCACTTCACGGCGACACCATACTTCTTCGTGGCGTTCGCCGCGTCCACGGTGACCTGGTCTTCTGTCTCATCTCGATGAACAAGGCCGAGATCATAATACTCTGTTTTCAGATCGACAAACGGAAGGATCAGTTCCTCCTTGATCTTCTTCCAGAGGATGCGTGTCATCTCGTCTCCGTCCATCTCTACGAGCGGCGTCATCATGTTGATCTTATGCATTTTCTTTTCCTCGTTTCGCGTAGTAATTCATCAGACAGCCAAGCAGCAGGATCTCCCGCTCTGTATCGGTCAGTCCTTTCATCTGAAGCGTCAGCGTTTTGTCCGGATCCTGATCGATATAACCGGTGATCTCTTCTTTTCCCTCAGCCAGCGCTTTTCTGATCCCCGGAATATAGATCGTCTGACCGGTCTCGGCCGGGAAGTCGGATACGGTAAAGGGGATCATGCCCCAGTTGATACAATTCGAGCGATACCGTTTGGTCGCGTACTCGATCGCGAAATTACAGCTGCCGCCCAGTACCCGCTGACAGGAGGCTGCCTGTTCTCTCGCGGAGCCATCGCCGGGTTTGTTGGCAAAGATCGCGGAACCGATGCTCGTTTTTTCACTTGAAAGGCCGAAGTCTTCCGGCAGTTCTTTGGCCGCCGCTTTAGCACGGCTGACATAGAGGGGCTCTCTTCTGGAAAGCGTAAACTCCGAAAGCCTCAGCGGATTGGAACGGTAGGAAGATGTTTCTCCGGACGGAATCAGTTCATCCGTTGTCGTGACGGGATCACGGATCACCGCGCACAGTTTTACCAGAAGATCATCTTTCAGCGCTTCCATTTTCGGCCAGTCCGTGATATTCGGTCCCAGGATCAGGGGTTCTTCCTCATGGGGATCGCCATATCCCTGGTAGACCCGTTTTTCATATATGCCCGGATAAAAATGATAAGGCTTCTTCTCTACGGTATAATCCAGTTCATCCGCTCCGGTCAGGACTCCTCCTCTTGCGGCGGTCGCCGCGATGGATCGTGCATCCATCAGCGCGACATAGGCTTTCTGCCTTTCGCCCGGCTTGGAACCTTCGCGGTTCGGGAAGTTCCGGGTCGTATGACGGATCGAGAAGCCTTCATTGGAGGGGACATCTCCGGCGCCAAAGCAGGGACCGCAGAAACACGGTTTGACCACCGCTCCGGATTCCAGTAAGGAAGTCAGGATTCCGTTTTCCGCCAGCGCGTGCTGGACAGGCGTCGACGCGGGATAGACTGAAAGGGAGAAGATCCCCTGTCCAATTGTTCCCTTCTGCAGGATTTCATTCGCTTCTTCCAGGTTTTCGTAAAGGCCGCCGGCACATCCGGCGATCACTCCCTGTGTGACATGGATCTTTCCGTCCCTGATCATGTCCGCCAGACCGATCGGGTCCAGATACCGGTGCGGATCCTCTTTCAGTTCGCGGATCGGGATCGCGTTGGAGGGATGGAACGGAAGGGCGATCATCGGTTCGATCTCAGACAGATCGAGTTCGATGAAATGATCGTAGCAGGCTCCCTCCAGCGGCTGTACCCGATGATAATCCACTTCCCTGCCATGGTTACGATAGAATGCGCGGATGACCTCATCGGTCTCCCAGATGGAAGAAAGACAGGCGGTTTCCGTTGTCATCACATCGATGCCGATCCGCTGATCGGCGGACAGGTTATGGATCCCTTCACCGGCAAATTCCAGGATATGGTTTTTGACGGTACCGAATACGTCCCGGCAAAGGGTCAGGGCTACATCATGCGGACCGACGCCTCTCTTCAAAGAACCGGTCACATGGATCAGCGTCACTTCCGGAAGCGGGATATCATAGGTCTGGTCCAGCAGCTGTTTCACGAGTTCCGGACCGCCTTCTCCGATCCCCATCGTCCCATACGCGCCGTACCTTGTATGAGAGTCGGATCCCAGGATCATCCGGCCGCATCCTGTCATCTTTTCTCTCGCGTACTGATGGATGACCGCCTGATTGGCCGGCACATAGATCCCACCGTATTTACGAGCCGCGGAAAGTCCGAATACATGATCGTCCTCATTGATGGTCCCGCCTACTGCGCACAGGCTGTTATGGCAGTTCGTCAGTGCGTAGGGAAGATGGAATGACTTCATTCCGCTCGCTCTGGCCGTCTGGATAATGCCGACATAGGTGATATCATGAGAGATCAGGGCGTCAAACCGAAGATGCAGCATCCCTTCTTCTTTTGGTACTTCCGCACTTTCATGGGCGCGCAGGATCCGGTACGCCATCGTTTTCTCACGGCCTTCCCCGAGCATTTCGGAAGAGATCATTTTTACCGTACCGTTTGAATACATACACGGTTCTTGATAGTACTTCATCTCTATACCTCTCAGTTTTCCATCAGGTGGTTTTTTTCCATATTGGCGGCTGAAGCGCGCACATGTTCGATCATCAGAGAGCCGGCGTTTTCCGGATCTTTCCTTTTCATCGCTTCCAGGATCGCCCGGTGTTCTTTCAGCATCTGCTCGGCTCTTCCGGGTTCTCTGATCGATCTTTCCCGAATGTTCTCCGCGTAGGCATGCAATTCTTTCAGGATCTTCTGAAGCATCCGGCTTCCCGTTAATTCATAGATGGTCCTGTGGAAACGATCATCCATCGCGGTCACCCTGTCATAATCGCCCCGCTCGATATAGAACTCTGTAAGGTCAACGATCTCACTGAGCTGTTCCATCGAAGCTTCATCCGCTTTCGTTGCCGCCCTTTCGGCCGCCCGTCCTTCCAGAAGGGAGCGGATCTCATAGATGTCCTCGATATCGGACCGTCCGATCCCCACGACGAGGGCTCCGCGATTGGGACGAAGTTCCAGAAGTCCTTCGGATTCCAGTTGTTTGAAGGCTTCTCTTACCGGGGTCCGGCTGACCCCGAGTTCCTTCGCTACCTCTCCTTCTGTCACCGCTTCTCCCGGTGTATACTTGCCGGAGAGGATCTTCCGTCGTATCTGATAATAAACGGATTCCGCCAGGTTCACAGGCTGACGGAGGATCTCCTGATTCAGATCATTCTTCATTTCCGTTACCTTCGGCAAGTTTTTCCGCTACGATTGTCAGCTGCGCTTTCAGTTCATCATCCGTGATCGCGGTAACCCTTCCTTCCGCGTACTGCTTGTCGACCCAGGCTTTCAGCTCGGTCACCAGCGGATCCTTCTTATCGATCGCTGCTTCTCCGGTCAGTTTCAGATGGGTATTGATCCAGATCGCGATACCGGAAGCCCCGGAGGTATTGCTGATCATCACTTTCGGCGGACGGTTCAGCAGTTTTCCTGTATCGAAGATATTGTATACCTCTTCGTTTTTCAGAAGGCCATCGGCATGCACGCCGGCTCTCGTCACGTTGAAATCCGCGCCAACGAAAGGCGTTCTCGGAGGGATCTTATATCCGATCTCTTTTTCGTAATATTCCGCGATCTCGGTAATGACCGTGGGATCCATTCCGTCCAGTGTTCCTTTGAGCTGGGCGTATTCCATGACCATCGCCTCCAGCGGGCAGTTGCCGGTCCTCTCTCCGATACCCAGCAATGAACAGTTGACACCGGATGCGCCATAGAGCCAGGCGGTGGTGGAATTGGATACGGCCTTGTAAAAATCATTGTGCCCGTGAAACTCCAGCAGAGAAGAAGGCATGTGGGCATAATGGCGAAGACCGTAAATGATACCGGGAATGCTTCTCGGAAGCGCCACACCGGGAGTTCCGACTCCGTATCCCAGTGTATCGCAGGCGCGGATCTTGATGGGGACACCGGTCTCTACCATCAGCTTGTGCAGCTCCGTAACGAACGGAACGACAAATCCGTAGAAATCCGCGCGGGTAATATCTTCAAAGTGGCAGCGCGGCTTAATACCGGCGTCGATACAATCCTTGACAACGCCAAGATAATGATCGATGGCCTGACGGCGGTTCATTTTCAGTTTATAGAAGATATGATAATCCGAACAGCTGACCAGGATACCGGTCTCTTTCAGACCGATCTCCCGCACTAACTTGAAATCATCTTTGCTCGCACGGATCCAGCTCGTGATCTCGGGAAACTCATATCCTTTCTCCAGACACTGATAGACCGCCGCTCTGTCCTTGCGGCTGTAAAGGAAGAATTCACTCTGCCGGATGATCCCTTTCGGGCCTCCCAGGCGGTGAAGCATATCAAACAGGTGGACGATCTGCTCCGTGGTATAGGGTTCTCTGGACTGCTGTCCGTCCCGGAACGTGGTATCGGTGATCCAGATATCCTTCGGCATATGCATGGGAACAAGCCGCTGGTTGAACATCATTTTCGGTACCTCTTCGTAGTTGAAGAGCATCCGATAGAGATTGGGCTGTTCCACATTCTGCAGCGCATATTCAAAACTCATGAGCTCCAGAAGATTCGTCTGCGGGTTGAGTTTCAGCTCATCCTTACGGTCGGAGACATAAATATCATTCTGAAAATCCATACGAAACCTCCAAAATAGAACTTTGTATAATTGTATACAATTATACTTGTATGGTCAATTGTGCAAGTTAGACGAAAGAATAAACCTCTGTGCTTTAATTTTCGTAAAACACAGAGGTTTTTATATGGATCAACAGATTATTTCGATAAATCCGGTGCCCGCCAGCCGGCAGCTTCTCGGATCCGGCGCGTGATCGCTGATCTTCAGCCGGATCGTTCCTTCATGTGGTATCCTGGCACCATCTTCACGAACGATCATGAGCCAGTAGGGATCGATCTTTGTCTGTATGATCTTCCTCTCACCGGGCTCAAGGGTAATTCTCTCCGCAAAGACCAGCTGACGGATCGGCGTCTTTTCTTTTTCTCCCTCCCATTCAGCGAATACCATGACGGGCATCGAAATAGGCTTTTCATGGGGATTGGAGATCGTAATTTTCAGTATATCCTTCTCCAGGGCTGCATCTTCAATGGACAGCTTCCGGAAGCTAAGTCCGAATCCGAAGGGATACTTGGGTTCTTCCCGAAAGAACCGGTAAGTCTTGCCCTCCATCCGGTAATCTTCGAAGTCCCAGCTGACCTGTTCGTTATAATAGAACGTTTCCGGCAGTCTTCCGGTAGGATCGACCCGTCCGGACAGCACGCCGGCGATCGCCCGGCCGCCGTACGCACCAGGGTACCAGGCCTGGATCAGCGCGCCGGCATAGCGTTCATCGTCTCCCAGGTCCAGCGCTCCGCCGGAAAGAAGGATCACGACCAGTTTTTTCGCAGCCGGAGCGACGGCTGCAAGCAATCTTCGCTGTGAGGCGGGAAGCAGCAGGTTCGGTTTGTCCCCTGCTCCATATTCGTTGGACGCGTCACCCTGTTCGCCTTCGATGGAAGGATCCAGACCAAGACACAGGACCGTCACATCTGCCGCTTTCGCGAACGCGACCGCTTCCGGCACCTGATCGTCCGGTACACGGCTCATGGCCTCGATCTGATCTTTATAAAGATGCGCGCCGTCCGCGCCGAGGATCGCGGCGCCAGGGAATTCTTCCCGGATCCCCTGAAGAACGGTCACGGTTTCATCCGCGGTCCCATGATAATTGCCTTCCAGTACCGTCACGCTCCGGGCATTCGGCCCGATGACGGCGATCGTCTTCGGATCTGTCAGCGGCAGGAGTCCGTCATTCTTGAGAAGAACGAGCGCTTCTTCCGAAGCAAGCTCTGACAGCCGGTTCCATTCCGGTTTTTTCCTGATCCACCTTCCGATCGCTTCTTCTCCCCGGAAAGGTCCGTCCATATCCAGCCGGAAACGGATGGTCAGAAGATCCTCCACGGCCTGATCGATCATTTCTTCCCTGACATAACCTTTATGTACGGCTTCATTCAGATATCCGTACAAACTGCCGCAATTGAGTTCACAGCCCGCTTCGGCGGCCTTGCCGGCGGCTTCGGCTTTTGTATCGGTATAATGATGGTATTCATAGATGTCCTGGATCGCGCCGCAGTCGGAGACGATATATCCGTCAAATCTCCATTCCTTACGAATGATTTCCTGCAGAAGTTCTCTGTGGGCACTGGCGGGGATGCCGTTGATCGCGTTATAGGCCGTCATGATGCCACTGACATCTGCGTCTTTAACGACCCTCTCAAATGCCGGCAGATAGGTCTCAAAAAGGTCCTTTCTGGAAACAGCCGCGTTAAACCCGTGTCTGGTCCCTTCCGGTCCGGAATGCGCCGCCAGGTGTTTACAGCAGGCTGAGGCCGTCAGATGATCCGGGTCTTCTCCCTGAAGGCCCCGGACGAACTCTGTGCCCATCCGCGAAGTCAGATAGGGATCTTCCCCATAGGTCTCATGGGCTCTTCCCCACCGGGGATCGCGCACGATATTGATATTGGGCGACCAGTATGTCAGTCCCTGGTAGATCCCGCTCTTCCCTTCACTTTTGTAGATCTCATGAATGATCCTTCCTTCTTCGGCGATGACCTCCCCGATCTTCCGGACCAGCGCCGGATCAAAAGACGCGGCCAGGCCGATCGACTGCGGAAACACCGTCGCGCGTCCGGATCTCGCGACGCCATGAAGCGCTTCGTTCCACCAGTTATAGGCCGGAATGCCAAGTTCAGGCAGTCCCGGCGCTTCATAGAGCATCTGCGCGGTTTTTTCTTCCAGCGTCATCCGCCGGACCAGTTCTCTCGCTTTCGCGCGGGCAGTTATTTTATCCATACTTATTCCTTTGTCTGCTTGCTGGCTACATGATGGACCATTCGTGAGATCAGAGAGATCGGATAAGCGATCACCTTGACGATCCCTTTATACGCTTTGGGCTGATCCTCCCACTCATCGATCCGGCGGTTTCTTCTTTCCGCCTTGATCTCCTGCTTTCTTCTGGCTTTCTCGGCCGAGATCGCCATCATTTCCGGTGAAAGCATCTTTAACCGGACCTTCTCCATCACAGAGAACAGGAAGAAGAAGATCGTCCCGTTGATAGCGCCGATCACCAGGATACAAAGTCCCATTTTCCAGGTCAGGGCCGGGAAATTGAAGAACCAGCCAAAGAATACGACGCCCAATACGATACTTGAAATAACAAAGATGAACAGCGCGAGTCTGACTTTATTGAATGGAATGGAGATCCGGTACAGCAAAAAGACGCCGGTCATCGACGTAACCAGTACCGCCAGCATGGAGATCTCTTCATATTCCAGGCGGAAGATCGCGCCGGCCGCGTAGACCAGCAGCACGCCGATCGCCATTGTCACGCCGCCGGAAAGAGCACGCGTGATGATATTATAGAAGAAGTTACCGCTGATCCGTTCCCGGTTGGGTTCCAGCGCCAGGATCAGAGACGGGATCCCGATGGTAAGTGTACTGATAAACGACATCTGGACAGGCTGGAACGGATATTGCCAGCTGACGATCGTGAACAGGATACCGATCAGCATCGCGAAGATCGTTTTCGTCAGGAACATGGAAGCGCTTCGCTGGATATTGTTGATAGACCGGCGCCCTTCCGCCACGACTTCCGGCATGGAACTGAAATCGTCCGTTGTCAGAACCAGCTGCGCTGTATTTCTGGCCGCCTCCGAACCGGAAGCCATTGCCACGGAACAGTCGGATTCTTTCATGGCGAGCACATCGTTGACGCCATCACCGGTCATCGCGACCGTATGCCCCTGTTTCTGCAGAGCACGGATCAGCTGCCGTTTCTGGGATGGGGTCACACGTCCGAATATCGTATAGGCGGCGACCGCGTGTTCCATATCCTGATCCGTGACCAGGGTCCTGGCGTCCACACATTTTCCGTTGACCGGGATCCCCGCTTTTTCGGCGATCTGAGCGACTGTCGCGACGCCGTCACCGGAAATCACTTTCAGGTCCACGCCCTGTTCCTGGAAGTATCGGATCGTATCCGGTGCTTCCTTCCGGATCTCATCCTGGATCAGCAGGACGCCGATCGGCGTGATCTGTGACGGCAGATTTCCTTCTTCATCGAAGGTTTCCGTTGAAGTGGCCAGCAGGAGCACACGATTCGTACCGATCCTGGAACGAAACGCTTTTTCGATCTCGGCATAGCGGTCTTTCAGGATCATTTCCCCGGCGCCCATAATATAGGTCGTGCCGTTTTCCAGCGTGACGCCGGACCATTTTTTCTCAGAAGAAAAACTTACGATCCGGCTGGCTGCCGGCGGGTTTGTCATAGGAAACGCCTCACGGATAGCCGTCAGCGTAGGGCTCTCATCCCTGGAACAGGCAGCCAGTGCGGCGAATCCATAGGTAAGCTCCTCTTTTCCGGTCTGACCGAATCCCAGAAGACCGCTGACTTTCATAGCGCCGCTGGTGATCGTACCGGTCTTATCCAGACACAGAACATCCACTCTGGCCAGCGTTTCGATACAATATAGCTGCTGTACCAGTACCTGCCGCTGAGACAGACGAATGACAGCCACTGCCAGTACGGAACTGGTCAGCAGCATCAGTCCTTCGGGGATCATGCTGATCAGACCGGCTACCGTTCCGACCACCGCGCTCTGGGTAGTCGCCTCGGCAAGTGAAAGCTGGTTGATAAAAAGCAGTGCTCCGAGAGGGACCAGCAAACACGAAATGATCGTAATGATCTTTTTCAGCGTCCGCATGATCTCGGACTCGGCCTTTTTCACTCGTTTGGCTTCCTGAGAGATCTTGGCGGCAAATGATTCTTTTCCTACCCGGATCAGCTTTGCGTAGCAGTCACCGGCGGAGAGGAAACTGCCCGAAAACAGTTCATCTCCTACGGTTTTGGAAATCAGATCCGGTTCACCGGTCAGAAGACTTTCATTTACATCGGCATTGCCGTAGACGATCCGCGCGTCCGCGGGCACCTGCGCGCCTCTTTTCAGATGGATCAGATCATCCTTGACCAGTTCATCCGATAAGATCAGCTGACGCTGCCCGTCACGGATCGCTTCGATCTTCGCAGATACCATGATCGATAGCTTATCGACCATCCGTTTGGACCGGATCTCCTGGATCACGCCAATGGCGGTATTGGAGAACACGATCCCCATAAAAAGCATGTTTTTGAAGCTTCCTACCGCCGCGACCGCGATGGCCAGGATCAGGTTGACGATATTGAAAAGGGTCATCGAATGTTCCCAGATAATACGGCCGATACTTTTGGTACCGCCGCCTGTCCGGTTCGACTGTCCTGTCGCGATTCTCTCTTCGACCTCCGCGCTGGTCAATCCTCGTAATTCCATTTGGACCACTTCCTATTGCTTAGTTTGTTCGCTGATACGCCTTTCGCTGGCGGCTTTAAGAAACCGGTTCATGATGGCCTCTCCCAGATCTTTTCTCTGAAAAGCTTCTCCGTAGATCCTCTCCAGTCCTTCTTCATCTGTTTTGCGAAGGCCGTCAAAAAGTTTTCTCGCGATCTCATCCATCGCGGATCCTGTTCCCAGGGAAACAGCCGTGACCCGCACCGGATCCAGCGCGTTCTCTACCTTTCGGATCCACTCATCCGATCCGATCAGTCCGATCTTCTGCTCTTTTTCAGCCAGATCCTGCCGGATAAAGTCCGCTACCTGTTCCGGTTCCCTGTCTGTCAGGATCAAATATCCCTTTGGCGCGTAGTGCCGGTATTTCATTCCCGGCGCTTTGGGAACAAGATCGCTGTTAAGCCCTGCGGCTGCACGTACAGCCGGATCCACATCCACTTCACCCACAGCCTCTTCCAGCATGGCCAGTGTGATCGCGCCGGGACGAAGGATCATGGGGATCTTTTCTGTCAGATCTACGATGGTCGACTCAAGTCCTACCTGACAGTCTCCTCCATCCAGGATCAGCGGTATCTTTCCCTGAAGATCTTCCAGTACATGCTGCGCGCTCGTCGGGCTTGGTCTGCCGGAGGTGTTCGCGCTTGGCGCGACGATCGGAAGGCCGGTCCTGCCGATCAGCTTCATGGCAGCGGGATGGGAAGGCATTCTTACAGCTACCGTGGACAGTCCTCCGGTCACCCGCAGCGGTACATGCTCGGTTTTCGGAAGAATGAGCGTCAGCGGCCCGGGCCAGTATCGTTCCATCAAAATCCGGCCTTTTTCCGGAATTTCCGTGACGATCTTACTAAGATCCATTCCCGGCGCTACATGAACGATCAGAGGGTTGTCCGACGGACGACCCTTGGCTTCGTATACACGATCGATCCCTTCCACAGAAAAAGCCCATGCCCCGAGACCATAAACGGTCTCCGTAGGAAACGCGACGACCTGTCCTGATCGAAGCAATGCTTCCGCTTTTTTCAGGGAAAAGTCATCAACCGCTAACAGTTCTGTTTTCATGTTATTCTTTCACCTGAAACTTCTTTACTTTTCCAAGCAGCGGCTCTTTGATCCGGGCTCTGATCCGTATACCCTGTTCGGTATATTCTTCACTCAGAATGACCGCATCCTGATGGACCTTTTCACACAGTCCCGCGTTCTGATAGGGGATCAGCAACAGCATTTCCTGATCCCACTGATCCAGCAGCCGGTCGATCGATTCCAGTACCTTCCGGATCCCGTCTTCTTCCAGCGCGCTGATCCTGAGTACCTCTTCCGCATGATAAGAAGGCGCAAGTATCTGGGTATCCTCTCCCATCAGATCCTTCTTGTTGAGGATGGTGATGATCGGCTTATCCGCCGCTTTCAGCTCCACCAGCGTATCATAGGTCACTTTCATCTGCATCACGGCTTTGGGGTCCGAACTGTCTACGACATGCAGAAGGATATCGGCTTCACATGCTTCTTCCAGCGTAGCCCGAAAAGCATCGATGAGCTGATGGGGAAGTTTATGAATAAATCCGACGGTATCCGTAAACAGCACACTTCGTCCGGAAGGAAGATCCTTCCGGCGCACCGTTGTGTCCAGTGTCGCGAAAAGCTGATCCTCTTCCAGTACGCCCGCGCCGGTCACACGATTGAATATGGTAGATTTTCCCGCGTTGGTGTAGCCGACCAGCGCGATGATCGGAAGATGACCTTTTTTCCGCTGACTTCTCTCCATGCCGCGGCGTTCGGCCACTTCCTTCAGCTGGCCTTTCAGCATATCGATCCTTTCCCGGATATGCCGTCTGTCCATTTCCAGCTTTGTTTCGCCGGCACCTCTGGTATGAGTGCCCACCGCCGCTCCCTGCCGGGATAATTCTTTGCCAAGTCCGGTCAGCCGGGTCAGCCGGTAATTCAGCTGAGCAAGCTCGATCTGCATCTGACCTTCCCTGGTGGTCGCCCGCTTGGTAAAAATATCCAGGATAAGCAGTGTACGGTCGATCACCTTGACCCCCAGCTCATCCGTCAGGTTTTTGAGCTGCGCGGGAGACAGCTCATCATCGCAAATAATGCCGTCCGCTCCGGTATCTTCCAGGATCTGACGGATCTCTTCCACTTTTCCGCTGCCCACATAGGTGCGGCTGCTGGGCGTCTGCAGATTCTGGATCACACGCCCGACCGCTTCCCCGCCGTCGGTTTCCAGCAATTCTTCCAGTTCATCCAGGGATTTCTCCATGCTGATCTCAAACCGGCCGGTATCCACACCTACCAGGATGAACCGTTCTTTCTTTTCTTCTGTATCGTATAGTCTCATTCGTCCTTGTCAAAGAAAGCTGCGTCGTACGCGTCCCAGACCTGCCAGTTTTCAAAACCGTAGCTCCAGGCGGCAACGCCTTTCAAATCATATGTCTTGACCGCTTCCAGGCGATAGGCAAGCGAAGTTTCATCTTCGATCCAGATCCGGTACAGCAGATCGCCGTTATACCCTTCCGCGTAATTCTGCCCTGTTTCCGGATCAAATCGTACCGTCATATCATAATCATAGATCAGATCGATCACTTCATCCATGCTGAGCGCTTCGGTATCCAGGTTTTCTCCTTCACCGATCCACAGGCGGGTATACCACGGGATCCCAAGGATGATCTTCCGGCAGGGAACGCCCTCATCCTCCACCATCGCCTTCACAGCGTCCCAGACAAAGTCACGGGAAGAAGTACTGCCCGCGTCAGAACCGGGATAATGTTCGTCATAGGCCATCAGGATCAAATAATCACAGACGTCCGAGTAGCGAAGCCGTTGATAATAATCACTCCAGGGCGAGGGAACAGGCACATCCACGGAAAGCTGATATCCGGCCGGCCGGATCGTCATGGAAAGTTCCCGGAGGAACTGCATGAAATATCGCTCCGTGCGCTCGGACATGCTTTCAAAGTCAACATTGATGCCGTGAATATTGTACTGCTTGCAGTATTTCAGCAGTTGATCGCATATGCGGTCGCGCATCTCCGTATGCTTCAGCAGTTCATAGGTCATATCATCGTCGAACTGATTGTTGAAAAGTGCCCAGATCTGGTCGCCCTCTTCCCGTACATCCTCGACATAATCGGTGTTGCCGTTCGACGAAATACTGCCGTCCGCGTTGAGCGTGAACCATGTGGGAGAAACGACGTTGGTATAGGCCCAGCTTTCCTGGATGGGATCCAGGATCTCCTGCGAATACCGGTTGGAATAGATCTGATGGAACACCATGAAGATATGATCGGTCTTGACCAGGTAATCGCTCATATCGATCTGCTGCGATTCCTTACGGGAAAGGTTCGCTTTGGATGTCTTCAGGCCTTCAGCTTCCAGATAACCCATATGCCCGTTCATATCCGACGCGAAATAATACCCTTCGGTATCGCACGGATAGATCTCGATCGTTTCACCTTTTTTCAGTTTTGCCGTATAGGTCTGTGTTTCGGGTGACGGATCCGTGAGCAGATAAACACCGGACGTCATGACTTCCGCGGTCCGTCCCTGCGGGTCACGGATCATGACCAGCTGCTCATCATAATTGATCTTATACTGAAGACCGCACCGGTCTTCACATTCGGAAGCGCGGACAAAGATATGCCCGTTCCGCTGTTTATAGAATTCACTGCCGATCTCATAGCTGATCCGCTCGGTCGAAGTCGTGAAGAATACGACATTCTCCACATCGGAATAAAAATACCGGCCCATAGCCCAGTCTTCGTTGACGACATCCATATCAAAATACAGATACCCGTCTTCAACAAAAGCGATCCCGTTAAACTGGCCTTTAAAAACGATATTATATTCATCTTCTCCCACTTCCGGTGAGACCTGCTGGCTCCTGATATGTTTCATTCCGTAATAATGGTTGTATATACTGACAGCGATAAACATCAGGAGACCGACGATCACCAGCCCCAGGATCACGATCGGAAAAAAGAGTTTTTTATTATGTAGGTCCATGAATCCTCCCATATCGATAATAATCCAATTGATAAGTTTACCATTCTTTGTCCATATCGTCAAGAAAGATTGATTTCATCCGTTATTTCAGCTATACTGGTTCTGTCAAGGAGGACGTATGCCATGTTTGATATCAAGGAAGAGCTGAAAAAGATCCCGCATAAAAGCGGCGTGTATATCATGCACGAAGGAGATCTGATCCTTTATGTAGGGAAAGCGGTCGATCTTCACAACCGCGTCCGTCAGTATTTCCAGAGTCCGCGCGGAAAAACGACCAAGATCCTGCAGATGGTCTCCCGTGTCGAATACTTCGAATATATCGTCACGGATTCCGAAATGGAAGCGCTCATTCTTGAAAACAACCTGATCAAAAAACACAGGCCGCCCTATAATACCCTCCTCAAAGACGATAAACAGTATCCCTATATCAAAGTCACGGTCCAGGAAGATTTTCCCCGGATCATCAAAACACGCAAGATCCTCCGGGACAAAGCCCGTTACTTTGGTCCCTATACCAGTGTCGGCGCGGTCAATGAGACCATGGAACTGATGGAAAAACTCTGGCCTCTTCGGACCTGCAGCCGCGTTTTGCCACGCGATATCGGTAAGGAAAGGCCCTGTCTGAACCTGCATATCGGCAAATGCTGCGGACCCTGCACCGGCCAAGTCTCCAAAGAAACCTATCAGGCGATGGTCGACCAGGCGATCAGTCTTCTCTCGGGACATCATCAGGAAGTGATCCAGTCACTGAAAAAACAGATGAATGAGGCGTCAGAGAAGCTGGAATTTGAAAAAGCGGCGGTATTCCGTGACCGCATCAAAGCGGTGGAGTTTCTTTCCCAGTCTCAGAAGATCGAGCACGCGGCGGCCGATGAGGACCGCGATATCATAGGGATCGCCAAGGATGAAGACAATGCCCTGATCCAGGTATTCTTCATCCGCGGAGGCAAACTGATCGGCCGGGAACATTTCCTGCTTGAGAACACGAGCCTCCTGCCGGAAAACCAGCTGATCGGAGTCTTTATCCAGCAGTTTTACAGCGGGACCGCCTTTATTCCCAAGGAGCTTCTGGTCGCCGCTCTTCCGGATGAATTGCCTCTTTTGCAGGAGTTTCTTTCTTCCAAACGAGGCTCCATGGTTCAGATCCTTCAGCCTCAGAGAGGCGAAAAAGTCCGTCTGGTCGATCTGGCATCCAAAAACGCCGAGCTGATTCTTTCTCAGTTCGGGCAGCGCATGAAGAGTGAGGAAAAAAGGACAAAAGGCGCGGTCCGCCAGCTGGAGGAACTTCTTGGCTTCGATGAGTATCCTTTCTCCAGGATAGAAGCCTACGATATCTCCAATACGTTCGGATCCCTCTCCGTAGGTTCCATGGTCGTCTTCGAGGACGGAAAACCCCGAACCAGTGACTACCGGAAGTTTCGCATCGAATCCGTGGAAGGCGCGGATGATTACGCGTCCATGGCGGAGGTGCTCACCAGAAGGTTTACTCACGCGATCCGGGAAATGAAAGAACTGGCGGACGAAGGAAAAGATCCTTCTCTCGGAAGCTTCACCAAGCTGCCGGATCTGCTCCTCATGGATGGCGGCCGCGGTCAGGTAAATATCGCACTGGGTGTTCTGGAAAGCCTCGGGCTGGATATCCCGGTCGCCGGAATGGTCAAGGATGATCATCACCGGACCCGCGGGCTCTATTTCCAGGGAAAGGAAGTGGAATTCGGGCAAAACCGCGAAGCCTTTCTGCTGATCACACGGATCCAGGATGAAGCACACCGGTTTGCCATTACCTATCACAGAAAGCTTCGGGGACAGGCACAGATCAAATCTCAGCTGGAGTCGATCCCCGGGATAGGCGCGGCAAGGCGAAAAGCCCTGCTCACACATTTCTCCAGTCTGGACGCCATCCGGGACGCTTCTATAGAAGCGCTGAAGGAAGTCCCTTCCATGACGGAACAAGCGGCACGATCTGTCTATGATTTCTTCCATCAAAAAGCCACCTGAATCCAGGTGGCTCTTTTTCTCAGTTCAGTTCACTGACGATCTGCTGTACCTTTTCCGCCAGCTCTTTCTGCTCTTTCTTATCCATTGACTTCACGTCGATCGGATCTCCGAAATAAACATGTACCTCCTGCGGAATGATATGCAGGCCTTTATTGTTTTCCAGAATATCCCGGATCTCCCGGCTGATGCGGATCGGAACGATCGGCGCGCCGATATTCGTCGCGGCTTTGAAAGAACCTTTCTTAAACTCAGCGATCGTACCGTCCTTGCTGCGGGTCCCTTCCGGGAAGATCACCATATTCAGGCCGTTTCTCATCCGGTCGGATGTCGTTCTGATCGCGGTCACCGACTGTCTGAGGTCACCACGGTCGATATACATACATCCCAGCAGCCTGGCCAGTCCGCCGACAAGCGGAACTTTCTCCAGTTCCTTCTTGTTCAGGAAAGCGGTGGGATATTCCATCACGGAAAGGATCACCACGATATCAAACAGACTCTGGTGGTTGCCCACATACAGAACACCCGACTGTTCCGGCAGTTTTTCCAGACCATGGTAGATGATCCTTGAACCCGTCCTTTCCATCAGTTTCGGACAGTATTCTCTGACATATTTATATCCGGCTTCCCATCTTTCCTTGTCGGGAAGATCCTTGGCCTGTTTCAGTACTTTGCGGTAAACCAGATAGGCTTTGATCATAAACCATAAGGTTCGAAACGTATATTTTATCGCCCTCACCTCCTCTGTTATCCTAGTTGATTCTATTATACCTTTTTTATTCTCCGCGCGCAATATCAGAACAGACTCATCTGGTCGGTCTGAGGCATGTCGCCGAAGACTCCCAGGTCCTTCATGGTATCGGTGATCGTACGGCTGACTTTTGTCCGTTCCAGAAAATCATCGATCGTCGTAAACGCCCCGTTTTCCCTTGCTTCAGTAATCGATCTAGCCGCTGTCTGACCCATGCCCGAGATCGTATCAAAGGGAGGCAGGAGCATTCCGTCGATCACCTGGAATTTGTGATGATCCGACCGATAAAGATCCATGGGAAGGAATTTCAGTCCCCGCGCGTAGAATTCGATCACCAGTTCCAGCAATGTATGGATCTCTTTGTCCTTGGCCGTCTGATCTTTTTGCGCCTTCGCGTCGATCGCGGCCTTGGCGTCCCGCGCTTTCTGCATGCCCATCGCCATCGTCTCATAATCAAAGCTGTCCGCCCGGATCGTAAAGAACGCCGCGTAGTAGTATTCTTTATAATGAACTTTATAGTACGCGATCCGAAGAGACATCGTTACATACGCGACCGCGTGACCCTTCGGGAACAGATACTGGATCTTCTTGCAGGAGTCCAGATACCACGGTTCGATCCCGTGCGCGACCATATGTTCGATATCCGTCGGTGAAAGTCCTCCGCTCTTTTTCCCTTTCCGGACCTTCTCCATGATTTTGAATGATTCCAGCTTATCCATCCCCAGATGGATCAGGCCGATCATGATATCTTCTCTGGTACAGATACATTCCGAGATCGGAGCGATCCCCTGAGAAACGATATCCTTGGCGTTGTTATTCCATACATCCGTTCCGTGGGACAGTCCCGAGATCCGGACCAGGTCCGAGAAGCTTTTCGGTTTGGTATCAACCAGCATCTGGCGGACAAAATGCGTACCGAATTCACTGACTCCATATGTACCGACCGGAGAATCGATCTCCTCCGGCGTCACGCCGAGGGATTCCGTTCCCAGGAACAGCGCCATAACGCCCGGATCATCGACCGGAACGTCTGTAGCGACCGTATGCGTCATATCTTCCAGCATCCGGATCATGGTCGGATCGTCATGTCCGAGAATATCCAGCTTCAGCAGCCTTCCGTGCAGCTGATCATAATCATAGTGAGAAGTAATGATCGGGGTCGTCATATCATTGGCGGGGTGCTGGATCGGGGTAAAATCGTAGACATCATGATCCGTCGGCACGACCAGAATACCGCCGGGGTGCTGTCCGGTCGTTCGCTTGACCTCCAGACAGCCCGAGATCAGATAATTGATCTGCGCGTTGGAACAGACTCTTCCGTGCTCTTCCAGATAATGACGAACCATTCCGTAGGCCGTCTTTTCGGCGAGGCCGCCCATGGTACCGGCCCGGTATACATGGTCTTCCCCGAACATCTCGCCCACATAGGCGTGGGCTTTGGCCTGGTATTCACCGGAGAAATTCAGATCGATATCCGGTTCCTTGTCGCCGTCAAATCCCAGGAAGACCTCAAAGGGGATCTCCTGCCCGTCTTTCTTCAGCTTTGTCCCGCAGACCGGGCAGTTCCTGTCCGGAAGGTCAAAACCGCTCATGCCCGCGACGCCCCGGGCTTCTTCCGGATCAAAGTCCGTAAAATGACATTTCGGACAGTAGTAATGTGCTTTCAGCGGGTTGACTTCCGTGATCCCGGCCATCGTCGCCGCAAAGGAAGAACCGACGGACCCACGGGATCCGACATAGTAACCGTCCGCGATCGAATGCTGTACCAGTCGTCTGGCCAGAATATACAGTGTTGAAAAACCGTTCCTGATAATACAGCCAAGTTCATGGTCGAGTCTCGCCTGAACGATCTCCGGCAGGGGATCTCCGTAAAGGGAGCGCGCGTTTTCATAACAAACCTTTTTCAGCTCCTCTTCCGCGCCTTCGATCACCGGAGAGAACTGTCCGTTCGGAATAGGCAGGATCTCGTCGATCTGATCGGCGATGAGGTTCGGATTATCGATCACGACTTCCTCACATGTTTCCTGACCGAGATAGGCGAATTCATCCAGCATTTCATTGGTCGTTCGGAAATACAGGGGCATGGGCCGGTCCGCGTCCGCGTATTTCATGGACGAGAGAAGGATCCTTCTGAATTCTTCATCTTCCGGGTCCTTGAAATGGACATCACAGGTCGCTGCTACCGGTTTATTGTAGGTACGTCCCAGCCGGACGATGGTCCGGTTGATCTCTTTCAGATCCTCGACGGAACGTATATTTTCGTGTTTCTCATCTTCCAGCAGATACAGATTGTTGGCAAGGGGCTGTACCTCCAGATAATCGTAAAAGCTGACGATCCCCTCGATCGTTTCCGCGCTTTCATTTTCCAGTACCGCCTCATACAGTTCTCCGCTGCTGCAGGCGGATCCCAGGATCAGCCCTTCACGATACTCTTCGATAATGCTTTTGGGCATTCTTGGCTGACGGTAGAAATAATCCAGATGCGAGCGGGAGATCAGCTTATAGAGATTCTTCAGCCCGACCTGGTTCTTCACCAGCAGGATCGCGTGATGCGCGCGCAGCTTCTTTACGTCTATATGCTCATGAATGTACTGGTTGACCTGCGAAAGCACGGTGATCTTCTTCTCGCGAAGGTCCTCCAGCATACGAAGGAAGATCTCCGCCGTACACTCGGCATCGTCGACCGCCCGGTGATGGCTCTTCAGTTCCACGCCCAGATGGCGGGCAACAGAATCCAGGGTATAGCGTTTCAGTTCATAAAGCCCTCTGGCCAGTTCCAGCGTATCGACGATGGTCAGATCCATCGGGGCTCTTCCCAGTTTGGCGTTTTTATTCGCGATAAACCCCGTATCAAAGGACGCGTTATGCGCGACCAGAACACTGTCACAGACCCAGTCAAGAAACGCGGGAAGGACTTCCCTGATCGTTCCCTGCCCCCTGACATCCTCATCCGTGATGGATGTCAGTTTGGTAATATGCTCCGGGATCGGCCTTTCCGGATCCACGAAATGACTGAATCGGTCGATGATCCTTTCATCCCGGATCTTTACGGCACCGATCTCTATGATACTGTCTGTTTCCTTGTTGAATCCGGTCGTCTCGATATCGAATACGACATAGGTATCCCTGAAATCCTGCCCGTGATCGCCCGTGATCGCTTTTTTGGTATCATCCACGATATAGGCTTCCACACCGTAAATGACCTTGATCCCGATCTTCTTGGCGGCATCCATTGCCTCCGGGAATCCCTGTACAACGCCGTGATCGGTGATGGCGACAGCCTTATGTCCCCAGCGATAGGCCTGATTAACCAGGTCCTTGGGACTCGTGACCGCGTCCATCTCGGAGATCTTGGTATGCATGTGCAGTTCGACCCGTTTTCTTTCAGCCGTATCCTTCCGCTCCGGTTTGAGCGGATCGGAAGATGGCTCGATCGATTCGGCGCTCATCTGGAATTCATGCGCAAACTGATCCTCATAGATCACTTTTCCCTGAACACGGATCTGTTTGCCTTTCTTCATGAGCGATGATTTTTTGTCCAGTTCCTCGTTATCGAAATAAGCTTTGACAGAGATCGAATCCGTATAGTCTGTAATATCGATCGTCATCATCGTCCGGCCATTCTTCAGTTCCTTGGATTCCGTCGTAATGATGTCGCCCTGCAGAATGGTCTTCCTGTTCTGTTCATGATCCACATACTGCTGGGAAAGGACCGATTTGATATCCTGCCGTTTCCCTTCGAAGGGACGTCCGAGGATCATAGCCTCCGCGGCCGCTTTTTTCTGCTCGTCTACATGAAGCGGCTCCGCACAGAGCGTGATATGATTGACGGTCAGTACCAGATCCTGCAGATAACTATCCATCGCGAGGGAGCCTTTACACAGGATCGTCTCTCCCTTGACAAGCGCCTTTTCCAGTTTTTCATTCCAGGTCTTCATAACGACAAAGGCTTTGACGTTGACTGTCTGGCTATAGTCCGTGATCCGAAGACTGACGATCCCTTTGCCGCCGGATATTTCGCGAATACTGACGGAACTGATGATCCCTCGTGTTGTGACCTGACGTCTTTCTACATCACAAGAAGACAGGGGGATCTCATCCTTGGTCTGGATCGGTTTCCCTGTCAGAACATGATTCGTTTTCTTCTTTTTCTTCTCTGACGGCTCTTCTTCCGCAGGCTCAGTCTCTGCAGGCTTAATCTCTACGGGCTCAGCCTCAGTAGACTCATTCTCCTTTATGTCACTTTCGACAGCGACCTGTTCTTCCGGTTCCGGATCGCTGACGGCAGCGACCGTATCCTCTTGCTTTGGCTCTTCTTTTTTCTCTCCGACCACGACCAGGACTTCTTCCGGTCCGCCCAGGGATGATACGATCTGTCCGATCTGTCCGGCCATACCCCTGGTTTCGATCAGCCGGACGACTGCTTCGGAGGCGTAGATCGTTGTCTTTGCCTTTTCAAAAGAGAAATCTCCGGCGGAAAGCACCGACGCCAGAACCGGCATTTTCTTCTTCATCTCCTGCAGGATCCGCGCTGTCTTTTTTTCATCGGAAAGATGAAAAAACCGCTCCGAAAGCTCATCCTCTGTCGGGGCAATTCTCAGGCGGATCGCAGCCTGTCCCCGGATCGCGAGATCCAGAGACGCGATCAGATAATCCCGTACTTCTTCCTTCAGCGGCTCCGGCGGCAGGATCCATATATCCATCTCTTTCCTGGCGATGGAAACATCGATTTTCTGAACCAGGATCTTTTCAGCGATGCTTCGGATCTCTCCGTCAAAAGCTTCCGGGAAAAACTCGGTCAGTGTTTTATACTTCTCTTTCATATCGCTCCGCTTCTTCGATCAGGGCAGAAAGCAGTTCCTGTTCCGGGACTTTACGGATGATCTGTCCTTTCCGGATCAGCAGTCCCTCTCCTTTGCCGCCGCAGATCCCGAAATCCGCGTCTTTCGCTTCTCCCGGTCCGTTGACTACACACCCCATGACCGCTACTTTCATAGGAGTCCTGAATCGTTTCATCGCCTCGGATACCTGCTCTGCCAGTGTGATCAGATCGATCTCGGTCCGCCCACAGGTTGGGCAGGAAACGATCTCCGGTCCGAATTTCCGAATATCCAAGAAGCTGAGGATCTTCTTTGCCGTTTCGACCTCCAGTACAGGATCTCCCGTCAGAGAAACGCGGATCGTATCCCCGATCCCCTCAGAAAGAAGCTGTCCCAGAGCCAGCGCAGATTTGATCATTCCGTCCGTCCCTCCGCCGGCTTCTGTAAGTCCGACATGCAGCGGATACGGGCAATCTTTCGCGAACTCCCGGAAACTCTCCACACAGAGGCCTACGTTGGAGGCCTTGATGGCAACCACGATCTGGTCAAAGCCGGTATTCTCCAATATCCTGACGCTTCGCCAGGCGCTTTCCGAAAGAGCCTTGGCGCTTCTGCCGTATTTCTCTTCCATCTCCTTCTCCAGGGAACCGGCATTCACACCGACCCGGATCGGGACATGATACTCCCTGCAGCATTCCACTACTTTGCGAAGACGGTCTTCTCCTCCGATATTTCCCGGATTGATACGGATCTTGTCCGCGCCGTTCTTTACGGCCTCGATCGCGAGCCGATAATCAAAGTGGATATCCGCGACCAGCGGAATATGGATCTGACTTTTTATGGCTTTGATGGCCTCAGCGCTTTCCCGGTCCGGAACTGTCGAGCGAATGATCTCGCAACCGGCTTCTTCCAGCCGCAAGATCTGAGAGACCGTCTTCTTCACATCGGCCGTCCGGGTATTGGTCATCGACTGGATCGCGATGGGATGTCCCCCTCCGATGGGCACATTTCCGATCCAGATCTCTTTCGTATTTCTTCTCTGCAAAGTGTCCCTCTTTTCTCCTTATCGGATCAGCCGCAGGATATCATTGAACGCAACAGCAATCATCAGTCCGAACAAAAGAACGAAACCCGCGATATAGATCGCGTTTTCGATCCTCGGATTCATGGGTTTCTTTCGGATCTTTTCGACCAGCAGGAAAATCAGCCTGCTTCCGTCAAGGCCAGGGATCAGAAACAAATTCAGAATGCCCAGATTGGCACTGATCAGGATGATGATGCTTCCGATACTGGCCAGTACCGTCAAAAATCCGTACTGGACCGCTTCGTGATAGGTCTCCCCGACCACAGAAACGATCCCGATCGGTCCGGTCAGCGCGTCGATCCCTACTTTGCCGGTCAGCAGCATTCCCAGAGACCGGATCGTGATCTCGATCTCATACCCGGTATACCAGAAGCTTTCGGCGATTGTATCGAAAAGCGCCGGGAAGAACCCTCTTTCCCTGGTCTCCTCCGCGATACTGCCTCTGCCGCTCACGGAGAATCCCATCCGGTAACGCTGCAGTTCTTCATCATATTTCAGTGGAAACTGAAGAGTTCTTTTTTCACCGTCCGCACCGCGAACGACCAGCGTCACCTCTTCCCCCTCCTGATAATTCATGAGCAGAAAGCTGATCTTGCCAAAAACATGGATCCTCTCTCCGTTCAGACCGATGACCGTATCACCGGGGACCAGGCCTTGTTCATAAGCCGGATAATCCTCATCGACCGTCTCGATCTGCCGGCTGGTATAGCCGAGCGAGAGATTAAACACAAGTAGTAAAACAAAGGCCAGAATGAAGTTCATTACCGGACCCGCCGCGACGACCAGCGCGCGCTTCCAGATCGGCGCGCCGTTAAATGAATCCGGTTCCGGTTTTGCGTCCGGATGATCCGGATCCGGTTCCTCACCCTTCATTCGGCAGAAACCGCCGATCGGAAAAAGACGAAGACTCACGATCAGGTCTTTCTTCGTCTTTCGCTTCAGAAGAACCGGCCCCATCCCGATGGAAAACTCTTCCACAAAGATGCCGCATTTTCTGGCCATCAGGAAATGTCCGCCCTCGTGGATCACCACGATCAGCGTAAACACTAATATCGTCAGTACAATACTCATACAATATCCTTACAATAAGCTTTCACCCGTTCAGGCATACGGATGACTTCTTCGATCTCATAACTGGTGCCATGACCTGCCTCACGGCCAAGCCTATTCAGTGCGTGATCCACCAGACGGAAGATATCCGTAAATCCTATCTTCCCCTGACGGAACTGTTCAACTGCCAGTTCATTCGCCGCCGTATAGCAGGCAGGGAAAAGGCCATCCATCTGCATGCTTTCCCGGGCCATCCGGATCGAAGGAAAGACATCTTCATCGATCGCTTCAAAGGTGAGAGGTCCCAGTTTCGTAAAATCCAGCGGCTCCATAAGCGCCCGGCCTCTTTCGGGATACATCAGCATCACTTCGATGGGAAGCCGCATATCCACCGGCCCGAGCTGCGCGAGGACCGATCCGTCTTTCATCTCGATCATCGAATGAATGATACTTTGCGGATGAATGACGGGACAGACATTTTCCGGTTCCATTCCGTAAAGCCACTTGGCCTCGATCATTTCTGTCCCTTTGTTCATCAGTGTCGCGCTGTCGATCGTGATTTTGGCTCCCATCCCCCAATTGGGATGCTTCAGCGCCTGTGCAAGCGTGACCGTTTTCAGCTGCTCTTTTGAATAGCCGCGGAACGGACCGCCGGAAGCGGTGAGCCAGATCTTTCTGACATCTTTTCTTCTGACGCCTTCCATGCACTGGAAAATGGCACCATGTTCAGAATCCACCGGAAGGATCTTTATTTGATTCTCTTCGGCGATCTTCATGATATAACGGCCGGCGCAGGCCAGCGTTTCCTTATTGGCAAGCGCGATATCCTTGTGCGCCTTGATCGCCTCCACCGTCGGAACGATACCGATCATACCGACCAGCGAGGTCACGATCAGATCCGCTTCCGGAAGTGTCGCCAGTTCGATCAGTCCCGGCATCCCGACCGTCCATTGATACTGGTCCGGGGATCCCGCGAGAGAAGATAAAGCATCCTGTACCAACGGCAGATTCTTCTCATCATAAACACAGATGACCGACGGAGAAAACTCCAGGATCTGCTCAGCAAAAAGCTGCGGCCTGTTTCCATAGGCCGCCAGCGCGATCAGTTCCAGGTTTTCTTTTTCTTTCCGGATCACATCAAGACTTTGTGTCCCGATAGAGCCGGTACTGCCAAGGACAACGATCCTTTTCTTCATAGGATCACCTCAAACAGCTCCAATACGAAGACAACGATCGGAGCCACAAAAAGCATCGAATCAAACCGGTCCAGAATACCGCCGTGGCCCGGGATCAGATTACTGTAGTCCTTGATCCGCATCACACGCTTGATGGAGGAAGCGAACAGATCTCCGCCGATAGAAGCCAGCGATCCGAGAAAACCGATCAGCATGGAAAGTTTCAGCATCACGCCGCTTTCCACCTCTACTGTCCTGGCAATAATAAGTCCGTACAGAGTACAAAGGATCACAGAGCCAAGGACGCCGCCAACAGCTCCCTCGATCGTTTTCTTGGGGCTGAGTCGCGGACTCAGCTTATGCTTGCCAAACACCATTCCGGTAAAGTAAGCCAGTGTATCGCTGCCCCATGCGGCGGCAACCACATACCAGACATAAAACTGTCCGTTATCCGCGTCTCTCAGGATATAGACAAAAGAGAAAAGCATCGGGATATACAGCACCGCAAACGCGGTAGCCGCCGCATCCGCGAATTTTCTTTTCGGGTACATGGTGACACAAAGAACCATCAGAACCATGACAAGGCAGGTGAAATAATAAAGCGTCACATGTCCGTTCCAGATCTGCCTCTTGAAGAAAAACAGCAGGATGTACCATACGACAGCGGCGATCATGCTGGTATATACGAAAGGTCGGTACATCACTTGTTTGATACCGTCAGGCTGAGGGATCGCCTTGGAGAGCGCCGACCCAAGTTCAAACAGGCCTCCCAGAGACAGCAGCATAAGCGCTGCCAGAAGCACATTGCCGCCTAAAAAAAGAATGGCAGTCAGCAGGATGATCAGTACGATGCCACTGATGATTCTTGTCTTCATTCTTCTTCTCTCCCTCCGAATCTTCTCTGCCGTGAGCTATAGCTTTCAAGGGCTTTTTCCAGTTCGCTTTCGTCAAATTCAGGCCAGTAACAGTCGGTGAAATACAGCTCTGAATAGGCGATCTGCCAAAGCAGGAAATTGCTGATCCTCTCCTCGCCGGAAGTACGGATCACCAGATCGGGATCCGGAATATCCGCGGTATCCAGATAGGAGGAAACCAGCGCTTCGTCTATCTTCTCAGGCGGGATCCGCTCTTCCCTCATGCGTCGGCAAGCCCGGATCAGTTCATCCCTCCCGCCGTAATTGAGGGCGACTGTCAGGTTGAGATTCTTCATCTCCCTGGTATCTTCTTCCATCTCTCTGATCAGTTCCCTAAGTTCCGGACTTAATCTCTGCCGGTCTCCGATCACGCGGATCCGGATCCCTTTACGCATCGCGTCGACTTTGTTTTTTGTCAGGTACCGTTTCAGAAGCGCCATCAGATAGGAGACTTCTTCCTCGGAACGTTTCCAGTTTTCCGTAGAAAACGCGTAGACCGTCAGATACGGGATCCCCCGCTCGATCAACAAATCTCCGACTTTTTCTACATTATCGGCACCGGCTTTATGCCCCTGCTGACGTAAAAGTCCATATTTTTTCGCATACCGTCCATTCCCGTCAAGAATAATGGCAATATGGCGGGGCAGCTTTTCTGTATTCATTTGAACCACCGTTTCATTTTTTATCAAACTGATGAAATGCCCCGATCCTTCTCCTGAAAGGATCCAGGCGGAAGGACCGGGGCATGCCTGATCCGTTCTGATCAATATCAGACAGCCATGACCTCTTTCGTTTTGATGTCGACCATCTGATCTACTTTCTTGATATAATCGTCAGTCAGTTTCTGGAGCTTTTCTTCCAGATCCTTCTGATCATCTTCCGTGATAATGCTTTCTTTCTTTTCTTTCTTGATCAGTTCCATGACATCACGGCGGATATTGCGAAGGGCGACTTTCGCGCCCTCTCCGCGCTTTCTGACATCCTTGCTGGTCTCTTTACGTTTTTCCTCGGTCAGCTCCGGGAAAACAAGACGAATGACTTTACCGTCGTTGTTCGGGTGGATACCCAGATCCGAGACCATGATCGCCTTTTCGACTGTTTTCAGCATATTGGATTCCCAGGGCTGAATGACGATCATTCTTGGTTCAGGTACACTGACATTACCGACCTGCTGGATCGGGGTCGGCGTTCCGTAATAATCAACCATAATACGGTCCAGCACATGCGGATTCGCACGTCCGACACGAATCGTATTATATTCGCTTTCGAGATTGGCGATCGCCTTCTCCATCCTGACTTTGCAGTCCTCGATCTCCTGTTGTTTTACCATGGTTTTGCCTCCTTATAAATCAGATAATATCTGTACCGATCTTTTCACCTTTGATCGCTCTGCAAATGCTTCCCTCCTCAGAGAGCGCGAACAGTTTGCAGGGCATATGATTATCCATCAGGAACGCCGCGGCCGTCAGATCGATGACCCGAAGTGTCTTGGCCAGCATTTCCTGATAGGTCAGACAGTCATATTTCTTCGCATTTGGGTTGATATTCGGATCCGAATCATATACACCGTCCACGTTTTTCGCCATCAGGATAAGGTCCGCTTCTATCTCTACGGCACGCAGCGCGACACCCATATCTGTTGAGAAGAACGGATGTCCGGTGCCTCCCGCAAAGAAGACAACTTTTCCTTCTTTCAGGTCTTTCAGCGCTTTATCTTTATTGAAGACTTCAGTATAAAGACCGATCGGATATGGCGTATAAACGGATGTATCCATTCCTTCCGTCCGAAAGACTTCGGAGACATAAAGACAGTTCATGACTGTCGCCAGCATGCCGATCTGATCCGCTTTTACACGGTCGATCCCTTCACTGCTGCGCCCTCTCCAGAAATTGCCTCCTCCGATCACGATACCGATCTGGCATCCGAGTTCTTTTGCTTCTCTGACCTGAGCGGCTACCTTTTTCGCTTCGGCGAGATTCAGGCTGAAACCCGCTTCTCCCGACAGCGCCTCTCCGCTCAGTTTCAATATGATCCTCTGAACCATTGTAAGATACCTTTCCTTCAGGATAGAATTGGTCTCCTGATATCATATCATATCCGGCGTGGAATTTCAATCTTTCATCTATACTTTAGCGTTCGTCGAGCCGAATCCTCCGTCCCGAAGCTCGTGTGCCTGTGTAAAGAAATCACGGTCCGGAATATACAGTTCGAAGATCCCCTGGCAGAAAGCCTCTCCCCGTTCGATATGAAGACTTTTGTTTCCTTCATTGCGGATCTTGATAAAGATACACCCGTCGTTCTGAGAGTTTCCATAGTAGTCTTCGTCAATAATACCGATCGTGTTGGCCAGACGGGTATAATACTTGAACCCCAGCCCTGACTTGGGGACGATAGAAAGACGGGTATAACGATGGCAGTGGGCTTTGATCCCGGTAGGCACCCGGATCTCCTCGCCCGGTTCAAGATCAAATGAAAATGGTGCGAAGAAATCCGCGCCGGCCGATCCTCCGGTCGCGATCTTTGGGAGAAAGACATCCTCCTCTTTTAATCCCACCGATTCCCTGACATCATCACGGACAGGTTCGTAATAACACTCCGAAGAAAGTTCTTCGATCAGAAGATCCAGCAGTTTTTTCCCTTCCATCTCCTCTTCCCCCTGACAGAATAGCTTGATCCATTATAATCCATGCAATAGAAAAAGGGAAGATGCAAAATACATCTTCCCTTCTTGTTCACGAACCGGATTTTCTGTAACCGATTACTTATTCATCTGTTTGGCAACTTCCGCAGCGAAATCTTCCTGCTTCTTTTCGATACCTTCACCTGTCTCGAAACGGATGAACCGCTCGACTTTGATCTCGGTACCGTTTTCCTTGCCGACAGCTGCCAGATACTGGCCGACAGTCTTCTCGGTGTCAAGGAAGAATTCCTGGTTCATGAGGCAAACCTCGGTCAGACGTTTCTTCATCTTACCGATCGCCATCTTTTCCTGGACCTGCTGAGGTTTGTTCGCGTTCTTGGGATCCTGGGCGATCTGGCCGAGAATGATCTCATTCTCTTTAGCCGTCCATTCAGCCGGAATGCTGGCCTCGTCAAGGAACAGAGGATTCAGCGCGGCGACCTGCATCGCAACATTCTTAACAGCCTTTTTGACATTGTCATTGACGTTGTCGCAGGTAACGCTCACCAGAACGGCGATCCTTCCGCCGCCATGCAGATAGGAACCAATATAGGATTCAGAGACAAGCTGCTCAAAACGACGAATCTGCAGATTCTCGTGGATAACGGCAACTTTTTCCACCAGCGCGTCACCGACGGTCTTGGAAGCATCTTCGATCCAGGGCTCAGCTTTGAACTCGTCCATATTCTTCGCGGTAGTAGCAAGTGCCTGAGCACTGACATTCGCGACGAAATCCTTGAACAGATCGTTCTTGGCAACGAAATCAGTTTCGGAGTTGACTTCGACAACGACCGCTTTCTTGAAATCATCAGCAACTTTGAAAGCAACCAGACCTTCTGCGGCGATACGGCCGGCCTTCTTGGCAGCCATAGCCAGACCGGCTTTGCGAAGCACTTCAACAGCGCTCTGGACATTGCCGTCGGTCTCGATCAGGGCTCTCTTGCAGTCCATAATTCCTGCGCCGGTCAGATCGCGCAGTTCTTTTACCATCTGTGCGGTTACGTTAGCCATTATTCATTCTCCTCTTCGGTTTCGACAACTTCTTCCTCGGGCTCTTCTTCACTCTCGGGAGCGGGCGTATTCTGTTCGCCCTGGTTCGCTTCGATGACAGCGTCCGCGATCATACCGGCGATCAGTTTGACGGCACGGATAGCATCATCGTTTCCGGGGATCACGTAGGTGATCTCTTCGGGATCGCAGTTGGTATCAACGATCGCAACGGTAGGAATACCAAGAATGTGGGATTCCTGAACCGCGATCTGTTCCTTGTGCGGGTCAACGATGAAGATCAGGTCAGGCAGACGATCCATCTTACGGATACCGTCCAGGTTTCTCTGCAGCTTTTCAAGCTCTTTGCGAAGGTTCATGACTTCCTTCTTCGGAAGGGCCTCAAACATGCCTTCATCTTCCATCTTTTCAAGCTCTTCCATGCGAGCGACACGGCTGCGGATCGTCTTGAAATTGGTGAGCATTCCGCCCAGCCAGCGGCTGTTGACATAGTACATTCCGCAGCGCTCAGCTTCGACTTTCATGGTCTCCTGCGCCTGCTTCTTGGTACCGACAAACAGAACTGTTCCGCCGTCAGCGACGATGTTCTTGACTGCGGCATAAGCCTCGTCGACCTTGCGGCTGGTCTTCTGCAGATCGATAATGTAGATCCCGTTTCTTTCAGTGAAGATATACGGAGCCATCTTCGGGTTCCATCTTCTGGTCTGGTGACCGAAATGAACACCGGCCTCCAGGAGCTGTTTCATAGAAATCACGCTCATGTTACATTCCTCCATAGATTGGTTTTTTTCCTCCTCCGATCCGATATCTGCCGGATACCCATATGGGAACCGCCGGCACGGACCCGGAGTGTGGACTATTCACAAAATGGCATTTTACCATATTTGCAGCATAAAGTAAAGAGTTTTTTGCGCTAATTCAGGCGATTTTTCAGCTTAAGGATCGCACTGGCATGAAAAGAACGAACAATATAGTAATTCATCTGTTTCATCCTGGCGATTTCGGTCAATGACTGATCTTCGAAATAGTGTTCTCTGATCATCGCGCGTTCCATCGGTTCCAGATGATCCATCGCGTCATACAGGTTCAGCTGTTCATCCGTGATCTCCATGATAGTCTGATCCGGAAACGCCTCTTCCTCCGACTGCGTCGCAGCGCTGATGATTTCCGGGATGAGTCCTACTACGACCGGATTTTCACTTTGGATATTCCGGGCATCCCGTCTTTTTATCATCCACTGATATCGAAGCGTCCCGTCCAGTATGGCTCCCCGGATCCGGTGGCAGGCATAGGTCGCGAACGGCCCCTTATCTTCACTGTAATGATCGACTGCGTGGATCAGTCCGATACAACCTTCCTGATATACATCTTCCTCGGTCATACCTTCAGGTAAACCGCCTTTGATCCGGCTCATCACAAACCGGACCAGCAGAATATTCTCTTCGATCAGTCGTTTTCTGTCTTTTTCATCCACTGTCAGCTCCTCTCGGCTGAAAGTGGGTACAGGTCTTTATTCTTCTGTCTCTTCTATCTCTTTTTTGTATCCGCAGCCTTCCTCCAGGCAGACCAGCTTATGGATCCTTCCCTGTCTTTCATAAAGGATATGGCCGCAGTTCGGACAAAGCTTAGCTGTCGGTTTGTCCCAGGACATAAAGCTGCAGGTCGGATTGTCTTCACAGCCGTAATAGGTTCTTCCCTTCCGGCTTCTTCGGACCAGAATATCCTTCCCGCAGAGCGGACACTGAACACCGATCTTCTCCAGATACGGTTTGGTGTTCCGGCACTCGGGGAATCCCGGACAGGCATAAAACTTGCCGAACCGTCCCATCTTCAGGACCATCCGCCTGCCGCAGACGTCACAGATCTCATCTGTAACCTCATCCTGAATCGTGACTTTTTCGATCTCTTTCTCCGCGCTTTTCAGCTGAGGTTCAAAGGTATCATAAAACTCACGGATCACATCTTTCCAGGCACGCTGTCCGTCTTCCACCTGATCCAGCTCGTCCTCCATCTGCGCCGTAAAGCCGATATCGTTGATCGATTTGAAATAGTCCGCGCTCATCTGATGAACGATGGATCCAAGCTCTGTCACATACAGGGCTTTCTTTTCTTTGGACACATAGCCGCGGCTGATCAGCGTGGTGATCGTCGGAGCGTAGGTACTGGGACGTCCCACACCGTTCTCCTCCATGGCGCGCACCAGAAGACCTTCCGTATATCTTGCCGGAGGCTGGGTAAAGTGCTGTTCCGGAAGGATCTTTTTCACTTTCAGCACATCCCCTTCCTTCATATCCTTGAAGCCCTTCAGGACATCATCGGTTTTTTCCTCATCCTGATAAACTTTCAAAAATCCCGGGAAACGAAGTACGGATCCGGAAGCTTCCAGTCGGATCTTATTCTTTCCCGTTTTGTCTTCAGCTGTGATATGCTGGGTCTCATATTCACAGGGAGCCATCCGGCTGGCAAGGAAGCGATAATAGATCAGCTGATAAAGCCGCATCTGGTCTTTCGAGAGAGAGCCTTCAATACTCTTCGGATCCAGCAGCAGATTGGTCGGACGGATCGCTTCATGCGCGTCCTGGATCCGTCTTCCTTTTCCCTGCCGCACGGAAGAGGCGACATACTCTTCACCGATCTTCGTTTTGATATATTCCGCGGCCTGCTGCTGCATTTCTTCCGCAATACGCGTGCTGTCCGTACGCAGATACGTGATCAGGCCTGTCTGCCCCATACCGGACAGTTCCACACCTTCATAAAGCATCTGGGCGATACTCATCGTCTTCTGCGGTGAAAAACCGAGCTTCCGGCTGGCTTCCTGCTGCAGTGTACTCGTTGTAAATGCTTCCGGCGCCTTCCGGCTGCGTTTGCCCGTCCGGATAGACTGGATGGAAAAATCGCCCGCTTTCCTGATCTTCTCACAGACTTCCTCTGTCTGTACCTGGTCGACGAGTTCAGCCTTCTCTTCACCGACAGTTGTCAGCTGCATTTTCAGCATCCCTGCATGCGTTTGGTTTTCCAGGGATAAATCAACGGTCCAGAACTCTTTCTGCTCGAAATCCGCGATGTCCTTTTCCCTGTCGCACAGAAGAGAAAGGCAGGCTGCCTGCACGCGTCCCGCGCTGAGTCCTTTTTTGATTTTTTTCCAAAGAAGCGGGCTCATCTGATAGCCGACGATCCTGTCCAGTACACGGCGTGCCTGCTGCGCGTCGACCAGATCCTGATCGATCGCCCTCGAATGCTTCATCGCTTCTCGTACAGCCTGTTTGGTGATCTCGTTAAACGTGATCCGGCTGGCTTTTTCGGGATCGATCCCAAGCGCGATCGCCAGATGCCAGGAGATCGCTTCTCCCTCACGGTCAGGGTCTGTAGCCAGATAAACGACATCCGCCTTTTTAGCCGCGGTTTTGAGTTCGCTGAGTACGTCTCCCTTGCCGCGGATCGTGATATAATGCGGTTCAAAATCGTTCTCTATATCAACGCCCATCTGGCTCTTCGGCAGATCTCTCACATGTCCTTCCGAAGCAATGACCTGATAGGTGCTTCCCAGGAACTTTCGGATCGTTTTTGCCTTTGTCGGTGATTCTACGATCACTAATTTTTTCGCCATACTTCTCCTCAATTCATGAATTACTTTCGATAGATTTTCAGTCCGTCCCGTCTTTCGATCCATCCACCCATCTCTAGCATCGTCAGTCCCGTCTGGATTTTCGAGGGGCTTTCTCCTGTAGCGGAGCAAAGCTCCTCGGGCGATGAACCGAAATCATCGATCTTATCGTACAACCATTTCCACCCATCGTAGGCGGATCTGCCTGTCTTGCTCTTTTCATCTTCAACTTCTTCGATGGAAATCTGCCTTTGTTTATACCTCTCCGCGACCATATCAGCAGAAGTGACCACTTCCGCCCCGTCTGTCAGCAACCGATGAACGCCTACGGAATTCATCTCAAAGATGCTTCCCGGTACCGCGAACAGATCCTTGCCCTGCTCGATCGCGTACTGGGCTGTATTGATCGCGCCGCTTCTTCCCGCTGCCTGAACTACAACGACCGCAAGCGAGATCCCGCTGATCAGACGGTTCCTTTCCAGGAAATTCCATTTTTCTGTGTGCGTCCCCGGCGGATACTCAGAGAGAACAAGTCCTTTCGAAGCTGTCCGTTCAAACAGCCAGGTGTTGGACGGCGGATAACATTTATCGAGTCCTCCGGGGAGAAAAGCGATCGTACAACCGGAAACATCCAGCGCGCCTTTATGCGCGCAGCTGTCGATCCCTCGTGCCATACCGCTGACAACTACCAGTCCTTCTTTTGCACATGAGCGGGCTATTTCATAGGCGGCTTTTTCTCCATAAGCGGAGCTGTTTCTCGTTCCCACGATCGCGATCGAGTCCTTTTGTGCCAGGGACAGATCCCCCCGGTAAAACAATGCTTTCGGAGGATTCTCTATGTTTCTTAGCATCGCGGGATATGTTTCTTCTTCAGAAAAAACCAAACCGATTCCCTTGCGGTCACACTCCTCACGAAGCGCAGCCAGATAATCAGTTCGGTCCTTTGCGTTGAGAAACTTCTGGCCAAGCGACCATAAGTAATCATTTTGTTCTTTTGTAGTAGTCTGTATCATATAAATCCTTTCTACAGACTCTTAGACCAAAACATTATAAGCGATTTCCTCCTTCTTGTACAGCCCTTTTTCAAATTTTCAAAAAAAAGTGAAAATTGTCTGAAAAACTGCCGATAATAATAATAGGGGGGTATATCTTAATTTAGAAAAGCTGTCTTTTCTCTGACAAAGACCGCTAAAGGAGGATTCTATGTTTTATCGTATTCACAGTGCCGCGATCAGTGGTCTGACAGGCGTTCTTCTGGAGATCGAATGCTACGTGTCCGGAGGACTGCCAAACTTTACCGTTGTCGGGATCCCGCCGTCTCACGGCGCGGCCTGCCGGGAAAGGATCCGCAGTGCGCTTAAAAACGCGGGGTTTACTCTTCCGCCATCCAGGATCACGATCAATATTCGTTCCAAAGATCAGCTTTTGACACCCGACACATCATCCCTTTCGGCTCTGGATCTTCCCGTCGCGCTTACGATCCTTGCCTGCGAAAGACAGATCCCGACCGATCTGCTGGACCAGGCCGTCTGGTTAGGTGAGTTTGGCCTCGACGGCAGTATCAAGCCTTTATACGGCGCGCTCTGTATGACCCGGACAGCCAAAAGAGATCTTCCTTCCGCGGGCAGCATCTTTCTGCCTCTTGACAACGCTCCGGAAGCCGCGTTATTCCCGGGTCTGCCTGTCTACGGCATTTCCAGTCTTCAGGAAACGGTAGACCTGCTCCGTTCCCATCATCTTCCGAAACCGGCCGTCCCTGTTCAAAAACCGGCCGCGGTCCATGTATCCGGATTCGATCTGATCAAAGGTCAGCAGTTAGCCAAACGGGTCATGACGATCGCCGCTGCCGGAATGCACAACATGCTGATGATCGGTCCTCCCGGATGCGGAAAGACCATGCTGGCCCACGAACTGCCTGCCCTGCTTCCTCCGCTTACATATGAAGAGAAGCTGGAACTGACTGAAATATACAGCAATTCTCAGCTTCTTTCCGTGAGTGAGGGGATGATCCATGATCGTCCCTTCCGGCAGCCTCATCATTCGACCACGTCGATCGCACTGATCGGCGGCGGTAATATTCCGAAACCGGGAGAGATCACACTCTCTCACCATGGTGTTTTGTTCCTCGATGAACTCCCTGAATTTGCCAGAAGCGCCATTGAAAGTATGCGGGAGCCCCTGGAAGAACACCGGGTGCGGATCAGCCGCATATCCGGCACCTTCACCTATCCGGCGGACTTTCTGCTGGCAGCTGCCATGAATCCCTGTCCCTGCGGGCATTATCCCGACAGAGATCTTTGCCACTGCAGCGAGACCCGGATCAAGGCGTATTACGAAAAAATCAAAAGTCCTCTCTTTGACAGGATCGATCTCATCGTAACATTGAAACCTGTTACCACAGCCGATATTCGGACACAGACAGAGTTTACCTATCAGAAAGCCCTGGAGCTCGTTTCAACCGCGCATCAGGCACAGGAAAAGCGTTTTGGGCAAAAAGGCTGTTACAATTCCCGCATGAGCACGGAAGAACTTGAAAAATACGCGGCACTGGATGAAGAATGTCATCTCTTCACCGAACAGGCAATGTCACGCTACCATCTGTCCATGCGTGGTTATCATAAGATCCTGAAAGTGGCCCGGACACTGGCCGACATGGAAGGATCAGAAAAGATCCGTCTATGTGATCTCGCGGAAGCGATCCAGTACCGCAGTATTCTCTGAGATCATCTTTTTACGGCAGCCAGGTCATATTATGGTATTTTTCGTGATCATCCATAAAACCGACGGCCCGGTACAGGGGATAACCATCTTCCGTCGCCTTGAGTTCCATACGGGATAATCCCATGGTTCTCGCGTCCTCGATCATTGTGTTCATGATCTTTCTTGCATACCCTTTCCTCCGGGCGTAAGGCCTGGTGTAGACATTCAGGACTGTCCCTGTTTTGCCGTTGATAAAGGAAGGACTCATGGGTTTGATCACCACAAGCAGGAAGGCACAGGAAACGACTTCTTCCTTTTCTCTGATCAGATAAACGAAAAGATTTTTGTTCAGTGTTTCACGGTAATAATCAGGCAGGCTCTGCCTGATCTTCCGCACGGTCTCTTCTTCCAGGGTTCCGTTATCTTCCTGGAGATAGGCCAGCCGAAGTTCGACCAGAGTGCTGATATCTTCCGGACAAGCTTTTTCTACGATCATGCTTCTTCCTCCATTCGCGTTCCATCATACGGACATGAAAAAACCACCTCAAGGGTGGTTTCAGATGCGTGCAGTAGGATTCGAACCCGCGGCCTTCTGGTCCGTAGCCAGACGCTCTATCCAGCTGAGCTATGCACGCACAAAGCGGGTGAAGGGAATCGGACCCTCGTATCTAGCTTGGAAGGCTAGTGTTCTACCATTGAACTACACCCGCAAAAGGGAAAATGCCCAGAACCGGAATCGAACCAGTGACACGTGGATTTTCAGTCCA
The DNA here is from genome assembly GCA_017442735.1 of Bacillota bacterium. GTDB lineage: Bacteria > Bacillota > Clostridia > Lachnospirales > Bianqueaceae > RUG760. The sequence goes on from JAFRZE010000052.1 coordinate 58,834, forward strand.
CTGCTCTACCATCTGAGCTATCTGGGCTTATATAATACTGAGATGCCGGAGACCGGGATCGAACCGGTACGGGTTTGACCCCGCAGGATTTTAAGTCCTGTGCGTCTGCCAATTCCGCCACTCCGGCAATCGGGACTGGCCGACGTGACCGCACTAAGCCAGTCATTCGCGACAAATGGTATAATATCACAGTCCCCTATCAAAGTCAACTATAATTTTTTAAAGTTTTTCTTCCAACAGACATACCGCCTGCGCGGCCATTCCCTCTTCTCTGCCGGTAAAGCCCAGCTTTTCTTCCGTGGTCGCTTTGACATTTATGCAGGCTGTGTCCGTACCAAGCGCCGCCGCGATATTCCTTCTCATCTCTTCCGTATAGGGAGCGATCTTCGGCTTCTGCGCGATCAGAAGCGCGTCCACATTGCCGATCCGGTAGCCCTTCTGATCCATCAGGCCGGCTACTTCTTTCAAAAGGACCATACTGGATACACCAAGGTAAGCCGGATCCGTATCCGGGAAAAGCTTTCCTATATCTCCCAATGCCAAAGCGCCGAGGATCGCGTCCATGACCGCGTGGACCAGCACATCCGCGTCCGAATGCCCGTCCAGACCAAAGGGATAAGGTATTTTTACACCGCCAAGGATCAGGTCTCTGCCTTCCTTCAGCCGATGTACATCATAACCGATACCGATTTTCATGATAAAACCTCAAATGATAAGATGGTAGGATTATACCACACTTCAAATCTTCAAAAAAGCCCCTTCGGGAAAGCGGGCTTTCCAAAAGGGGCTTTTCTCGATCTTTACATGGCTTTGCTTGATCACATCATTCCCATTCCCGGGGCTCCGCCGGCGGGTGCTGCCGGTTCGGGTTCGGGTTTGTCAGCGACGACCGACTCAGTCGTCAGCATGGTGCCGGCGACGGATGTCGCGTTCTGCAGGGTAGTCCTGGTGACTTTGAAGGGATCGATGATACCTGCTTCGACCATGTTGACATACTCGTTGGTCAGCGCATTGAAACCGGTTCCGGTCGGGGATTCCATCAGTTTGTTCACAACGACGGAACCTTCGGTTCCCGCATTGATCGCGATCTGACGAACAGGAGACTCAAGCGCTTTGACGATGATCTCCGCGCCGGTCTTCTCATCTCCGGCAAGCGTAGCGGCCAGCTTCTTGGTGGCTTCAATGGCATGGATAAAGGCGCTGCCGCCTCCGCAGACGATACCTTCTTCCACAGCGGCACGCGTGGCTGCCAGGGCGTCTTCCATCCGAAGCTTCTTCTCTTTCATTTCTGTCTCGGTCGCGGCACCGACTTTGATCACAGCGACGCCGCCGGCCATCTTCGCCAGTCTCTCCTGCAGTTTCTCGCGGTCGAAATCGGAAGTGGTCTCTTCGATCTGAGTCTTGATCTGCTCCACGCGGGACGCGATCTGCTGTTTGTTTCCTGCTCCGTCTACGATCACGGTGCTTTCCTTCATAACTTTGACAGATTTCGCGCGGCCCAGCATATCCAGAGACGCTTCTTTCAGTTCCAGACCCAGTTCTTCACTGATGACATGACCACCGGTCAGGATGGCGATATCTTCCAGCATCGCTTTACGGCGATCACCGAATCCGGGTGCTTTGACAGCGACACAGTTAAAGGTGCCGCGCAGTTTGTTGACGACCAGGGTAGCAAGCGCTTCGCCTTCGACATCCTCAGCAACGATCAGCAGCGCAGCTCCGGTCTGAACGATCTGTTCCAGAACCGGCAGGATCTCCTGGATATTGGAGATCTTCTTATCCGTGATCAGGATATAGGGATTGTCAAGACGGGCTTCCATCTTGTCCATATCGGTGCACATATAAGCGGAAAGATAGCCGCGGTCGAACTGCATACCTTCTACCAGTTCCAGTTCCGTGTTCATGGTCTTGGATTCCTCGACAGTGATAACGCCGTCATTGGAGACCTTTTCCATCGCGTCCGCGATCATGGTGCCGACTTCTTCATCACCGGCACTGATCGCCGCGATCTGCGCGATATGCTCCTTGGAGCTGACAGGGGTAGAGATCTCTCTGATACTCTCTACGGCACAGTCTGTCGCCTTCTTCATTCCTTTACGCAGAATGATCGCATTGGCGCCGGCCGCGATATTCTTCAGTCCTTCATGGATCATGGCCTGCGCCAGAACAGTAGCCGTTGTGGTACCGTCACCGGCCACATCGTTGGTTTTGGTCGCTACTTCCTTGACCAGCTGCGCGCCCATGTTCTCAAAACGGTCTTCCAGCTCGATCTCCTTGGCGATGGTCACACCGTCATTGGTGATCAGCGGAGCGCCGTATTTCTTGTCCAGCACAACATTGCGGCCTTTCGGGCCAAGCGTGACCTTAACGGTATCGGCCAGCTGATCCACACCGGCCAGCAGCGCGTTTCTGGCCTCTACACCAAACTTAATCTCTTTCGACATGATATAAACCTCCGATGATTAATCTTCTACGATCGCCAGAATATCGCTCTGCTTCAGGATCATATATTCATTGCCTTCCAGCTTGACTTCTGTGCCGGCATACTTGGCATAGATGACTTTCTGGCCGACCTTAACTTCCATCTTCACTTCCTTGCCATCGATCACTCCGCCGGGACCTACAGCAATCACTTCCGCTTCCTGCGGTTTTTCCTTCGCGTTACCGGTGAGCACGATGCCGGATTTGGTCGTTTCGATCGCTTCCAGCTGTTTCACAACAACTTTATCGCCCAAAGGAACTAACTTCATGGATACTACCTCCTGATATTACCTTGTTTCCAAATTGTTAGCACTCTTGTTTATCGAGTGCTAAACCACAACTGCTATCATATTCGAAACCCCGAATGATATCAACCTGACGCATTCGATAATAATCCGAATTATTTCTATTTTCCTTTATTATTCTCTGTTTATCTCCGTTTTCCTCTGTTTTTGATTTTCTTCCCTTGACTGGTTTTTGCGGGCAGGCTATAATTCTACTCATATCAACCAGACGAGGTGTCTTTTGTCATGATCGGTATCATCTGCGAATTCAATCCTTTTCACTATGGTCACCGCTATCTGATCCGCGAAGCCAGAAAGGCTTTCCCGGACCAGCCGGTCATCTGTGTCATGAGCGGTAACTATGTTCAGCGTGGGGAACCGGCTTTTTATGATAAAATGTCCCGGACCGAAATGGCGCTTTTGGGCGGCGCGGATATGGTGCTGGAACTGCCCACCTACTACGCAGCCGCTACCGCGGAAAAATTCGCGCTTGGCGCCTGCAGGATCCTGGCTTCGACCGGCCTTGTCTCTTCTCTGGTTTTCGGCATGGAAGACCCGGAAAATCTTCCTCTTCTTGACAAAGCGGCTGCATTTCTCACCGCCAATGATTCTCCCTATCCTGAACTTTTGAAAGACAGACTGCGGGAAGCTCCCTCCTACGCGGCCGCGCGCGGCGAAGTTCTGTCATTCCTTTTAGACTCTCCCCTTCCCACAGGACCGAACGAGATCCTTGCTCTTGAATATCTGAGCGCTCTGAAGCGGCTTTCTTTCAGCCCCGAAATTCTTCCGATCCGGCGCACCGCGCCTCACACAGACGACGTGGATCCCTCCGGTCGGTTTTTGTCATCTTCCGCGATCCGGAAAAAAGCCATGGAAGGACTGGATATTTCCGGCGTTCTTCCCGTATCCGGATCGGGTCTGCCGGTCTTTTCTTCTTCTATGTTTCAGCCACTTCTGTATCGTCTTTGCTTCCATGACGCTCCGTCCCTCGCCGGGATCGACGAGATCGAAGAAGGTCTGGAAAACCGTATTCTCCGAGCCGCGAGTGAAGCCTCTTCCTATGATGATCTGCTTGCCCGGCTGACGACCAAAAGGTATCCCACCGCCCGTCTTCGCCGTATCCTCCTGAATATCCTGCTGGATATTACGAAAGAACGGAAAAAGGAGCTTGCGTTTTCAGAGGGACCCGGCTACATTCGTGTACTGGGCATCAAAAAAGAGCACCTGTCGCTTTTAGGTGCTCTCTCTGAAAAAAGTTCACTTCCCGTGGTCACGAACCTTGCCCGTGACCTGGATCTTCTTCCTGCGAAGGCAAAGGCCATGCTGCAGGATGAGCTGATCTTTACAAAGATCTACCGGACACTCCTTCCCGACCCTTCAGCCTTGACATCCAGCGAAAAAAGCGTCCCGCTGATGATCCTGTCCTGACGATCACTCGTTCGGATACACGATCCCTTCGTAAGTCTTGATTTTTCCTTCGGTATCCTTGACCTTCAGATATACTGTATCCCCTTCGGCATTGCCTGTCGAAGACATCTCCAGCTCATAACCATCCGCCAGGTAAACCTCATACGCGTCATAGTTCATGTTGTTATGACAGATCACACCGATATCAAACACTCCGGGAGCGCTCTCCTCGGAGAATTTGCTCATGGAGATCGTGACCGTATGGCCGGGATCCACCTGAGTCAGAAGGACCGATTCTCCCCAATCATCCGATGTTGAGAGACTGATGTACATATTGTCCCAGGTCTGATCCAGATTGTTCGTAAACTTGATGCTGGGCACCGGTTCCGAATTGCAGCCCGAGAGAACGAGGATCATCATCAGACTCAGCAAAACACAAAACAGTTTTTTCATTTCCGTTTCTCCTTTGAATAATTGAAAAACGCGGCGAGCCTTAAATAGGCTCGCTGCGGTATTTCATGGCAAATTTGTGTTCGGTCACCGGGTACTGTTCGGCAGCCGCCAGATACCATTCATTATAGGCGTTCGTCTGAAGGGTCGACTGTACATCGATCTGCCAGCGCGGCAGATTATCCCCTACAAAGTACATGATATGATATCCGTATTCCGTCTCAATGATTCCGGAGTCTCCCGGGAAACGCGCTTCATCAAAACACCAGTCGTTGAACGCTCCTACCATCTGCGTCTCATATACGCCGGTATACAGACCGCCGTTCGTATTGGAACCGGTATCTCCGCTGTACTCTTCAGCCAGCGCAGCGAAGCTCTCTTCCGTCAGACCCTGACTTAAAAACATTTTGTAGATCCCTTCCGCTGAAGCCTGGGCTTTTTCCTTTGCTTCTTCCGTATCATCCTCGAAAGCGATCAGAATATGACGGACATCCACGGTCTTCGAGTCATTGCGGTAAGGCGCTTTGATCATATATACGGCATAGAAGCTGTCACCGCTCACATTCTCGATCACGGCCACGCTTCCATCCGGATTGTCCTGATTGAAGATCCAGTCCGCAAGGTTGACATCCACACTGGTCGCGCTTTCAAAGGACAGATTTCTTACGAGCGAAGTGTCTTCGACCGTCTGTCCTTCCTCCGCTTCCGCTTCAGCCTTGGCAACAGCCTTTTCTTCAAAACCTTCTTCAGTGGCAACTCCCTCGATAAATGCGTCTGCCTGAGCCTTCGCGTCTTCTGCCGTCACGGCTTCCGTTTCTTCATCCCCTTCTACAACAGCGAAACGAACGATACGGATATCCGCGACATCATAATCCTTCGCGTTTTCCTGATAATACGCGTCCAGTTCGGCTTCCGAAAAAGTAAATGAAGCCTGTTTCTCTTTCATAAAGGCTTCCGCGAGCAGTTCGCGATAGATACACGTCTCCAGGGTATCCATATTGAAGCCCATGCCAAAGGAATTGCTGAGATAGGTACTCAGAGACACACCGGATTCTTCCGCCTGTGTTTTCGCGTTTTCAAGCGTCTGTTCATATACCTGCTGCGCGTCCTCCGGAAGAGTAAAGTTTGCTTTCTTCGCTTCCTCGGAAAGGATCACCAGCTGCTGCAGATTATCCTTAGCCTCATTGCTGAAGTAATCGGCATAACTCATTTCATCATTGTATGCCTGTTTCTTCAGAGACTTTGTCAGATCGATCGGCATATAGCTTCCGCCAAAGTAGGAATAGATCGTCTGATAGTAGTTATTGAACGTCGTACGATAGTAATAACTGAACTCGGCTACGGAAATATCCTCGTCGCCGATCGTCAGCGCTTTCAGCATCCGGCGGGAAAGACCCGTATTCGGAAGGATCAAAGCAGCGATCAACAAGATGACGATAACTGTCACTCCGGCTCCGGCCAAACGGCGTTTGGTCTTCTGAGAGATCTTTGCGTTCTCCCGTTTTTTGATCTGCTGCTGGCGTTTTCTCGCCTCTTCACGGCGCTGTTCGATCTTGGCTTGTGTGTCCATAACAAAACAACCTCTTATAAAGATAATTTGATATCAAACGACAAAAACACACCTCCGGCATGGCCGCCAGCCAGGCCGGAGGCGGTATTGTCTAAAAAATCTGTCTGCACGATCAGTCGTGATGAATATCCAGTTCCTTGCGGTTCTGCTGCAGGATTCGGCTCTTCTGATCGATCACGCTGGCGAATTCTTTCGACCGGTTATCGATGATACCGGCGATCTTGGAAAGTTCCTCATTCGTGAAGCCTGCCAGCTGTTTCATCTGATCATCGATCTGCATCAGCAGATCATCGGCGTATTCTTTGGCGCCCATCCGCATTTCCTTGGAAACACGTTTCGCGTTGTCGACGATCTCTTCCGCCTGCTGGTAAGCCTTACGGGTCACCTCATGCTCATTGATCATCTTCAGGCGCTCTTCTTCCGCCTCTTTGATCTTTGCTTCCGCCTCATGCTGGGCGTCCACGATGATCCGGTTCTTCTCTTCCAGCACCCATTTGGACTGCTCGATCTCAGTAGGCATTTTTAAACGGATATCCGTGATTGCATCAAAGAGCTCTTCCCTGTCCACAAGCACCTTATCACTGAAAGGTACTGTTTTCGCCTGTTCGAGCATCTCCTCGATACTTGTTAAGATTTCTTCGATTTCCATCTGACGGTCCATGACCTTACCTCCTGAATTTGTATATCATGTCTATAATTGACGCTGGGACAAAGTGCTCGACGTTTCCGTTATGTCGAAGCACATCTTTCACGATCGTGGAGCTGATATAGGAATAAGAAACATTCGTTGTCAGAAAAACCGTCTCCATTTGAGGAAGGAGCGAACGGTTCGCCTGAGCAAGCTGAAGTTCATATTCAAAATCAGTAACGGCTCTCAGGCCTCTGATCACGATCACTGCATTCTGCTCTTTCAGAAAATCCACCAGAAGACCGCTGAAAGGCAGCACTTCCACATTGGGCAGATCTTCGGTCGCTTTTTTGAGAAGAGCGATCCTTTCTTCCACAGTAAACATGGGACTTTTGGAGCTGTTCTCCAACACACCGACTACCAGACGATCCACGATCCTCGAACCTCGTTCGATGATATCCAGATGTCCAAGGGTGACGGGATCAAAACTTCCGGGGCATACACCGATCCGCACGATTACTGATTCTCCAGTCTTTTAAAAAATGTAAACCGGGTCGTTTTATAGACTTTTTCCCTGACCTTCAAAAGAAGGTCAAGATCTACCACAGTCCCGGAGGATGATTCCATGATCAGAACACCGTCCTCGGCTAAAAGGCCATACTCTCCGATCAGCTCGCCGATCTTCTTCTCATAGCCATGATCATACGGCGGATCCATGAAAATAAAATCAAACCGGAAACCCTCTTTTTCAAGCAGGGCAAGCCCTCTTTCCACAGAGGAGGAGATCAGGCGTGATCTTTTCTCAAATCCGAGATCGGAAAGATTGCGACGAATACAGCTCAAAGCACGGGGATCCTGTTCGATCAGGATCAGCGAAGAAGCTCCTCTGGAGAGCGCTTCGATCCCTATCTGTCCGCTTCCCGCGAACAGATCCAGAAACGAAGATCCGGCCAGATCAAACTGGATCATTCCAAACAAAGATTCCTTTAATCGGTCGGTCGTCGGACGTGTATTCATCCCTTCCGGAGTTATCAGACGACGCCCTTTTGCGCTTCCGGCAATGACTCTCGTCATAAAATCATCCTTCTTTCTATTTTACAGATTACACACAAAAAGTCAAGTAAAATGTCAACTTTTATCCTGACAAACCGGAAGATGAAACAGCCCTTTCAAGGAACCCGTCCAGCATTTCCCGGATTCCTCTGTGTTCCAGGTGGGCCAGTCCCGGATCGATCCTCATCACGGTTTCCGCCAGGCTTTGTGCCTTGGAAAGGATCGGCATATCTCTGAACAAATCTGCCAGTTTGAAGTCCGGAAGGCCATGCTGCCTAAGGCCAAACACATCGCCGGAGCCACGCATTTTCAGATCTTCTTCCGCAATATAAAAACCGTCCGTCGAATCTACCAGCACTTTCAGCCGTTTTCTCGTCTCCGCCTGTTTCTGATCGGATACAAGCACACAGTAACTTTCTGTCTGTCCCCTGCCGACACGGCCGCGGAGCTGATGAAGCTGCGCCAGGCCGAAACGTTCGGCGTTTTCCACGATCATCAGAGACGCGTTGGGAACATTGACACCGACCTCCACGACCGTTGTCGAAACGAGAATATCGATCGTTCCTTCCACAAACGCCTGCATCACACTGTCCTTCTCCTGCGGCCGCATCTGCCCGTGAAGAAGTCCTACCCGAAGATCCGGGAAAATCATCTGAGACAGAAAATCCGCGTACTGAACAGCTGAACGAAGGGATTCTTCGGGCTCATCGTCCGGATGATCCTTTTCATCGCTTTCCACAGCCGGACAGATGATATAGACCTGATGCTTCTCCTCTACCTGCCGCCGAATAAACTGGTAAAGCCGTTCTTCATAGGAGGAATCCACGCTGTATGTCTTCACCGGTGTTCTTCCCGGCGGCATCTCATCCAGAATGGAAATATCCATGTCTCCATAAAGGATCATGGTCAGCGTCCGAGGGATCGGCGTCGCCGTCATGACCAATACATTGCAGTCCTTCTCTTCCTCTTCCGTCTGGTTCTTACGGGAGAGCAAAAGCCGCTGCCGGACCCCGAACCGATGCTGTTCATCCGTGATCACAAGACCCAGCTTATGGAAGATGACCGTTTCCTGTATCAGCGCGTGCGTGCCGATGATCACATCGATCCTTCCCTCCCGGAGATCTTCCAGCAGTGCCTGCCGGCTCTTTCCGGTGACAGAACCTGTCAGCAGCGATACTCTTACCCCAAAAGGTTCCAGCATCTTTTTCGCTTCCAGATAATGCTGTCTGGCCAGGACCTCAGTCGGCACCATCAACGCGCTCTGATACCCGTTCAGAAATGTCCGGTAACAGGACAAAAGCGCGACCAGGGTCTTTCCGCTGCCCACATCCCCCTGAAGCATCCGGTTCATGGGCTTCTCATCGGCGAGATCCGCCAGGATCTCCTGAAGGCTTCTGGCCTGCGCGCCTGTCATCCGGTAAGGAAGAGCGTCTTCTATCTCTTTTTCTTTTTCCGGAAATGGCATCAGCCTGACGCCCGAAAGGTTCTGATCCCTGCCGTTTTTCATTCTCCGAAGAGCCAGCTGCTGTATAAACAGCTCGTCAAAAACCAGCCGTTCCCTTGCTTTTTCCATTTGTTCAAAGGACTCGGGCCGGTGCATTTGTACGTATGAATGATACTGGTCGGGCATATCCTGCCGGTAAGTCATGGGCAGATAATCATCCTGAGGATCCAGAAGATCAAGCGCCCCGTCGACAGCCTGAGAAACCATTTTCTGTGTCAGGCCGCCTCCCAGCGGATAGACCGGTACGATCCCGGGCATATCTTCTCCGGCCGGCTGCACTTTAGGCGAACTCAGCTGGAGACGATATCCGTTTCGGCGTACCTTGCCCTGAAACAGATAGATCTTGCCCATTACCAGGTTTTTGACCATATAAGGCTGATTGAACCATACGACAGGAAGTTCACCTGTTTCATCCGCGATCCGCCCGTTGGTGATCGTCATTCGTCCGGTATGAACATTGCGAAGCTCCGTGAGCAGCCTCCCGCGGATGATCACTTCCTGATCGACGAGGATCTCACTGATCGGGGTGCGCATCCGCTCATCCACATAGTTTCTGGGGAAATAGCTGAGAAGCTCCGCGGCGTTATGTACACCCTGCTGAAAAAACAGCTCCAAACGGCGCATTCCGATCCCTTTCAGGGAAACGAGCTGTACCGCTTCGAGCTGTTTCAAAGATAGTTTATCCATCATTATTCAGCGGAAAGCAGGAAATAGTAGATCGGCTGATCTCCTTCCTGAATCTCTACTTCTACGGCATCATATTTCGAATTGATATACGCACCGAGCTCTTCCGCCTGCTCACGGGAAGAGTCAGAGCCAAAATAGATCGTAAAGATCCCGGTCTCGTCGGTAATCATCTCATCGATCAGATCCCGTGTTGTCTGCATAAGATCCTGGCCGACCCGGCACATATCACCGTTCTTCAGCGCCAGGATATCGCCTTCCTTGATCTCGAATTCGCCCATATGCGTATCACGTACCGCATAGGTCACAGCGCCGGATGTCACCGCTTCCAGACTTTCCGTCATCTGTTCGATATTGCTCTCGACGCTTTCACCCGGCATATAACCGATCATCGCGGCGATACCCTGCGGAACAGACTTGCTGGGAAGCACATGCAGTTTCTTTTCCTTAGACATCAGTGCTGCCTGCTGTGCGGCCAGAATGATATTCTTGTTATTGGGAAGGACGAAGATATGATCCGCGTTCACGCATTCAGCGCCCTGAAGGATATCCTCCGTAGACGGATTCATCGTCTGTCCGCCGCTGATGACATGATCCACGCCCAACTCGGTAAAGATGGATTTAAGGCCTTCCCCTACGGAGATCGTGATAAATCCGATCTCTTTTCTGGGTTCTTCCGCTTTCACAGGCTTCTTCAGTCCGAGAACATGCTGATGAGAGATCTCCATATTCTCGATCTTGACCTGCTTAAGCGGTCCGAAATCCATGGCCAGAGAAAGCACATCTGCCGGTTTCTCCGTATGCAGATGAAGCTTGATATCTTTTCCCGCAAATCCGGAAAGAACACCTGTTCCCAGGCCTTTCACGGCTTCTTCCAGCTTTCCGGCCTTGTTTTCCGTATTCTCAAAAGAACCGGAATCGACGATCAGTTCTACGCAGTACACAGCCGTTTTGGCTGCCTGTTCCTCTGCCTTTGGCTGATTCTGAGAAAGAGCCATGATCGGATCGATCTCGGTATCTTCCCGAAGCAGCGCTTCATAGAATCCACGATAGATCAGCGTCAGGCCTTTACCGCCGGCATCCACGACACCGGCTTCTTTCAGCACGGGCAGCATCTCGGGCGTCTTTTCCAGAATTTCTTCTGCACTCTTCAGCGCCTCTTCCATCACCTGGACGAGATCATCGCTCTGGAGAGAAACTTCCGCCGCCTTTTCCGCCGCGGCTTTCGCCACAGTCAGGATCGTACCTTCCTTCGGCTTCATGACAGCCTTATAAGCTGTCGCGACGCCGCGCTGCATAGCGGAAGCCAGCGTCAGGGAGTCGATCGTCTCACAGCCTTTCAGGCCTTTATAGAGGCCGCGGAACAGCTGCGATACGATAACGCCTGAATTACCTCTGGCGCCGCGCAGGGCTCCCGAAGAAAGCGCTTTCGCGATATCGGAAACCGAGTCGGATGAAACAGCCATCACTTCCTTGACCGCGGATGTCACGGTCAGGGACATGTTGGTACCCGTATCCCCGTCAGGAACCGGGAAAACATTCATTTCATCCACCAGCTTTTTCTGTGCTTCCAGACGGTTGGCGCCGGCGACCAGCATCTGGCGGAATTTTAATCCGTTGATATTACTCAATTCACCCTACCTCCGTCAAGCCTTTTCCTGTTCTGTACGGATTCCTTCCACAAACACACTGACACTGGAGACATCGATCCCCAAAAGGTCTTTGACAGAGTATTTCACGTTGCTGATCAGATTCTCGGCAATCGCAGAAATATTGGTACCGTATTCAACAATAATATGGAACTCGATCGAGGTATGGTCATCCTCCGCGGTGACCTTGATCCCTTTCGTCAGACTTTCTCCCAGGAGAAGCTGGACGATTCCGTCCTTGTAGCTCACGGAAGCCATTCCGACGACACCGTAGCATTCCAGCGCTGCCATCCCGGCTGTCCGGGCCAGCACTTCGTTATCGATAAAGACCTGACCGTACTTGGTCCTGTAACTAGCTGCCACTTTCACTACCTCCCTGTTTTTCTATAAAATAAACCAGACGCCTCCCTGCCTCTTCAGCTTTGGCATCTGGTTTTCCATCTACAATCAGACAGTGATCCTCTAACGGCGCAGCATCAGGCACGGGAAACTTTTCCGGATCTCAGGCATCTGGAACAAACATGCAGAGTCTTCGGCGTACCGTCAACGATCGCTTTGACAGTGCGGATATTGGGACGCCAAGCCTTGTTGGATCTTCTGTGGGAATGGCTCACTTGATTACCAAAGAGCAGACCTTTCTGACAGATATCACATTTCGCCATGATAAATAACCTCCTTCAGACATAACACGAATATTTTATCAGAAACCATTTCGGAATGCAAGCATTTTTTTCATTATAGAAGATCTTTCAGTTTTTCATGGATCTTCTTTAAGTTTTCAGCTGTTTTCTCCAGATCGCCGGCCTTAAATACGGCGGAACCCATGACCAGAAGGTCTGCCCCCGTCAGCTTGTGGAGATTATCGATCTTGACGCCTCCGTCCAGCTCGATCAGGATATCCTTTCCGGCCTCCCGGAACAGCTCTCTCGTTTCATCGATCTTGGAAAGCACCTCTTCTATCAGGCCCTGTCCTCCGAATCCCGGTTCAACGGTCATCAAAAGGACCATATCGATCATGGATTCGTATCCCTTCAGCGTGGAAACCGGCGTATTCGGCTTGATGGACACCCCGATCAGGATCTCAGGCGCCAGCGCGCGAATCTGCCCGATCGTTCCGGCCAGATCCCTGCAGGCTTCCTGATGCACGGTCAGGATATCCCCTTTCATCGGCCCCGCGGCTTCCAGAAAAGCCGGGATCAGGGACATCGGTTCTTCGACCATCAGATGAATATCCAGGGGGACCCGGATCGTCTTGCGAAGCGCCTTTACCATCGATGGGCCAAAAGTCAGATTCGGAACAAAATGTCCGTCCATCACATCGACATGCAGGATCCTCGCACCGGCGTTTACCGCGTTTTCCGCTTCTTCCCGCATATTCCCGAAATCACAGGAAAGGATCGAAGGGGCGATCATCACATCTCTCATCTTTTATTTCCTTTCATAAGACAGGTCTTCCAAAAGCTCCAGATAGTTCCGGTAACGGACCCGGGAAATGATCCCATCCGATACCGCTTTCCGGATCGCGCAGTCTTCTTCCCGTACATGCCGGCAGTTCGTGAACCTGCATAGTCCAAGGAAAGGCCGAAACTCGGGATAAGCCTTCGGCAGAGTCTCCTCTGTCAGCTTCTGCATATAGAACGAAGAGAACCCGGGGGTATCGCCGATCAGTCCCGGCTTATCTCCTTCCTGAATAGGAAGCAGTCTCGCGTGTCTGGTCGTATTTTTCCCGCGGGCGATCTTCTCACTGAGGATACCGGTTTCCTGATCGGAACCGATCAGAAGATTGATCAGGGACGATTTGCCAACGCCGGATGGCCCGGCAAAGATCGTCAGCTTACCTGAAAGAAAAGGAATCAGCTCTTCCTTTGTCCTGCGGCACTCATCGGGATCGACCGTACTGATCAGAAACACCCGATATCCTGCCTCTTCATAGGATTTTAGGATCGTCCGGATCTTTGCCCTGTCCTTTTCTTCCAGAAGATCCGCCTTATTAAAGACGATCAGACAGGGGATGCCCCGCGCGTCACACTCGATCAGGAACCGGTCCAGCAGCTTAAAGTGCGGGTCCGGATATCTCGCGGCAAAAACCACCAGCATCTGATCGATGTTCGCCGCCGCCGGCCGTACACTGACGTTTTTTCGCTCCAGTATCCTGTCAAAATATCCGTCTTCCGACACATCTTCACAGACCGTCACCAGATCTCCCAGAAGCGGCGTGATCTTCTGTTTGCGGAACAGTCCTCTGGCCTTGAGCCGGAGGATCCTTCCGTCTTCCAGCAGCACGTCATAGTTGCCGCCGATGCCCGCGACGATTCGCCCGATCCGGTTATCCATTGATCTCTTCACTCATGATGAGATTATCATTCAGATATACATCCACCTTTGTCGTACCGGACGGATAATTCACCTTGATGGCTCCTCCCAGGGAACTGAAGGTCGAATAACTGACTTTGTTTTCATAGATCTTGGACGCGTTTCCTTCCGCGTCATAAGCAACGACCATCAGGGTTCCGTTTTCTTCCGCCTTGGTAAAAGGCTGCGAGATCGTCACTGTCCCGGACGCGCCTGTTTTCTCAGAGGACTCCTGAGGACCTTTGCTGATGGTAATATCGATGCTCGTTCCCTTGGCGACTTCCACACCAGCCTCTGTTCCCTGTCCGATGACCTGTCCTTCAGGGACCACACTGCTGTAATCTTCACTGACAAGACCAAGCACCAGTCCCTCTTCCGTCAGTCTGGCCTGTGCTTCATCCTTTGTCATCTTATAAAGATCCGGCACTTCGGACAGCACCTGAGCCGGTCCCAGGCTGACATACAGCGTGATGGTATCGCCGGGACGCACCATGGTGCCGTCTTCCGGATCCTGCGCCATGACCACACCGGTCTCATAACGATCGTCGTTGGTCGTCTGTACGTTGGTATAAAGACCCAGATCTCCGGCTTCCTCGTTGGCGGTCTCAAACCGGCTTCCGACGAAATTCGGAAGTTCAAACCGATCATCCGGTTCCTCTTCCGGTTCGTCCTCACTCTCTTCTTCCTCTGTCCATTCCTCTACAGAAGAATTACCTTCCACCACGATTTCCGTCACACTGGATTCTCCCGGCTTGACACTGGAATTCAGTCTGTCCAGTACCAGTTTCAGAAGGAAGATCAGCGCGAGCAGGATCAGGATGCCCAGCACCGCCAGCGTGATGATGGTGTTTCTGCGGCGTCTGACTTTTTTCATGCGCTCTTCGCGTTCTCTGGCGATCCTGGCTCTTTCTCTTTCCTGTTCCGCCCGGATCTGGTCAGAAGAACGTCCGTACTCACTGGCGACTCGGTTATCATTGTGCAGACGGTAGTTCCGGTTCCGGTACAGATGCTTCATATCGCGGATCAGTTCATCCGCTGACTGATAACGCCATTCCGGAAGTTTCTGTGTAAGCTTGAGGATAATATCCCGAAGGCCCGGCCAAAGCTGCGGTGCCTTGGCTGCCGGATCGGGGAAATTCTCATGGATCTGTTTCATCGCCACGGCAACCGGTGTCTCCGCCGTAAAAGGAAGCTCCTTTGTTGCCATTTCATACATCGTGATACCAAGAGAATAAAGGTCTGAACGGATATCCACTTCTCCGCCTCTGGCCTGTTCCGGAGACAGATAGTGTACACTGCCCAGCGTCTCGCCGGTCGCTGTGACCGTCGTCTGGGTGGCCGCTTTCGCGATACCGAAATCCGTGACCTTGACATCACCGGATGGCGTCACCATGATGTTCTGTGGTTTGATATCCCGGTGAATGATGCCGCCGGCATGAGCCACCTTGAGCGCCTCCGCGATCTTGATGGCGATCTTGACCACTTCTTCCGAGCTGAGCATATCCCGGCGTTTGATATATTCCTTCAGCGTAATGCCGTCGATATACTCCATAACGATATAGTCACAGCCGATCTCATGACCCAGGTCATATACCGCCACGATGTTCGGATGTGTCAGACTTCCGGCAGCCAGCGCTTCTTTCTTGAACTTGTTCAGGATCGTCTCATCCAGCGCGAATTCCTGTTTCAGCACCTTGATCGCCACCAGTCGGCTTAATTTATAATCTCTGGCTTTATATACGATCGCCATGCCCCCGGAACCGATCTCTTCCAGGATCTCATAGCGTCTTCCCAATACCCTTCCTGCTTCAAGCATCGATCTCTTCCTCCCCCGCAAACTCAATCACAACCACGGAAATATTGTCTTTGCCGCCCGCCTCGTTGGCTTCATCCACTAATCGGTCAGCTGTTTCCTCCACACTTCTTTCCGCGGACAGTTCCTTCAGGATCTCCAGATCGGGGAGCATATTGGAAAGTCCGTCCGAACAAAGCAGGATCCGTTTCAGATCCGAAGTTTCTATTACATAATCGTCGATCTCGACCGTTTCATCGATACCGATCGCGCGTGTTACCATATTTTTCTGCGGATGCACTCTCGCCTCTTCCTCGGTGATCGCGCCACTTCGAAGCAGCAGCTCCACCACGGAATGATCGATCGTGACCCGATCGAGCGTCAGTGGTGTCTCAGCCGCCTGCTTGAGCCTGTACATACGGCTGTCGCCCACATTGATGCAATACAGATAATTTCCGCAGACCGTGACCGCCACAAAGGTCGTGCCCATACCACGGTAAGCCGGCGATTCTTCCGACAGATAGTAGATATAGCGGTTCGCCATCTGCAGCGCCGTTTTCATCAGGACGATGATATCGTCTTCTTCTTTGGAATGATCCTCTATATATTCACGGAAATACCGAAGCGCTTCGCTGGAAGCCAGATCTCCGGCCCGATGTCCTCCCATCCCGTCAGCGACCACAAAAAGATTCGGGAGATATCCGATCGGTTCCAGGGAAAAGAACACCTGGTCCTGGTTGATCGGACGGACGATTCCCTTATCGCATTTTGCCGCTGCCTTTAATCGGTTCTTATGCATGCCTTTCCTCCCTCAGCGCCCCGCTGGCCCGCTTATGTCTAAGCTGCCCGCAGGCCGCGTCGATACTCTTTCCCATTTCCCGTCTTCTCGTAACGGGGATATGGTGTCGTTCCAGCACTTCGATAAACTGCCGGATCCTTTCTTCTTTCGGTCGTTCAAAGCCACATTCCTTCACCGGATTGACCGGGATCACATTGACGTGGCATAAAAGCCCGGAAAGAAGGAAGCTGAGCTCCTCGGCCAGCTGAACACTGTCATTCAGATGATCGATCAGCAGATACTCAAACGTGATTCTTCGATTGGTCCTGTCTGTATAATAACGGCAGGCGTCCATCAGCTTTTCCATGGGCACCGCCTGCGCGATCCGCATGATCTTTTTCCGTACGGTATCATTGGGTGCGTGCAGGGATACTGCCAGCGTGACCGGCAGATCCCGGTCTGTGAAAATCCGGATCTGATCCGGCAGACCGCACGTCGATACCGTGATGTTTCTAAGGCTCAGATTTTTGCCTTCTTCTTCATGGATCAGCGTCAAAAAACGAAACAGTTCCTGAAGATTGTCGAAGGGCTCTCCGCATCCCATCACGACCACATGGGAAATACTGACCTTCGCGTCTTTCTCCACAGCGTAGATCTGTCCGGCCATTTCCCCGCCGGTCAGATTCCTGTCCAGTCCCCTGAGCGTGGAAGCGCAGAAACGGCAGCCCATCCGGCAGCCCGCCTGTGAGGAGATGCAAAGGGAATAGCCAAACCGGTATTTCATCAGTACGCATTCGACAGTCGTATCCGTATCCTGGAACTGCATCAGGTATTTGGCCGTTTCATCTTCCGCTCTCTGAACATCCAGGACCTTCGGAAGGTCGATCCTGAACTCCTCTTTCAGTTTCTCCCGGAGCCTGAGCGGGATATCACTCATTTCATCAAAGGACAGAACATGATGATGGTGGATCCAACGGAAAAGAGGAACTGCCAGATACGGTTTTTCCTGACTTTCTTTCAGATACGAACGCCACTCATCGATCGTCAGGTCTATACCCGAACGCATGTTCCCTCCTTTCCCAGGTTTTATCCTGATTTACGAAATGCCGCTATAAAGAACCCGTCACATCCGTTTTCTTCCGGCCATATCGTCATATGTTTTACTTCCGGCGTCGTCCATCCGGGAAAGACCCCGGAAAGATCCATCTCCTCAAAAGAAGGATAGCCCATCAGAAACCTGTCGACCTGCCGTTCGTTCTCCTCCGCCAGCAGCGTACAGGTACTGTAGACGAGCACACCGCCTTTTTTCAGCATCCTGGCGGCTTCCTGAAGCATTTTCTCCTGCAGCAGTGTCAGATCTTCCAGATCCTCTTCCCGTCTTTGAAGGAGGATATCCGGTTTATTCCGGATCGTACCGATCCCGCTGCATGGAGCGTCCAGCAGGATTAGATCAAATAATTCTCTCTCCTCTTCCCGGGTCTGAAGCGCGTCCCTGACTTCCGGTCTCAGGTTTTCCAGACGCAGTCGCTTTTTGTTTTCCTCGATCAGCCGGACGCGGGCCGGATATAGATCACGGCTGATGACCGTCGCTTTTGTCCGCCTGGCGATCATACAGGATTTACTTCCCGGAGCCGCGCACATGTCGAGGATAGACAGTCCCTCGCCTGAGCCGGGAATAAACGAGACAAGCGCCTGCGACGCCGCCATACTGCTTTCTCCCTGCACGCTGATCTTACCATCCAGAAAGGCCGGCCACTCATAGATCCGGGAAGCGTCCCGCAGATAATAAGCGTCCGGGCAAAGTTTTCCCTGTCGTATCTCGGTCCTGGACGCAAGATCATCCAGGATCTGTGCTCTTTCGTCTTCTTCCGCGTCCAGACGGATCGAAAGCGGCCTCTCTTCAGCGAAGATCCGGGAAAGCTCATCGACCTTCTCCCGCCCGTACTGAGCGCTGAGACGGGTCTCCAGCCAGGCCGGAAACGCCACCTTTCTTTCTACGGTCAGTTTGCCGCTTTCCGCATCCCGAAGGACAGACCGGAGCACCGCGTTCGCGTAACCCGCGAACGTTTTTCCCCTGGTCTTCTTCAAGGCTTCCACCGTTGCCGAAACAGCCGCGTAAGGAGGGATCCCATCCATAAACAGCATCTGACAGATCCCGATCCGAAGCGCCTCCCTAACATCCGCCTGAAGCTTCTTTTCCGGTGTCCGGGAATAACTTTGGATCACCTGATCGATCGAAGACAGAAAGGCGATCGTACGATAGACGATCTGCGTCAGAAGTTTTCGATCCTGTTCGGACACATCGGGCGACTCCTTCAGCAGGGATGAAAGCACCAGCTGGGAATAACCATGCTCTTCCGCGATCAGATGGACCGCGCGCATGGCAGTTTTTCTTACATCAGTCACGGCGACGGCCGCCTCCGTAGATCAGGATCAGGCGAAGCAGATTCGCGAGTGCCTGCGCCAGCGCCGCCACATAGGTCAGCGCGGCGGCGACCAGTACTTTTCTTGCGCCGCTGAGCTCTTCGTTTGTTAAATACATGCCGTTTCCCAGGATCTGAAGCGCTCTTCTGGAAGCATTGAATTCCACCGGCAAAGTCACAAGCTGAAAAACGACAGAAAGAGCGAACAGCGCGATGCCGCCCATGATCACATAATAACTGAGCTCCGACGCCATCCCCTGAGAGCTGAGCCGTCCGATGACAACACCGATCAGGATCAGCGGGATCGACAAATTGGAACCGATCCTTGTCGCCGGGATGATGGCATTTCGGATCGAAAGCGGCATATACCCGTCCCTGTGCTGGATCGCGTGTCCGCACTCATGGGCCGCCACACCGATCGCGGCGACAGAATTTCCGTTAAAAACAGATGCTGAAAGACGAAGGACTCTGCCGGTCGGATCATAGTGATCGGAAAGTTCTCCGCCCGTTATTTCGACCGGAACATCAAAAATGCCAGCCTGATGAAGGATCTCCTCCGCCACGATCTTTCCGGTCAGTCCGCGGCTGGTCGGCACAGTGGAATATTTCCTGTACGCACTCTTCACGATCCCCTGCGCGACCAGTGCGAAGATCACCGTAGGCAGTACCAGGATAAAGTAGTATGAATCAAACCAGATCATTTCATTCTCCCAGTTTTTCGGGTATCTGTCTTACGCCCCGAAGAAAATCGGCGCTGGCCATCGCTTTCTTGCCCTGCAGCTGCAGCTTTCGGATCTCCAGGACGCCACATCCTGTCTGCACAAGAAAACGAGGCTTTTTCCCTGCGGCCGCTTCCGGATATATCGATCCGGCCTCTGGAGCAGGGTCTTTCGTTTCTGTCGATATCCCGGATTCCAGGATCGTCAGCTTCTTTCCTTCAAAGGAGGTATAAGCGCCCGGCCACACATGGAATCCCCGGACCATCCGATCGATATCCCCGGCGGATTTTCCCCAGTCGATCAAGCCGTCCTCCTTGACGATGATCGGGGCGTAAGTTGCTTTACTTTCTTCCTGCTTTTCTCTTGGCAGGCTCTGGCCCTCCGCCAGTTTTTCCACTACCTCCCGGATCAGTCCTCTTCCGGCCAGAGACAGTTTCTGAAGAAGTGACTCTTCAGTCTCATCCGGGCAGATCTCGACTTCCTTCTGTAAAAGGATATCGCCGGTATCCATTCCCTTATCCATCTGCATCGCCGTAACACCGGTCATCTTCTCGCCCCGCACGATCGACCACTGGATCGGAGCCGCGCCGCGATATTTTGGCAGCAGGGACGCGTGCATGTTGATGCATCCCATCGGCGGAATGTTCAGGATCTCCTCGGAAAGGATCTGTCCGTAAGCTGTGACGATGATCAGATCCGGATCCAGCGCTTTCAGCTCCGCCACCGGCTTTTCCTTTTTGATCCGCCGGGGCTGGAAAACCGGGATTCCTTCACTTAACGCCAGTTCCTTTACCGGCGACGGTGTCAGGATCTGTTTGCGGCCGACCGGTTTATCCGGCTGCGTGAATACGCCGACGATCTCAGAAATCTCTTTCATCCCGAGAAGCTCTTTTAAAACGTCCGCCGCGATGTCCGGCGTTCCCATATATACGATTCTCACTCGCGTTTTACCCATTCTTCGACTTTATCGATATAGACCTGGCCCTTCAGATGATCGATCTCATGACAGAAAGCTCTGGCAAGCAGGCCTTCTCCCGTCTTCTCAAAGACATTGCCTTCGCGATCCAGCGCACGTACCGTCACGACGTTCGGTCTGGTGACAAAACCGGCTTTTCCGGGGAAACTGAGACAGCCTTCCTGTCCTCTCTGCTCGCCTTCCTCGCGAATGATCTCCGGGTTGATCAGAACCATTTTTTCGTCTTCTTCTCCCGTGTCGATCACCACGACCTGCTTCAGCACACCGACCTGCGGCGCAGCCAGGCCGACGCCTTCCGCGTCGTACATGGTATCAAACATATCATCGATCAGGGTCTGTGTCCGCTGATCCAGTTTTTCCACCGGTCTGGAAACTTTTCTCAGTATGGGATCATCATCGATCCGGATATTGCGAAGCGCCATCTTTTTCCTCCAAAACCTGTTATAGTATCGTCATCGGATCGATATCCGCCATGATCACGACAAACCTGGCCAGATCCGAGCGTTCTTTGAATTTATCGACAGTATATCGAACAAAGCGGCGAAGCCGCTCTTCTTCCTTGCACTTGATCAGAAGCTTCCACCGGAACACATTATTGATCCGAAACAGCTGCGCAGGAGATGGTCCGAGCACCTCGATGGGTTTATCCTTCGCGTAACTTCTCATCAGATCCGCCATCTGCCTAGATGCCTGGATCACATTATCTTCCCGCCTGGACTGGATCACTACCTGGCCCAGATGTGTAAAGGGAGGACACTCCATGAGGCGTCTTGCCGCGATCTCATTGCGGTAAAAACCCGGATAGTCCTGTTCTTTTGCCTTGACCAGGCAATAGTGCTCAGGCGAAAATGTCTGGATCAGGACTTCTCCCGGAAGATCGCCTCTTCCGGCACGCCCCGCCACCTGCGTGAGCAGCTGAAAAGTCCGTTCGCTGCTGTGAAAATCCGCGTTATACAGCGTCATGTCAGCAGCCAGCACACCCACCAGGGTCACTCTCGGGAAATCAAATCCCTTTGCGACCATCTGTGTTCCGATCAGAATATCGCCTTCTCCCTGACGGAAGGTCTGATATACTTTCTCATAATCTTCCCGTTTTTTCATCGTGCCCATATCCATCCGGGATATCAGCGCGCCGGGAAACAGTTTCCTTGCCTCTTCCTCCACCCGCTCCGTGCCGATCCCGAAGCTGCGGATATGAATGGAACCGCAGGCAGGACAGATCTTAGGAATCTTTACTTCCTTGCCGCAGTGATGACAGATCAGGCGGTCTGATTCCTTGTGGTAGGTATAAGGCATATAGCACCGCGGGCACTTCAGAACGAACCCGCAGCTGCGGCAGTTGACGAAAGTCGCGTACCCCTTCCGGTTAAGAAAAAGGATCGTCTGTTCCTTCCTCTCCAGCCGCTGTCTGATCTTTTCTGTCAGTTCGCCGCAGAATATGCCCATATTTCCTGCCTGCATCTCCATCCGCATATCGACAAGTCTGGAGACCGGAAGACGGGATGAGCTGACAGCCCGTTTCGGCAAAGTAAGTAAAGTGATCTCTCCCTGCTCTGCCCGGTAATAGGTCGAAAGATCCGGTGTCGCAGAGCCAAGGACCAGCGGGCAGGACGCGGCGCGGCAAAGCATCTCGGCGACTTCTCTCGCGTGATAGTGAGGCGCCAGCTGATCGGAACGGTAACTCGATTCGTGCTCTTCGTCCAGGATCACGAGTCCCAGATCTTTCATAGGCATAAACAGCGCGGATCTCGGGCCTATCATCACCTGATATTTCCCTTCGGCCGCCTCATGCCAGCAAATCGTTCTTTCCTTGTCCGTCATCCGGCTGTGGGTAAATCCCACTGCCTCGTGAAACCGCTCACGGAACACAGCGATCAGCTGCGGTGTCAGACTGATCTCGGGAACCAGCAGGATCGTACGATATCCCTGCCGGATGGCTTCCCCGATCGCGCGCATATATACTTCCGTCTTGCCGCTTCCGGTGATCCCGAACAGCAGATATTCCCGGAATTCTTTTTTCCCCAGACTTTCTGTAATATTCTCCAGCGCTGAAAGCTGTTCGGCATTGAGTGACGGCCAGTTTCCTTTTTCCTCACATTCAAAAGAAGCCGGCGTCTTAGCTTCCGACTTGGTCTGGTTGTTTTCCTTCGTCCCTTTAGCGGAGGATTTCGTCCGCAAAGGCTGTTTAGGTAAAAATAAGGCAAGAGAAGCGGAAAGCGGAGACATATATCGCTCCGCTATCGATTTTGCCAATTCGATCTCTCTCTCCCGAAGAAGCGGCTCTTCCTGCAGAATCGTATCAATGAGCTTGAGCTTGTCCGGCTTCCCGCCGATCAGTTTTTCCTCTTCCGGCGAAAGTGTTTCACTCAGTTCCAGCACGTATCCGCGCTTCAGCTGATTATGCGTTCCGAAAGGGACCCTGACCAGCTGTCCGACTTTCAGCTTCTCTTCGAGAGATTCCGGTACCAGATATGTAAAGATCCGATCCACCTTCTGATGGTGGACATCGATCACAATACTGGCATAACGAGGCTTCATTTATTCTTCTTCGGTAGAAATGGAAAGATCCACTTCATCCAGCGGTTTTGTCTCCTCTTCGGTCTCATAATCAGGCAGGGCTGTCACGATCCCGAGTTTTTCTTTATCCATCTCTTTTACGGCCAGAGACAAAGTCCGTCCGCCTACATCATCCGAGACCATGGCAGGATCTCCATCCACAAGATCCCTCGCTCTTTTCGCGATGGCCATGACCAGGGTATAGCGGCTGCCGATTTTCGGCTCGCCCATCGATTCGTTGACATTATTGACCCGATCGATCAGTTCCATATAAGAAGGATGCAGCATGTAAGACTCCTTAAAATATTGATATCAGTCCTTAATTATACCAGAATCAGACTCCGTTTTCAAGCACTTCCGTTTCCAGTCTCGTTAAAAGATCGCTCCTGCCCGGAGAGACGCCGGTTCTTGTCTGGATGATCCGGTGAAGCTCGGAAATACAGGTTTCCAGATCATTATTCACGATCAGAAAATCATATTCTCTGGCGATCTCCAGCTCTTCTTCCTTTGCCTTTTTCAGCCGTTTTTCGATCTTCTCTTCGGTTTCCGTTCCTCTGCCTACCAACCTGCGTTTCAATTCGCGCATACTGGGTGGCAGCATATAGATGAGAAGTGCTTCGGGAAGCTGCGATTTTACCTTCATCGCGCCGGCCGCTTCGATCTCCAGGATCACATCATGGCCTTTTTCAAGCTCTTCCAGTACAAAGGATTTCGGCGTACCATAGTACTGATCCACATAGGAAGCCCATTCAAAGAAATCCCCTTCCCGGATCCTTTCCTCAAAGGCTTCTTTGGTAATAAAATGATACGAGATCCCGTCCGCTTCTCCCGGTCGAGGGTCCCTGGTAGTCGCGGAGACAGACAGCGCATACGGATAACGTTTGACCAGTTCTTTGACGACAGTACCCTTTCCTACCCCGGAAAAACCGGAGATCACCGCTAAAGTCCCTTTTCTCATACGTTCCCTCCTGCAGTGTTGAGACGTTCCGCCATCGTTTCTGTCGCGATAGCGCAAACCATCACCGAGCCCTGGACCAGATACAGGACCGTACGGATCTTCCGGCCGAAGGTCGCGTCGATCAGCATGCCCGATTCCTTCGCTTCCTGGATCCTGCGCCTGATCGGCGCGGAATCCGGCGGAAGGATCGCCGTCACTTTATCCGCGTCGACAAAACTGCCAAAACCGGCACTGACAAATCTACTCAATATTCTGTACCTGCTCTCTTATTTTTTCGATCAGATTCTTCATCTGAAGCGCCGTCTGCGTCACGGCGAGATCATTCGATTTGGAAGCGATCGTATTGGCCTCACGGTTCAGTTCCTGTGTCAGGAAATCCAGTTTGCGTCCGACAGCTTCTTTCGAAGTGATGATCTTTCTGTACTGGGAGATATGGCTTCTCAGCCGGGTGATCTCCTCATCGATGCAGCAGCGGTCGGCGAAAATCGTGATTTCTGTTTCCAGCCTTCCCTCATCCAGTTTGGGGACCTTGGTCTCATCCACATATTCCTGCATCCGCTGATAGAGCTTTTCCTGATAGCTTCTCACTACCTCCGGCGCTCTCTCTGCGACCTGTTCGACACATCCGGCAAGCTCGTCCAGTTTTTCTTCGAAATCCCGGCGGATATTCAGACCTTCCTCTTCCCGCATCCGGATCAGCCCGGCGAGTGCCTGTTCCAGGGCATCCATCAGGATGGGTCTCAGCTCTTCCGGATCCCAGGAGGCTTTATCCACTTCCAGAACGTCCGGCAGAGAAAGTACGGAAGAAAGCTTCAGATCATTCTCGAGCTGATACTGTTCCGATGCCTCGGAAAGTGCCTTCAGATAGCCTTCCAGATTGGCCCGGTTCAGCCAGATCTGTCCCTGCGCGTCACTGTGATTCTGATAGGAAACGAAAACATCGACTTTCCCACGAGATAACCTGTCCTTCAGGACACGGCGAATATCCGCTTCCAGCACAGAAAGCGAATGATGGATCCGTATACTGCTTTCCAGATAGCGATGGTTAACAGACTTTAGTTCCACTGTAAAGCTGAATCCGTCTTTCTCCGCTTCTCCGCGGCCGAAACCTGTCATACTGTTCATATTCATTTCCTTCCCGTCAGGCAAAATTTGCGGTTATATTTTAGCATATTTCCTCTTTAAATGTAAAGCCGGACGCGCTATACTATATGAGTTATTATTCAATAAATGGAGATCAAATGATACGTATATCCGACTTGCGGCTTCCCGTCGGAGAAGGCGAAGAAGGCCTGAAACAAGCCATTCGAAAGGAGCTGTCCATCAGTGATCAGCACCCTGTCAGTTTCGTCATCCGTCATCGAAGCCTTGATGCCAGACGTTCTCACGCGTTTACATTTCTTTACACTGTCGATGTGACGGTCGCGAAGGAAGAAAAGGTATTCGCGCGCGGCATGCAGCGCCACAAAAAATGGCAGCGCCTTGAGAATGTCCCTTCCTATCGTCCGCCGGCTCCATCGCGCGCTCCCTCTCTTCGTCCTGTCGTAGTGGGTCTCGGCCCCGCCGGTATTTTCGCCGGGCTTCTGCTTAGCAGGGCCGGGCTCTGTCCTGTGCTGATCGAGCGCGGAAGACGTGTGGAAGAAAGAAAAGAAGACACACTGCGTTTCTTCAAAGACCGTATTCTGGATCCCGAATCCAACGTTCAGTTTGGCGAAGGCGGCGCGGGAACTTTCTCGGACGGAAAAGTCAACACCCTTGTCAAAGACACTTCCCATCGGGGAAGATTCGTTCTGGAGGAAATGGTGCAGGCCGGCGCGCCGGAGACCATTCTTTACGATGCCAAGCCTCATATCGGGACAGACCGACTGCAGCAGGTCGTCCGCGTTCTTCGCGAGGAAATGATCCGAAACGGCGCGGAAGTTCTGTTTGAGACCCGGATGACGGATCTGGTCCTGTCTGAGGATCAGACAAGGCTGACCGGGATCATCGTGGAAGACCGGAACGGAAAACGACTCATTGAAACGGATACGGTTTTTCTCGGGATCGGACACAGCGCCCGGGATACCTTCCGGATGCTGCTCGCTCACCGGATCCCCCTGGAAGCCAAGCCCTTTGCCGTCGGTCTTCGGATCGAGCATCCGAGACAAATGATCGATCGATCCCAGTATCGGGAATATGCCGGACATCCATCCCTTGGGGCTGCCAGCTATAAACTGACTCATCATTCCTCTTCCGGACGAGGTGTCTACACTTTCTGTATGTGTCCGGGCGGAGTCGTCGTCGCGGCTGCCTCCGAAAAAGAAACGATCGTTACCAATGGAATGAGCAACTATGCCCGGGATGAGGAAAACAGCAACAGCGCGCTTCTGGTGACGGTCACGCCGGAAGATTACCGTCCATTTGAACAGGAAGACGAGCCGCAGCTTGCCGGGATCCGTTTCCAGCAGCACCTGGAAAAGACCGCGTACCGGCTTGGCGGAAGTGATTACTCTGCCCCGATCCAGCGTGTAGACGATTTTCTCTCTCACAAAGATCATATCTCCCCGTTGGGTGATGTTCATCCTTCTTACACGGGTCCCATCCGGCAGAGCGATCTGCATGAGCTGCTGCCCGAGTATCTGACCGGCCCGCTGGAAGAAGGGATCAAAGCTTTCGGAGAAAAACTTTCCGGATTCGACCGGCCGGACGCGATCCTTACCGGTGTCGAATCCCGCAGTTCCTCCCCTGTACGGATCCTCCGCGGGGAGAACTATCAAAGTGCTCTCGTCAGGGGGCTATATCCGATCGGCGAAGGCGCCGGTTATGCCGGCGGCATCATGTCTGCCGCCATGGACGGAATGAAAGCCTGTGAGGCTTATCTTTCCAGCCTGTAAAGATACATTCCAGGAGTTGTTTATGAAAGCATTTCTTATCGGCGATATCAAAGCCTTTATGTCCGGCCTGCTGTCCGGAACGCTGTTTAAGGACTGGGAATTCCGTTCCCTGGATATGGGACTGGTCGTACGGATCCATCTGGACGGAAAAAGAAATCTGTCTTACCTGCCGGAATCCGAAAGGCAGGACCAGTCCGAATATGTCCACTGGAATGAGATACAGGCAAAAGTCAAAATGCTGATCCAGGGAGGCAGTACGCCCAGCTTCATGAATATGACTATGGCGATCCCGCCCCAGCGGATGAAAGATGTGGTCTCCGACTCAGTGGAATCCTATCAGCTCAATATCCGGTTTGAGACTGTAGATGAAAACGGAAAGCCTTCTCCCCGGCTGACACTCATAACCGGTGTTGCCAACCGCACGTTCAGCATGGATAAAAACCCGGAACGTATCTGGGACAGTAAAGTCCCCGAATATTTTACAAAAAAAGGGCTTCCCATTCGGGAAGCCGACTGATGTCATTCAATTGTTCCAAGGAAGTTCTTCAGTTCTTCCATACTCTCCCGGCACGCCTGCCATCCTCCTGACGAGAACGCGGCGCCGCCGGGAGTTTTCATTTGTTCTTCCGAAAGATCGCCTTGTACCCGGTAATGAGTCTCCAGGGAAAGAAAACCCTCATAACCGGAATCCCTGACTGCTTTCAGTATCGAAGGAAAATCGACTTCTCCGCTGCCGACCTTTACAGCCTGCGCTCCTTTTTCCGTCATGCGGGCATCCTTGATATGGATATGACGGACATAGGCTTTCACTTCATTCCAGCCGTCGGGGAAAGGCTTTTCCCCCTGCGGGTCCCAGATATCATTGCCCGGATCATAGATCGCGCCGACATTCGGCCGGTCGATTTGTTCGATCAGCTCTTTGACCTTGCGGTGGTTGGTCGTCGTGACCGAAGGATCCGCTTCCAGCAAAAGGGTGATCCCTTCCTGCTCCAGCCTTCTGACCGGACCCGCCAGGGCTTTCGCGGCCTCTTCGAGGGAAGGTCCGTCCTCAGAGAAGAAACCAAACCCTCGGATATAGGGGGCATGCAGGATCTTTGCCGCACGGATCAGCTTCTCGAGCTTTTTATTCTCGCCTTCACGGTCACGAAACAGACATTTACCAAAGGAGCCTGCCAGACTGCAGATGCTGAGTCCTGCGGAGTGAATCGCATATCCGATTTCACACAGCCTGTCTTCTGACAGCTGTTCAAAGGGAAGATTATCGATCGTTCTCAGTTCAAGTCCCGATAAAGAAAAATCTCTGGCGAAAGCGATCGCTTCCGCCAGATCTTGTGTAAATTCATCCGTGATAACAGATATTTTCATATTCGATTACCAGAAACTCATGACCCAGTACATGATCCCCTCATAACAATAACTCGAAATACCTACGCTTGTCATGGTAGGATCTGTCAGGTTGTCGTAGTGATCAGGAGAGGTGTACCATCCTTCGAAAACAGCATCGACCGTGGGATAACCCCAGGCGATATTCTCATGGCACGGACCGTAGTTGCTGTAGTGTCCGCCGCCCGGACGGTAATGGGAGAAGGAAACCGTGATCTCCTGAGCGCGGATCGCCGCGAAGGAGGCCAGATCATCGGACCAGGAAAGAGGCGCGATACCCAAAGATTCTCTCAGGGCATTCGTCTTGCTGAAGATCTCCCAGGAATAATCATAGTAGTAATCTCCGTCAGACGGGATGTCGTAAGTCGGGATATCCTCTTCGTCGTCTTCGGAATCGTCGTTGTCTTCAGAATCGTCGTCTTCGGAATCTTCCTTATTTTCAGAGTCTTCCTGTTCTTCGGATTCTTCTTCTTTGGATTCTTCTTCGTCTTCAGATTCTTCCTGATTTTCAGATTCTTCTTCGTCTTCCGAGCTGCTTTCTTCAGACTCTTCTTCAGAAGATTCCTCTTCCGATGATTCTTCCTCTTCCTGTGATTCTTCCGAAGATTCCTCTTCATAAGATTCTTCTACATGCGTTTCTTCTTCAGAAGATTCTTCCTCGTAGGTCTCTTCTTCATAGGATTCTTCTTCGTAGGAATCTTCCTCGGAGGATTCTTCTTCGGCCTTTGCTTCCAGGCTTCCGGTCAGGCTCTCTGTCTGTTCTTCTTTTTCTCCGGGATCTTCCGCAGTCTGACTGGCAGCCGGATTGACCATATCTTCCCGCCAGATCTTCATCATACCGTCTTCACTAAATATGAAGGCTCTGTTACCGGAAGCATCCGTAGTGGAAAGCAGCACCGTGCTCATATCCAGCGGCGCAGAGGTCGCGATCGCCATATCTTCGACTGCTGTGACCGAACCGATCACGGCTGTCGAATAGACTCTCTGGGATTCATCCCGGTTTTCCCGTTCCAGCTCTTCAGCGGCTTTTTCTTCTTCCGCTTTTTGAACTTCGTCTTCCATATAATTGACAACAGGTTCAACGATATCGCGGATCGAGGACGCTGCTCCTACGCTCTCAAAGGACGTCGACTGAACGGAAGGAATCGCGCTAAGCGCGCTGACTGCCAGAGTACTTGTTTCAGGCGCGGGAGTTTCTTTCATGGTTTCTTCAATAACCGGTACAGCCGCGCCTTCCGCCGTGCCCGTCTGGCTTTTCGCGGGAAGCCAGTTCCCGTAGCCCACAAGGCCGCATGACAAAAGCAGCACCAGGGCGATCATCAAATATCGTTTCATCTATATCAACTCCTCGAAAAAGATAATTATTACGGATTTGTTACAAAAGTATAACACATTTTTTCTCCGTAATCAATACTTTTCTAAAAAATTGTCATGATTTCGAAACGTATTTTTCCGCTTTCTTAATTTCCTCCGCCGGGACCTCGATGGACTGCTCATGGGTATAACGGACAAAACCGGGCCTCTCTCCGGAGGGTTTCTTCACATACATGACCCGGGTATGATCCACCGTGACCCGGTTTTCCTCTCCCGAGCCGCAGTGCAGGGCTGCCTCCGCTGCCGCCTGGAGCAGGCTCAGGTTCGTATAATCCTTCCCGAATACGAGATCCTGTACCAGAAGGATCACGTGAGATCCGGGAATGTTCTTCGCGTGAAACCATTCATCCCTCGGTCTGGCCAGACGAAATGTCAGATAATCGTTTTGTATATTGTTTTTGCCGATATACCCTCTGACGCCCTCTTCTGTAACAAATCCGATCGGTTTGGATTTCTGAAGATTCTTTTTCCCTTTGACTGTCTTCTTCAGATATCCGTTGGCGCTCAGTTCTTCCCTGAGATCCATCAGATCCTGTTCGCAGTCTGAAAGATCCAGCGCGGCAAGAACGCTCTCCAGATATGACTTTTCCTCGGCGGAAGCTTCCATCTGGCTTTTCAGGGCTTCCTCTGTCCGCTTCAGCTTGTTATAGCGCCGATAGTATTTCTGCGCGTTCTGCGCGGGAGACAGATGCGGATCCAGCTGGATGTGCATCAGCGGCATCTCCTCCTCGTAGTAGTTCGGCAGATCGCAGGAAGTCATGCCTTCCTTCAGCTGATAAACATTCGCGGTGATCAGATCCGCCATGATCCGGTCTTCTTCTCTGTTTTTCGTATCTTCCAGCGTTTTTTCCTGGAGGATCAGTTTTTTGCGGACCCGGTCGAGATTCGTGGAAAGCAGATGCCGAAGATCCTGCGCCTTCTGTTTCAGGACATCCGTTTTCTGGATCCTGGTGAAATAATCATCCAGCAGAAGATCCAGCGCGGTATATGTTCTGATATTCGCTCCGGCCATACAGTGATAAGGAATGACAGAAAAATCGAACGGGATACCTTCCTCTGTGATATAGAGGCTGTAAGGTCCCTTTTCCTTTTCCTTCTCCAGCTCTTCGATCAGCTGGACGAGCGCCTGATAGAATCCATATTTCCTTTCATCCGAAAGCTCGGAAAAAACCTCTTTCTCCTCGACTTTTCCGCGGAAAAGAAGCTCTCGAGAGGAAAACGGGCTGAACCCGTGAAAAGAAGTATAGACTGCTTTCAGCATAGGTCCGGGAGCCATCCGCCGATCCAGTTCAAGGATCACTTCATCCGAAGATAAACCTTCTGTTTCGCGGATAAACAGTAATGGATCCGTCTTCTCGTTATGAGTCGGCCAGGTATAGGTAAGGCCCGGCCCGATCTGCCTTACAGAACTCATCAGCGGATTCACATGACGGATCGAATCGATGATACGAAGATCCTCATCGACGAGAATCAGGTTGGAATGCTTGCCCATCACTTCCAGGATGAGCGATTTCTTCTTCAGATCGCCCAGCTCGTCCATCGCTTCCAGATCGATCTCAAGGATCCGGTCGAAATGGATCTGCTGAATGTCTGTGATCTTTCCGCCGCCCAGGTGCTTGCGAAGCAGCATACAGAACATGGGAGGAGAAAGCGGCGTTTCCTGTTTTTTCTGTGTCAGCTGAAACCTGGCGCCTGATGCCGCGGCGCACAGAAGCAGATGATACAGACTGCCTTTGGAACGGATATTGAGGACGATCTGATCCGCCTCCGGCTGATAGATCTTATCGATCCGGCCGCCCACAAGAAGATCCTTCAGTTCTTTCACCACTTGATGGGCTGAAAATCCGTCAAACGGCATCTCTTTCCCCCTCTTCGAACGGGAAAAAGATCCCGGCGGTCTTGCGCATCTCTTCCATCAGCCTGCAGACCTTCAGAGCTTTTTCCTGAAGCTCTCTCATACGCGAAAGAGGCAGCGCCCCGCTGATCAGATCGGCGAACGTATCGGCTTCTCGTCCCATAAGGACCGGCTTGCTCTCCTCGCCGTATATCTCTTCCTGACTTCCGTCTTTGGCAAAAAGCGTGATGCCGGTCAGCTGAGAGATCGACTCGATCGTGAGTGTAGCCTCGTCACCGATGATCTGCGAACAGCTGCGGTTTTGTCCGACCTTACTGAAAGAGAATGTCACGTCTTTGCCCTGATAGCAAAGCAGCGCTTCCCCGGACCGATCGGCGCCGGATTCCAGAAAGCGGCTTTGCATAAGTGCTTTCTCGGGATAGCCGAACATTTCCATGATAAAATAGATCCCATAGATCCCCAGGTCTTCAAACGCGCCGGTCCCGAAGGCCGGATTGAAGATATTCGGATTTTTCCCGGCGAGATACGCCGGATATTTGGAGGAAAGCTGAGAAAAATCGATATGCGCCGTAAAAATGTTCCCCAGTCTGCCGGCTGCTTCCTTCAGCTTTTCCAGCTGCGGCTGATGCAGCATCATGATCGCTTCCAGATAGACCAGACGCTTCTTTTCGGCAAGCTCGATCAGTCTTCCGAGATTCTCTTCCTTCAGCGCGATCGGTTTTTCACAAAGCACGTGTTTACCGGCAAGAAGCATCTTCTCGCTTTGCTCATAGTGGAACCTGTTCGGACTGGCGATATAAACCGCCTGTATCTCCGGATCTTCAGCCAGCCGGTCCAGATCCGTAAAGATTTTGATCGAAAGATCTTCCGGCACCGCGCCGCGTTCTTTCAGCTGGGCGATGAATCTCTTTGCCTGATCGTCGGATCTGGAATAGACGCCGCCAAGGCTCATCTTCTGCGGACAGACATCATGGATTCCCTGGATCATCGATACCGTGATCCAGCCCGTCCCTATGATCGCATACTTTATCATAACGTCCTCCTTTTATTATATCATATAGATGTCTGTAGACTGTTCTCTGGCTGTCAGATCAATGGGACCGCTTTTGCCCAGTCTTTGCGCTACCATGCCGCAGACCGTCGAAAGAGCCAGGTTGGGCCGGTTATTCTCTTCCGACAGATGTCCCAGCAGAAATGTGGCATTGGGATTGACGGACCTTACGTCCGCGAGAAGATTGCCGCAGTCTTCGTTGGACAGGTGTCCGAGATTGCTGCGGATACGGCGTTTTAAAGCCAGCGGATACGGCCCGGTCATCAACATATGGATGTCGTGATTGCTCTCAATGATCGCGATATCCGATTCACACAGGTGCCGCACCATTAGGGGCGTGACCATCCCCGTATCCGTGATGACACTGGCCTTTCGGCCGCCGCTTTCCACGGTGTAGGCGCAGGGATCGTTGGCATCGTGACAGGTAGGGATCGCTTCGATCCGAAGATCGCCCATCCGGTACCCTTTGCCGGAAATGATCTCGACCCGGAATTCTCCCGGGATATCACCGATCGACTTTTCCATGCCTTTCCATGTTCCCGCGGTCGCCATGACCGGAATGCGGTATCTTCTGGCCCACACGCCGACTCCGCGGATATGATCGGAATGCTCGTGGGTGACAAAGATCGCTGTGATCGTAGCCGGATCGATCTTTTTCGCTTTCAGCATCCCTTCGATCGTCTTCGCGGACAGACCGACATCGATCAGCAACCGGTGTTCACCCGTCTCTATAAACGTACAGTTCCCGCTGCTGCCACTGGAGATGGCACAAAATCGCATGTTCTATACGGTTCCTTTCCAAAATTGTTCTAATTTCTCCCGGATCGTTCTTTCGTCGACGATCTCCGTCTCCGCGTATTCTTCCGGGAAAAGCCGGTGATATTCCGGCCACGTAAAGCGTTCATCGATCAAAAGGATGACGCCTCTGTCGGTGCTGGTCCGATGGACCCGGCCTGCCGCCTGCAGGATCTTCCCGAATCCCGGATAGAGGTAGGCAAATTCAAACCCGTGACCCCGGACGGTTTCATCTTCCATATGGTCCAGATGTTCTTTGATCAGATTCCGTTCGGTCCCTACCTGGGGAAGACCGACCGTCACGATGGCTGTGCCGATCAGCTGATCTCCTACCAGATCGATCCCTTCCGAGAAGACGCCGCCGAGGACGCAGAAAGCCGTGACCGGGCTTTTTTTATCCCGCATGGCCTGAAGGAATTCCTGTCGTTTTTTATCGTCCATCTCTCTGGACTGCACCATGACTTTTTCCAGAGGATAAAGATCGATATAAGCTTCCACGACCTCTTCCATAAAGGCGAAAGAAGGAAAGAAAACAAGATAATGTCCACTCCTGGCTTCGGTCATCCGGTAGATCAGACGGCATATGGCCGGGATCTGATTTCTTCTTACCTGGTAGGTCATCCGAAGCGGCGCGATCAGGACTTTCCGGTTTTCCCTCGGGAACGGGGAAGGAAGTCCGATCGCCTGCGTATCCTCGTTTCCTCCCAGCAGCCGTTTGAAGTAATCCGCCGGCGTCAGAGTAGCAGAAAAAAGCACCGCGCTTTTCACATTTTCAAACACCGCTCTGAGCGGGACAGCCGGATCGATCGAGGACAGATGAAAAACAAGATCCGTGTTCTTCTTTTCAAAGTAGACCGCGTAGCCCGGATCCAGCTTATCCCAGGTGCGCATAAGACTCAGCACACGGAAATAGGTTCCCAGCAGAAGTTCCTTCGCTTCCGGCGATATCTCCCCTTCCAGCGCTTCGCTCATCTTATCTGACAAACTCAGGATCGCGTAATACAGTGCCTGTTCCAGATCAGAGCCGACCTCTTCTTTCATCAGAATGCCGGTTTTGTCCGGGATCTTTTTCGAGATCTCCAGAAAAAGCCTGTTTACTCTCGAGATCGGCTGATATAGCATCGACTCTTTACCGAGAACACGCCTTAGTTCCAGCAGCTCCTCTTTGGATAGATCCACGCTGAACATTTCCCTCGCACGGTCGACCAGGTTGTGTGCCTCATCGATCAGCAGGACGTGATCCGTCTTTCCTTCTGCGAAAAACCGTTTCAGACTCGCAGACGGATCAAACACATAGTTATAATCACAGATGATCAGATCGGAAAACAGTGCCGCGTCCAGCGACAGTTCAAAAGGACAGACCTGATGGCTCTTACTGATCTTTAGAAAAACGGAATCATCCAGCCAGTCATGCTGTGTGATCGCCTCATATAACGCGTTATTCACTCGATCGAAATGGCCTTTGGCAAAAGGACAGATCTCCGGGTCACATCGGCGCTCGGCAAGCGGACAGATCTTATCCTTGGCGGTGATCACAACAGTTTTCGCCATCATCCCGGACCTGTCCCGCAGGATCTCTGCCGCCTGCAGCGCGGCTTCCTTTGTCACGCCCTTCGCGGTCAGATAAAAGATCTTGCCCGTCTTTTCCTCTCCCATGCTGATCAGGGAAGGGTACAGCGTGGAAAGCGTCTTTCCGATCCCTGTCGGTGCTTTAAGGAAGATCATCTCACTGTTTTCGATCGTCCGGTAGACACAAGCGGCCATGGCACGCTGACCGGGACGGAAATCCGGAAACGGAAAGGTCAGAGAGGAAAGGCTCTGATTCCTTTTTTCTCTCCACTCGCTCTCAAAACGGACCCAGGGTTCGTACAGCCGGACGACTTCGTCCCAGAAGCTGACGACTTCCGGTTTTTCGAAATCTTTCTCCAGATAGAGTACTTCTTCTGTCTCGATATGGATATAGGTGATCCGGATCCGGATCTTCTCTTCCTCCCTGTCTTTAAGGTACAGATAGGCATAGCACTTTGCCTGTGCCAGATGAAGCGGATAGGTGGAAAGATCGATCTGGGAAAGATCCCTTGCCGTCGACTTGATCTCATCGATCACACTAACCCCGTCTGAACCTGTAAAGATCCCGTCAGCCCGGCCTTCGGCCAGCACTGATCCGAAGGGATATTCGATCAGGATCTGGAGCGGGACTTCCTTTCGGTAGCTTGTATCCCGCTTCATTTCCTGTTTTTGCAGTTTCTGATGCAGCCGCGTACCGATCAGCGCCCGTTCATTGGCCTTGATTCCACCGGAGAGGCCGCTCGTGATATCCCCGGAGCGAAACACGAATTCTATGAGTTCCCGAATTGAGATCCGCTCATTCATCATCGTTTGCCTCTACCGGGAACTGATTCTTCACATGATCCAGCGCATCCTCGATGATCTCTTCGGGATAGCCCAGGTATTCCAGGATCCGGATACCGTTGGGTTTCTTCAGAACGCCGGGCTTCAGCAAATAATCGAATTCCAGAGAATCTTTGGTCACTTTCTCCTCGAAATGATACTTATCGTACTGCTCTTCGACTTCTTCCGTGATCTCGATATCGTGGGTCGCCACGATGATCATGCAGTTTTTGTCTGACAGATACTTCAGCAGACTCGAGGCTGCCGCGACTCGTTCTGTCGGATTGGTCCCGCGGAAGATCTCATCGATCAAAAGCAGACTCGGGATCTCATCCGAAAGCGCGCCTAACATCCGCTGAAGAGCTTTCGCTTCCGCCATATAATAGCTGGTCCCTTCCACCAGATCGTCACTCGGGCTGATGGACGTCATCACGGAAAACATCGATGCTTCATAGGATTTGGCCATGACCATGTCGAAGGTCTGCGCCAGAATGGCGTTGAGACCAAGCGTACGAAGGAAAGTCGACTTACCGGACATGTTCGACCCGGTAAGGACCATGTTGCGTTGATCGATCGTAATATCGTTGCAGACAGCTCCGACCAGCATAGGATAACCGATCTGTTCCGCCTTCAGATAATTCTTTTTTTCTGTAAAAACAGGCCTCGTGACATGGCGCAGTCCTCGCTTCACCGAAGCCATGGACTGGAGTGCGTCCAGCTCGCCCAGCTTACGGTACAGCGTGCGAAGCGCCGGCGCGGACTCGCGGATATCGACCATACATCTTAAGTATGCCCTGGCTTCCACCAGAAACATGATGTTGAGATACGTCACGATACCCATCAGATCCTGAGATCCGGTGGCGCCCAGCGACCGGTTCTTGCGCATGATCGCTCCGCATTTATCCACTACCTTGTCAAAAAACTCGTTATACTCGGCAAGTTCCGGGATGTCCAGTTTTTTGATCTCCCGAGCTACGACCAGCATCCTGGACAGATACCGGATCCCCGGAAGCGCCTGCTGCGTGGCTTTATTCATCAGATGATTGATCAGCATGTTGATCAGGAAAAACAGAACGACCATCAGAACGCCGCGCACGCCCCAGAAGGGGATCGTAAAGAACGACGCGATCATTCCGATCGTGGACGGTATAACCCATCCGCGGATCCTGGGAAGTTCCGGAATGTCCTTGTACAGAAGGCCGGCTGCCGAGTCATACTGATCTTTCCCGAGATACCGAAGAAGACACTGGATCTGTTCTCTCTTCTCCGTATTCATCCGGTAAAACTCAATGATCCGGTTTCTCCGTTTCAATTCTTCCTCATCGAACTGAAGGATCCGGAGCATATTATAGAGACACTGCTGTCCGGGCATGGAATAAGTCCGGTTCATTTTCAGATAATTCCGGTTCATATCCAGATCGTTCCATGTCTGGTCGTCCAGGATCCAGTCGGTCTTTCGCATCATACGGACGAAGAAATCTTCCGTATCCTGAAACTCGACCGGCTGCACTTCATCTTCCTTGCCCCAGCGTTTTCGGACATCCTCCAGTGCCTTTTTGGTAAAAAATCTAGCCATTCCCTCTCCCCTGTGTATCAGTCACCCAGATAGGTTTCGACATTTTCGAGATGCGTCTCATAGTCTGACGCGAAATAGTAGTTTCCCTCTTCATCATAGATAAAGAAATAATAATCCGTGTCCGCCGGTCTGGCGGCCGCCAGGATACTGGCCTCGGAGGGCGAACAGATCGGGCCGGGCGGAAGCGCTTCCGCCTCGTATGTGTCGTAGATCGATTCATAGTCGGAAGGATCCCGGTAAGGAGAAAGCCCTTCCTCCAGATAAAAAACGGTGACATCCATCTGCAGCGGTGTTTCCGAAGAGAGCCGGTTGAAAATGACGCTGCTGACAAGTTCCTTGACCGTGTCATCCTTTGTCCTGGAACTTTCGAACTCGATGATGGAAGCGGCGGTAAGGATCTCGTGAAAAGAAAGATCCTGATCATCGATCTCCGTCAGGACATCCTCCGCAAGGATCTGATCCCATGAGGACAGGAGCGAAAGAAGGATCTCCTTATCCGTTTCTTCTCCTGTAAAACGATATTCACCCGGCGCGATATAGCCCTCCGCGGAGAAAGCCGTCATGGAAAGATCTTCCGCTTTCTGGAAAAGAAGATCATCTCCTTCTTCCCGGATCTCATCCATCAAATCGAGCAGCTCCGGGACTTCTGTCTCGCGTCCTCTCTCGTTCAGACTGACGCAAAGATCTTCCAGAATACGGATCAGGTACTCTCCCGGCTGTACGACAAGCGTAAAGGAACGATCTTCCGGCACGGAAGATCCTTCTTCCGAAGATTTTTCGTCCGAACTCTCCCGGTTTTCAGATGAAAGCTCATCGGAGGAGCTCTCATCTTTTTTCTCGGAAGGCTCTTCGATCAGGATAGTCTCTTCCCCTGAGGGGGTTGCCTGGTCGTCCTTTGCCTCACAGCCTGACAGGGTAAAGACGAAGAGCAGGCTGATTCCGAAAAGAAAGAGCCATCCCTTAGGAGGACGACTCTTCACTTGTTGTTGGCTGACTTTCTGATTCTTCATTGACTTTTGCCTTGATGATAAGGTTTGTTCTGGCTTCTTTTGCCTTCAGCTGACCGAGACCGGTCAGGTCAAGTGTCAGTGAGTGCGTGCCGGGTGTCAGTTCGGCCGTCTTGACCCGAACCGAGGCAACGAGTAAAGATTCATCGAATGCTTCAATATTGGCCGGCAGACCATAAAGAACGATATCCACGGTCTCACTCTCAAAAGCATATTCGAAGTCACTGCTGACGCCGAAAACACTGATCCTACTGGTCGGGAACTGGATCGTCGTCTCTTCCTGTTTTTCCACTGTCAGCTGGACCGTCACAGTCGGGGAACTACCGCTCATCAGACGGACGGCGTTCTCTCCGAAGGCGTCCGCCAGGATCCGCTGCAGATAGAACCGTTTGGCATAGGATCCCGTGATCTCAGAAAGATCGATCTCCGGCAGGGAAATATTATTGATCTTGTTCAGAATACTTTCCTGTCCATAGATATCGACCAGCTCGATATCCTGTCTCAGATCGTTCGCGTATTCATAACCTTCCTGTACTTCACCTGTCAGGAATGGCTGGACCTTGACGGTCTTATAGGTATAGATGGGAATATATACGCTGACATCGTTGACTGAGGTACGGATCACGTCACGCGAATAACTGACATCCTGTCCGTTCTCATCCTTCAGGATCGCTTCACCGATGATGCTGGCATTGGAGCTTTCACCATCCAGATTTACCTGAACGAAGGCATAACTGACAGCCGACACCTGCTCCGAAGGACCTGTCAGCGTGATCGTCTTGGGAGAAAGCTGAATGTCCGGATCATCGGGAAGATACATATAGCCTACTTCCGGATTACCGGTGATCTCATAACGAATATCGATCTCGACGGTAATATAGTCTTCAACGTCCACACTGTAGTATGACTTGTTCCGATAGCTGTACAGTTCTCCCTTGAGCGTACGATCGATGACCTCATAATGGATCATCAGGCGGTTCGGATCTTCCGGATCGATCTCATACAGATCGATATACGCGCGAAGAAACGCCGAGGGGTTCCGGTTTTTCAGCGCTTCCACCTCAGATGTACGGCCCCGGTAGTAGACGTTGACCTTGAGATTATCCAGATCCTGCTCCCCTTCGATCTCGATAAAGCGGTTCTGCTCACGATACTCGGACAGATGCTGTACCTCGACGGGAACTTCAAAATATGCGGTTGAAAGCGGATCTTCCAGGTTCGTAAAGATAAACCAGAGGAGGATCGCGATGACAAGAGAAAGGATCTTCAGTCCGATATTCTGAGTAATCCATTTGCGGATGAATTCTTTCATGGCTTACTCCTCCTTTCCCGAGGAACGTTTCAGTCCCAGCCGCTCTCTCAGGTTTCCGACGCCGTTGTTTCCGACTCTCTGACGGTCTTCCGGACCTACCCCGAGAAGTTCTTTTTTGATCCGGTCAGCGGAAATATTCCGGTAGATCTGGCCCCCTACCGCCATGGACATGGCGCCGGTCTCCTCGGAAACGATAAACACCTTCGCGTCGGACACTTCAGAAAGGCCCAGGGCCGCGCGATGTCGGGTTCCCAGTTCCTTGCTGATATCATTATCATCCGAAAGCGGCAGGTAGCATGTGGCCGCCAGGACCCGGTTCTGCCTGATGATGACCGCACCGTCGTGAAGCGGTGTGTTTTTCTCGAAAATGTTGATGAGCAGCTGAGTGGAAACATCCGCGTTCAGAGGAATACCTGTCTGTTCATATTCACCAAGCGCCACCTGTCGTTCGACACAGATCAGCGCGCCGGTTTTTACTTCCGCCATGGCGACCATGGCTCTGGTAATGCTCTCGGCTGTCCTTTCGTTGACCGTATTGCCTGTTCCCACAGACAGCATCCGTGTCAGGACATTGTTGGTTCCCAGCTTCTCCAGCGCGCGCCGAAGTTCAGGCTGGAAGATGATCACGATCGCCAGAATTCCTATGTTGAACACATTCTGGAAGATCCACATCATCATGTTCAGACTGAAGATGACAGCGACGAGCCAGATGACCAGTACAAACAGAATACCCTTGAAAAGGACCCAGGCACGGGTCTTTCTGACCCAGCTGATCAAAAGATAGATCAGGATCGCGACTCCGATGATGTCAAGGACATCTGTGAACCGAAAAGCCGGCATCAGGCTGGAAATACTGGTACCATCAGGAAAAAACCCGGATAATATCGAATCCATCGCTCTCCTTTCCGTTCGGGCTTACCCGAAGCTTATCTGTTCTTATCTGCAAATTCCGCAAAGATATCCTGTGGTTCATCCTCGGCAAGGACACTTCTCACCGGTGTCTGGATCTCTACCTGTTTTGTCTCGTCAGAAGGAATATCATCTACCTTGCGGGTTTCATCAAATTCGGTTGGAACGACACTGGGAAGAGGCAGATCCAGTGTTTCTGATACGATCGTTTCTCCCTCCAGAGCGGCCGCGTCTTTCTCGGCGGCCTGACGCGCTTTTTCTTCCGCGTCACGGATCTGCTCCTCACTGGGGCGGACGACCTCTGTCTGGGCCGCTTTCCTGCGTTTCTTGGGTCCCTGCGCGGGGACCTTGGTCGTTTCTGCTGCCGCTGCGGCCAGTACCGCGTCTTCCGCACTGACGGGCTGATCCTCGGCCGGTTTGGTCACATCCCGGATCTCTTCCTGCTCGGGGGTCATTTCTTTTTTGCGGCTTCCGAAGATACCATTCTTCGGGATCATCCGTACCTGATACAGATAATCCTCATCCTCGAACTCCAGCCTCCTGGCTTCTTTATAGTTCGCCGATACCTTCATGAACTCCAGGAATACCAGGGCGGCCAGCGTGATCAGCGCCCAGGTAAGCGCCTGAGAAGAAACTGCCTGGATATGCCCTTTCTGAATCTCCATCATCATATAGACGATACCGAAAATTGCGGAAACGCCGATCGCGACATAACGGGAATAGTTGAAGCGAAGCAGCTTCAGCAGACTGATCAGCACGGTCACGGCAGCGGAAAGAATGATCAGATATTTCAGTTCATCATTGCTTGCCAGCGTACTGACTCCGCTGCTGGTCGCGTCAGCGATCAGTTTGGGGATCTCATCCAGCGCGCCGTCCATCTGAAGATTCAGAAACGCCGGAACGATCCCGATCACACCGTACATCAGAACGCCCATCACGACAGGAACGATCGCAGCGAAGCCGATAAACAGGCCGGCGAAAAGCGGTACAGCCAGATAGATGTGGAAATGGATACAAACCGGAACGACGGCCAGAAGGTAGGTGTATTCCGGGAAAAGGTTGGACGTGATCACATACAGCAGAAGCAGCATCAGTCCGACGATCACGGCGCCGACGACCGATGTCTGATATACATTGTAAATGATGATAAGAAGCGCGATCAGAATGCCTGTCCGGTTAGGCAGGACCGTCGCGACAGCTGCGAGAATCAGCTGGATCGTGACGGAATTGAACAGCCCTGTCTGCTGGAAAAAGCTCATCTGTGTGATCGTCTTGAATAAAAGGAAAAACGCGGCAAACTTGACAAGCATGCGCAGGATCAGAGAAGAATGCTGCATGATCAGCGCGATGATGCTTCGGATACGGTTCAGGATATTATCTTTCATTTCTTTTTCTTCCTCACGTTATAATCATTGATGGATGCCAGGAGGTCATAATAGTCGTCGACACGCTTTTTCGCGATATCAAACCGAATACTGTGAACGAATCCCGCGATCCACGAAACGGCGATCAGAAGGATCGCATAGTAGAAAAAGACTTTGATAAACAGGGCTCCATAATTATAGTGAAGCAGATTCGCGCCATCGATATAGAATTCCTTCACCAGATAATAGACCCAGTAGATTAAATAAAAGATTGTTGTCCAGATACGCATCTTCAGACGCTGAAGATCTATATAATCCTGTTTGTAATACCTCTTGGCAAAGGCATCGTTTCTGAGCCCGTCGGACTCATAGGCTGCCGCCTTGCACATGAGGATGATCTTTTCTTTATTGACCAACTTTCTCACCTCTCGATATATATATGGCTTCACGATAGTATACCATAAAAACATGGTTTCTGGCAAGGCACAAAAATCCCTCTTTTCAACCATTCGTCTTCCTGATACAATATAGTATGATAATGACGATCATCCCCTGGAGGTAAATTATGCTCAAAAAACTGACACTGCTCCATTCCAACGATCTTCACGGAGACTTTATGACCGAGCAGATCGACGACAAACTGGTCGGCGGCGTTTCGATGCTTTCCGGTTATGTCGACAAGGTCCGCCGGGAAGAAGATCATGTGATCTACGCCATCGCCGGAGATATGTTCCGAGGATCGCTCATCGACAGCGAGTATCAGGGCATTTCCACGATCGAGATCATGAACATGCTTGCCCCCGATATCGTTACGATCGGAAATCACGAAGTCGACTACGGCCTTTCTCATCTGCTGTTTATCGAGAAATGCGCCTCTTTCCCCATCATCAACGCCAACATGTATCTGACGCTCAACCACACCCGGCTTTTTGAATCACATAAGATCTTCCGGATCGGCGGGATGAAGGTTTTGTTTATCGGGATCCTGACAGAAGACGTCCTGGCGCAGACCCGTCAGGAAAGGATCATCGGTTCTCTGGTCAACGTCGAAGACGCGGCGCAGGAAGTATCCAAGATCTGCAACGCGTATCAGACCGAAGATATCGACTTTACCGTCCTGCTTACCCATATCGGTATCGAATCGGACAAAAAGCTGGCTGAAATGCTG
This sequence comes from Bacillota bacterium, assembly GCA_017442735.1. Classification (GTDB taxonomy): domain Bacteria; phylum Bacillota; class Clostridia; order Lachnospirales; family Bianqueaceae; genus RUG760. The sequence goes on from JAFRZE010000052.1 coordinate 102,156, forward strand.
GATCCGCGAAACGGCGTTGATATCATCATCGGCGGCCACAGCCACACTCTTCTTAGCGAGCCAGTGATCGTCAACGGCATTCCCATCGTTCAGGCCGCTTCCGGCACCGATCAGATCGGTCGTTTCGATATCACGGTGGATACCGATACCAACAGTATCCATTCCTATGAATGGAAACTGATCCCGATCACCCCGGAAAACTGCCCGAGAAACGAAGCCCTTGAAGAGATCATCCTGAAATTCCATAAAGAGACCGAAGAAAAGTATTCCCGTATCCTTACCCGCTTCGCGGATATCTACACCCATCCGCAGCGCAACCGCGAAACGATGCTCGGAAAGATCTTCGCGGATGCGTTCAAGAAAACGCTGGATCTGGATCTGGTGCTCGTCGGTTCCGGAAGTATCCGCGATCCGAAGCTCGGACCGATCGTTGCCTATAAGGATCTTCTGAAGATCTTCCCCTTCTCCGACGCCATTCACCGGATCTATATGACAGGCTCACAGTTGAAGCACGCCATCCGGTTCATCTGCCGTGATGAAGCCTTTACCGGAGATCATACGGAATACTATCAGTTCTCGGAAGGTTTCTACGCCGAGTATTCGGTCGAGGATCACGAGCTTCTGATGCTTTCGATGAACGGAAAACCGGTAGAGGATGACCAGATCTTCCGTGTGGGAATGCAGGACTATCATTTCCAGAATATCCTCTATTTCCTGGATCTTCCTCCCGAGGCTGTGGAAGCCAACGGACGGTCCAAGGTAGTCGCGACGAAAGCCATGGATGTCGTCGAAGAATACTTCCTGGATCATCCGTATATTATCGGACCCGAAGAAGACCGACTGGTCATCTACGGCTGGGGTCATGCCTGATCAGACAATTCCGGACACAAACAAAAGAGCCACCTGGTTATTCCAGATGGCCAATGGCATCAACCAGTTCGGTTAAGATACCGGACTGGTTTTTCTTTTGCTGAAAAAGCGCAAAGTATCCCTGTTCCAATGGGAGAATGACTATTGAGTTTTTATAATCCTATACTACTTGATACAACAAGCAATCAT
>JAFRZE010000053.1 GCA_017442735.1 Bacillota bacterium
CTCCTTTCTATACTACTATTTACCATTAAAATAGCATATATAAAGGGTTTAATCAATATATATCTATACTACATTTTTGATAAATTTATAGGCACCAAGATCTTTAAGTATCCTGGTGCCTATAACTGGTTGATGCCATTGACCACAGCATTTGCTGTGGTCTTCTTAAATATGAATGTGGTAAATCGAATTATTCGTCTTTCTTGTTCTCGGCGATGATCTTGGCCTGTACATCCGGCAGGGTCTGCTCATAGCGTGCAAACTCCATTGTATAGGAACCGCGACCCTGTGTCATGGAACGAAGATCGGTCGCGTATGCGGACATCTCGGACATGGGAACTTCGGCATTGAGCTGGACCTTGCCGCCCAGATGCTCCATACCGAGCACACGGCCGCGACGTTTGGTCAGATCGCCCATGATATCGCCCATGTATTCTTCATTGACCAGAACACTGACTGTCGCGATAGGCTCAAGGATGACCGGTTTGGCTTTCGGAATACCATCCTTGAATGCCATGGAAGTAGCGGTCTTGAATGCCATTTCAGAAGAGTCGACCGGGTGGTAGGAGCCGTCGATCAGTGTCGCTTTCACACCGACCATGGGATAACCTGCCAGAAGACCTTCCTTGACACTTTCCTGAATACCCTTTTCAACAGCCGGGAAGTAGTTCTTCGGAACGGATCCGCCGAAGATCTGCTCTTCGAAGACATAGGGTTTTTCCATATCTCCGCTGGGCTCAAAGACCATCAGAACATCACCGTACTGACCATGTCCGCCGGACTGCTTCTTATACTTGCCGCGGACTTCCGAACGGCCGAGGATCGTTTCACGGTAGGACACCTTGGGTTTGGACAGTTCAACTTCTACTTTGAACTTGTTCTTCAGCTTATTAACAGCGACATCCAGATGCTGATCACCGGCACCGTAAATGAGCTGCTGCTTCAGTTCACCATCGACCTCAGAACGAAGAGTCGGATCTTCCTCAATGAGTTTGTTCAGGGAGGTGGTCATCTTATCCTCATCGCCTTTGTTCTTCGGGCTGATCGCCATGGACATCAGGGAAGGAGCAAACGGAACGGCGGGATAGATCACGCTGAAATCTTTCGCTGCAATCGTATCGCAGGTCTGAGTGACTGTCAGCTTGGTCAGAACACCGATGTCACCGGCAGAAAGTTCGGCCAGTTCGATCTGTTCTTTTCCGCGCATGGTATAGATACGGCTTACGCGTGCTTCCGCTTCTTTTCCGACGTTTACGATAGTATCGTTCGGATGGATCGCACCGGACATGACTTTGAAGTAGCTGATCTTTCCAAGGAATGGGTCCACACTGGTCTTGAAGACGAATCCGGAGAAAGCGCCAGCCGGATCACAAGCGACTTCGATATCGTTTCCGGAAGCATCTTTCGCGGCTGCTTTCGGAGCGGCTACGGCAGGTCCGGGGATGTAGCTGCAGATGGAGTTCATCAGCACACCGATACCGGTTCCGTTGATGGCGGCGCCGCAAAGAACAGGAACGATCTCTCCGCCAAGAATACCGTTATGGATCGCTGTATCGATCTCTTCCGGTGTAAATTCTTCTTCCATGAAGAATTTTTCCATCAGTTCATCATCTGTCGCAGCGACAGCTTCGAGGATCGCGGAACGAATAGGCTCGATCTCGTCTTCCATACCGGCGGGAATCGCGCAGCTTTCCACTTTGTTTCCGGCAAAACGGCGGCCTTCCATCGTAGGAACATTGACAAATCCGACAAACTTGCCGCCTTCTTTGATCGGGACCTGGAAAGGAGCGATCGCGTTTCCGAATTTTTCTTTCAGCTGATCCAGAACTCTGTCAAGATCGGCTTCCGGGTCATCCATGCCGTTGACAAAGATCATACGGGGCATATGAGCGTTTTCCGCTTTTTCCCAGGCAAGTTCCGTACCTACCTGCATACCGGCCTTCGCGTCAACGACGATAAGCGCCGCGGACGCAACACTCATGGCTTCGGCAACTTCACCGGCGAAATCGAAATAGCCGGGGGTATCCAGCACATTGATCTTATATTTATCAGAACCGATACTGTATTCGATCGGAATCAGAGAAGTGTTGATGGAAAAGCCTCTCTTCATTTCTTCCTGATCGAAATCACTGACCGTATTCTTATCGGTCACTTTTCCCAGACGAGTCGTAGCTTTTGTAATAAAAGCCATCTGCTCGGCAATCGTCGTCTTACCGACACCGCCGTGTCCTAACAGTACGATGTTGCGGATATTCTCAGCAGCATAAACATCCATAGTCAAAAGTCCTCCTTGCGGCGATATTCCATGCGGGATGTGTTTCGCATGGATGCGTTGTAAAAAATCAATCTTGTCCCATTCTATCACAAACGAAACAAGATTGAAAGTGTTTTTTTAGATTATTACGAATCACCTGATTCAGCCAGTTTTCGGCTCTGATCCTCTTCGATCAGCCGGTCGATGATCTCATCCAGATCTCCGTCCAGGATCTGTTCCAGACGATGTGAAGTATACTTGATCCGATGATCCGTGACTCTCGTCTGAGGGAAATTATAAGTTCGGATCTTCTCACTGCGGTCTCCAGTACCGACCTGGCTCTTTCGATCCGAAGCCACCGAATCGTGAAGTTTTGCCTGTTCTATGTCGTAAAGCCTGGCTTTCAGGATCTCAATGGCTTTATCCTTATTCTGGTACTGAGAACGCTCATTCTGACATTGTACCACGATACCTGTCGGAAGATGCGTGATCCGGATCGCGGAAGAAGTCTTATTGACCTTCTGGCCGCCGGCACCGCTGGAACGGAAGATGTCGATCCTCAGATCATTTGGATCGATCTCGATATCGATCGTATCATCCACTTCCGCCATAACGGCAACTGTGATCGTGGAAGTATGGATCCGTCCGCCTGATTCCGTAACCGGTACTCTCTGTACCCGATGAACTCCGCTCTCGTATTTCATTCGGGAAAACACGTTGTCTCCCTGAACCTGGAATACCACTTCCTTTACGCCTCCCAGTCCGTTTTCAGACAGGGATTCCATCTCCGTTCTCCAACCGCGGCGCTCCGCGTACCGGACATACATACGGTAGATCTCTCCGGCAAACAAAGAAGCTTCGTCTCCGCCGGCACCGGCTCGTATCTCCACAAAAACATTCTTTTCATCATTCGGATCTTTCGGAAGAAGCAGGATCTTCAGTTCATGCTCTAGATGAGTGATCTGTTCTTCCAGAGAAGAAACTTCTTCTTTTGCCATTTCCCGAAGATCCGGATCGGATTCCATCTCCAGCATTTCTTTCGCGTCTGATAATTCCTTCAGCGCATTCAGATACCGGTCATAGGTGAGAACGACCGTTTCCAGAGAGGCGTGTTCCTTGTTCAACTTCTGCCATCTTTCCTGATCGGACAGAACGCTCGGATCACTGAGTCTTTCTCCCATCTCTTCGTAGCGCAGCTTAACAAGCTGTAGATTCTCAAACATTTTGCTGTTTCCTTTTCCCTGATATGACACGGTTATGACCGGAAAGGTCTTTTACGACTTTGATGCTGTCAAACACCGATGATTCCGCCATCAGTTTTCTGACGTCCTTCGCCTGTTCATCCCCGATCTCAAAGAATACCCTGCCTTCATCGGTTAAGTATTCTTTAAGCTCCGGAATCAGCCTCTGATAGATATCCAGTCCCGCTCTCCCACCGTCCAGCGCCAGATGCGGTTCGTAGTCTTTCACATCCGGTTCAAGGCCTTCCACTGTTTTTGAAGCGACATAAGGCGGATTGCATACGATGATATCAAAACGATCAGACTCAAACTCCTGAAGCAGATCAGAAAGAACAAAGCGAACATCCACATGGTTTCTGTCAGCGTTTCGCCCGGCTGTTTCCAGTGCTTCCGGTGACAGATCTCCGGCATAAAGATCCAGCTCATAATCTTCAGATAAATAGTGTCCGAGGCTGATAATGATACAGCCGGAACCGGTACAGATATCCAGGATCCGGATCTTACTTTTCTTCTGAAAATGGTTTTTCACATATCGAAGGACTTCTTCCACCAGTGTTTCCGTATCAGGTCTGGGGATCAATACCGACGGCCCTACATAAAACGGAAGTCCCATAAATTCCCACTCGCCAAGGATATAGGCGGTCGGTTCATGTTCGATCCTTCTTCTGATCATTGCCTGATACGCAGCAGCCTTTTCCGGATCCGCTTCCTGGTCTGCCAGCAGGAGATAGTCTTTGGAATCTATCGCAAAACATCCTGCAAGCAAAAACCATGCCGAACTCTTCGCTTCTTCCGGTTCAAACACTTCGAGCAGACTCTTTTCACCTTCTCTGAACAGATGTTTCAGTGTCATAGGTACTCCGGATGCTCTTCTTCAAAAAGCCTTTTAACAGACGCAATGGCCACTTCCATCTCTTCATCGTCCGGTTCTCTGGTCGTCAGACGCTGGATCCAGAGTCCCGGGGCCACTAAAGCGCCTATGATCCTGGATCTGGATCTGGCGGAAAACTTCAGGACTTCGTAGGAAAGTCCGGCAATGACCGGAACCATTGCCAGGTGGATCACAAAACGCATCACCGGCTCCGTGATCCGGATCAGTGAAAACACCAGAATACTGATGAACATGATCAGAAACAGAAAACTCGTACCGCACCGGCGGTTGAACCGGCTCATTTTACGAACATTTTCCACTGTCAACGGAAGATCCGCTTCAAAGCAGTTGATGGTCTTGTGTTCAGCTCCGTGGTATTCAAATGTACGACGGATATCCTTTACTCTTGAGATCAGAACGATATATAAAAGGAACATGCCCATTCGGATAAGGCCTTCAAAAAGGCCCAGTAAAGATGGGATGCCTAAAAGATCGATCATCACCCATTTAGCCAGTCTGACCGGAACAAAAACAAACAGAAACACAGCCAGAACAACGGCAAGCACCATGGAAAGGCCGGAAAGAATGGAATCTCCGTTTTTATTCCAGAATTTTCCCAATGCGGATCTGGCTTCTTTCTTCTGTTTTTCTTCTTCTTCCATATAGACATCGGCCGAATAATCCAATGTCTTGAATCCGATGACCAGAGATTCCACGAACCGGATCACACCACGAATAATGGGAATATTCAGATATTTATGCTGATCCAGTACACTTTTCCTGTCGAAGATCTTGGTCCGGATCGTCTTGTCCTGTGCCCTGACCGCGACAGTGTAATGATGTTCTCCGTTCATCATGACGCCTTCCATGACAGCCTGACCGCCGATCGAAGGTTTTTTCTCACTCATTTTCTACTCTTTTCTTCTCTTACGAAAAACACCCGACTCTGAAAGCCGGGTGAAGAAATTCTTCCTTGAAGAGATTCCTTAGTTCTGGCCGCCAAGGTTGTACTTGCGGTTGAACTTTTCGATACGTCCGCGAGCGGTCACAGCCTTCTGCTGTCCGGTATAAAACGGATGGCATTTGGAGCAGATTTCAACGGTGATCTCGGGTACAGTCGAGCCAACGACAAACTCGTTGCCGCAATGGCACTTTACCTTTGCCTGGTAATATTTCGGATGAATTCCTTCTTTCATTAGGGGTCCACCTCTTTCTATGGGATTTATGTCATTTGATTTCCGACCAAAAGACACTTGGATATTATACCACGCCTAAAACCTTATTGCAACAGTTATTTTCCTTTTTTGCGCACAGAATATCCAAAAGAACCCAGCTCTTCACCCAGGCGGAAATAGCTTCCGTGGGAATAGGCGATCAGATCGGCTTTTTCCAGTGCCAGTCTGCCCTTTTCATCCAGCAGTTCTTCCGCTACATGGACCGCCACTACTTCCGCGAGAAACATATCATGGCTTCCAAGCGGTATGATCTCGGTCACTCTGCATTCGATATTCACGGGGCTTTCATCGATCAGAGGCGCCTTAACGACAGAGGCTTTTACAGGCGTCAACGAACTTGTTTTGAACTTATCCACTTCTCTTCCGGATCTGACGCCCATCCGATCCGTGATCTCTGCCAGCTGTGTTGTCGTCAGGTTGATGACGAATTCTCCGGTCTCCTTCAGAATGGGATAGGAAAACCTTTCCGGCCGAACCGATATATATGCCATGGGAGGTGCTGAGCAGATGGTGCCAGTCCAGGCAATCGTCAGCATATTGCAGTTTTTCTCATCACCTGGTTTTTCATAAACTCCGCAGCTGATCAAAGCCGCGGGAACAGGATACAGCATATTGCCGGGACGGAATTCTGTTTTATTCATCCTGGGATCCTCCACTATCATAAACAGTTGAGTCTTTGATTGTAAAAGGAGGTACCCTCCGCGGAAGGTACCTCCCCTCTTTAAGTTATCCTGCCGAAACACTTGTTCCGGCAAAACCGGAACTTATGCTTTATTTACCGATCCGAACAGGATCATCTTCTCGGTAACCTTGTCTTTGATTGCAGCAGCGCCGGGAGCCAGAAGTTTACGAGGATCGAATCCCTTACCCTGTTTGTCCTTGCCTGCTTCGATATACTGACGGGTCGCTTCCGCGAATACAAGCTGGCACTCGGTATTGACATTGATCTTGGAAACGCCAAGGTCAATTGCTTTTTTGATCATGTCATCCGGAATTCCGGTACCGCCATGAAGAACCAGCGGCATGGTTCCGGTCTTCTCCTGGATCGCTGCCAGAACTTCAAAATTCAGGCCTTTCCAGTTTGCGGGATATACGCCATGGATATTGCCGATGCCGGCTGCCAGCATATCGACACCAAGATCTGCAATCATCTTGCACTCATCAGGATCTGCGACTTCTCCGCCGCCGATGACACCGTCTTCCTCGCCGCCGATAGCACCAACTTCTGCTTCAACAGAGATGCCCAGGCTGTGAGCCAGTTCGATGATCTCACGGGTCTTCTGAATGTTCTCTTCGATGCCATAGTGGGAACCGTCAAACATTACAGATGAAAAACCAGCAGCAATACATTTCTTTGCGCCTTCATAGGTGCCGTGATCAAGATGCAGTGCAACGGGAACTGTGATCTTCATTTCGTCGATCATAGCGGAAACCATAGCAGCAACGGTCTTGAAACCAGTCATGTATTTGCCGGCGCCTTCAGAAACACCAAGAATAACGGGAGAATTATTTTCCTGAGCGGCTTGCAGAACCATTTTTGTCCATTCCAGGTTGTTGATATTGAACTGACCTACGGCATAGTGGCCGGCTTTGGCCTTGTTCAGCATTTCGGTAGCAGATACTAACATGGGAGATCCTCCTAGAATTAAGTTTAGTCTAACCTATTTAATTATAACGAAATCATGCCCAAAATGCAACCGCGTTCCTCATTGACAAAGAGTTTTTTTCTGACGTAAAATGAATCCGTAAAGGAGGATCTTCACTATGTATGATTTTGAACAATTCCTTCAAGAAGCATCCAATGTCAAACCTTCGGAACGTCAGCTCCGGTGGTTTGATATGGAGATGTATGCTTTTATTCACTTTGGGGTCAATACGTATACGAACCGCGAATGGGGAGACGGCAAGGAAGATCCTGCCATATTTGACCCTGTCAAATTCGATCCCGACCAATGGGTGGAAGCAGTTAAATCGGCAGGCATGAAAGGCCTGATCCTGACCGCGAAACATCATGACGGCTTTTGTCTGTGGCCTTCTGCCTATACCGAACACTGCGTAAAAAACGCTTCCGTAAAGACCGATATCGTCGGTGCCGTATCAAGTGCCTGCCGAAGAGGCAGGATCAAATTCGGCGTCTATCTATCTCCCTGGGACAGAAACTGTCCTCTTTACGGATCCGATGCTTATAATGACTATTACTGCCATCAGCTGGAAGAACTGCTGACCTCCTATGGGGAGCTGTTTACTGTCTGGTTCGACGGCGCCTGCGGAGAAGGACCGAACGGGAAAAAGCAGGTCTATGATTTTCCGCGCTATATTCGTTTGATACGAGAACTCCAGCCTCATGCGGTGATCTTCAACGATCATGGTCCGGATTTTCGCTGGGTCGGCAACGAAAGCGGATCCAGCCGCCACGCGGAATGGGCGGTCGTCCCTTCGGAGCTTTGCGATTTCGCGGACATTCAGACAGGTCCGGGACCTCTTTCCGGCGATCTTTCCTATATGTATAATTCCGATCCGGATATCGGAAGTCTTCCCAATATTCTCTATTCCAAAGGCCTTGTCTTTTGCCCTTCCGAGACCGATATGTCCATTCATCCCGGTTGGTTCTATCATCCGGACGAAGAACCTCACAGCCTGGAAAGACTATGGGACACATATCTTCGGACAGTCGGCGGCAATACCTGCCTGAATCTGAATATCCCGCCGACTCCCGAAGGACTTCTCGATGAAAAAGATGTCAAACGGCTGAAAGAATTCGGAGAAAAGATCCGGCTGAGTTTTTCAAACGAGGTCTCAAAAGAAGCCCGGATCCATGAGCAGATCATCAGTCCTACGCAAAAAACGATCTGTATCTGTTTTGATCATCCGGTCGATCTTACTTACGTCACTCTTCAGGAAAACCTGCAAAGCGGTCAGCGGGTGGAAAACTTCCAGCTGCGTGCCAGCCTCTACAGGGGCGACGAAAAAGTTTCGGAAAAGACAACGGTGTATCAGGGTACGACCATCGGACACAAAAAAATCTGTCCGCTTCTGCGAAAGAGAAGGAACCGTACCACCGATACGGAACCTCTCGCGCTGCGGACAGATTATCTGGAGATTGCGATCACCGCTTCCCGCGGCGAGGCAGATCTTCTTCCTGTCAGGATCTGGGCAAAACCTTAGGTCCATCTAAAACTAAACAGGCTTATAGGAACTCTTCAGAGGAACGATGCGATTGATGACCATCGTTCCTTCTTTTTGTGAGTCTGCTTCATCCTTAATGAAATATCCGTTGCGGACAAACTGGAACCGGGATCCCGCTTCTTCTTCAAGAATAGAGGGTTCGATGACCGCCTGGTCAAAGATCTTTACGGATTCAGGATTGTTGACATAGTCCTCTTTTTCTTCGTCAAAGACAAAGAGATGTTCATAGCAGCGGACCTTGGCAGAAACTCCCTTAGATGCGCTCACGTAATGGATCGTGCCTTTGACCTTCCGGCCATCCGGCGCGTTGCCGCCCCTGGTTTCCGGGTCATACGTACAGTGGATCGTCGTGATTTCCCCGTTCTCATCCTTTTCCACGGACTGACAGGTCACCAGATAAGCGCCCATCAGGCGCACTTCTCTGCCCGGCGCCATCCGGAAGAACTTCTTCTCAGGCACTTCCATGAAATCATCGCGCTCGATATACACTACATGGCTGAAGGGGACCTGACGATTGCCAAGTTCAGGGTTTTCCGGATTGCTTTCGACACTGAAATATTCGACCTGTCCTTCCGGATAGTTATCGATCACGACTTTCAGCGGATCCAGTACAGCCATCAGACGCTTATTCTTCAGCTTCAGATCATCCCGGATACAGTACTCCAGATACTGATAGTCGATCGTGGCTCCGCGGGATTTAGCTACGCCGGTGCTCTGGATGAAGTTCTTGATGCTGTCCGGCGTATAGCCTCTCTTCCGAAGACCGGCCAGCGTAGGCATCCTGGGGTCATCCCATCCGTCAACGATTCCGTTCTCGACCAGCGCGCGCAGTTTTCTCTTGCTGGTGACGACATTGCTGATCTCCATACGGGAAAACTCGATCTGTCTCGGAGGATGATCCTCAAAACATCCTACCTGCTGGACAAACCAGTTATAAAGCGGACGATGATCCTCGAACTCAAAGCTGCAGAGAGAATAAGTGATCCCCTCGATCGCATCAGATAAAGGATGCGCAAAGTCGTACATCGGATAGATACACCACTTATTGCCGGTCCGGTGATGATGCGCGTAAGCGATCCTGTACATAGCCGGATCACGCATATTCATGTTCGGAGAGGACATATCGATCTTCGCGCGAAGGACCTTCTCACCTTCTTTGAATTCACCGTTCTTCATGCGTTCAAACAGATCCAGGTTCTCTTCGACACTGCGGTCACGATACGGGCTGTTCTTACCGGGCTCGGTCAGCGTGCCGCGGTATTCACGCATCTCTTCCTGTGAAAGGTCATCTACGTAGGCTACGCCCTTTTTGATCAGGATGATCGCAAACTCGTACAGCTGATCATAGTATTCGGAAGCATACAGGACTTTATCCCACTGGAATCCCATCCAGTGGATATCATTCATGATGCTTTCCACATATTCGGTATCTTCCTTCGTGGGATTCGTATCGTCGAACCGAAGGTTGCACTTTCCGCCGTATTTGGCGGCAGTACCGAAATCCACACACATCGCCTTGATATGCCCGATATGCATATAGCCGTTGGGCTCGGGCGGGAAACGGGTGTTGACTTCAAAATTCACGCCTTCGACGAGATCCTTGTTGATCTCACGCTCGATAAAGTTTTCCGCTTCCGGGAGAGCCATCCCGTTTTTCATCGTAAAAATCGCTTCTTCCATGTTGTCACCTGATTCAGATTATTCATTCTCGCTGAATTCAGCGAGGGTCAGACCTTTATTGTGATTCAGCGCCCAGTCGATATTCCACTCACTGCTGAATAACAGCAGAAGATTTCCACGGATATCCTGTACGATCCTGGTATCCGAGCTGAGTGTCAGATCGTTTGCCTCCGTCATGCCTTCCGGCAATGCCCGGATCCAGCGAATATACTCATAGGGCAGGTTTTCCATTCGCACTTCGATCCCGTATTCCGCCTTCAATCGATACAAAAGAACATCAAACTGCAGTGTACCTACGACGCCCACGATCACTTCTTCCATACTCTTTCCGGGATCCTGGAAGATCTGAATGGCGCCTTCTTCCGCGATCTCGCTCGTCCCCTTGATAAACTGTTTTCGCTTCAGCGTATCAACCTGACGAACTCTCGCAAAATGTTCCGGCGCGAAAGTCGGGATGCCCTGGAAATGTACGATCTTTTTGCTGTCACAGATCGTATCGCCGATCGAGAAAATACCCGGATCGAAAATACTGATGATATCGCCGGCATAGGCTTCATCGACGATCGATCTATCCTGAGCCATCAGCTGTGTAGGCTGGGAAATACGGATCTTCTTGCCTTCTTTCGAATGGTAAACTTCCATTCCCTTCTCAAACTTGCCGGAGCAGATCCGCAGGAACGCGACTCGGTCTCTGTGCGCCCGGTTCATATTCGCCTGGATCTTGAAAACAAAACCGGAGAAGGGATCTGTCAGAGGATCGACTGTGCCTTCCTTCGCCTGCCTCGGGAGGGGCGACGTCGTCATATGAAGGAATTCTTCCAGGAAAGGTTCCACACCGAAATTCGTCAGGGCTGATCCGAAGAATACCGGAGAAAGTTCTCCGTGACTGACCATGTCCATATCCAGAGGATGGCCGGCTCCGTCCAGCAGTTCTGTCTCCTCCAGCAGCTTCTCCAGCGCTTCTTCTCCGATCATCTCACCCAGCGCGGGATCCGTTAGTTCCATCTCCACAGAAGCGACTTCATGTTTACCCGCGATCGTATCCCCGTCATAGGAGAATTTGATCAGCTTTTTATGCAGCCGGTCATAGACGCCCTGGAAGTTTTTGCCGGATCCGATGGGCCAATTGATGGGGCAGGTTTCGATACCCAGTTCTCCTTCGATATCGCTCATCAGATCGAAACTGTCCAGCGCCTCCCGGTCCATCTTATTGATGAAGGTAAAGATGGGGATCCCACGCATACGGCAGACTTTGAACAGTTTCCTTGTCTGCGCTTCCACACCTTTCGATCCGTCGATCACCATGACGGCGGAATCAGCCGCCATCAGCGTACGATACGTATCTTCCGAGAAATCCTGATGGCCCGGTGTATCCAGAATATTGATGCAGTATCCTTCATAATTGAACTGCATGACAGAAGAAGTAACGGAAATACCTCTTTGCTTTTCGATCTCCATCCAGTCAGAGACCGCATGGCGCATGTTTTTCTTTCCCTTGACCATTCCCGCTTCCACGATCGCGCCTCCGTAGAGAAGAAGCTTCTCGGTCAGTGTGGTTTTACCTGCGTCCGGGTGAGAGATGATGGCAAATGTTCTGCGCCGTTCGATCTCGCTCCGGATCGCTTCATTTACTTGATTGTCCAACCTAGCAATACCTCAAACGTTAAAACGGAACAATACAACGTCTCCGTCTTTCATTTCATATTCTTTTCCTTCAGAACGAACCAGACCCTTTTCTTTGGCCGCGGTCATAGATCCGCATCGGATCAGGTCATCGTAGGCCACGACTTCCGCCCGGATAAATCCACGCTCGAAATCTGAATGGATCTTACCGGCGGCCTGCGGAGCCAAAGTTCCCTTTTTGATCGTCCACGCACGGCTCTCCGTGGGACCGGCTGTCAGATAACTGATGAGTCCCAGCAGATGGTAACTGGCTTTGATCAGACGGTCGAGTCCGGTATTCGTAAGTCCAAGTTCCTCCAGGAACATTTCCTTTTCTTCCGGATCAAGCGAAGAGATCTCTTCTTCGATCTTGGCACAGACGACGAAGACCTCTTCACCCGTCTTCTCAGCATATTCACGCACTTTCTGAACATGCGGGTTATTCTGACCGTCATCGGCCAGATCGTCTTCCAGTACATTGGCAGCGTAGATCACCGGTTTGGAACTGAGCAGTTCGTAGCTTTCCACTGTCTGCCTGTCTTCCGCGGAAAGATCAAGATCCTTGATCCTTTTTCCTTCTTCCAGCGCGGCATAGACTCTTTCGATCAGAGCAAGCTCCGCCTGGGCAGACTTATCATTCTTGGCCAGTTTCGCGGTTTTCGCTTTCCGCCTTTCCAGCATTTCCATGTCAGAGAAAATCAGTTCCATATCGATCGTCTCGATATCCCGCATGGGATCGACCGAACCGTCCACATGGATAATATCGTCGTCCTCAAAGCAGCGGACCACATGAACGATCGCGTCACACTCACGGATATGAGAAAGAAACTGGTTGCCCAGACCTTCTCCTTTGGATGCGCCTTTGACCAGTCCGGCGATATCGACAAATTCGATGATGGCCGGAGTCGTCTTGGCTGAGTCATACATTTTTGTAAGTACATCCAGCCGCGGATCCGGAACTGCCGCGATACCGACATTCGGTTCGATCGTGCAGAAAGGATAATTCGCCGCAGCGGCGGCGCCTGCCTTAGTCAAACAATTGAAAAGCGTGCTCTTCCCTACATTCGGAAGACCGACGATACCAAGTTTCATGGAAATTCAAATCTCCTCCATAAAAGTACTGCAATTGTTGGATTATACCACAGCTTCCCGTCAAATTCAATAGCGATCACTGACCGACGATTTTCGTAAATTCGTCCTCTGTGATCGATTTAGGTGCACTCTGGAAACTGATGATGACACTATGGATGATATCACGGTTTTTCTTGTCCTCATCATCTGTAAACAGCGGATACTTGACGCTCGGATCCCAGGTTTCTGTCATATTCCTGTACCGGATCATACCATTCAGCTTATTGATCTCCTCATCCGCATGCTTCTTCGCGGTTTCTTTCGACACCTGTTCTCCATAGCATTCCCGGATCTTATCGTTCAGCACGCTGATCTTTGACACATCCGGCGGCATACCAAGCATCGACGTCATCTGCGCGAAAACAACATCCCGTCTCGCGTTCGCCTGGCGATACTTCTTATAGAACCTGATTGAAAAGACCTGCGTTTTCAGAAAGACGCTCGCTTCATTCCGGTCACCGGAAAAATGCTGATATTCATGGAAAACAGTCGGGATCACGGCATACGGATCCAGGAACAGACGAATGCTCAGTCCGGAACTGAGCGGTCTGGTCCGATCATCGACTTCATGATAGCGCGATATGACCTTTCCGATATCCTTCGGTGGCTGGAACTGGACCCATATCATATGCAGATATGGCTGGAACTTAACAAATCCAAGTGTCTGCTGCTCTACCGGATCGATCAGACGAAGCGGACATTTATTAAGCATGTCCAAACATCCCGGAACTTCTTCCCTTGCGATCTCGATCAACTTATGCGTGTCGCAGAAAGCAACGGAAGGATTGGCAGCATGAAGGACCTCAGCAAGAATATCCGCATAATCGTCCGGAATGGTATCTTCAGGTACCCGCACCTCAAAGAAGGATAATTCGTTGTCTGTCTGGATCAGTTCCTTTCGTACGGCTACCACTTCTTCCAACAGTTTCACCGCGTCAGACTGATCCTGGTTCTGAAGTAGCCAATCCAGCAGTCCCATGATCACGCCTTGCTTGATAAACCGCGGGATCCGACTGGTCCTGTCGTTCAGAAGATGTTTCAGATAGGAGAATGGCTGATCTTGATTGTCCATCATAAATATACCCAGACCGAGATTCAGTTCTTCCTGATAACCTTCGATCTGCCGCATCCATTCACGCACATTGTCCCGATCATCATATTTCAGATAATCCAGCCGCTGCCCTTCAAATGGTCTCAGATGGACCTGAACTTCCTGGATCTTTCCTACGAGATCGTTGTAACGGTCGATCGCCAGCTCAAATCTCTTCTCATTTGAAGGGATCTGCTCAGGATGAAAGTCAGCCGTCAGGACTTTGCCGAGCGCGGCCGCGGACCATCCGGCCAGCGAAACAGCATCCTGATCGGCAGAAGTGATCATACCTTTTTGGATGGACAGACACAGATGGCGAATGATTTTTTCTGAAGAATACGGATGACGGCTCAGACTGATCGATGCTTTGAGCAGATCCTGTGTCGACGGATCCTTGTCCTTCAACACAGACTCCACGAAGGCTTTTGTCTCATCCAGATAAGAGATCCTGCTTCGGATCAGCGCCAGAAGTTCTTCGTCCGTTTCTGTCTCTGCTGCCTTCAGAAGGGTATCCTTCGAATCCTGGTAAGTCAGTTTTTCAAGCGCTATCCTGCGGATCGCATTTTCACCATTCAGCGCCGCTCTTTCAAAAATCTCCTTCTCCTGTGGGTACGGAAGTTTTTTCATACAGGTCAACTGGATTTCCTTATCAGCGTCTTCAAAAGCGAACTTCTTTAGCCACTTGGCATCCTCTGGATAGGTCAACTGTCTGACCGCTTTCAGGCGATTATAGTCATTTTCCTCGTGTAGTGCCACATTCAGCAGCGTATCCTTCTCCTCCGGATATGACAATTTGTCGATCGCGGCTAGTCTTTCACGTGATGATCGGCCTTTTAATGCCAGGTTTTTCAGAATGTCTTTTTCTTTCGGATAAGCCAGTTTCTCTATACAAGCGATCCGAATTTGATCATTCGAATCCTGAGAAATAATCCTTTTCAGCCATTCGCTGTCTTCCGGATATTTTAATTCCCTGACGACCTTCAGACGATTATCACTTTCGTGATCGTTAAGCGCCACTTGGATCAGTGTTTCTTTTTCTTGTGGATAAGGCAGTTTTCTGATGGCAGCATATCTTACACTGGATGACGCAGCGTTGATCGCCTGCTTTTTCAGAATCTCTTTTTCTTCCGGATAAGGCAGCTTATCCAAAGCCGTCTCCGCACAGTTTGCATTCTTATCTTCCAATAACTGGACCAGAAGATCACGCTCTTCCGGATAGGGAAGTCTTCGAAGTGCTGTGACACGATCGCCCCCATAACGTTTTTGATCGACAACAATCTTCTTAAGCAGTTTCAGATCTTTGGGATAATCCAGACTTCTGATCGCTTCTGTTACTTCGCTGTGATTTCCTCTGCCGGTTCGGGCCAGTGACGGAGCACGCAATCTCCGAAAGAAAGCTCTGGGGCCTTCTCCGTAACCAAGCCATAGAATCAAGGCTACTGGTCCGAGGATCGCAATACAGAATCCCAGGATCAAACCGATTCGCCCCAGAGAAGAACTGGTGCTATACAGGCTGATAAAGGATGTATCCTGTATACTATTATTACTTTTCCTGCCCTTATATACAGTCGAAAAATTGACCGTTACTTTTTCCAGTTCAGGCACGACGGTCTGATCCGCGTATTCATCAGCGGAAATACCAAGCATCTCTCCATATGCAGAGCAACTGAGATTCAAAAGAAGATTCAGAAGATCTGAGCGCTCCACTTCCGAAATGCCATCCGAAAGCACGATATTCTTTGTGGAGAGGACCAGAGGAGAAACATACCTCATCTCTGCATAAACAGCGAACGGATTATCTCCCTGCGTGATATCGATCTGACGTTTCCCGTTTTCATCTGTCACGACCCGAAGATCTCCTTCGACCTTGACAAACTGACTGTACTTGTAAATATCAGAAAAATACACATTATATGCCATCTGGAAACTGATGTTTACCGCTCCCGGAATATGACAGGAATAGTGAACCAGAGAAGGATCCGAAGGATCGGTCTCTGCCTTGACATACGTGATGAAAAAGTGAGGCTGCAGTACAGGCACCTGCTCCAGATCATACAGAATAGAAACCTCACTGTAAAAAAGATCCGCGCTGTCCACTCCGCTGGTGATCGCTTTGGCGACATTTTTGACGAACTGTGCCGCATCGCCTTCTGAATAGTCCGGCGCTGCTTTTGCCTGGCATCCTCCAAGAGGCAAAAGAAAAACTATCGCCAAAATAAAGATACAAATACGATGAAACCTTTTCATCCAAGCCTTCCTTTCCTGTTGTTTATAAACAGTGCCGTATCAGTGCCTCAAGCAGGTCTTCGAAATCGACCAATTTCGAAAGTCCTTTGCTAAAGGCTTCCGCAGCTGTCTTCCGGCAGATCGGATCCGCCTGATCCAGCAAGGGAGCTACTTCATTCTGAAGGATCTCTCCATTCAGAAAGACCAGACTCAGCCACTCTTCGGTTCCCGCTTTCGTAAATAGCGCCTGCAGCGCTGCCAGATCATTTTTCTTCAGTGCTTCTTCAAGCATGATCAGGTTTTGCTCTGCCTGTTTCCGGTCCGCCGCATACTCTTCGTCATACAGCATGAGTGCCGCCTTCTGCGCGGTCAGTTCATCCGGCGCTTCAAACCCCTTTTCAAAGAACTGGTACGGCATTTCTGTCTGAACACTGAAGGACTCTCCCAGAGAGATCCCCCAGATATCGTCTCCTGACTGGATCATTAGATCTTTTTCCAGACCCAGCGCGATTCTTTTCGCTGACTCGTAATAAGGATCCATGTTATTCTCCTCCTTTATTCAAGAGCAAAACCATGCTGTCTGGCAATGGTCTTTGCCTGTAGTTCATGCGTTTTCGCGTTCGTTTCATCACCATTCTTCCTCTCGATCTTCGATAGCTGCAGCAGTGCCTGCGCGTACTGACGGAAAGCACGATGCTGCCTGGTGATGTCACAGCGTCTCTTCGCGTAGTCGTATGCCTTATTCAGATCATTCTGGCGAAATGCCAGAACGGACAGGCCGGAAAGCGCACTTTGCTCGCCAAGAAACTGACCGGTCTTCTGACACAGGTCAAGCTTCTCACTTAGTAAATCCTCCGCCCGGATAAGATCGCCCTTCTGATCCGCCAGAAGAGCCAGGTTCCCAAGCGCGTTGGCACGTCCGTCAGCAGCTCCGATCCTGCGGCTGTAGGTCTCCTGTTCCAGGAATTCGTTTTCTGCCTTCAGAAGTTCACTTTTCTTCAGATAGAGAATGCCCAGTGCCCCGCAGGCATTGATCATACCGGCCATATTACCGCTGTCCGTACTGATCTTTTTCTGACGTTCATACAAGCTCTCGGCTTTTTCAAGGTCACCCATGGATACCGCGATATTGCCCAGGTTTCCAAGCGCGATCTGCATACCGTCCCGCTGATTAAGGCTGGTCGCGAGCGAAAGAACGCTCTCAAAGGCTTGTTTTGCCGCGGGAAGGTCATTTCTCATCAAAGCGACGAGTCCGATATTACCGATCGCGCGCTGCTGTTCATACCGATCGCCGATCTTCCTGGATATTGCGTATTTCTGCTGATAACAGGCGGCGGCCTCCGCAAGCTTTCCTTTTCTCTGGAAGAGATTGCCCATCAGGCCGCAGGCATTTTGTCTGGTAGCCGGAGCAGCGGATGAAACGTTTTCGTCCGTCAGGTAAGTCAGGAGTTTTTCAGCGCTTTCAGTTTCTCCCATTTCAGCGAAAAGCTCAGAAAGATGGAAAAGAAGATCCGGGTCATAGCCTTGCGGCGCTGTCAGGATCGTCTGATACCCTTCACGAACGGAATATCCTTTCGCTGACAGCGACATCCAGTAGGCTTTCGTTTCATGCCGGCTGCGATTCCATATATCCAGGAAACAGGATGGATCTGAGAGCCATTTTCGCAGGAGATCATACTCTTTTTCCTGATCCAGCAGCCAGGGAAGTTCATATCCGATTCGGGGCGAATCCGAATGGTCCAGATACCACCGGATCAGCCGAGACCTTGTCTCATGAACTTTTCCCTCCGTCAGATCATAATGGATCTTGACCGCCTCCGCAAACCCCGGAATGGCAAAATGGATCGCGCCGGTACTTACAGCCGTAAACGGTTCCAGTTCCAGCATAACTGGCGCGAACCATGCTTGTGGGATATTCCCCATCAGGTCGATCAGTTCTGCCTCGGAAAGACCATTTCTAGAGCCCTGAAGCAAGGCAAACAGTTTCCCAAGAGAAGGATTTCCTTCGCCGGTATAGTCCTGATCCAGTCGTTCCAGGACTTTCAGAAACAGTTCCAAATGGTTTTCACAGGACAGATAATCGTTCAGCTGATCTTCCAGAAGTTCGAATTTCCCGACATGCCGCATCTCTCCCAGAAGGGTGATCAGATAGAGCGGATTACGCGCGTTTTCGGATTTTTCAAGAAGAGCGATATGCTTAGGACTTAACGATTTTGAGAAAGACGACAGATATTCCTCCGCGATCCGAGATACTTCCTGCGCCTGCAGTCTCTCCAGAAACAGTTCCTGATGATCCCGAAGCTTCAGCCGTCGCAGAACTTCGCCCTCTTCAGCCGTTACCAGGACGCATACGCCTTCCGGCAGTTCTGCCGGCAGCCAGGAAAGGCCGTATCCGTCATCCAGAGAAAGCGCGTCCAGCTGATCAATGATCAGGTTGATCTTTCTTTGTTTGACAGACATGCTCAGCAGGATGAAAACAGCTCTGCGAAGATCTTCCTTCCTATTTGGTTCCGGATAATCAAGGGAAAAAGCCTGCTTCAGTTCACCGGTCAGCTGTCTGGCGATCTGTTCCCAGCCTTTTTCGGCGGCGTTGCCCACATAGTAGACAAACAGATACTCATCCGGATCGGACTGGTGATCCATGACCCACCTGGAAAGCATAGCCGTCTTTCCGGCGCCTTCCTCTCCAAGAAGAAGCACCAGGCCCCTTTGCTCCATCAAATGGTCAAGCAAGGCCTTTTTCGAAGGTCTTTCGATATATCCCGCCGCGTACCGGGAAGCCTGGAACAGCTGGTCTTCCCTTACCTGCCGGATCGGATCCGACTCTTCCGTCTGCAGGATCAGCCGATCGACCGCGCCGATCAGATCATGATAGACCTGATCAGCAAAGCTCTGAAGATCTTTATAACCGTCCATTACCGGATAACGGCTGCTTCGGATCTTCTCTTTCAGTTCGTCCTGATGAGGGTCTTCCGGGAAACGGCCATATAGCTCTTCCGTCAGAGACTTATCCCGCAGATAAAAGAACGCTTCGGTATCATCAGGTGCTTCCAGCGCGCCATACAGGATCTCCTGCTCGGTGACAGAGATCTCCGATCCGTCCGGGATCCAGCCATACCGTTCACCGATCATGCCCATAAACAGCGGCCGGCACCGATCGATCTCATTCATGCAGATATCGACGGTTTCGCCTTTTTCAGACTGCTCCTCTGTCACGCCCCACCGAAGATCTACTCCAATGAATTCCGCTTTTCGTTTATGGCAGTAGTCCGCGATCATCGGGAAGACTTTTCCCACAAGCACATCGCGTTCCTTTGTCATATCGTTAAAAGTGGAAGATACGAATATTCTTAGTTGTTTCATAAACCTCAGTATACAGGCAATTGCATTTCTACGCAATATGATGTATACTGTCATGGTGATTTTATTTCGTTAAGGAGTCTGTTTATGCCTGATATTTGGTTTCCCTATCTGGGGATCGCGATCGAACATTTAAACAAAGTTGCTTTTACGATTTTTGGGATCGATATTGCCTGGTACGGTGTTATTATAGCCTGTGGTGTTGTCGCCGGGCTTCTCCTGGGCCGCATACTGGCCAAAAAGTCCGGGCAGGATCCCGATCTTTATATCGATTTTCTGATCTACGCACTGATTTTTTCACTGATCGGCGCCCGTATCTACTACGTCATCTTCTCCTGGGACCAGTACGCGGACAATCCCTTACGCGTCTTTGATTTCAGAAGCGGCGGCCTGGCGATCTACGGCGGCGTGATCGGCGCTATCCTTACCGCGTTCGTTTTCTGTAAGGCAAAAAAATACTCCATGCTGCAGCTGCTGGATACCGCGATGCCCGGTCTGGCACTGGGACAGGCGATCGGCCGTTGGGGCAACTTCTTCAACCAGGAATGCTTTGGCACCTATACAGATAATATTTTTGCCATGCGTCTGAATATCGAAACAGCTGCCTATACGACCCAGGAACTTCTGAAAGAAAGCATTTCCAAGGGCGGTGTCCGCTATATTCAGGTTCACCCCATGTTCCTGTATGAATCCTTCTGGTGTCTGATGCTGACCATCGTCCTGGTGCTCTTCTTCCGAAAGAAGAAATTCCATGGACAGATCCTTTTCACCTATATGATCGGCTATGGGCTCGGCCGCGCCTGGATCGAGACCCTCCGGACGGACCAGCTTCTTTTCTGGAACACCAACTTCCCTGTTTCTGTCCTTGTATCCATCCTGATGGTCATTGTCGGAATCATCCTCATAATCGCTTTCGCCCGGAAAGACAAGATCGCGAAAGAGCGTGCTGCCATCACCGAGAACGAATACGCGCCGGATATTGAATCATCCGCTGAGACTGACGCACTGGATGATTTGGCGCAGTCCCTCGCAGAAGAGTCTTCGGAAGAGGAAGAAGAAGCCGAAGAGTCGGCTGATGAAGAAACGGATGAAGAATCCGCCGAAGAAGAATCTCCGGCGGAAGAGAACGACGAGGAAGCAGAAGAAGAAACAGAAGAAGTAGAAGAAAAAGAACAAGAAAAGAAAAAACCAGAGATCACGGATGAGGATCTCTGGGGTTAAAAGAATTTTATGACCTTTCATCATCATACTTGAGCACAGCCATGAAGGCACTTTGCGGAATCTCGACATTACCGATCTGTCGCATCCGCTTTTTGCCTTCTTTTTGTTTTTCAAGCAGTTTTTTCTTACGGGTAATATCACCGCCGTAACACTTGGCAAGCACATCCTTGCGCATAGCTTTGACGGTTTCTCTGGCAATGACTTTTCCACCGATGGCCGCCTGGATCGGGATCTCGAACAAATGTCTCGGGATCTCATCTTTCAGTTTTTCAGCCATCCGGCGTCCGCGCTCATAGGCTTTGGAAGTATGAACGATAAAGGAAAGCGCATCCACCATCTCCCGGTTGATCAGCATATCCAGCCGCACAAGATCGGATTTCTCGTAATCCAGCAGCTCATAGTCAAAGGAAGCGTATCCTCTGCTCCGGCTCTTGAGCGCGTCGAAGAAATCATAGATGATCTCGTTCAGGGGCAGATGATACTTGAGGATCGCGCGGGTGTCTTCTATATATTGAATACTTTGATAGATCCCTCGCCGGTCCTGGCACAGATCCATGATCGATCCGATATATTCAGTCGGGATCATGATCTCAGCGTCCACGATGGGTTCTTCCATATAGTCGATCTCGGCGGCATCCGGAAGATTTGCCGGATTGGAGATCATCAGCTCTTCGCCGTTGGTCTTATGGACCTTATATATAACGCCCGGCGCCGTAGTGACCAGATCCAGATTGAATTCCCGCTCCAGTCTTTCCTCAATGATCTCCATATGCAGAAGACCAAGGAATCCGCAGCGAAAACCAAATCCGAGCGCGGCCGATGTTTCCGGCTCATAGAAAAGGGATGCGTCGTTCAGTTTCAGCTTCTCCAGAGCGTCTCTCAGATCCGGATATTTGGCGCCATCTGCCGGATAGAGGCCGCAATAGACCATCGACTGAACTCTCTTGTATCCCGGCAGGGCTTCTTTTGCCGGGCGGGAAGCTTCCGTCACCGTATCACCGACACGTGTATTGGATACATCTTTGATGCTGGCGGTAAAATAACCGACTTCTCCCACACCAAGCGATTCAGCCGGGATCAGTGTACCGGCTCCCATATAACCGACTTCGACCACATCATATTCGGCACCGGCCGCCATCATGCGCACACGGGTGCCGCGGCGAAGCGACCCATCCATCACGCGGCAGAATACAATGACGCCCCGATAGGAATCATAGAGAGAATCAAAGATGAGCGCTTTCAGCGGGCCTTCTTGTTTTCCTTCAGGCGCGGGGATCTTCTGAACGATCTGTTCCAGTACTTCTTCAATATTGACGCCGGTCTTTGCCGAGATCAGCGGCGCTTCGGAAGCATCCAGTCCGATAATATCCTCGATCTCTGTCCTGACCCGTTCCGGATCAGCGGCCGGCAGATCGATCTTATTGATCACCGGGATCGTTTCCAGATCATGCTCCAATGCCAGATAGACATTGGCCAGGGTCTGTGCTTCCACACCCTGTGTGGCGTCGACGACCAGCACTGCTCCTTCACAGGCAGCCAGCGACCGGGAGACTTCGTAATTGAAATCCACATGACCTGGGGTATCGATCAGGTTCAGGATATATTCCTGTCCGTCCTCCGCGTGATACACCAGTCTGACAGCCTGCGCTTTGATCGTGATGCCGCGCTCTCGTTCCAGATCCATGTTATCCAGGACCTGATCCTGCATTTCTCTTTCAGTCAGCAGACCGGTTTTCTGGATGATCCGGTCAGCCAGCGTGGACTTACCGTGATCGATATGCGCGATAATACAGAAATTTCGGATTCTGTTCGGGTCCGACATAGATCTTTTTCCTTTCCGATTATGAAAAAACACCCTTAAGCAAATCCATAGTGCTTAGGGGTGCTTCCCAATCTACTTTTACGATTTCAGTCAGAAATCAGGCAATCTTATTGACCATTTTCTGAAGACGAGAAACCTTGCGGGACGCATTGTTCTTATGATAAACGCCCTTGGATTTCGCCTTGTCAATGGCCGCTACGGCAACGCTAAGAGCAGCTTTTGCTGCAGCCGCATCCTTGGCTTCACAAGCCATATGGACCTTGCGGATCGCGGTCTTCACGCTGGAACGGATCATTTTATTGCGCAGGGTCTTGGTGCGGATAACTAAAACACGTTTCTTGGCCGATTTAATGTTCGCCATATTGGTACAAACCTCCTGAGAATTCTAATGGCAGCCATCTGCTGCCCGAGTAAAAATAGAATGGACAGACTAAGACACGCAGGATATTATACGATATCCTTCCTCCCGTGTCAACAGTTTTTTCACGTTTTCATTGAATTTTTCGGGTAGGAAGCAGGGTCCGCGTAGGTCAGAAGGGTAAGATCCAGCGCTTCATCAATCGTCATCTCGCCGGTCTTGACAGCCAGATCGGTCTGATATAGTTTTTCGAGGATCCGGTAAACCTTCTCTCTCCCGAACATCCTGGCCTGACGGATATATTCTTTTGCGGCGAAGTCTCTGATCTTTAATTCAGCCGCTACTTCCTGAAAAGAGCTTTTCTCCATCAGCGAGGTCCTGTACAGCATATGGAACTGCCGCCCGATCATATAGAAAATGTGTTCCTTCTTCTCGTTCTGACGAAGCAGATCCTTATAGGCCAGATAAGCGCCCGCGCTTTTTCCGCTGCCGAGAAGATCTGTCAGACGAAAGATCCTTGTTTCAACGGAAGGAGAAATGATCTGATCGATGTCCGCGTGAGTGATCATTCCTTTTTCTTTCACGAGAGAACATAGCTTTTCTACTTCTGAAAGGATATGTGCCATGTCGGTGCCTGCCAGGGAAAGAAGATAGGATATCTCATTATTATCGATCCGGACCGCTCTCTTTTTGCATTCCTGCCGGATCCAAACCGACAGATCATGTTCATTTGGATGATCCAGTGTGATCACCTGTCCGCATTTCTGAACGGATTTAAACAGTTTGGTCCGCTTGTCGATTTCATCTTCCATAAAGACGGCCGTCGTCGTCTGCGGCAGATCTTCCAGGATCTTCTGCAGTCCTTCGAATTCATTCGACTTCTTTCCGAACGCGCCTGACTGTTCTATCACGACGACTCTTCTCTCGCCAAGGAACGGAAGCGTCTCCAGGCTGATTTTGATCTCTTCCGGATCCATCCTGGCTCCGACAAAATGATCAAAATTCATGAACGCGTCTTCTTCGCTGATCAGCGCGTCTTTGATCCTGTCCGTATTGAGCCTGATCAGAAAAGGCTCATTGCCGGTAAGCAGATAAAGATTACCGATCTCACCGTCTCTGATCTGTTCTTTCAGTGTTTTCATAGTCTATCTGTCCTGCTGTTGATTTGCTAAGAAGCTTCTGTAAATCAGGTGTCCCATCACGTCATCGATAAAGATCGCCCCGTTTTCCGCTGTCACCATATACGGGATCCTTCTGTCTTCCAGTCTTTGGATCATCTGCTTGTGCGGATGTCCGTATTCATTGTTTCTTCCGGCGCTGATCACGACCAGTGACGGATATGTTCGATCCAGCATTTCCCCGGAGGTCGCGAACATGGATCCGTGATGGGCTGCTTTCAGTATGAGCGGAATGTCGGTCTCACGATCCAAAATGATCCTCTGATCCGTTTCTGTCCCTATGTCACCAGTATACAGGATGCGAAGATCTTCTCCAAGCCGGATCTCCGCCACCAGCGAATCTTCATTGGAGTTGCCGGTACTTTCTTTTGGAGAAAGAACCCGCAGCCGGATATGCGAAAACCATGTCTGAAGCTCATATACATCTGACTGAAGACACCTTATCACTTCTCCTCCGGAAGACTCTGTCAGGCGGATCAGTTTTGCCCTCGCTTCATTATCCTGTGATTCCACATCCGCGATCAGGAGGGTATCTATCTTCATGCCATCTTCCAGGATATGGATCGTTCCTTCAATATGATCCATATCCGGATGGGAAAGAATGAGTACATCGATCTTTTCGATCCCTTCATACTGAAGATAAGGCTTGATGACCGTCCGGTAAGAAGGACCGGCGTCGATCACCAGAACCCTGCCTTCCCATTCGATGACACTGCAGTCGCCCTGCCCTACATCCAGGAACATGACGCGCCTTCGCGGGAAGAAGCAGACAGCCACAAACACGACCGCTAATATGCCAATGATCATCTTTCTCTTTCTTTGGGAAAGATACCGAAGGCTCAGAAGATACAGAAGGATCATACCGGAAAGGATGATCATCACAAGGACAGATGGACGGCCGGACATCCGGATCCCGCGCAGTCCCGTCATACAGCTGCTTACTTCATAGATCAGCCGGACGATCCCGGACGAAAGTAAGGAAATCCCTGCTCCCAGGGCCGGATAGATCAGATAAAGGCCGATCCCTGCAATAGAGAGAATGAGCAGATATCTGGTGATCGGTACGATAAACAGATTCAGAAAAAACGATCCAAAAGAAGCCTGGAAAAAGAACCAGAGGGAAATGGGAAAAGTCGTCAGCGCGACGCCCAGAGATCCCGAGATCTTCTCCCGGATAAATTTCGGCAGGATCGTCAGTCTCAGCGCGAAGCTTCGTCCGATCCAAAGCCCGATCACCGCCATATATGTCAGCCAGAAACTGGCTCCGAGAATGATCGTCGGCCGTATCAGCAGCTGAATAAAGGCAGCCAGTGCCAGAGAAGTCGTCCGGTCAGGCTCTCTGTCCAGCAACTCCGCGAGGAGCTGATAGGTCACCATGGCCCCGGCCCGGAAAGTGGAAGACGAAAAACCGGTCATCCAGATATAAGCCCATAGAAACACCGATAATAATCCGGACGATAGAACCGGACCCAGCCTTTTTCCGATGATCTTTTCAAGGATCGAAACCAGAATAGTCAGATGAAGCCCGGAAATAGCGGTAATATGGGAAATCCCGGCGGCTGAAAACAAATCCTTCTCATCCGCTGACAATCCGCTCTTATCTCCCAGCAGCATGGCCTTTACCAGACCGGCCGTATCCTCATCAAAACACAGATCGATCTTCCGGGAGAAAAACCTTCGGACTTTCCCAAGAAGCGCGGAAGGATCGATCTGTGAATGCGAAGCTACTATCGAGCTTTTCTCCGCATGGATAATAAACAGGTATCCCTGTGACCTGGCATAGGATAAAGCGTCCCACTGTCCCGGATTGCTTGCTTTCTCAGGCCACTTGATCGTGCCTGAGATCCTGACCAGATCACCCTCCGATATATCGGCAGCCGAAGACCGAAACTCGATCCGGCACAGATATCCGGTCTTTTCACCCAACGCCCCAAACAGAACCGCTTCCGCCTGAAAACCGTTTCCGGTCTCTTCCAGCCTTCTGATTCTGACAGTGATCGATGAACCGTCTCCGACGATCTCTCCGATCTCCCGGGCTGAGGATGTGAAACGAAAAACATAGTCTCCCGCCTGGGGAAAAACCACAAGGATCAGGACCAGGCACACGAGGTAAACCAAACAAAGGATCACCACGGGCCTGTTTTTCAATCTGTATTACTCCTTACTTGCCGTTCCGGCTTCCGATCAGACTTGGATCCGGCTGAAGAAAACTGTCGATCGGGATATAGGCTTTATAGAATTCCGTCTTTTGCCCATCGATCAGAATCTGCACATAATTGATTCCGTTGATTCTTCCCAGTGAATTGACCAGCGAATAGATCGTCAGCTTTTCCGCCATCTCTCCACCGCTGTGGTTCAGCTGGAACTTATCGTTAAGGTCGATATAACATACTCCGTCCTCGACCACGATATCATTGACTTTACTGCCTTCCGGCATGGTTTTGACCAGGTTTTCACTTGTCGGGCCTTCGATCAGCGCTTTTACGATGCCCATGGCCAGCGACTCTGTCATGCCCAGACGAAGGACTCTCTCTTCCGCCTCCAGGCAGCTTTGATCTTTATTCGCGAAATACAGAGTGACTCTCAGTTCGTCCCGGTAAAAACCCTCGTCATACTGATCAATGATCATCCGATCGCTGGAAAGGATCTGATCATATCGGGAAACTCCATCCGCATTCCTGATATAGATATCGATCCTCGAAATATCGCTCGCCGCAAAAACTGTCTGAGAAAAGCCCGTCCGAAAGATCAGCTGCTCTGTGACGGAGAGAGTTTCATAATCCTGTTCAAGTTCGATCCGAAGCACATTTCCGCTTCCTTTGGTATCATCTGCCGAAGTATTTGCTTCCAGAACAGCTTTGATAAAGACTCCTTCCGGGATAACGGAGCGAAGTGACTCTGTCTCTGAAGGGAAAAGAGAATCCGGATCCTCAATAAAACCGATCAGTTCATCCAGTCTCTGCTTCGCGGAAGAAGCTGAGGAGAAATTGACTTTCGCGTTTCTTAAGATCAAAGAGGTATGATCTTCATTGGTATAGTAGATCGGGATCGTATAGCTTTCCTGGTATTCTTCGCTGCTTTGATCTTCCGGCACGTTATCGGATGTACGGCAGCCGGCAGGAAGGATCATCATCAGAAGAGCGAGAAGCAAGAGGATCATTCGTTTTAGTTTACGCATTACTCTTCCTCCTCTGTATCGGCCGTCTGAACAAGCGGCATCTTGATCGAAAAGCTGCTGCCTTCTCCCAGCACACTGGATACGGAGATCGTTCCTTTGTGCAGTGTCACGATCTGACGTACGATCGAAAGTCCAAGGCCCGTACCGCCGGTTCCGCCGGCTTCACGGTTTCTGGCCTTATCCACACGATAGAATCGCTGGAACAGTTTCTCATAGTTCTTTTCTTCGATCCCGATGCCCGTATCGGATACGACGATCAGTGCGTATACCTGATTGCAGTCGATCCTGACTTTGACCTGCCCGCCATCCTTGTTATACTTGATACCGTTTTGAATCAGGTTTGTCAGCGCAAGAGTCAGTTTAGTCTCATCCGCTTCGATCATTGCCGGATGGACTTCTTCCAGAACCAGATGAATGCCTCTCTGATCCGCCAATGGTTTCATTCTCTTGATGATATCATCCGTCATATCCCCGATGGAAAACGTGGAAAGATTAAGGACATTCTCTCCTTCCTCCAGACGGACCAGCGTAAGAAGGTCACTGACGATCCCGTTCATCCGATCGATCTCGCTGTTAATATCCTGCAGGAATTCCTTATAGAGTTCTTCCGGTACGCCATCCTGGAGAAGCAGGGACTCCGTCAGCACTTTGATAGAACTAAGCGGGGTCTTGAGCTCATGCGAAACGTTGGAAACAAATTCTTTTCTTGACCGGTCAAGAGCCAGAAGGTCATGGGTGACGTCCTCTACCTCATCGACGATCATGGTAAACTCATTTTTGCCATGGATGACCGGCTTTTTCAGATCATCCACATCGGTTTCGGAATCTTTAAGATCACGAAGCCATGCCAGGATCTTCGACAAGGGTCGAAGCAGCAGATACACCAGCGCATAAGCAAGCGCCATCGTAATAAATCCGATCAGTGTCGTGACCAGGATCGTTCTTTCCCGGCCTACTTCCAGTGACTGATGAACGGAATCCATGCTGGCAAAAGCATAGATGACTCCCTGTACCTTCGCGTTATCGCTTTTGGCTTTAATGGGCACAGCAATACGACGGACATATTGATCACCGCCCTGTACGGTCTGTCCGCCGAGTGCCTGTATAACTTCATCATTGACGATATAGCGACCGATCCTTGACTGTGTCGTATCCTGAACGACTTTTGCCTTTGAGTCAAGGATCAGTACGCGCATATAACTGTAAATTCTGGAAAGGCTCTGAAAACGGCTTCCCGGAGAAATAATGACCTCTCCGCTGCTGTTCTCCGCTGTTGAAATCTCCCCTGCGAGATAGCTGATATAGCGGTTTGCTTCTGTCACTCTCTGATTGATCCAGTAGTTTTGCCAGATCTTGAAGAAGTATTCACTCAGCATGACGGAAGAGATAAAGTACAAAACAGCCAGGCCGAGAAACAGCGGGACTTTGACCGAGCGAAGCCACTTACTCAGCTTTCCTCTGAGCAGCTCCCATTTGAACATCTTTCTTCGTCCTGTTATGATTTAAAGAAATAACCGACGCCCCACTTTGTTTGTATATATAAGGGGTCGCCCGGGTTGGGCTCGATTTTTTCTCTCAGCCTTCGAACATGTACATCCACTGTTCTGACATCGCCGGGATAGTCCGCTCCCCAAACGATCTCCAGCAGTTTTTCACGGCTGTATACCTTTCCGGCATTGCGGCACAGCAGTTCAAGCAGATCAAATTCCTTCGCTGTAAGGTTTGTTTCCGCTCCTTTGATGAAAACTCTTCGGGAATCAAAATCGATCCTCAGGTCATGATACTCGAAACTGTTGTTGCTTCGGGGTTCTCCTCCGTGCGAACGTCTGAGGATCGCCTTGATCCTGGCCTTCAGTTCCAGAATGTTGAATGGTTTGGTCATATAGTCATCCGCACCATATTCCAGACCGAGGATCTTATCCATATCCTCGCCCCTGGCTGTCAGCATCAGAATAGGAACCGAAGAAAACTCCCTTACCTGCTGGCAGACTTCGATCCCATCCATTCCCGGGAGCATCACATCCAGTATGATGATATCATATTCTCCTTCCTGGATCATCCGGAACGCTTCTTCGCCGTCATAGGCGGCATCGACATCCATTCCGTCCTGTTCCAGGCTGAATTTGATCCCTTTGACGATATACCGTTCATCATCTACCACCAGTACCTTCGTTGCCATAGCCATCTCCTTAATCGTTATCATCAACTGAGATCAGATCCTTGAGCGACTCAAACTTCGTCTGTCCGATCCCAGGTACATTCATCAGTTCTTCGATCGATGAAAAACCACCGTGTTCTTCCCGGTAGGCAATGATCTTGTCCGCTGTGGTATCACCTATGCCGGGAAGCTGTATCAGTTCTATTTTAGTGGCTGAATTGATATTGGTCAAGTGTTTTGTTTGACCTTCCGGTCCGGCTTCCTCCGCCGGCAGGGATTCACCGGCAAAAGGTACTCTGATCCGTTGCCCGTCCTTCACATAAGCAGCAAGATTGAGCTGGGAAAGATCCGCCCCTTCCACCGCGCCTCCCGCGATTTCGATCGCATCCGCGACCCTGGCGCCTTCCGGGAGATAGTATACCTTGTCCGGGTTTTGGACCGCACCGGTCACGTGGACCCCTAAAAGCCGAATGCTTTCCTCTGCAAGGACCGGTTCTTCCCTAAAGTCGGATTCAGCAGACAATTTCTGTGTTTCCTGCAGTGTCTCTTTTTGTTTGGTCGAAGATCGAAAAATGATACCAAAAATCACGATCACTCCCAGCAAACAAAAAAGCAGTATTCTTTTCGTTTTGTCTTTCATAGTGACCTCCTGAAAATGTCCCCCTAATATTATTATCGTCATTTTGTCAGGAGATTTTTAAATTTTTTTCAATTTACAGCAAATTTTTTGGTTGAAGGCGTTTTTTGGGTGTAGTAAAATAATCTGTACACATTTTTTACGAGGTTTTCTATGACTGAACAAAAATCGATCCGTAATATCGCGATCATTGCCCATGTCGATCATGGCAAGACGACGCTGGTCGACGCGATGCTGCATCAGAGCGGTATCTTCCGTGACAACCAGGAAGTCGTTGAAAGGATCATGGACTCCGGTGATCTGGAACGAGAACGCGGTATTACTATCCTGGCGAAAAACACCTCCCTGCACTATAACGGATATAAGATCAATATTATCGATACGCCCGGCCACGCTGATTTCGGCGGAGAAGTAGAACGAGCCCTTGAAATGGCCAATGGGGTCCTCCTTTTGGTCGACGCTTATGAAGGATGCATGCCGCAGACCCGGTTTGTCCTGAAAAAAGCGCTGGATCTTAAGCTCACGCCTGTCATTGTCATCAATAAAGTGGACCGTCCAAACGCTCGTCCGGATGATGTCGTAGATGAAGTACTGGAGCTTTTGATGGATCTTGGCGCGAGTGACGAACAGCTTGATTCTCCCGTTGTATATACCTCAGCGAGAGAAGGATGGGCGTCCTTAAGTTCCGATGGAAAGGGAACAGATATGAAACCCCTTTTCCATACGATCATCGATGCGATCCCTGCGCCTGTCGGAGACACGGAAGGAGATCTGCAGCTGCTGGTCTCTAATATCGATTATGACAATTATACCGGTCGAATCGCTGTCGGCCGTGTAGACCGTGGAACCATCCATGTCGGCGATACCGTTGTTATTTGCCGTAAGGATGGCACCTCCTCTACTGTCCGTATCACCAATCTGTATGTATATGACGATATGCGCCGGATCCCTGCTGAGGCTGCCTGCGCAGGCGAGATCGTCGCGGTTTCCGGTATCAAGGATATCAATATCGGTGAAACGATCTGCTGCCCGACCAATGTCGAACCGCTTCCTTTTGTCGCGATCGACGAGCCGGTCCTTTCCATGACCTTCACGGTCAACAAGAGCCCATTTGCCGGAAAAGAGGGAGATTATGTTACTTCCCGTCATTTACGGGAGAGACTATACCGTGAACTTGAGTCGAATATTTCCCTTCGCGTCGAGGACACGGACTCCGTAGACTCCTTTACCGTTTCCGGAAGAGGTGAACTTCATCTGTCCGTACTGATCGAGGAAATGCGCCGCGGCGGCTATGAATTCGCCGTGACCAAGCCCCGTGTCATCACCAAGATGGTCGGCGGAAAACTCTGGGAGCCCTTTGAGGAGCTTGTTATAGACCTGCCGGATGAATACACCGGTGTCCTGATGGAAGGTTCCGCGGCCAGAAAAGCCGAACTCGTCAATATGACCCCTACCCAGGGCGGCTATACCCGTGTAGAATTCCTGATCCCCGCGCGTGGTCTGATCGGATACCGCTCACAGCTGATGACTGAGACTCACGGGACCGCTATCATCAACCATGTGTTCCACAGTTACAAGCCCTACAGAGGTGACATCGATCCTCGTACACACGGATCACTGATCGCCCACGAAGCCGGTGAAGCGGTTACCTACGGCCTTTACAACGCGCAGGAACGAGGCAATCTGTTTATCGGGCCCGGCACCAACGTATATGAAGGAATGATTGTCGGAGAAAGCTCCCGCGGTGAGGATATCGTTGTCAACGTATGCAAGAGAAAACACGCGACAAACATGCGTTCTTCCGCCGCCGATGAAGCGCTTCGTCTGACTCCTCCCAAAGAACTGTCTCTGGAAGAATGCCTTGAATTTATCGCGGATGATGAACTGGTCGAGATCACACCCAAATCCATCCGTATGCGTAAGGAGATCCTCGATCAGGGACTTCGCGCCAAAGCGATCTTCCGGGAAAAGCAATCCGCCAAAAACTAAGGATACCCATATGAAAAACAAACTTACCGCCGACAGAATCGTCTACCTGGCCGCTCCTGCGGCGGTTACTTTTATCCTTCTGCTGATCTACGCCAAAAACGGTTTTTATCCTTTTGGCATCGGGACTGTCTCCTGGTGTGATATGGATCAGCAGGTTTTGCCCCTTCTTCTCACTTTCAAGAATATCGTGCGTTCCGGCGGCAGTCTGTTTTACAGCCTTCAAATGGGCGGCGGAATGAATTTCTGGGGTGTTTTCTTTTTCTTTCTGGCCAGTCCCCTGCACCTGCTCGTATTGATCGTGCCGGATGCCCGTCTGATGGAGTTTATGAATATTCTGACGCTCCTGAAGATGGCTCTTTGCGCGCTGACGATGTGCCTGTATCTGAAAAAGCACCATCATCGTCCGCTCCTATGTTTTATTCTTTCTGTTCTTTACGCTTTTTCCGGTTATCAGATGATGTTCTTCCAGAACACGATCTGGATGGATTGTGCTGTTATTTTCCCGCTTCTTGTTCTTTCATTTGAAGAACTGGCCGCTCATAAAAAGGCTCGTTTCTATATTCTGATGATCTCCCTGCAGATGATCCTGTGCTATTATATCGGCTACATGGTCATCATCCTGACGATTCTTTACTTCACTCTTCTTACGATCACATTGGATAAAGAAAAGCAGGACGGTATATTTCCACGTTTCATAACCGCTTCCCTGATCGCTGCCGGCATTACGGCTGTGATCTGGATTCCCAGCCTACTGCAGTTTTTCTCGTCCGGACGTGAAACGTCTATCGTTGAAACACTGGAAAACAAAGATCTGTTTTCTCATCTTCAGACAACACTTCCCTTTCTTTTTCCATCGGCCTTTGCCATTATAGCCGTATTCTATGGAATGCTGCATGAACCTGTCCAAAAAGGATTGACAAAAAACTATCTTCTTCTGCTCTTCCTTCTTCTGATCCCGATTTTCATAGAGCCTGTCAATACGATGTGGCATACCGGCAGTTATATGAGTTTTCCTGTCCGGTATGGTTTTATGCTTGTCTTTTTCCTCATCAGTCTGGCTGCGCATTATCTGGAGAAGATCTCGTTTGTCTCGGTCATTTCTGACCGGATCAGCCGCATTCTGGTATTTCTGATCCTTCTGCTTATTGTTTTTTTGGGAGGATATCTGACCAGAACATATATTTCGGCACAATTGCCTTCTTTGGTCAATTATACACATCATTTGTGGGGAAACGCTTCTTCTCTCGTGGGATTAAGCCTTATCGCAATGCTCGAAGGGATCGTTTGTCTGCTGCTTATCAGAGCCGCTTTAAAGGGCTGGCTTAAACCGATTGCCTTTGGAATTCTTTCTATGTTTCTGATTTGTTTCAGTGTTTGCAACAGCTCGGATGTGTATCTCACCTCAGCCGATTCAGAAAACCATGTGGAAGATTATCAGGCAGCCGTCGATCTGGCCGCTTTCAAGTCTGCCGCTGATCAGTCTCTTCCTTTTTACCGGATGAAGATGAAGCAGAAATACTTCCACGCGAACACACTTGGATCCCTGGGTTATAACTCTCTTGGTCACTATACTTCGCTGACCAGTCAGTCCTATATGTTTGCCATGAAAAACCTGGGGTATTCTTCCTACTGGATGGAAGTCGGCGGATACGGCGGAACGCATCTGACAGATGCCTACTTTTCCATAGGCTATCAGGTTGAATGGGCAGATGGAATGAATGCCCGTTATGCGAATGATACCTATAAGATCACACAAAATCTTTACTATCTGCCGCTTGGTGTCATTTCTGCCGCTTCAAATGACGGCACATGTGGGCTAGAATCCAAAACAAGATTTGAGAATCAACAGCTGCTTTGGAGCAAGCTTTTTCCAGAAACCGAAATCGGTCTGACATTGTATGAACCTTCCATGCTTTCCAACTGTCGTTTTTCCATAGATGAGAACGGTCTTTATCAGCTCCGTCGTGATCATTCCGGTTCTCAATCCTATATACATTATTCCATCGATATCACCGATCCGACTACTTTGTATTTTGATTGTTTCGATGAACTGTCCAATCATCTGTCCGAGCATATATATAAGTCTTTCCGTGTCTATATTGATGAGGCCACAATCATAAACCTTTATCCGACATCCCTGAATAACGGTCTGATCGAGCTGGGAACTTTTGAAAACCAGCATCTTGAAATAGAGGTTGAACTCCTGCAGGCTGTTTCCTGCCGGTCCTTCGGCATTCTGGGTCTGGATAATTCATTGCTGAAAGAAGCCATTTCATCCTGCCGCACGCTAAATCTTACCACATCATCAGCCCGCTCTCTCCATGGTTATTCATCCGATGATGAACCAGGTGGAACCGTTTTCCTCTCTTTGCCTTATGATTCCGGCCTGACACTTCGGATCGACGGAAAAAAAGCTCCCCTTTCGGAGAGCTTTGATGGTTTTTGTGCTTTTGTCCTTCCATCAGGACATCATGAGATCACGATCTCCTATCTGCCGCCCGGATTTGTTCTCGGGGCTGTCATAAGCCTTGTCTTTCTGATCCTGTTTGTTCTGTTCCTTTTCCTGCCGAAACTCCATGAAGTCTATCTGGGCTGCTGCGAAAGGAAAGTCGTGAATCAGATTTCTATGCTTCTGGTATTACTGGCCGGAATCGTTGTTTTCGTTATGATCTACGTCTTTCCCATGATCATCTTCATCCTGGAAAAACTCAATGTGGCGGAATTGATCTAAAGGGATCTTCTCCTTATTCTCCTGAAGGTTCCAGGCGCCGATCTTTTCACGGATCTCTTTGATCACTTCCCGCATCTCATCTTCAAACTCTCTGGCGGAAACGCGTACTGCTCCGTGTCCTAACACGATCAGCTGCTCCGCCCCGTCAGATGTAACGACGCGCACATGTCTTTTCGCGCGAAGTTCGTACGTCGTTCGTTCGATATAGGTATCGGCTGTTTCTGCCTGCCGTGTATAGACGACATACAGCTCGTCATATCGAAGGATATCTTCCACCGGTCTGGGAACATTATAAGCGTCAAACACGACGATCAGGATACAGCCTCTGAAGATCTGATAGGCACTGAGCAGCTCCAGCAGCTGATTTCTGGCCGATTCCAGCTGATCTTTGGCGATCTTTTTCAATTTTTCCCACGCAAAGATAACGTTATACCCATCGACCAGCAAGTATTCCGTTTCCGCTTCCGGGATACGGATCTCGACTTTTTCATCCGGATCTGTTTTCTTTCGAAAGGTGCTCTTCTCTGTTTCACGAAGAGCATCTTTTTTTGTCTTTCCATAAGTGCGCTCGAAGATCTCCAACAGTTCCTTATCCATAGCCAGTGAATCCGCCGATCCGGAAGATTTACGGACAGAAGGTCGAACTTCCGCTTCCTCCTGAACCTTCTTTTCAGACGATTTGGAAAAAGGTGTCGTCACATGCATCATAGAAGGCACATCATACCATGGAACGATAAACCCGGCACCGTGAGAACAAAAAACGCTGTCCGCGGAGTTGGAAAGATCATCTTCCGCCCGGTATCCGATCTGTTCGATCACTTCCTCTGAGTTATGACAGACGTCATATCCGCGGGGTGTACAAATTAAACTGCCTTCTCCTTTCGTATACACACTGACAGCCATAGGATAGTCCATCAGAGTACTGACAGGTCCGTATCCCTGAATAGTCGCGTTACCACCATGAACCCGGACAGGTTCAAACTTCGCGAAACGTTGTTCCAGGTCTGTCATGGCCCGTCCGATCGTCATTTCAGGAACAGTAAGTTCAAAGTCATAATATGGTTCCAGAAGGATAGACCTTGCCTGCATGAGTCCCTGTCGGACAGCCCGATAAGTAGCCTGCCGGAAGTCACCGCCTTCTGTATGTTTCAGATGTGCTCTTCCTCCCACGATACTGATCTTCATATCTGTAATCGGAGAGCCGGTAAGAACACCCTTGAAAACCTTTTCATTCAAATGTGTAAAGATCAGTCGCTGCCAGTTCTTTGCCAGAAGATCCTCACTGACTTTAGATTCAAAACTGAGTCCGGAACCTCTTGGTGCTTCTTCCAACAGTAAATGGACTTCCGCATAGTGTCTGAGGGGCTCAAAATGGCCTACCCCTTCTACCTGGTCAAGAATCGTTTCCCGATAAACGATGCTTCCAGGTCCGAAACTGACATCTGTATGAAACCGTTCTTTCATCAGCCGCTGGATCACTTCCAGCTGGATCTCTCCCATGAGCTGAACATGCAGCTCAGACAGCTCTTCGTCCCATACGACGTGGAGCGAAGGATCTTCCTGTTCCAGTTTCATCAGATAAGAATGAAGGTTGTGTATATCCGTATTGGAGATCACCTGATAAGTGATAAAGCTATCCAGCATTGGTGCTTCACTGTCGTTTTCGATCCCCAGTCCCTGTCCGGGACTGGTCTCCTGAAGTCCGGTCACTACACAAACGGTTCCGGCATCGACAGATGGAACGGCGTCAAATCGATTGCCCGAATACAGACGGATCTGATTTACCTTTTCCGGTACCGCTAAATCATCCTTTACGGTCTGAAGACTATCCCTTGCCTGAAGTCTGCCTCCGGTCACTTTCATATGTGTCAATCGCTCGCCGGATGAATCATAGGTGATCTTGAACACCTTTGCTCCGAACTCTGAAGGATACTCCGGTGTCCGTGTCAGTTGATCCAGCATCCGCATGAAACTCTCTACGCCTTCCAGTTTTAGCGCCGATCCGAAGAAACAAGGAAACAGAAGTCTTTTGTGGATCAGTTTTCGTTGAAGGGTCTTTGATACAGTTCCTTTTGACAGATACATATCCAGCGCTTGTTCGCTGAGTGTCGCGATCGCTTCATCCAGAGAATCCGCATCATCATAGGAAACACATCCTTCCGACAGTTTATGATGAAGTTCATCCATCAGTTCCTGATCCGAAGCATGACCGAGATCCATTTTGTTGATAAAAAGAAAAGTGGGAATATGATATCGCTGAAGCAGTCTCCAAAGTGTGATCGTATGACTCTGTACACCATCTGAAGCACTGATCACCAGGATGGCATAATCCAGTACCTGCAGCGTCCGCTCCATCTCACTGGAAAAATCCACATGACCCGGCGTATCCAGCAGGGTCACTTCTGTTTCTTCCGAGAGCATGAATCTGGCCTGCTTGGAAAAAATCGTGATGCCACGCTCTCTTTCCTGAACATCCATATCCAGAAATGAATCCTGGTGATCAACACGTCCCAGATGCCGTATGGAACCACTCAGATATAAGAGTGCCTCCGAAAGAGTCGTTTTGCCCGCATCCACATGGGCAAGGATCCCTATAACTATTTTTTTCATCTATCTCTTTCCAAAAACCACTAAATGATCTCCAGATCATCCATATCCGACAAAATACCGCGTTCTTCATTAATTCGATCCCAAAAATAAACCATCATAATAACCATTGTAACATTTTCTGAGGAATGATTCAATAAACAAAAAAGCCATCTGTCGGATCAACCTTCAGATGACTTCGTTAGCATTATAAAAGCTGGCAGCCGCCTACTCTCCCAGGCAGTCCCCCACCAAGTACCATCGGCCGCCTCGGTCTTAACCGTCGTGTTCGAAATGGGAACGGGTGTTTCCCCGAGACGCATCACCACCAGCAACTCCCCGAGTA
>JAFRZE010000054.1 GCA_017442735.1 Bacillota bacterium
CGGAAACGTCCCGTTTTCTGGATGTGCTTGAAAAGAAACATACAGAATCCCAGGCGCGGCTGACAAACGCGATCTCCTTCAGCGGATACCGGAAGGAGGGCAACTGATCATGTATGAATCATTCTTCAACATGAAGTATACTCCGTTTACCCGGAACATCCCACCGGAGAAGCTGTATGAATCACCGGCGATCGGAGCCGCCTTTGACAGACTCTGTTATGTCGCTGACCGTCAGCTGTTCGCTGTTGTCACTGCCGACTCAGGATGTGGAAAATCCACCCTCATCCGCCGTTTCGCATCCAGTCTCGCCCCGGACAGGTATATCCTGCTATACCTTTCGGATTCAAAACTGACTCCGAAGTGGTTCTATAAGGGGATCCTGGATCAGCTGGGAATGGAATCCAGATTTTATCGGGGGGATTCCAAACGTCAGCTGCAGGAAGCGATCGAATACATCCGCGGTGTCCAGAAAAAGCAGCTTGTCTGCGTTCTGGACGAGGCACATCTGCTGGAGAAGGAAACACTGGAAGAATTCCGGTTCCTTCTGAATTACCGGTTTGATTCAGAAAGTCCTATGGCCTTAATTCTGGTAGGCCAGACGGAACTGTGGGATAAGAAACTGCGGTATAAACGGTATGATGCGATCCGCCAACGAATCGACATCTACTGTGTTCTTCCTCACTTGGATCGAGCGGAAACGGAAGCCTACATCAGATCTCATCTGGCGTATTCCGAATGCGGGCAGGAACTGTTTACAGACAGGGCGATGGATGAAATCTACAAGTACTCAACAGGCATTCCGCGAATGATAAACCGAATCTGTGACAAAAGCCTGATGTATGGCTTTCAGCAGCAGAAAAGGCTGATCGATGACCGAATGGTCAAGTACATCGTCGAAAACGAGATGCTCACCGTGATTGGGAATGAATGATGACAGTGCCGGGAGGACTACTTCCCGGCCTATTGTCAGGAATCTCATGGACACAAGTCCCGGCAATCCGTGGACATTTCAAGAAGTCAACTCAGGGACAGCGAGTCCCGGCAGAAACAGTAGAAGACGAAAAACAGACATAAATAGAAAGTATTTCGTTGGAAGGAGGTGAGAATTATGAGACGGCATAAACAAGCTCTGTCTTTACTGCTTGTTTTTGTCATGCTGCTGGGTATGTTCAGTCAGCATCCGTCTGTAATTCTCACAGCCCTGGCTGAAGAAGAGACAGAAACAGAAGAGAAAAATTCTGAAGAAGACGAGCTTGTCAAAGACTCGTCTGATTTTGATTGGGAAGAATCCTCGGAGCCTGAGACGGGAGAGGAAGAGGAAAAAGAAGAGTCTTCCGTGCCTGAGACGGAAGACGAAGAGGGGGAGAAAGAGGAAGAAGAAGAATCCTCTGACATTCCTACTGAAGAGCCCGAAGAACCACAAGAAACGGAAGAAGTCCTCTGGACCCGCACGATCACGGATACGGATGGAGAATCCTATGAGATCACGGTGACTTATAATAATCTCTCCCTGATCCCTGAGGACGCCGAACTGAAAGTTACGGAGATCCTCAGCGATGAGGAAATGTACGAGTCCTATGCGGCTGAGACGATCGAGGCTGCAGGGCTGGAAGCCAAAAACGTCCGGTTGATCCGTCTGTTCGATATCACGATCGTGGATCCGGAGACCGGGGAAGAATACCAGCCGCAGAACGAAGTGAGTGTCGTCATTCGTCTGATCGACGAAGAAGTCCTGGAAGAGAATGATCTGTCTGTCGTGCACCTGTCTGAAGAGGCATCCGAGGTAGTGGAGTCGACGGTCGAGGGAGATTCCATTGAGTTTGCTACGGAAGGCTTTTCGATCTTTTCGGTCGTCGCGGCGCAGATCTCGGAGACCATAGAAGCTTCCGACGGAAATACCTATGAGATCAACGTGACGTACAACAGTACGTCCGGTATCCCCATGGAAGGCGTGGAACTGCTCGTTTCCGAGCTCCTGCCGGGGGATGAAGGGTATGACGAATACATTGCCGATTCCGTTTCTGTCCTTGGGATAGAGGCTGAAGACATAGAGTATTCAAGGATCTTCGATATCCGTATCGTGGATGAGACCGACCACAACATCGTATATGAGCCGACGGGCGATGTGGATGTCAGTATCCGGATGATCGGTGAAACACTGGAGGATTATGAAAGAGTAAGCCTTCTTCATTTCGCGGAGAGTGAAAGGAAAGATGGCTTTACCGTCTATGATATTGATACGACCGTGGAAGGAGAAACGGTACGCTTTACGACGAACGGTTTCTCTGTTTACGCGATCGTCGCGGCGAAAGATCCTTATGTTCCCGGACAGGAATCGGATATCTCGCTGCCTTCTGAAATCGATGAAGGACAGGGCTATTATTTCTCCATTTACAGAAGCAACACCAACTATATGACGACGACCCAGCCAGGATTGAGCTCCAGTTACAGCAACGGGCAAGGGGAGTTTCTTGGAACGACCAGCAAAGCCGGTGCCGGCGTCTGGTATTTCGAGCAGACAGAGGAGAGCGGAAAGTATTATATCTATTGCAAGGATGGATCTGCCAATCAGTACCTGTATGTCTATGACACGAACAGGATGAGGCTGGATGCATCCAGCAAGACTGTGTTTACGGTGGAAAGTACCAGCAACAATGTCGGTAATACTAATACATTTTATATTTATGTTGTGGTCAATAATAAGAATTACGCTCTGAGCGTTCGAGGGAACCGAAACTTCTTCCTGGAAAACCGAAATAACGGTGCCAATAACAATGAACGGGTCACGATCAGAAAAGCAGTCGTGACGCCTTTTGACTACTACGAACTGGACGGGAAGACTTTCTCGATCGCCTATCACGAAGAGAATATTAAGGGAGCAGGTCTCACCAGTGAATCCTCCTCCAGCGGCAAGCTGAACGCGGTAGAGCTTCTGGTTCGTCCGGATGTTCTAAGTACCACAGGAGAGCTTCTGATTGCTCAGGATATGGACCTGACCGACTGGACATTCGAATGTATCGAAGGTACGAAGTATTATATTACCACACAGATCGGCGGAGAGAAAATGTACCTGACAGTGGGATCCGGCATTACGCTGGAGTCTTCACCGACCGCGAACTCCGTTATATCCGTGGAATCCGGAACAGGGGAGAATGCGGGTAAGTATAAATTCAGCGGGCCAAATGACAAGGCGCTGACGCTTTCCGGCGGTAAGGCTGCCAACGGTTTTGTAAGTTCCAGTTCGGGTGGACAGTATTCGTGGCTGAATCTTGTTTCCAAGTCCGCGCTGCTGGATGATAGCGATTTTACCGTTTACAGCGCGGAGAAGGTCGATCTTTCCGACCGGACGAAGGTGCCGGACGGCGCTCAGGTGGTCCTCTATACCCGTAAATGGAACGACACAACAAAGAAATATGAGTTTTATGCCGTGGGCTATGACGGAAGCCTGGCTCGCGCCTTTGAGAGCGGCGGTCTGATCCAGTGGGTGGGCAGTACGATCAATACCATGTTATGGGATTTCACGGAATATCAGTATTCGGACGGAGAACCCACCTATTATTATCAGCTGAAGAACGCTTATCCCGGAGGAGCCGCCAGCAACTGTATCCGTCCGTCGACCGACGGCAATTTCCTGCGGACAGGAAGCGCTTTTCCGGATTATTTCGACCGAAGCATCAACCTGAACGGCCGCCGCTACGGATACTATTATTCGACGATCCTGGTCTGGGATGATCCGAGCTATGCCTATATCGGTCTTCGGGTAAACGATGACCGGACCGGACTGGAAGTATGTTCCATGGATGAGGCGGACACCTTCTACTTTGCCATCATGACGGATACTCCCGGGGAAGACGAATCGGAACTGACGACGGTGGCCACAGTCGATCATCAACAGTACGGGATCACCGTGAGGATGGTAGATCTGGATAACGGAGATCTCCAGAACCATAACGGATATATGAGCCAGTTTCTTGGCAGCAACAGCTATACGCACTCTGCACCTGACAGTGGTCTGTTATCCACACAACTCGGTTCTGACGGATATCCGACAGCGACAAGAAACAATAATAAGTCTCTGGCAGAGATGTTCGCACAGGCGGTAGACGTCAATCATCTGTTTATCGAGAACACTTACTATTCGAGCGGTTATTACGAATACGACAGCGCGAAAAACTTTGCATCATTCTATACGCCGGACGGCACATATGATCCGAACAATTTCACAGTCTACTCTCAGCTGGCCTCCTATGATTCCGGCGGCAACAAGAACTCACTGAAGCACAGTCAGTTCTTCCCTTACAACTATATTCAGCCTGGAGTGTACACCAGTGTCAATAAATATAACCTGTACCCCACGGTAGTTGCGAACTCTACAAACGATCCGGAACTTCCCGACAGCGATCCCCGTAAGGGTGAACAGCTGCACACGCTTCAGTGTAATGGCCAAACGGTGGACG
Organism: Bacillota bacterium; assembly: GCA_017442735.1. Lineage (GTDB taxonomy): Bacteria > Bacillota > Clostridia > Lachnospirales > Bianqueaceae > RUG760. The sequence continues at coordinate 4,458 of JAFRZE010000054.1, forward strand.
TCTACTTCGCGATGGAGATCGAGGCTACGTTTACTCAGACGCCGAGCGGACTGGACGCCTGGGGACATGATATCATCTACGAATTTACCGGTGACGATGACTTCTGGCTCTATGTGGACGGAGAACTGATCATCGATCTTGGAGGTATCCACGGTGCCTTGCCAGGAAGCGTCAACTATTCCACGGGTGAGGTCGTGGTGAACGGTGTTCAGACAACGCTTCGCGCGGTCTTTGAGAAGAATTATCGCGAACGAAAAGGTTACCCGGATCGGGCATCTGCGACGGCAGAGCAAAACACGGATGTTGACGATCATCTTGCCGAATACTTCGAAGGCGACGGGACCATTTTCAAAGAATACACAGACCATACCATGCGTATCTTCTATATGGAACGCGGCGCAGGCGCTTCGAACCTGCATATGCGCTTCAACCTTGCATCTGTCAAACCCGGCACTGTACTGCTGAGCAAGGAGATCAAGGGTGTGGACAGCACAGAATCCTATCTTTCGGAGTATCCCTTCCAGATCTTCTATAAAGATTCAGAGGACGTCGAACATCAATTGGTCACCGCTAATGAACCTGGTTCCGGTATCCGGGTCGTATATAAGGATACGAACCGATTAGTGACACTCAGGGACAGCTATACAGCACCGGATGGCCAGGTGTATGAGAGTGTATTTGTACTCAAACCAGGAGAGACGGCCGAGATCGATTTTCCTGATTCAGCCATGATGTATTATATCAGGGAATGTGCCGTAGATATCACGACGGTGGATGAGAGTACCAATCCGGCAACGACGATCCATCAGGGCATATATACCCATGTGACGGTAAACGGTGAAGAAGTGTCTGGCGTGCCAAACGGTAAGGATCAGGGACGGCAGGATTTCTCTATCCCCTATGCTTATGTCGACAGCAGGGGAAGAGTAGTCTTCCAGAACTGGGTAGATCCCAACGCCAAGGGCACGCTGACTTTCACCAAACATCTCTACGCGGAAGATGGGGAGACACCGATCCCTCATGAACAAAGCGATACTACGTTCACCTTCCGTCTTTATTTAGGAACGGAGAACACTCCGGCGGATCAGCTGCCGCTGGCAGATATGTACAGTTATCATGTCAAGGACGACCAGGGCAATTACTGTCGGTGGGATGCGGAAAACGGGAAACTGGTTTCTCTCGGAGATGGCAAGGATCATTATGAAGACCTGACCGATGAAGAAAAGCGAATGGTCACCTTTACGACATCCATGAGCGGCACCATTACGAACATCCCCGTGGACTATACCGTAGAGGTCCGAGAAATTCCCGCCGGTACCAGATACAAGGTAGAAGAACGTGATTACGAGCTTCCGGATGGCTACACCCTGCAATGGTATGTAACAAGGATAGACTCAGGCACAGGCGAAATCATTTCTAATGACAGCAAAGAACCGGCGACCGGCGTCATTAACGTAATCTCCGAATATAACGAGATCGAGATCCGTAACCTGAAAGGGTGGGGCCTGCGCTGTTATAAGGAATGGTCCGACGCGAACTGGATGGCCGAACGCGACGTAATCTATCTGGCCGTATTTACGGAGATTAACGGAGAGCTGACTTTTGTTGACAACGACGAACATAATACGGTTCGCCGGCTGAAACGGACGGATGAATCAGCCTATTGGTTCTTCCAGACGATAGACGACCTGGACGGAAGCGGTGGAAACGGCGATGCGGCAGACTTCGCGCACTATGTCGTTCGGGAAGTGACCATCAGTAACGAGAATCCAACTGTTGACGACAGGGGCAGGGTGACAGATTACGGTACAGTCACGCTACTTCCTGTGGACGGTACCGGTCAGATCACTTTAAGCGGCCGGCAGTACGGAGATGCGGAGCCTTCTTCCTTCACCTATACCATCGTGAGTTATACGATGGGTGATCTACCTCAGAACGCCAATGTCCGTGAGGATGTGATGGTCAACAAACGTGCCGGTCTGGATCTGTATAAAACAAAGGAAGACGGTACGACGCCTCTTGCCGATGCGGTCTTTTCCTTAAAAGACGGGAATGGAAACAATGCCGTCAGTGGCACGTTGACTTCGGACGAGAGCGGCTTTATCACGATCGCGTATCTGCGGGAGGATGAAGTATATACGCTCGCGGAGATCGCTTCTCCTTCCGGTTATATCGGTCTAAGTACACCACTGAAGCTGAAACGTGAAGGCAACACGGTTTATGTTTCAGATGATGACGGTGCTACCTGGCAGACGAGCATCGCGAACAGTTCTGATGGATGGTACATCGTGGATGATACCGACATCAGTTCCGGTGAGGAGATTCGGATCGGAAAACTCACGATCAAAAACAGGCCTTATATACTGCAGATCAGAAAAACACAACAGACAGCCGAAGGTGAACCTCTGCCAGGCGCGACGTTCGCGCTATACCGTCAGGTCATTGGAAACAACGGGCAGCCGCGAAAAGACTACCGGCCGATCGAAGGATATGAAAGCCTGGTCACCGATGCAGATGGGTTAGTTCCGGAAATTTCGGAAGCTTTTGCAAACGGAACACTTCATTCCGGTACCTATTACCTGCATGAGACGTATCCGGTCTCAGGCTATCAGCCTCTGAGCGAGGACGTGGTGTTTACCGTCAACAATCTTGGCATGGTATCGCTGGAATCTTCTCCTTCGGGCGTAGAGCTTTCAGATAATGTCATCTATGTACCGAACCAGCTGGAAGGAACAGCAAAGCTGACTGTCAGAAAAGTGGTTGAGAACGGGTCCGCGGCAGATACGAATGGTACAAACAGGTTTAACTTTACCATTAAGCTGTATCTTCCCGATGGACAAACGCCCTGGCCGTATTCGGATGGGACCGGCGGCTATTTCAACAACGGTACAGCGAGCTTCTCTCTTGGCCACGACCAGACGATCGAGTTGACTGTGCCTCTTGGTGCTGTGGCGACAGTAACGGAGACTTCCAATACGACTTATACCACGACGGCTGCGATGACCGTTACAACGGAAGGACAGACGACAACTTCGACCCATGAGTTCAACAGTTCGAACCTGATGTCCACGGTAACGATCAAGGATGATACAGGTGTAACCCTTACGTATACGAACACGCGTAAGACAGTACAGGTAACAGTTAAGAAGACCGTGGTAGGCAGCGGTGGAAACTTTACTTTTACCGTCACTCAGACGGATGGAGAAACTTCGGAACAATCAACGTTTACGCTAAGTCCGGCAGACAACCAGACGGTTTCGACTGTACTGACGATTCCATACGGCGTATCACTGACGATCACGGAGAATGCCTGTCCGGGTTACACAACAAAGGTTGGGAGCACAGTTACATCGACATGGACAAAGACGGGGATCACTTCTAACCAGGCAGTGACCTTCACGAACACCGAGACCCATGTCGCGCCAACCGGCTATCAAGGTAATGCTCATAACAGCGGGTATCTGATCCTGCTGCTAGGAGGTCTTCTGCTCGCGGATATTGCCTTTATGCGGCGACTATACCGCAAAAGCAGAAGACGATATAGAAAAAATGTCACCCACTCAAAATGCTTCTAAAGGAGGAAGAAAAAGAAAATGAGTAACTGGAAAAAAACCTGTGCCGTATTACTGACGGCCATCTTGATCCTGGCCATGAGCGTTAGCGCTCTGGCAGACGGCGAGCCAACATTGGACAATCATGCCGTGACGACCACCAATGAAGTCGTCCGGATCGTAAAAGAGATTACCGTTTACAATCCGGAAAATGCAACTGTAAACGAGCCGACAGCCACATATACCTATACCATTGCGGCCGGTTCCGCTGACAAGATCATTAAAGACGGTCAGGATCCTCAGGTCCAGGCACCAACGATCGCCGGCGTTACGACCGGAATCAAGGTCGCCAGCCAGACCAGCCCGACAGCGGCTTCCGGAACGAGCGTCACGCTGACCTATAGCCCTACAGCGGATGCAACATTGAATGCATCTGCTGCCGGTACCGCCAACGAAAAATGGGTCGAATTCGATTTCTCCGGCGTCAACTTTGGCGCTCCCGGCGTATACCGCTATGAGATCACGGAGGAAGCCGCGGCTTACAGTTCAAACGGTGTGGTGGAAGGTACCACGGGCCACAACCGTTATCTGGATGTATATGTGAAGGCAGCTGCTGACCAGACCGTTACGGATGAGGCTGATAAATGGGAAGTCTACGGTTATGCCCTTTCCACGAGCGATGACGGTATCGATGCCAATACAGATCCCAAAGAAACTAAGAAAACGACCGGTTTTGTCAGCCATACAGACGGAACGGAAGATAAGACAGCTGACCAGTACTATACCTTCAACCTGGTGGTTGAAAAGACGGTCACGAATGACCCTTATATCAAGAGCACTCTTCATAAATTCCCGTTCACAATTACTCTGACCAATACGACAGTCACCGCTAACGTGCTGCCGATCATGACACTCTCTGACAATGCGTCTCAGACCGCACTTTCAGCGGCTGCCATTGCCGGGACCTGGACACCTTCAATCGCCGATGGCGCGAGCGTGACCTATGTAGGTATTCCTGCGGGAACAACGATCAGTATCAAGGAAACGAACGATGTTGTCGGTACCACCTATCTGGTCACCATTACCGGCGCCGACACGAATCCGGATGCGGCGAACGTTTACTACAACAATGATTCCAGTGAAGCAAAGGTTACCAGTGGGGCAACAGCTGGCGCCGCAGCAACAGCCAACAAGACGGTCAGCTTTGATAACAATCTTCAGCTGATCTCCCCGACTGGTGTGATCCTTCGCGTCGCACCTTATGTACTGATGCTGGCAGTCGGTGTCGTACTGCTTGTGATCGCGCGCCGTAAAAGAGCGACCCGATGAGCAGAAAAAAGGCAGAAGAGCAAAAGTCTGCAGAAAAACTGCCTGAAAAGATACAGCGTTCGGAAAGATCCGTCAAAGATTATCAGTTGTTTATCATTCGTCTGTTAGTCCTGGCCATAGCACTATGGCTCTTGTTCTTCGTGTTTCTTGGAGTGATGAAGATGCCGACCGGCGATATGTATCCCCGAGTTGATGCGGGCGATCTTGTCCTGTTTTATCGGCTGGACAAGGATGTCAGGGCACAGGATATCATCGTGATCAAAAAAGATGTTCCTGCCGTGGAAGGCAAGCAGACAATGATCCTGCGCGTCGTGGCGGTGGCCGGTGATACGGTAGATATCCAGGATGACCATCTGATCATCAATGGGAATGCTGTCGTGGAGACGAATATTTTCTATCCGACGCCTGTCTATGAAGGATATACCGAGTTTCCCCTGACGCTGCGGGAGGGAGAATGCTTTGTTCTCGCGGATACGAGGCGGGGAGGTTCGGACAGCCGGTTCTTCGGACCGGTGAATAAGAGCGAGATCCTGGGAACAGTGATCACAATCATCCGAAGAAATAATCTGTAAAACCCGAGAGAAAGCCCGGGGAGGTTTGTGTACCCGGATTCTGAGAGAAAGGAGGCGATCATATGGCTGATTTTGAAAACCCGCAGCCAAAACCTGCGTCACCAAAGTCATCGGTCGAAGCGGTCTTAAGCCATGTCAGTCAGGTTGGCAATACCATCCTGTCGCTGGTTTCGGGCCTGCTGGCAGCCGCCCTGATTCTGTATTCGAGTTATGTGCTGTATGATACCTTCTATACTCAGGAATCCGCGGCCAGTACACCGTTTGAACTGTTGCAGTACCGTCCGGAGATCATTGATGACGGAGCTGTTCCCGTGTCCGGAAAACAGTCGTTCTCTATCATTAATGATGATTACCGGGCCTGGCTGACTATGTATGACACGAAGATAGACTATCCTGTTATGCAGGGATCCGATGACCTGTACTACGCCTCGCATGATGTATATGGTCAGACGAGTCTGACCGGAGCCATCTATATGGCTGCCGATAACGCGCCGGACGGATCCGACACTTATTATCTGCTGTACGGACATCATATGGATAACGGTGCCATGTTCGGCGGACTGGACGATTTCCTGGATGAGGCCTACTTTGATTCGCACAGGGAAGGTTTGTTTGTGACCCGGACAGGTGTCTATGATCTGACAACATTTGCCGTCATCCGGACAGATGCCTATGAAGACGAAGTCTACACGGTGGGCGACCGGATCATGGATGTGGAGGATTTCCTTCGGGAAATGAACAGTTCGTCCGATGGCCATACGCAGATCGTACTCTTTGATGAAGAACCTCTACAGGGGGCAGAGCGGATCCTGGCGCTTTCTACCTGCGCGGACGCGCGGACAGATGGCAGACTGGTGGTCTTTACTGTCATGAACCGTCGTAATCTGCTTAAGCTGACGGCGGAAGGCTATGAAGGCGTCTATGACGGACAGACCCACGGGCCGTTGAAAGTAGAGGTAAATTATCCGGAAGGGACAGTTGTTTCCTATAGTACGGATGGCGGAACAACATGGACAGAAGGACTTCCATCTATCACCGATGTGGGAGAGATGAAAGTCCTGCTTAGGGCTGTCAATGAAATCTATGGGATCGATACTGTAGAGGTGACGCTGACTGTTAAACCTCGCCCATTGACGATTCAGGTGCTGGATCAGTTTAAGGAATTCGGAACGGATGATCCCGAGTGGCAGGCAGAGATCATTGGCGAGATCGTGGACGGATTTATTCCGATATACACGATCAGTCGGACGAACGCGGGTACAGAAGACGTCGGGACGTATGAAGGTGTTCTCGTCGCTGAAGGGCAGGCCCTTCAGGGGAATTATCTGATCACTTTTGTCCCGGGTGATTTTACCATTGCAGCTTCGGGCAGTCTGGCTGTTGTAGCTGATGGCTATGAAGGCATCTATGACGGCAAGACACACGGTCCGGGACGAGTAGAGGTGAACTATCCGGACGGGACGACGATCCTGTACAGTACGGATGGAGGCGCTACCTGGTCCACGACAGTTCCGATGATCAAAAATGTCGGATCAGTAACGGTATGGATCCGTGTTGAGAATCCGAACTATGAACCGGCGGAGACGCAGGTCATCCTGCAGGTGACCCCGGCTCCCGTTACCGTAACCGCTCACGCGGCTTCCAAACGGTCGGGCGATCCGGATCCTTCCTTTACCGCCTATGTGGAAGGCGTCGTGGATGGCTTCAAGATCCAGTTTGAGATCCGACGAGCCGACTCCGACGAGTCAAAGGGACTTCATTCCGGAGTGATCGTTCCCTACGGCGACGAATTGCAGGGGAACTATATTGTAACTTATGTAGCAGCAGATCTGACAATCGAAGCTGCGGCTGTAGAGCCGCGGACCGGCGACGGGAACCTGGCATGGGCGCTCGTCAACTTGATTTGTCTGATCTTAACGATCTATCTTTTCGTTCCGATCCTGAAACTTCGGGATAAGTACGGACGCGGAAAGAAAATGAGAAAGTATAATGACGAAATGCTCGTCCTCTACGGTACAGAGGATGACACGCATTTCTATCGATTGAAACGATTCCTGAAACGGTTCCGAATAGGTTTTTGTCTGGAGATCCTGACGGTCGCGGCAGCGCTGATCGCCTTTATCCTGACAGAGGATATGCGGCTTCCGATGGTATTGTTCGATCAGTGGACACCGATGATGGCGGCGCTGCTTCTGCTGTGCTGGATCATCGATATCCGGCTGATGCGCTACCGGGATCAGGAACCGAAAGAAGCAGATTTGAGTTCTGAAGAGTGACAAAAAACATGAAAGTTTTTGCCCGGGGATGCAAGAAATTGCGTTCCCGGGTTTTTTTATTGGCTAGAAAACAGTGGGTTGACAGAATGGAAATATATTCTGTTTTTGTGAATATTATACAAATCGTTTTCTCGTCAGAGGATAATTGCATAGAATCATACAAAATTGCCTGAAAATCTTGAAAAGAAGAGGTGTGTATGATATAATATTACGCATATTTATTCATTTCTGTTGGAGGAATATACAATGCAGAAAACATTTTGGCAACGAATCAAAGAAGTCGGCCCCGGTGCGGTGGTAGCGGCAGCCTTTATCGGCCCCGGTATAGTTACCTCCTGCTTCACTTCCGGTGCCAGCTACGGCACGACGCTTCTGTGGGCGATCCTGTTCTCGACGATCTCTGTTATCATCATGCAGTCGATGGCTTCCAGACTCGGTATCGTCACAGGCAAAGGCCTCGGCGAAGCCCTGAGGACCAAGTATACCAGCAAGATCGCGCGGATCCTTCTGGCGATCCTGGTCATCGCGGCGATCTTTATCGGCAACGTCGCTTATGAGACCGGTAACGTCTCCGGCGCTATCCTGGGTATCCAGGCTGTCAGCACCGGACTTGACAATCAGACCTGGAAGATCATTCTGGCTCTGGTAGTCGGTATCGTGGCTTTCGTCCTTCTGTACAGCGGCAGCTACAAGTATATCGAGAAGTTCCTGACTTCCCTGGTCGTGATCATGGGTCTGATCTTCCTGGTATGCGCTTTTGCTTCCAAACCCAACTGGGGCAATGTATTCAAGGGTCTCTTCATTCCGAGCGCTCCCGACGGATCCAGCTGGATGACGATCGCAGCTCTGATGGGCACGACCGTTGTTCCCTACAACATCTATCTGCACGCTTCTTCCTCCGCGAAGAAATGGAACAATCCGGAAGTCGATATCAAGACATCCATGGTTGACTCTGTACTGGCGATCGGCCTTGGCGGCATCATCTCCATGGCTATCATCATCTGCGCTTCCTCTCTGCTGGGCAATCCCGCGGCGGATATCGCGACCGGTAAGACCATGGCGATGTCCCTGACGCCTCTGCTGGGCAGCTGGGCAACCGTTATTTTCGGTATCGGTCTGTTCGCGGCAGGTTTCTCTTCCGCTATCACGGCGCCTCTTTCCGCTGCTTTCGCTTCCTCTGGTATCCTTGGCTGGGGCGAAGACATGAAGAAATGGCGTTTCAAGATCATCTGGGTCATCGTTCTGGGCTTTGGTATCGTCGCGACTTGCACGCTGGGTAAATCTCCCGCTGAGATCATTCTGTTCGCGCAGGCAGCTAACGCGTTCCTGCTTCCGATTACCGGCGTCCTGCTGCTGATCGCCTGCAACGATAAGAAGATGATGGGCAAATACAAGAATGGCGTCGTCATCAATATCCTGGCGATCATCGTGATCGGCGTGTTCCTGTTCATCGCCGCGCGTAATATGTCCGCCTTTATCACCAGTGCGAAGGCACTGTTCAGCGCATAAGGAAATACTATGTATAAAGTAGATTTAAACGCGGATCTGGGTGAAAGCTTCGGCGCTTATACGATCGGTATGGACGCGGAAGTCCTGAAGTATATCACTTCCGCGAATGTTGCGTGCGGTTTCCATGCGGGCGATCCGCTGGTCATGCAGAAGACCCTCGCGCTGGCGAAAGAATCCAGCACGAGGATCGGCGCACATCCAGGCTTTCCGGATCTGATGGGCTTCGGTCGGAGAAACATGAATATTTCTCCGGCTGAGGCCAAAGCCTATATCCAGTATCAGCTGGGGGCCCTCATGGCTTTCGCGAAAGCGGCCGGTATGAAGCTGCAACACGTCAAACCGCACGGCGCGTTCTATAACATGGCGGCCGTGGACGAGAAGCTGGCCATCGCGATCTGCGAGGGCATCTATGAAGTGGATCCGGAGCTGATCGTTCTGGGCCTGGCAGGCAGCAAGCATATCATAGCGGCCGAGAAGGTCGGACTTCGCGCGGCAAGCGAAGTGTTCGCGGATCGCGGCTATATGAACGACGGGACGCTGGTGCCCCGAAAGATGCCCGGTGCGATGATTCACGACCGGCAGGTCGCGATCGAGCGTACCGTCCGGATGATCAAAGAAGGTTGTGTCGAGTCTATCGAGGGCAAGATCGTGCCGATCAAAGCGGATTCGATCTGTGTCCATGGGGATAATCCGGACGCTATCGGATTCGTGAAAGAGATCCGTGAGCGGCTTTTGGCAGAAGGGATCGAGGTCGTCTCGATCGAGGATGTGATCGGGAAATGACCTATCCTTGCATTAAGCTGAGTGGAGATACTTCCATCGCGGTAGTATTCGGGAATGAGATCAGTACAGAGATCAATACCCGGATCCGTGCGTTTGATGAGGCGCTGGCAGAGGAGATCGCGCAGGGACGGATCGAAGGGATCTATGAAACGGTCCCGACTTATTGTTCCCTGATGATCCACTATGCACCGGAAGTGATCCGTTATCAGGCATTGTGTGAAAAAGTCGAAAAGATCCTGGCTGTCAGTCATGAAGCGAAGAAGCTTTCCACGACCGTAATGGAGATCCCTGTCTGTTACGGCGGAGAATACGGGCCGGACCTTGACTATGTGGCTTCCTATCATGAGATGGATCCTTCTGAGGTCATTCGTATCCACACCAGTGCGGAATACCTGATCTATATGCTGGGCTTTACTCCCGGCTTTTCCTACATGGGCGGCATGGATCCTTCCATCGCGACTCCCAGGCAGAAAACGCCGCGGGTACTCATTCCCGCCGGTTCTGTGGGGATCGCCGGTGGGCAGACCGGGATCTATCCCATCGATTCTCCCGGGGGCTGGCAGCTGATCGGCCGTACACCGGTCCGGATGTATGATGCCCACAGAGACGTTCCGATCCTTCTGGACGCGGGTCTGCATGTAAGGTTTTTCTCGGTGGATGAGGAAGAGTACAAACGTATCCTTTCTCTGGTAGAAGCCGGAAAGTACCAGTGCAGGACCTATGTGAAGGAGGTCCAGGATGGGAATTGAAATTATTAAAGGTGGTTTGATGACCACCGTACAGGATGCCGGCCGGCGCGGATATCAACGGTATGGCATGGGTGTTTCCGGCGCGGTGGATGTACATTCTTATCACTACGCGAATATCCTGGTAGGTAATGAGCGTAATGAAGCGGTACTGGAAGCCACGATGATCGGTCCCTCGATCCGTTTTCAGTCGGACAGTGTGATCGCAGTCACTGGTGGAGATCTGTCTCCTTCTTTGGACGGGAAGCCATGTCCGATGTATCAGGCGGTACCGGTATCCGCGGGGAACGTGCTTTCCTTCGGCATGATGAAAACCGGATGCCGGGCGTATATCGCTTTTGCGGGCGGGCTGGAGATCTATCCGGTCATGGGCAGCCGGTCGACCTATATCAAGGCCGGACTCGGCGGTTTTGACGGACGGAAACTGAAAGACGGCGACGAGATCGCGTTTGCCAGATCCGGCTTTATGCCGAAGAACCTGGAAAAGCGGATCCTGCCCGAAGAGCTTCGTTTTGATGCGGTCGCCGGGGTGAACCGGGCTGGCGTCACAGGAACTGCCACGACTGCCGCTAATACAGGGCCTCGGGAATACACGGTTCGTGTTCTTCTGGGGCCGCAGGATGACCGGTTTACGGAAGCTGGCCTCGAGACATTCCTGAACTCTGCCTATAAAGTGACCGATCAGTTTGACCGGATGGGCTGCCGTCTTACCGGTCCGAAGATCGAGCATGTAACGGATGGCAACATCATTACGGACGGGATCGCTTTCGGCGCGATCCAGGTGCCGGACAGCGGTGAGCCGATCATTATGCTGTCGGATCGTCAGACAACAGGCGGCTATGCGAAGATCGCCAGCATCATCAATGTGGATATGCCGATGATCGCGCAGGCAAAGACCGGCGATACGATCCGATTCGTCAAGACGGATATCGATACAGCGCAGGACGAGTTTGTTGCCCAGATCGAACGATACAAGGAACTGCAGGACCTGTTTGATGGAAGAGAGAAAAAGACAGCGGCAGTTGCAGCGCCAGGCGCCAACGAGGCGCTGGCGGGCGAAGACCGGGCCGGCAAAGAACCGGCTGTCCCCAAAACGGCTGGCGGGAAATACCTCGTCCGTGTGAACGGAAAGGCATTTCATATCACACTGAAAGAAATCGAGTAGGAGAATTGTATGGCAAATTTTGACATTTCCCCTTATATTCATATGGAACCGGCGAAGGTCCGCGAGCTGATACGCGAGCAGGTCATCACGTTCCCGACTTCCGGAATGTGTGCCGGGTACGCCCAGGCCAACCTGGTGATCCTCCCCGGAGAGTGGGCGGAAGATTTCAAAACTTTCTGTAAACTGAATCCGTTTCCCTGCCCGGTGCTGGAGATCCTGGAAGGCTCTCCTCTTACCAAGGCGATGGGAGAAGGCGGCAATATCGTCACGGATATTCCGGAGTATTTCATTTATCGGAACGGTGTGCTGTCTGAGAAGGTGAGAGACGCCTCCGATTACTGGACAGATGACAGTGTAGGATTTCTGATCGGCTGCAGCTTTTCCTTTGAGGAAGCGCTGCTGAGAGAGGGAATTGAAGTGCGCCATATCACGCAGCACCGGAATGTTCCCATGTACAAGACGAATGTGCCAACGAAAAAGGCCGGTCCTTTCTTTGGACCGACCGTGTGCAGTATGCGTCCGATGACACCGGAAAACGCGCAGAAGGCTTATGAGATCACCGCCCGGATGCCGAACGTGCACGGTGCGCCGCTGCATATCGGTGACCCGGCCGAGATCGGGATCGCGGATGTCATGAAGCCGGATTACGGCGACGCCGTGGACATCTATCCCGGTGAAGTGCCGGTCTTCTGGCCCTGTGGCGTGACGCCGCAGGCGGCCATCGAGAACGCGAAGCCACCATTGGTGGTCACCCATTCTCCCGGCCATATGTTTATCACAGACATTCTCAACGCGGAGCTTAATGATTATCTGGAAAGCCTGCGGGGATAGCCTTAAGCTTTGGGCTTTTTCTTCTTGAGGTATATCAAGGACTTTCAACATTTTACAAACAGAGCTGTAGCATTGTGCTTCAGCTCTGTTTCGTTGAAAAACCGATGGACTAAGATTTGCTCTTAATTACAGGAACATCACATCATAGATCGGCAGGTATGTGATCTTGCCGTTTGAGGTGATTTCACGGGTGCTGGACAGAACATAGGCCTTTTTCACATGATAGTCCTCGTTTGCTACGAACGTATTTAATGCGCTATGAATGGTATAGTCTTTACCGGATTTGACTTCGAGGGGAACAGCAGACAGACTGTCGTAATCATCAATCAGATAATCGACCTCACCTTTGCTGCGGTTGTCATAATAGAATAACTTATGGCCGTGCGCGGCTAGCTCCTGGGCTACCACACTTTCATACACCGAACCAAGATTGATCCCTGTCTCATCATCCAGGACAGCACGGATATTGTTGCCGTACAAAACGCCTGTCAAAAGTCCTACGTCATTCAGATAGAGCTTGAGCAGGTTTTTGCCGACAGACTGAGTGAGGGGAAATACAGGGGTGGAGATTGCACTGACATCAAGAGCGATTCCAGCGGAGATCAGGTATTCAAACTCGTCCTGATAATCGGAAAAACGCTTACCTCGTTTTTCTTCTATATCCTGAAAGACTACACGCTTTTTCTTGCTTTCCAGATTGGAAGGGATCATATCATAGATCCTGCGGATCTTCAGCTTCCGATTATTGTCCGCTTCATACTTTGATGCATCATCGGCATAGAACGCACGAATATCGCGGTGGATCGTTCTCACTTTTACGATATTGGTGTCTGCAATAAAAGAGTTTACAGCGTCCGGCAGACCACCGATCAAAAGATACTTTTTGAAGAGGTTCATAACTCTTTCGTGGGCAGCCGTATCCAGACTCTCACCAGCAAGGAACTTCTCGTGCATTATATTGATCGCAAAGCTGTTGAAGCCGTTTGCCAGCAGGAACTCTTCAAAGTCCAGTGGGAACATACGTTTTACTTCAATGCTTCCAATAGGGATCGAGCTTGTTTTTTTCAATGTGACGCCAAGCAGAGAACCACTTGCAATATAGGAGAACCGGTCGTCCTGCTTCAGGAATTTAAACATAGTCAGCAGATGAGGGTAGACCTGGATCTCATCCAGAAAGATAAGTGTATTTCTCTTATCTCCCATCTTATCTCCAGAAACCGAGCTGACCTGAAAATAAAAATCACTAACGGTGCGAACCTGCTCGAATAGTCTGGGTCCGTTCTGATCTTCTGCAAAGTTCAGTTCGATATAGTTTTCAAAAAGTTGTTGACCAACATAGCGAATGATAAACGTCTTCCCGATTTGTCGCGCTCCATCAATGATCAACACTTTGTTGGAGTCTGACTTAAAATAGTTTTCAATATACGGTTGGATCTTTCGATATAACATACCGCACCTCCACACTTTTCAATAGTTTTTCGAACATAATATATACACATTTCAATATATTATTTGCTGCAAAAACACACATTTCAATATATATTATACTCAAATTATCGCACAAATCAATAGTTCAATATCCTGCTTGATATTATATCACTATAGTGATATACTTATTAGTAATAGGAGGGATATTTGATGGATAAACAAATCACTGTGTATCACGGCTCAAATCAAATTGTAGACGTACCAACCTTTGGAGCAGGAAGAAAAATCAATGATTTTGGTCTTGGTTTTTACTGTACCGAAAGCAACGACCTTGCGAAGGAATGGGCTGTTTCATCTTTGCGTGATGGCTTCGCTAACCGTTACACTTTGGAAACGGAATATCTGAATATCCTTCGCCTGAACACTCCCGACTACACCATTCTCAATTGGATGGCTATCGTTGTAGAACATCGTCTATTCAGTATCAAGACTCCCGTGGCAAGAAGAGCGAAAAGATATTTGATCGACAACTTTGGGATCAACGTCAATGCCTATGATCTGATTATTGGTTACCGGGCAGACGATTCCTATTTTGACTATGCGGAGGCATTTCTGAATAACGCTATCACGGTCGAACAGTTGTCTCGAGCCATGCGGCTTGGCAAGCTCGGAGAACAGATCGTCCTCAAATCAAAGTTCGCATTTTCAAAAATCAAGTACGAAGGTTTTGAGGTTGCTGAAAAGAGCGTTTATTATATCCTCCGCAAGGCAAGAGACGACAAAGCCAGTCAGGCATATCTGGATATCCAGGAGGAAGACGCTGACGGTTTGTACATCTTGGATATCATGAGAGGAGGCGTTACCAATGATGACCCGCGCATACCAAGAAATCTATCTGAGTAACGCACAAGCGGCACTTGGTGATGCTTTCGATTATGCTATCAACGATTGTCAGATCCCCGGCGCGGATTTCGTGAAGCTCTTTACCACCAGTTCTGTAAGCAAGCGAATGGAAAACGGTGAGGCTTCATTCATTGCCGGGAAAAGCGGGATCGAGATCGTCAGAGATGTCGTGCTTGAAACTACCGGGAGACAGCTTGATACGGAGCCCGGGGAGCATTTCGGACGTTCACGGGAATATTGGATCGGTTGGGCTGTCTGCGCTTATCAATGGTATTCTTCAAGGAGCTACAGCGAGATATTTGCAGTGATCACTTTTGCAGACCTGCAAAACATGTATTACACGCTTCATGAAGCGGATATCTCAAAGTTCATTGATATACTGAATGAAAGAATGTGTGAACATTTCAAAGAAACTAATTTGAAACGCATTCGCAGTTCTTACGGTTGCTCACAAGCAGAACTTTCCAAACGTTCCGGTGTATCGCTTCGTTCGATCCAGATGTATGAACAGCGCAACAAGGACATCAACAAAGCAAGTGCTGAGACACTCTACCGTATTTCTAAGGCTCTTGGCTGCACAATGGAGAATCTTTTGGAGAAACAGTCGGAATAAAAGAATAAGGAACATATAACAGAATGGGAGGATATAGGTCTCATGAAACGTAAACGATATTCCGTTCCAAAAGAGGAAAAACTGGAAATCAAGCGGTGGGATCCAATTTTTCAGGAGAAACCCTATCAATATGAGCAGGAGTGGGATGCGGAAATCCAGTCAGTGATTGATGATGTGACAAGCAAGAAAGAGAGGGCAAAGGATCCTGAGTTTACCGGACCAATGGCTGACCGACGAAGAAAAGCGGTACTGTCTTTTCTTCCAAGAGTGATTAGTCAATATGGTGGAGACTACCCCGGAAAAGAGCAGGGTATTCCAAATCTGATTGGCCAACACTGGATACGTCTGAACTATAATTCAAACTCGCTTGCCCTTCTGGAGAAATCAGAGCATATTCTGTTTGCTGCATCTTTCTGGATATTGGATCAGGTATGCGATGATTATGAAAAAAGAAATAAATTGTTCCAGCTGCTTCCAAAGGAGGAGATGTTGCTGGATAAATTGACCTGGGTGGATGCCTGGAGCCCGGACTATGATGACGATCTGGTACTTAGTGTAGAATATGTACTGCATTATCGCAACGAAGATATTCAGGCTGTGGAGACAGATAAATACCATAATCCATATGTGCTGACCGACTCAGTGACGGCCAGACAAGAAAACAGGCAGGCAGTCCGGAGTCGGGAGACCTTTGAGAAGATGATTGAGCTCATCCCGGAAAAGAAAATCCAGGAGGCTTGTCTCCGTTTCAAGGCTAAGTTTTGGGAGTGGGTGAAAGAGTATTATGCAGGATTAAGGGAATTCGATCTTGAACTGTGTACCGCGCTAGACCGGGCCAATCGAAATGCGCGCAGACATAATCAGGCTGCCGCAGAGTTGGAGCGGGCAGTGGAAGATGCGAAGAAGCAAGCCGAGAATAAGAAGAGTTTTCCGGCAGGTCCATTTCGTATGGATTTTGCGGCATCCAACTTCGCGGTCCATCCGGCGACCCTGGTAAATGAACGAATGGAAGCACTGGATAAGATCGATCAGGCATTTGACCAGTCGCTGGAGAAAGTGGAAAACTGTCTTCGGAACAGAGGCTGGTACAGCTCCGAGATGTCTGATTTTGGACAGATCTCAACGGAATTTGGTCTAGAGTATTTTGGTGATTCCTTCATGGCCAAGAGGCAGGTTTTATCAGGCTTTGATCCTTTTGAACTTTGTTTTGCGCTCGTCTGGCTGATTGATCAGCAGGACGACCTTCCTTGGTTGAGTGGAGCAGTGAGTGGGTTTATGGCTGCGGTGGGGAATGCGTTTCCTTGGGCTTTTTTCGAATATGACGAGCTGGAAGATCCGGTTTGGATGGAGGAAGAAGATGGAAAAGCACCGCCTCTTCGCGGAAGAAAACCGGAAATTCACTGGACTGACCGTATCTATGCGGATCATTCCGATGATCCATATGATGATAACAAAAGAAGCCTGACCCAGATTATTTATGAGGATACAGGCTGTCTGCTTCCGCGAGATATGGATCGGTATGACCGGCACAGAAAAGAGCTGGCTCGATGGGGCATTGCTGGAAAAGATGCCATGTATGTGCTGGCTTGTATGAATCTTCTTTCTACGGTCAGACGACGGCATAAAGCTCTGAACCTGGATCTGGATTTTATAAAGTATCTGGAAGATTCTCCTGAAACGTCAGAAAATCCAAGTGAAGCGAAAAATGAAACAAAAACTACAGAAGAGGATCTTCACTCTTTATCCAGAGAAAGGCTGGAAGCATTGGTCCTGGAAGGCAGAAAAAACACCCGAACCTATAACCGATCGCTCCGACTGATGGAACAGAATTATCGCAAGCTGAAACGTGAAAAGGAGAGAGAGGAGACGGAAGCAGCTATAGAGCATCAGGAACTGGTTTCGCTGCGGGAGCTTTTGTTCCGTGCGGATCTTGGCAGAGAAGAAGAGATCGAGGATTCAAGTTTTCTTGCGGAGACAGAACTGCCATATACAGTCAGAAAAACCATCGTGATCTTTGGAGGGCATGTTTCCTGGAGCAAAGCAATCCGGCCTTTGCTGAAAGGCGATGTACGGTTTATCGGAAAGGATGAGAACTTTGATAATGGTATTATCAGTCGTGCTTCGATCGTATGGATTCAAGCGAACGCACTCTCTCATTCGCAGTACTACCGAATCATAGACGAAGCAAGGCGTCTGAGGAAACAGGTAAGATATTTTTCTTTTGCCAGTGCAGAGAAATGCGCGATACAGATTGCACAGGAAGAGCAAAACAGCAGTCAATAGAAGTTGACACTATCTATCGCTCAGTGATATAATAGACAAACTGATCAGGCAGTATTCCCGTGAGGGAGTATGTGGCTGGGCCATATGAGGCAGTAGAAAAGCGAAAAGCGCATCTGCGGGACAGGTATTGTTCCGGGATGCGCTGTTTTTGTCTATGGGAGTTTGTTAATGGAAGAAAAAAAGATTTTTAACCGGCTTTCCCGCGTGGGGATCCTGGGGAATATATTACTGGCGGCGTTCAAGCTTTTTGCCGGTATTTTCGGCCGGTCCGGAGCGATGGTCTCCGATGCCGTCCATTCGCTTTCCGATGTGTTTGCGACGTTTATCGCGTGGATCGGCGTGCGGCTCGCTATGAAGAAGGAAGATACAAATCATCCCTACGGGCATGAGCGGCTGGAGTGTGTCGCCTCGCTGACGCTGGGACTGATCCTGGCCGGAACCGGCCTGGCGATCGGCTGGAGCGGGCTCCAGAAGCTATTCGGGGACCGCGGCAGCATTGAGATCCCTACCATGCTGCCGCTCATCGCGGCCATCGTGTCGATCGTCGTGAAGGAAGGCATGTATCAGTACACCATATACTACGCGAAAAAACTCGGCTCGGCGGCATTCAAGGCGGATGCCTGGCACCACCGTTCAGACGCGTTTTCATCGATCGGATCGTTTATCGGTATCGGCATGGCGAAGCTGGGACTTCCCATCATGGATCCCATCACGAGCCTGCTGATCTGTGTGCTGATCCTGAAGGTGGCCTATGATATCATCCGCGACGCACTAAACAAAATGCTCGACACTTCCGGCGGGAAAGCGCTTGAGCAGAAACTCAGAACGTTTATCGGTTCACAGGAAGGTGTCGAGCGGATCGATCTGCTGCGGACAAGACAGTTCGGAAACAAAATCTATGTGGATCTGGAGATCGCGGTAGAGCCGGAGATTTCCCTGCGAGAGGCGCACGGGATCGCTGAGAAAGTGCACAGCGCGGTGGAACAGGCTTTCCCGAATGTGAAGCATGTGATGATCCATGTCAATCCCCTGGAAGAGCAGAATAGCTGAGAGACGAAGGGATCAAAGATTCGTGATCAACAGGACGGCGCCGGAAGCGATCAGGACAAGATAGGTGATCTTGAGAAAGAGCGACTGGTTGATGTGTTTGGCCGCGGCGTTGGCGCCCCAGATGGCGAGGAGCGTGGGAATGACACAGATAGCGGAAAGGCTGAGAACATCTTTACCAAGCAGACCGTCCAGTGCGTAGGAGATGATCAGGACCGTATTCAGCACAGCCCAGACAGCGTTGACTGTGGCGCGGAAGACCTGCTTGTCTTTGATCCGGCTGGTCGCGTAGATGACGAGAAAGCTGCCGCCGGAGACGAACATGCCCTGCATAAGACCGGCGAGAGACAGAGAGACCCATTGCCAGAGCGGCTTCGGGTCTTTTTGATTTTTCACGAAAAGTTTCCAGCAGCCTATGATGACGATGATCGCACCATAAAGGACCAGCAGATAGTTCATCTTCACGGAGCCGAATACCAGGATACCTAAGAGGACACCGATCATCATGATCCCGGTCATCTTTCCGAATTCTTTCCAGTCGATGTGCTTCAGACCGGAAAGCGCCATCAAAAGGCCGGTGAGCCAGGCGAGGATCGTCAGGACCGGTTTGGCCGTACCGATACCGACCAGCATGATCCCGAGAGGCATGGAGATCAGCGTGCCGCCGAAACCGGCGACAGACTGAACAAAAACGGCAAACGCAGCGATGAGAATGAACAGGATTTTCTGCAGCATATTGATTACCTTTACGATTACGATTACAAACGGTTAGTTTCTTGTTGAACGATTCATTTTAAAATAAACTCACAGACTCTGTCAAGAGCATGTGCTTGCGTTTGTGGGAGATTTCTTTTATACTGATTTCATACTTCGCAAGGAGGTAGTGAATGATGAAACAACAAGTAATGATAGAACCGGGCAAGATCGTTTTTCAGGATATCCCGGTGCCGGAGCTTGAGCCGGGAAAACTGCTTCTGAAAATGGAAAAGATCGGTGTATGCGGGTCGGATATCCATGTGTGGCACGGAAAGCATCCCTATACTTCCTATCCGGTGACGCAGGGGCACGAGGTGTCTGCGCGGGTAGAAAGAGTGGGGGAAGGCGTCAGCGGGTTTGCCCCAGGCGATCTGGTGACCGTTATGCCGCAAGTGGTATGCGGACACTGCTACCCCTGCACGCATGGTATGTATAACGATTGCAATGAACTGAAGGTCATGGGATTCCAGACGACGGGTATGGCGAGCGAGTATTTCGTAGTAGATGCCAACTGGACATTGAAACTGCCGGAGGATATGGATCCGTCGGAGGCGACACTGCTGGAACCGCTTAGCTGCGGAGTGCACGCGGTGAACCGCTTTGGTGATCCGGTCGAGAAGAAGTTTGTCGTGATGGGCGGCGGAACGATCGGCCATCTGGTAGGTCAGACGCTGATAGCTATGGGAGCGGAAAAAGTCCTGCTCTCAGAAGTCAGCGAATGCCGGCTGGGAAAAGCCAGGCAGGCGGGTCTTCAGACGGTGAATCCTCTGGAAAAACCACTCGCTGAAGCGATTTTCGAAACGTTCGGTCCTGACAGCGCCGACGGGATCTTTGAATGCATTGGCAACGGAAAGACGCTGAATGAGGCGGTGACGATTGCCAGGAAGGGAAGTGCCGTCATCGTGATGGGTGTCGTGGCGGATCCTTATCCGATCGATATGGGACTGGTGCAGGATCATGAGCTGTCGCTCATCGGAACGGCCATGTACCGCAAGGAAGACTGGCTGAAAGCGATCGAGCTGGTTTCGGCTGGCAAGATCCGGCTGGATCATCTGATCACGCATCATGTCGCTTTTGATGACTATGAAGAAGCCTATCATCTCATCGACCGGGAGAAAGACAAGGCGATGAAGGTGATCATCGATATTTCCTGATGGAGGGCATGGAATGGCATATGATTTGAATGAGACGCTGGTGATCGGGATCAGTTCCCGAGCGCTGTTCGATCTGGAAAACGAAAACCGAATCTTTGAAAAGCAGGGCGTCGAGGCTTATGAGGCATATCAGCTGGAGCATGAGAAGAACATTCTGCCCATGGGGCCGGCGTTCCAGCTGGTCAGGTCGTTCCTGAGGCTCAATGAGCTGCAGGATAAGCGGCTGGTGGAAGTGATCGTTATGTCCAGAAACAGTCCCAATACCAGTCTGCGGATCTTCCATTCGATCGAAAATTACGGGCTGGATATCTCCCGGGCGGCGCTGACCGGCGGTGGTCCGATCGCGCCGTATCTGAAGGCTTTTCATACGGATCTGTTCCTTTCGGCCAATCCGGAAGATGTCCAGGAGGCGATCAACAGTGATATCGCTTCCGGCATCATCCTGACTGGCAACTCGTATATGAACTCTCAGACAACGATCGATCAGATCCGGATCGCTTTTGACGGGGACGCCGTGCTTTTCGCGGGGGACGCGGAGCGGGTCTATCAACAGGACGGGCTGGAAGCGTTTATGGTTCATGAGCATGAACACGCCGATGAACCACTTCGCAAAGGTCCTTTTGCGAATTTCCTCGCTGCCCTGGCTCATGTACAGGCCGCTTTTGGGGATCTGGATGTTCCGCCGATCCGAACGGCACTGGTCACATCCCGGAACGCGCCGGCACATGAACGGGCGGTCAAGACGCTGCGGGACTGGAATGTCCATATCGATGAAGCATTCTTCCTGGGCGGTGTCAGTAAGAAGGAGGTCCTTGCCGCTTTCGGTGCCCATATCTTCTTTGATGACCAGGCGGTGCATGCCGATCCGGCTTCAGAGGTCGTTCCCTCGGCAGTCGTTCCCTACAGAGAAGGCGAAGACCCGAGAACATGATATGATACTTTAGAAGGGTTGACGGGAAGGACCTTTTCGAGTAATATTACTTTGAAATCCTATGGATATCAGGAGGATAAACATGAAGAAATTTTTTGTGATTTTTCTTTCACTTCTGCTGGTGCTGACCGGATGTACGTCTCAGCCCAAACCCGAGACGGCGGTCCCGGCGGAAAACGATAAGTTCGAGCAGGCGCAGGCGCCTGAAGAAAGCTCCAAGCCTGCGGAAGAAAGCTCCAAGCCGACAGAAGAGAGTTCGGAAGTGACCGAATCATCCGCTCCGACGACAGAAGCCGGCGCGTTTGACGGCGCCTATTCACTGGATCAGGCATTTTCGACGGCAGACGGTGTCGAGAGTCAGATCTACTCCTATGCTGATTCTCAGGAACCGATGATTTATGCCGAAATCTCCGGCACTTCCTTCAAAATGATCAGCTATAGCGGTGATACCAACCTTGCTACGATCGATCAGACGACCGGAAAGGTTACTATGGGGGACGGAGAAGAACACCTGGATGCGACACTGGAAGATGGTTTGCTGTTGATGACCAGCAATGAGTATACTATGAGGTACGTCTTCCGCAAGCTCGAAGGTGATGAAGCCGCCAGCATGAAGAAAGACTTCGAAGCCCGAGAGGCTGCATACGCCGAAGACAACTCTTCCAAGCCGGAAGAGTCTTCTAAGCCGGAGGAGTCTTCTCAGCCGGAGGAATCTTCCACGACGACCACAACGGTGGATAATGACAATATTCCGGAGATCGATAGTTATTACGGAACCCGCGCGACCGACGCCCAGCTGCCGATCACCGGATTCTATACACTGAAAACGGATTATTCACTCGAGTATATCGGTGTGATGACGAGCAATCTGGACAAGACTTACGAGATCTACTTCTTTGTTTTCGGCTACGATAAAGACAATAATCTGATCGACAAGGTGTATGGCTATCAGTATGCGGCAGCGCCCGGTGATGATATCGCGATCTCCTGCTCCTGGTACAATGCGCAGGAGCCGGATCATGTGGCATATGCGGCCTACTATTACGACTATGACAACACGTACATAGCCTACGCGGATCAGATCGAGATCATCGTTTCGTTCCTGAGTGATCAGGTCGTAATGGAAGCCATCAACCATGGTGACAAGGTAGCGGAAACCGTTCTGGCCAATCTCCTGTTCTTCAACGACAAGGATGAATTCCAGGATTACAGATACTGTTATTTCGGGATCGATGGTCTGGCTCCCGGTGAGAGTGATGTGGAAGTCATCTATACCTGGGGTGAAGAATACGATTCTCTGATGCTTTATACCGGAGCCTATGCCAAGACAAGAACGACCAACGAGATCGTGGATCCGTCTGTGCTGGTTGTCAAGGCGGATTATGAATATATCGAATACGGCTGTATATATAAAGCGATCGTTGTGGAAAACACTTCGGATAAAAACCTGATCATTCCGGCGACCATGGTCATTCGCGATGCAAATGGAACCGCGATCGGCTGCAGCTTTGAGACGATCGACGTTCTGGGTCCGGGAGAGACCACGATCATCCATGCCGGCACGACCCCGGTGGAAGACGGTCCGGAAGTCGCCACCAAAGAGTATATGCTGAAACCTTATGAAACCACGTACTACGCGCCGGTCATCGGTGGACTGAGTGCTTCCACGGCTCCGGCTGACGGGAGCAAGATCTCTGTTTCCGTGACGAACAGCGGAACGCTTGCCGCGAAATACGTGGAAGCCTATGTGGTCTTCTTTGACGCGTCCGGTACGGTGCTCGATATTGAATCTTCCTATGTCTCCGACTCGGATGGAGAGATCAAACCCGGCGCAACCGAGACCAAAGAAATTTGGGGACCTTCCTCCGGTTATGACCATGTCGAGATTTACTTCACGGGCTACGGAAAGACGGAATAATACCCGGATAAGCGCTTTTTGCCAAGTTTTGTGATATTTTTACGCAGTATTTTGATATCATCCTCCCTTTGATCGAGGTAAAATACTGGAAGCCTGAATTGAGGAGTAGAACAGGGGCATCCAGTGGCTGCAATCGTGAGCCCCTGTCTGAACCGCTGCGCGGTTCCCAAATATTTTGAGGAGGATATAGAATAATGGCTACCAAGAAAGTTGTTAAAGAAGAAATCAAAGAGACTATAGAGAAAGTTGAAAAGACCGCAGAAGCTACCGCGAAAAAGGTAGAGAAGGCTGCTGAGACTACCGCTAAGAAGGCGACTACCGCTGCTAAGGCGACTGCCAAGAAAGCAACCACTACCGCCAAGAAAGCTACCGCGACTGCCGAGAAGGCTGTCAAGGCTGTGACTCCGGAAGTTTTTGTTCAGTTCCAGGGCAAGGAAGTTCCTGTCGCTGAGCTCGTCGAGAAGGCGAAGGCTGCCTACAAGGAAGAGCATAAAGGTGTCGTCCGCGGCCTGAAGCTGTATGTGAAGCCGGAAGACAATGCCTGCTACTATGTAGTCGGCGACGTCACCGGAAAGATCGAGCTGTAATCTTTCGATTTTGTCAGACTTTTGTTTCAACAGGTGAAAAGCTGCCGCATGGGGGATTTCCTGATGCGGCAGTTTTTTTCAGAAACCTGTTGACAAGACGGGGGAAAGCCGTTATAATACCCTTTGCATTCAAAAACAAGTAGACGATCCGTTCTCACCTCACGGCTTAATTGACTTAGTGAGTGTCCATAACATGCGAAATGACACCCAGTGTGGCAAACCCGGTATAGGTTAGCCATATCGGGATGATTGTGTGGCGGATCCGAAAGGATTCGTTTTTTGTTTTCTGATGTAAATCATACGCCTTAGGAGGTGCCAAACCATTAGCGAAGTATTGATCAACGAAGAGATTCGTGAGCGTGAAGTCAGGCTCATTGACGAAGATGGCACGCAGATAGGAATCGTTCCTACCCAGAATGCCATGAACATGGCCATCGATAAGAACTTGGATCTGGTGATGATCGCCCCCGGTTCCAAACCGCCGGTGTGTAAACTGATGGATTACAGCAAGTATCAGTTTGACCAGAAGAAGAAAGAGAAAGAAGCCCGTAAGAAACAGAAGACCATGGAAGTCAAGGAAGTACGCCTTTCACCGAATATCGGTGATCACGATTTCGAGGTCAAACGCAAGAATGCACAGAAGTTCCTGGAAGAGGGCAATAAGGTCAAGGTCTCCGTTCGTTTCCGCGGACGTGAGATGACCCATACCGAGCTCGGACGGGATGTGCTGCTGAAATTTGCTGAGGGTATTTCCGATGTCAGCACGGTGGATAAGCCGGCGAAAATGGAAGGCCGCAGCATGGTAATGTTTTTAGCACCCAAACGCGGATAATGAAAAGGAGAATAGTACTATGCCGAAATTCAAGACCAAGAGAGCTGCCGCAAAGCGCTTCAAAACCACTGGTACCGGAAAGCTGAAACGTTTCAAAGCTTACAAGTCCCATATCCTGACCAAGAAGACCACCAAGAGAAAGAGAAATCTTCGTAAAGCCACGATGATGGATCAGACCAACGAGAAAGTGATGAAGAAGATCCTGCCTTATTCCTAAGGATCGGATCAATAGTAAAGGTTTAAGGAGGATATAAAAAATGGCAAGAGTTAAAGGTGCGTTAAACGCTCGTAAAAAACATAAAAGAGTCCTGACCCTGGCAAAGGGTTTCTACGGTGCCCGTTCCAAACAGTATAAGAGTGCGAAGGCTGCTGTCATGCACTCCATGGCTGATTCCTATGTCGGCCGCCGTCAGAGAAAGAGAGATTTCCGTCGTCTGTGGATCGCCCGTATCAACGCGGCATGCCATCTGAATGACATTTCCTACAGCCGTTTCATGAACGGTCTGAAGAAATCCGGCAGCGAGCTGAACCGTAAGGTCCTGGCTGACATCGCTGTGAATGATCCCGCCGGCTTCACCGCTCTGGTCGAAACCGCAAAGGCGAATCTGTAATGATGAAAAAGGCGCGGCCCTGTTCGGCTGCGCCTTTATGTTTAAAAGGAGTATTCCTTCATGATTGAAAAAGAAACCAAGACCAGGATCTATGTGGTCGGCCATAAGAATCCGGATACGGACTCGATCTGCTCAGCGCTTTCCTACGCGTATCTGAAGAACCAGCTCGCGGAGCGGGCGGAACATTTGATCGCCTCTTCCCAGGGCGACGCGGTGGATCCGGCTTTGCTGCAGGAAGCGGGAAAATATTTTGTCGGCGCGCGCGCCGGCCAGGTGAACGCGGAAACGATGTTCGTCCTGAACCGGTTCCATCAGCGGATCCCTCATTATCTGAACAACATCGGTACCCGGGTCTCGGATATGGAGATCCATGAAGTACCGGGCATCGACCGGAATATGTCGCTGAAGAAGGCGTGGGAACTGATGGCGTCGCTGAATGTCGTTACGCTGCCGGTCATCGATTCGGATGATCAGCTGGAAGGCATGATCACCATCAACGATATCGCCCTTTCATATATGCAGGGACAGGACAGCAAGATGCTGGCCAAAGTCAGGACTTCCTACCGGAATATCCTGGAGACCCTGGATGCGGAAATGGTCGTGGGCGACCCGGAAGCCGTCTTTGAGGAAGGCGAAGTGGAGATCGCTACTGCCGCTCCCGAGGTAATGGAAGAGTATATCCAGCAGGGTGATATGGTTATCACGGGCAACCGGTATGAATCTCAGCTTTCCGCGATCGAATGCGGCGCGGGATGTGTGGTAGTCTGTCTGGGAGCCAAAGTGAGCAAAACGATCCGCAAGCTGGCGGAAGAAAACCATTGCAAAGTGTTGGTCACGCCCTATGACACCTACCGCGTTGCGCGTCAGGTATCGCAGGCCATGCCGGTCTCAGCCTTCATGAAGACCGACGGACTGAAACTGTTCCACCTGACGGACTATACCGATGATATCAAGGATACGATGATGTCTTCCCGGACCCGTGACTTTGCGGTACTGGATAAGGATGACAAGTACGTCGGACTGATCAGCCGAAGGAATTTCCTTGGGATCAAGAAGCGCGAGATCATCCTGGTGGACCACAATGAACGGTCCCAGGCCGTGGACAACATCGAATCGGCCGTGATCCTGGAGATCATCGATCATCACCGGATCGGATCGCTGGAGACCATGGAACCGGTCTATTTCCGCAATGAGCCCATCGGATGTACGGCGTCCATCGTTTATAAGATCTTCCGTGAGAAGAATGTGGAGATCATCCCGGACATCGCCGGACTTCTGCTGTCCGCGATCCTCTCGGATACGCTGATCTTCCGTTCGCCCACCTGTACGGATTTCGACCGTCAGGCGGCAGAAGCGCTGGCGAAGATCACCGGACTGGATCCGGAGACCTACGGCGCGCAGATGTTCGAGGCCGGATCCGACCTGAAAACGAAGACGCCGGAAGAGATCTTCTTCCAGGATTACAAGCGGTTCGAGTTCGGTGAGACGACCTTCTCTGTTTCGCAGATCAGCAGCATGAGCTATGATGAGCTTAGGAAGATCGAGAAGAAAGTCATGCCGTTCCTGGAGCGCCGGACGAAAGAACAGGCCGGGGAGAAGTTCTTCCTGGTTCTCACCAACATCCTTGGTTCGTCCTCGAGGCTGGTCTGCTTCGGACCAGGCGCCGGCAATCTGGCGGAGGAAGCCTTCAAAGGCATCGCGGCGAAGCAGGAAGTCCTGAAGAAGGATGAAGAAATGCCGCCGATCACGGCCATGGAGCTTCCGGGCATGGTTTCCCGTAAGAAACAGCTGATCCCGCGGTTTATGGAAGCCCTGAACTAAAAGGTGGCAGCAGTGGGGATCCCTAACGCTAAGAAATATCCGGACCGCGTAACGCTTGGACCGGACGGTGTTTACCGCTGGCACGCCGCGCTGAATGTCGAGGAGTCGAAGTATGTCCGCAAGGTCGTTCTGTTGACCGTAGGCGGGATCTGCGTCTTTCTGATGATCTTCGCCGCTGTGATCGGGATGGACGCGCCGGAAATGCTGTCCATGCTGCTGACCTGCGCTATTGCGATGGCCATCGCTCTGGCGATCTGCGCATTTGTCCGCCAGCCGGGATATCTGAAAAAGTATTATGAGATGACCGAGCAGGCTGTCCTGCAGGTCAACCCCAAGCAGCGTTTCAGAGTGGACTTCTCGGAGATCAGAAAGGCGATCGTTTCGCCAAACAAGATCACCTTATACCGCCGGGTGATCCGAATGGAGGTTCTGGTCCCCGCGGAGGACTACCAGATGGTCAAATTCCACATTCTGTCGCGGCTCGGACCCGGAACAGAAGTGATCTACAAATAAGAATACCGATCTGTCTCATTCTTTGGGATAGATCGGTTTTTTCTTTACTAATTAGCAAGGCAAACAACATTTATAAACACACCTTTTTAACCCGGATAGCAAGGCCTACAGAGAAAAAGGCAAAATCTTGCCAATGCGTTAGCAAGATAAAGGCGAAAAACGGTCTCATCTTGCTAAGTGGTCAGGTTGATTTAACAAGGTAAGTCGATAAAAGCTAGAAACCTTGCTATACCCATAGCAAGATATGCATGAAAAACAGCTGCACCTTGCTACTGACAGACTGCTTGTTAGCAAGAAACCTTTGAAAACTCATAGGACCTTGCTACTGCAGGATAGTTGTGAGAATTGAAAACCCGCTGGCATAAAACCAGCGGGTAGCTTTTTTTCTGGGGATGCTCGGATTACAGGCTTGAGATACCGTAGGTATTGACCAGCGCATCAAGCTTGAGGCCGGCTTTGCACATGGGGCACTCATAAGAAGGTTTGGAAATATAGTCATCGATGACATTGGCCGGGAAGATTGACTGTACGGGGAAACCACAGCAGGTATCTTCACGGGTGAAGATCGAGCAGACGCCCACGGTGGTACCGCGGTAGTACTGGATCGCTTCGACAGCGCCCTGTACGGTGAAACCGGTGGTGATGGAAGCCGCCAGGATCAGGACATGCTTGCCGACGATCATGGGAGCGGTGTTGTCACGGAAGATCAGCTGGGAACCGGTGGTATGCTCGGGGGTCGCGACATAGATGGTCTTGTGCTGGTTCATGTTGTGAAGACCATTCTTCGTCAGCTCGGAAGCCATGCAGGCGCCGATGACTTCGGTGCCGTCCAGGCAGAGAATGGTATCGATAATCGTCGAGGATTTGAACTTGCTCGCCAGTTCTATGGCCGCTTCACGCGCCTCAGAGAGGCGATGCTTGGTCATGGTCAGGTCAACATAATAATTGATATGGCTGTGGCTGGTAGCAAAGTGACCGTGTGCGACACGCAGCGGAACGGTAGTTTCACGGGTAGGATACATAAACAACTGAAATGCCATGGTGTTGTCTCCTTTATTCTCATGGTGGTTACAGGGTTATACTTTAATATAACAGAAAGTTCTTTTTCAGTCAACTTATTTAAAGAGAAAGTGCCAAACAAGGCGAAGTTTGGGATGAATTAGCATTTCAGGAAACTTGACAGATGAGATACAAAAGGGTAAACTATGAAAGATTATAGAGGAAATGTCCTCTCACATTTGGAGGAATGACAATGAAGAACAGAGGAAAGTACTATCTGACAACTGCCATCGCTTACGCATCCGGCAAACCGCACATCGGCAACACCTACGAGATCGTGCTGGCGGACGCCATTGCCCGCTACCGTCGTCTGCAGGGCTACGATGTGTTCTTTATGACCGGTACCGATGAGCATGGTCAGAAGGTCGAACAGAAAGCCGCCGCGGAGGGGATCACACCCCAGGAGTTCGTGGACCGAGTAGCAAGCAACATCAAGAACGCGTATGACCTGATGAATGTCAGTTACAATAAATTTATCCGTACCACCGACGAAGACCATATGAAGAGTGTACAGCATATCTTCACGAAGCTGTACAAGCAGGGAGATATCTATAAAGGCGCTTATGAAGGCCTGTACTGCGTCCCCTGCGAGAGTTTCTTTACCGAATCGCAGCTGGTTGATGGCAAATGCCCCGACTGCGGTCGTCCGGTCATTAAGGCGCAGGAAGAAGCGTATTTCTTCAAGATGAGCAAGTATCAGCAGCGTCTGATTGATCATATCGAGGCACATCCGGAGTTTATCCAGCCGGAAGCCCGCAAGAGAGAGATGATCAATAACTTCCTGAAGCCGGGTCTGCAGGATCTGTGTGTTTCCAGAAGTTCCTTTACCTGGGGCATTCCTGTGGAATTCGATCCGAAGCATGTCGTGTATGTGTGGATGGACGCGCTGAACAACTACATCACCGGTATCGGATATGACGGAGAGAACAGCACGGACCAGTATCATTATCTGTGGCCGGCAGATCTGCATCTGATCGGTAAGGATATCCTTCGTTTCCATACCATTTACTGGCCGATCTTCCTGATGGCTATGGGCGAGCCGCTGCCGAAGCAGGTGTTCGGTCATCCGTGGATGCTGATGAACAATGACAAGATGAGTAAGTCCAAAGGCAATCTCATCTACGCGGACGAGATGGTAGACCGCTTCGGCGTGGATGCCGTTCGTTACTTCATGCTGCATGAGATGCCGTTCGCGAGTGACGGTAATATCACCTATCCGCTGTTCCTGGCCCGTTACAACGGAGACCTGGCGAACGTGCTCGGCAACCTGGTGAACCGTACGCTGGCGATGCAGCAGAAATACTTCGGTTCCACACTGCAGCCGCAGGGTGAGATCACCGTGCTGGATCAGGAGCTGATCAATATGGCGCTTTCGACCGTCAAGGCAGTCGATACGTGCATGGTGGATCTTCATATCGCGGACGCGATCGAAGCTGTTATGGAACTGACCCGCCGCTGCAACAAGTATATCGATGAGACCACGCCTTGGGCATTGGCGAAGGATGAGTCCCAGAAGGCTCGCCTTGGCAGCGTGCTCTACAACCTGCTGGAAGCGATCCGCTTTATCGGGACTCTGTTTGCGGCTTATCTGCCGGGTACTTCCGAAGCGATCCTGAATCAGCTGGGCGTAGCAGAAGAAAACCGCGGTCTGGACAGTCTGGAGAGCTTTGGCCTTCTGCAGGCCGGTGATCAGATCGGAGAGGCGATCGCGCTTTTCCAGCGTGCCGATGAGAAGAAGATCCTGGCGGAGATCGACGCCAGAGACGAAGCGATCCTGAAGGAAAAAGAAAAAGCCGCGAAGGCTGCCGAAAAGGCGAAAGCGGAAGCTGCCAAAGCAAAAGAAGCGGGGGAAGCAGCCCCCGCGAAGGCTCAGATCACGATCGATGATTTCGATAAAATTGAGCTGAAAGTCGGAGAAGTGCTGGAATGCCAGAGAGTGGAAAAATCCAAGAAGCTGCTTTGCTCGAAGGTAAAAATCGGAAATGAAGTCCGCCAGATCGTATCCGGTATAGCCAAGTGGTATACGCCGGAAGAGATGGTAGGCAAGAAAGTCATCGTCGTCACGAACCTGGCGCCGGCGAAACTGGCAGGGACCCTTTCTGAGGGCATGATCCTCTGCGCGGAAGACGCGGAAGGCAATGTCTGCGTACTGAAACCTGAAAAGGATTATCCGGCAGGGAGCATCGTATCGTGAGCGAGATGATCCTCATTGACAGCCACGCGCATTACGATGACAAGCAGTTCGACAAGGACCGCATGGCGCTGCTTCCCGAGATCCATCAAGCGGGTATCGGCGCGATCATCAACTGCGCGACCGATCTGAAGACCTGTGAGACAACGCTTTCGCTCATGAAAAAGTTTCCCTTTGTCTATGGAGCTATGGGGATCCATCCGCATGAGTGTAAGCACTATGATGTCGATGATCTGGAAGCGGTATTCGCTTACGCGACGGCACACGATAAAGTTGTTGCCGTGGGTGAGATCGGACTGGATTATCACTATGATTTCTCACCGCGCGATACGCAGCAGGACTTTTTCTGTGAGCAGTGTGAACTGGCTATCGAACTGGAACTGCCGATCATCGTGCACAGCCGGGAAGCCGCGCAGGATACCTTCGATATCGTGAGTGAGTATGCACAGGCAGACCTGACCGGTGTGATCCACAGTTATACCGGCAACCTGGAAATGGCGGAGCGGTATATCGATATGGGATTCTATATCGGGATCGGCGGAATGATCACATTTCCCGATGTCAAAAAGATCCTTCGGACTGTGAAGGAGATCCCGCTGGAACGGATCCTGCTGGAGACGGACTGCCCGTATCTGGCGCCGGTACCGAATCGCGGCAAACGCAATGATTCGCGGAACATTCCTTTTATCGCAGCGAAGATCGCTGAACTCAAAGGGATCAGCGTGGAAGAGGTCGCTAAAGTCACGA
This sequence comes from Bacillota bacterium, assembly GCA_017442735.1. Taxonomy (GTDB): domain Bacteria; phylum Bacillota; class Clostridia; order Lachnospirales; family Bianqueaceae; genus RUG760. The sequence continues at coordinate 36,614 of JAFRZE010000054.1, forward strand.
CAGAGAATGTCACAAGGCTGTTTGGAATCAAAATTTAAGAGAGCCGCGTTGGGTCAGAGATGCCCCAGCGCGGTTTTTGCAACAGAAAACGAAAGCTGCTGTATATTTTAAGTAAAATATTGTATAAAATATAGAACTATGATATAATAGGGAAAATGAATCTACTGAAAGGAGCAATATATCTATGCCAGTTATTAGTCCGGTTTCTGATCTACGACAGTATAACTCGGTGCTTGATAAAGTATCAGAAGGCTCTCCGGTTTATCTCACAGTAAACGGACGGGGGAAATATACGATCCGTGACATTGCTGATGATGAAGAATTTGAGAAAACAAAGGCAATGCTTAGATTAATGTGTGAACTGAATGCAGGTAAGCAATCAGCTGAAAAGGAAGGTTATACATCGTCGGAAGATGTTCGGCAGTATTTGATGGGATTGCACCATGACAGTTGATTATTCTCCAATGGCAATAACCGACCTTGTACGTATTGGTGCAGATGTTTTAGATGCTTCCAAAAGCGAGGCTATCACACGCAATTATATCGATGGATTGATTGGAACAATCGAAGCCAAAGCATTGTTTCCAAGATCAGGAGCACCACTTTATTATGGTGATCTTTTTACTGGCTATTATTCTGTCAGATATAAAGAATACATAGCTTTTTATCAAGTGGATAAAGATAAACTACATGTGGATCGCGTTTTATATGCCAGATCAGATTACATGAGGACTCTCTTTAAGGAGTAGTGAAATTGGAACGAGATCAGTTTATTGCAGTGCCGAAAAATACCATTGCGGTACTTCAGAAGCATGGCTTTCAGTTTAAAAAGCAGCTTGGACAGAATTTTCTGATCGATATGCATGTGCTGGATAAGATCATCCGAGCGGCAGATATCGGACCGGGAGATATCTGTCTGGAGATTGGCCCGGGGATCGGAAGCCTGACCCAGGCATTATGTGAGGCGACAGCGGATGATGGCCGTGTTTACGCGGTGGAGATCGATGACCGCCTGATCCCTATTCTGGAAGAGAATCTTGCGGCTTATCCCCATGTACATATCATTCATACCGATTTCATGAAGATCGATCTGCCTGCTTTCTTTGAAGAGGAGAAGATCGACCGGCCGGTAAAGGTCGTCGCGAATCTGCCTTATTATATCACGACTCCGATCATCATGGCGCTTTTTGAGAGCAGTGTACCGCTCGCTTCCGTGACCGTTATGGTGCAGGAAGAGGTAGCCAGAAGGATGCAGGCGAAGCCGGGAACCAAGGACTACGGCGCGCTTTCGCTGGCTGTCCAGTACTATGCGGAGCCTTATATCGCGGCTCATGTGCCGCCGAACTGCTTTATGCCGCGGCCGAATGTCGGTTCAGCGGTCATCCGGCTGACAAGAAGGCCAGAGCCGCCGGTAGAAGTAGAGGATGAGAAACTGATGTTTAAGCTGATCCGCGCGGCTTTCGGACAGAGAAGGAAAACTTTGGTGAACGCGGTGACAGGCAGCCCGGAATTGGGTGGTACGATCCGGCTGGCAGACGGGAAGGATCTGAAGGTCTCAAAAGAGACGATCGCGCAGGCGCTGGAAGAGGCAGGCATTTCCCAGACGATCCGCGGGGAAGCACTGAGTCTTCAGCAGTTTGCCGAACTGACAAATGTTCTGGCCAAACAGGCGGATCATTGATGGGAGGAAAGAAACAGGTATATACTCATAGCATCATTTGTTAAGGAGGATTCTTCCATGAATGGAATTACATATCTTCGTGAAGTCAAAGAAGCGGTAGTAGCCGGCGAGACGGCGATTCGTTCGCTGCAGGCAGCAAAAGAAAAACTGGACAGTGCCCGGAATTGGGGTATACTGGATATCCTGAGCGGAAACAAGGGCGGCCTGATTTCTGGATTTATCAAACACTCCCGGGTAAACGCGGCACAAAACTGCATCGACCAGGCGAAACATGATCTGATGCGCTTTGAGGATGAGCTTCGTGACGTTCAGGACATGAACTACCTGAATGTAGAGATCAGCGGGTTCCTGACATTCGCGGATTTCTTCTTCGACGGGCTTCTGGCGGACCTGCTGGTACAGTCGAAGATCGCCGAAGCACGGGCGAAGGTCGATGACGCGATCTATCGCGTTGAGAATATCGTATATCGTCTGAGAATGATTCGGTAAACTCGCGGAAATAACTCTTGCACTTGGCTTCATTTGAGTTTACACTGAAGGAAAATAGAACTTCTTATCATGCGAGAGGAAGCAACTGGATGATTGCGTCTGAAAGGCTAGGTAAGTCAGATTCAGACGTTTTGCCACTAAGGAAAGCGTCTGAAAACATCGGTAAATCAGATTTAGACGCACGAAAAGGGAGGATTTGTCAGGTTTTTCTCTCTAGATCGCGGCTGATAGGGCAAAAGTTGTCGCTAAAGAAACGAATGTCTTTTGAGGAAAGACAACAACGCTTGTTCCGGAAAACCGTTGCGTCTGAAACTGGAAAAGCATTTCTTTACAGACGCACCAAAGGCCACGATTTCGGCCAGATCTGGAGAAACAAGAAAATCAGACGCAACAGGCAGATGATATCGTGAATAAGATCCTGAATGGAGGTAAGCCATGGCTGATACATTAGAGGTATTACTGGATCGACGTTCCTACAGACAGTATGAGGATAAGCCGGTCTCGAGAGAGCTCCTGGAGAAGATCGCGAAGGCCGGGACCTATGCCGCTACCGGTATGGGCAAACAGTCACCGAGCATCGTATGTATTACCGATAAAGAGACCCGTGACGCACTGGAAAGAATGAACGGCGCAGTTATGGGCAATCCGGAGAGCAAGCCGTTTTACGGCGCGCCGGTGGTATTTGTGGTCCTTGCCGATAAATCCGCGGCTGGTACCTATCTGTATGACGGTTCGCTGGTTCTGGGCAATATGATGAACGCCGCGGCGGATCTGGGCCTTGGAAGCTGCTGGATCCATCGTGCGAAGGAAGAGTTTGCCAGTGACGAAGGTAAAAAGCTGCTAGTCAAATGGGGCCTTGCGAGAAATATCACGGATGCCGGTCGCTATGAGGGTATCGGACATCTGATCGTAGGCTATCCGGGCGGCAACAAACCGGCGCCGAGACTGAGAAAAGAAGGGTACGTCACGTTCGTTTAATCCAATACGTAGGAGAAAACCATGTTTTATCCACAATCTAAAGAGCCCCGGCTTATGCCGGAGCTCTTTGAGCATCCAACCAGTGAATATCGCGGAACACCGTTCTGGGCCTGGAACGGAAAACTGGAGAAGGAAGAACTGAAGCGCCAGATCGAGATCTTTCAGGAGATGGGCTTCGGCGGTTTTCACATGCATGTACGGACCGGACTGGAGACAGAATATCTGTCCGAGGAATACATGGATGATATCCGGTTCTGCATCGACGAAGCAAAGAAGAGAGGTATGATCGCCTATCTCTACGATGAGGATCGATGGCCCTCCGGCAGCTGCGGCGGTCAGGTGACGATGGACCATCCGGAATATGCCCGGAAGAGCCTTCTATTGACTACGAAAGCATATATCGGAACTGAAGATTCTGATCAACCGGAGGCTGGCCGCGGTCAGGAACTGATGCGGCAGGAGAACGGAGAACTGGTCGTGGTCTATGATATCCGACTCGATGAAGCAGGCTATCTGGAAGAGGCGAGGCTCTTATGGAAAAAGACAAAGGCGAATCTAGAGACAGCTGTCGTATCGTCGGAGAATGTGTTGCAGCCTTGCCCGGACGACTTCGTCCGCTGGTATGCCTACGTGGAGCACTCCGGCGCGGATCCGTGGTTCAATAACGCTTCCTATGTCGATACGATGGATCCGGAAGCGGTTCGCAGGTTTATCGAGCTGACCCATGAGAAATACGCTTCTGCAATAGGGGATGAGTTCGGCAAGGGCACGAAATCGATCTTTACCGACGAACCGCAGTTTACGCCCAAGAGACCGCTGGATTTCGCGAAGGAACAAAAGGATCTATTTATTCCCTGGACCGACGGCCTGGATGAACTGTATCAGGAAAGATTCGGAGAAGATCTTTGGTCGGTACTGCCGGAAGTCTTCTTTGAGCCGAAGTCACCGGCGAGCGTCCGGCTGCGGCTTCAGAATGTGATCACGGACCGGTTCGTAGAGAGTTTCTGCCGGCAGATCGGAGACTGGTGTGATGAGCATGATCTGCTGCTCACCGGGCATGTGATGGGCGAACCGACCCTCGAATCGCAGACGCAGGCGGTGGGCGATGCCATGCGCTGTTATGAAGCGTTCGGGATCCCTGGAATTGACATGCTCTGCGATTTTCATGAATACACCACCGCCAAGCAGACAGCTTCCCGCGTGCGTCAGCTCGGCAAGGAAGGCATGCTTTCCGAACTTTACGGGGTGACCGACTGGGATTACGATTTCCGCGGATATAAACTGCAGGGAGACTGGCAGGCGGCACTCGGTGTGACGCTGCGGGTCCCGCATCTTACCTGGATGACGATGCACGGCGAAGCTAAAAGGGATTACCCGGCCTGTATCGGTTATCAGTCGCCCTGGTATTCGAAATACGCGATCATAGAGGATCATTTTGCCCGTCTCGCCACCGTGCTGACCAGAGGGAAAGCGATGGTGAAGGTGGGTGTCATCCATCCCATCGAGAGTTTCTGGCTTCTCTGGGGACCGGGTGACCTGACAGGAGAGAAACGGGCCCAGATGGAGCAGCAGTTCGCTACGCTGGCGGAAACACTGCTTCTGGGAACGATCGACTTTGATTATATTGATGAGGCCACGCTGACCGATCAGCCGGACGACGAACCAAAAACGTTTGATGTGGGCCAGATGCGGTATGAAGTGCTGATCGTTCCGCCGCTGCTGACGATCCGTGAGACGACGATCCACCGCCTGGCACAGTTCCGGAAAGCCGGCGGCAGGATTCTATGGCAGGGAGAATGCCCGGTACTGATCGAAGGAAAAGAAAAGACAGAAGAAACGCGGGGACTTTTTGAACTCCTTCATGTGCTCTATCAGTACGCGGAAAAGATCGGGACGGATCCCGGCAGTGTACTAAAGGCATTGGAACCAGTCAGAGTACTGGATATCCGACGGGAAAACGGCCTTCGGGAGGATTCGCTGATCTATCAGCTTCGGGAAGACAGAGAGACAAAGTGGCTGTTTATCGCGAAAGGAAAGAATCCGGTATCGCCGGATGTGGAGACCGCGCCGTATCTTCGGGTGAAGATCCGAGGATCTTACAAAGCAGAGATCTATGACACAGCATCAGGAAACGTGTATCCGTTGAAGGTCAGGCAGGAAGACGGATGGACGAGCTTCGAGAAGACCTGGTATATGCACGACGGCCTCCTGCTGAAGCTGGACGAGGTGGCGGAAGAGCAATCCGAAACAATGCCAGAAGGTTTGAATCAGAGAGCAGCGGTTCCAAGTACAGATGATCCGGATAAGAAGGAAACAGCTTCCAGTCCCGATGTCCGTTTTGGAACGGTTCCGGTCAAGCTGGAAGAACCGAACATGCTCCTGCTGGATATGGCGGAATATGCTGTGAATGGCGGAGACTATGAGCCGGAAGAGGAGATCCTTCGGATCGACAATATCGCCAGAGCCAAGCTGGGGATCCCGCTTCGAAAGAAGGAAGTGGCTCAGCCCTATACCATCCGGGAAACGGATTTGGAAAAGGCCCGTCTGAAGCTTCGGTTCCGTTTTGATAGCGAGATCGAAGTACAAAGCGCTAAACTTGCTCTGGAGGACTGCGAGACCACCAGGATCTGGCTGAATGGTCAGAAAGTAAGCGTGGAGCCCGATGGATGGTTCGTCGACCGCTGTATCCGGACTATACCCTTGCCAAAGATCCCGGTCGGTGAGAACCGGATCGAGGTGGAGGTACCGATCGGTCCGAGAACGAATCTGGAAGCCATGTATCTCTTGGGTGAGTTCGGCGTCAAAGTATCCGGAACGAAGAAGACTCTGACTAAGCCGGTGAAAGAACTGGGCTTCGGCGATATCGTCCCGCAGGGGCTGCCTTTCTATACCGGAAACATGGTCTATCAGATGAAAGTTAGGACAGAAGGAGAATTCTGTGTACGGATCCCGCAGTACCGCGGAGGGCTTTGCGAGGTGATGCTGGATGGGAAGACGGTCGGGGAAATCGTGTATTCGCCCTATCGTCTGACGATCCCGGCATCCGCGGGAGAACATGATCTGTCGATCCGGCTTTACGGGACCAGACAGAACGGATTTGCTCAGCTCCATCATACACAGGGAGTCTATTTCTATCAGAGTCCCAACTCCTGGAGGAGCGACAGCGATCTTTGGACCTATGAGTATCAGTTCAAGAAGGCAGGTATCCTGAAGAGTCCGGAGCTATATGGTGCCAGGTTCATTCAGGCAGACGGAAGTATCAGAGAGACGGACAACGGATTTCAGATCCGGGAACACAGCTGATAGAAAATGAAAAAAGAGTATTTTGAAGTATTGGGACGCGACTGCGTCATGTACAGGCCGGACGACGGCCTGGAAAACGTACGGGCGATCCTGATCCAGCCGGGAGACACGCATGATCTCGAAGGAATGGACCGGGAAGTGGACGCGATCTGTAAGGAAACAGGCGGCAAAGCAGCTATCCCCTTCGCGATGGTGGTCTTTCCGGTCAGAAGCTGGAATGAGGACCTTTCTCCCTGGGAAGCACCGCCGGTCTTCGGCGATGAACCCTTTGGGAGCGGAGCGTCAGATACGCTCCGGCTGATCGAAGAAGACCTTATCCCGACCATCGAGATGAGGTTTTCCCTCCTGCCGGACGGCAATCTTTCTGACAGAGAACTGACCGTTCCGATCATTCTCGGCGGTTATTCTCTGGCTGGTTTCTTCGCGCTCTGGAGCGCTTATCAGACGGACCGGTTCACCGCTGTCGTGGCGGCATCCCCCTCGGTGTGGTTTCCCGGCTGGATCGACTACGCAAAAACGCATGAACCCAAAGCGAAGGCGATCTACCTTAGCCTGGGCGGCAAGGAGGAGAAAACACGTCATCCGGTGATGCGGACGGTCGGCGACTGTATCCGGGAACAGGATAGGATCCTTTCGGTTCGTCAGACCACGCATATTCTGGAGTGGAATCCCGGGAATCATTTCCGTGACGCGGATCTTCGGTGCGCGAAGGGATTCGCGTGGTGCCTGAAGCGTCTGCAGCCCTTGCCATAAGGAGGGTCTACTGGTATAATAAATCAGATTACGAAAAAGGATGGCTGATCATGATCAAATGTGTCATTTATGACCTGGACGATACCCTGTACGATTTTAAGGTGTTGAACGAGCCGGCGTTCGCGAAGATGTGCGAGGAGGCCGAGAAACGTTTTGGCATCAGCGCGGAAAAGTTCGGTGAGGTGTTCGCGAGCGCGTATCGCGGCGTAGGGGATCGGATGCCGGAGGAGATCCTGGAACTGGAACCGGCCGGCGTGGATGTGGCGCCGGTACACAGCCGGACCCTGCGCATCAATTATACGCTGGAAAAGCTAGGACTTCCCCTGTTCCCACATGTGCTGGATCTGTATGATATTTACTGGGATTATATCCTGGAACACATGCAGAAGGAGCCATACATCGAAGAAGTGATGCAGGAACTGAAAGGGCGCGGGATCAGGATCGGCATCGGTACAAACATGACCGCGCATATACAGTACCATAAGGTGAACGGGCTGGGACTTGGTCCGTATATCGACTTTATGATGACTTCCGATGAATCGATCTTTGATAAACCGGACGAGCGGTTCTTCCGGATGGTCATTAAAAAGGCGGGATGTGCACCGGAAGAATGTCTGTTCGTCGGTGATAATTATATCTATGATTACGGCGGAGCGACCAGAAGCGGGCTGAATGGTCTCTGGTACAATCGGCTGGAAAAGCCGTGGAACCGCGTCAGTGAGGAGCTGAAGCAGGAAGCGATCAGCAAAAACGTGATGATCACGGATCACCGGCAGGTGCTGGAGCATCTCGGGTAACTTACAAGGAGAGGAAGAATTGGGACAGATCAAGTTTGAGAATCTGAATAATACCCGGGATCTGGGTGGATTCCGGACAATGGATGGCCGGCAGATCCGGGAAGGAAAGCTGATCCGCAGCGGACAGCTGTTCTTTGCCAGTGAAAAGGACAGACAGGAACTGGCGGACAAAGTGAGCCTGATCGTGGATTTCCGGACGATGAATGAGAGAGAAGAGAAGCCGGATCCGGTACTGGAAGGTGTGGACTCTATCGTGATCCCGCCGATCGAAGATTTGACCGCCGGGATCACCAGGGAAGAGGAAGCCGATGAGTCGGTGACGGAAAACTTCGTGATGGACCCGATGCAGGCGAAAGGATATATGACGAACGTCTATCGGATGCTGATCCGTTCGGAAGCAGCCGTCAAGGCGTATGAGAAGTTTGCCAATCTGCTGCTGGAGGAACGGGAGAAGGCAGTCCTGTGGCACTGTACGGCCGGCAAGGACCGGGCCGGATTCGGAACAGCCATCGTCCTGGAGATCTTGGGCGTCAGCCGGGATGAGATCGTGAAAGATTACCTGATGACGAACGTATATCTGCAGAAAGAAGTGGCCGGACTGATCGAGGCGCTTCGCAAGGAATACGGGACGGCTGAATATGAAGAAAGTCCGGAAACGCAGGAGGCCGCGAAAGAAGCGCTCGGCTATCTCTTCGGGGCACACGAAGACTACCTGAAAGCACTCTATGAAGAGATCGAAAAGAAGTACCGAAGCTTCGACGGGTTCGTTCGCGATGGCCTTCATCTGACGGAAGAAGAGCAGGAAAAACTGAAAAAGATCTATCTGGAATGACCGGCATTTTTGCCGGTTTTTTTCATAGAATGTCTTGCGCTCGCGGCATGGACGGAGTATACTGAAACCATCATTTTCATGAAAAGATTTCCGTTGGAAATCTAAAAAAACAAGGAGGGGTATGTATGGAAGTTTTAAGCAAATTAGGACAACTGGCAGTCGATGTAGGCGGGAAACTGGTCCTTGCGCTGCTGATCTTCATTGTAGGAAGGATCATCATCAAGTACCTGATCAAAGGTCTCAGCAAGATCAAGAAATTTGATGAACTGGATCCTACCGTTCATCGTTTCTTTACGAACGCGGTGAAATTCATTCTGAACGCGATCCTGGTCATTTCGATCATCAACGTACTGGGCGTTCCGATGGCTTCCATCGTAGCCGTCCTTGCTTCGGCAGGTCTGGCAGTCGGTATGGCGCTGCAGGGCTCCCTTTCCAACATGGCCGGCGGCATTATGCTGCTGATCTTCCGTCCGTTCAATGTCGATGATTATGTGAGCGCGGCCGGAGAAGACGGCTTCGTCAAGAAGATCGCTCTTTTCTATACCGAACTGCTGACGATCGACAACCGTACGGTCATCATCCCGAACGGCCCGCTGATGAATGGCAATATCATCAACTTCACCAAACAGGGCAAACGCCGTGTGGATCTGGTCTTCACCACGGCTAAGAGCGAAGAGCCTCAGAAGGTGCAGGATATCATGAAAGCGGTCATGGAAGCGAACGAGAAAGTCATCTCCGATCCGGCCGCTCCCTTCGCGCAGGTTTCCGGCGGAACGAACGAAGCGATGCAGTTCACCGTCCGTGCATGGTGCGAGACTGCGGATTACTGGGATGTGTACTTCGGCCTGATCCAGGGCATCGTGGAAGCCCTTGGTGCGGCTGGTGTGCAGGCTCCCGCGGTACGCGTGATCAACGAGATCAAACAGTAAGACCTGAGGCCATTTGGCTAAATGATCGATCAGACGATAAAAAAACCTCCGGGATCAAACTCGGAGGTTTTTGTATGGAGTCAAGGTTGTATATTTAGTCTGTCAGATGTTTTCCGTCGATGACATCCTGGATCTTGGAGATGGCTTCTTCTACAGAATCATCATAGAGATCTACGACCGAGCGTTCATCACCAGAAGAGTAGGTAAAACGCCAGTTTCCTTCGCCATCCACTTCATAGCTGGTAATATGCCAATCAGCATTATCTTCCATTTGCATCTTGACAAGTTCTGAGATCTTGTCCTTTGGCATGTTTGTTACAATAGTAGAGGAAAGACTGTCCATAAGTGGCATGTAGCTGGTCAGAATGGCGGGAGAGGTGATCTTGTCCACGATCGCCTGGATCATACGCATCTGGTTTTTGCCTCTGGCCAGATCTCCACCGCTTAAATTGTGACGTTCTCGGACAAAGGTTAGTGCGGTTGCACCATCCACATCATTGTAGCCTTCATGGAATGAGGTACCAGCAAAAGTAGTAAAGTCTTCTGCTGAATAAACACTTACACCGCCCAGCGCGTCAACGATCGCTTCAAAGCCACTAAAATTGATTCGGGCATAGTAGTCGATCGCGAAACCATAAAGATCTTCCAGGACTTCTATAGAAGTATCCAGTCCCCAAATGCTGGCATGTGTTAGTTTATCGTGAGAACCCCAAGGAAGTTCGACATATGCGTCACGGGGAGTGGTGACCAGGAGGATCTCTTTGGTTTCTGGATTGATGACAGCCAGGATATTCACATCGGAACGACCACTGTCGATATCGACTTCGCCATAACCGTCGTTTCCAGAGAGATAAATGATGAAAGGTTCCTGAGCAACTTTGACATCTTCACGATGGGAAATATTGTTGTCAGATTCCTTTTCTGGTGTCTTGATGATCTCCTTATAGGTGAATTCCTGCAGAGCCTTGGTCTCCGTACTGAAGTTGGGATAGGTTTCTTCGACCAGTCCGCGGAATGCTTCATTGAAGATGATTGCTTGGACTTCGCCGGAATAAAGCCCGGTCGCAGCGGTGATATAACTGTTATAGGATTCTGTTACTAATTCAGAATCAAAATGGACTTGAAGATCGGAAAGACTTTGCTTGGTCTTTGCCTGATCTAGTGTGGACTGAATACCGATCACCTGGCCGGCAAGATCCTGCAGGCCATTCATTCCGCTGTCCGTCAGAACAAGGATGGACATACGACTGGTGATAGTGCTGTTCTCAGAAGCGGCACTGACGTTGGAAAGAGCCTTATTGGTTTTCCAGAGATAAACGGAACCGGTAAAAAGTACGATGGCGATAATCAGGGAATAGATCAGTCCCACGACTTTTCCGTGTGCAGATATCTGCATAATGAGTGAGATGATACAAAGGGCTGCTAAGATCGCACCGATGACGATTAGGTATTTGTTGGGAAGGATCGAGATCTGCGTGAGCAGAACGACCATCAGGACCGACGCCAGTACCTGTAGGACGAAAAAAATGATACCGACAGGATTCGCTTTCTTTGTTTGTTTAGCCATATTTTTTCCTCTATATATGAATAATCTGTTTTATGCAGTAGCAATAATCTATTATATTACAACTTTGTTAAGAAGGCAAATAGTAATTTGTATAAATCGTGCCGTTTATTCTCTCTTGAAATTGGGAAAATTCCCTGCTATAATAATTTTAATCAAGGAATATACAGGAGGTGATCGCTTTGGGTCTGTTTATTTCCATGGAGGGACCGGATGGATCCGGAAAGACTCTGCAGATGGACCTCCTGGAAAAAAAGCTGCGGGAAGAAGGATATGACATTATTCGTTCCCGGGAGCCCGGCGGAACACCTGTCGGAGAAGCGATCCGTTCGATTCTGCTGGAGCCTTCCTTTACCGGCATGGACGCGGTCACGGAGGCGCTGCTTTTCGCGGCTGCCAGACGGCAGCACGTAATGGAAAAGATCCGCCCCGCGCTGGCGGAAGGCAAGATCGTTCTTTTAGACCGGTATATCGATTCTTCCCTGGTCTACCAGGGGATCGGCCGGGAACTTGGAATGGACTATGTCCAGATGATCAATGATCCGGCGATCGACGGCCTTTTGCCGGATGTGACATTTCTGGTCTATGTAGACTATGAAGAAGGCCTTCGCCGTAAGAGGCTTCAGAGCGGACATACGATGGATCGTCTGGAGGAAGAGGAAGAAGATTTCCACCGGATGATCAACAAGGGCTATTATTCTCTGGCTGAGCGGGATCCGAAGCGTGTGATCCTGATCGACGGAGCGAGAAGCCCGGAGGAAGTTGCCGGAGAGATCTGGCAGAAAATGCAGGAATATCTGGAAAAACTCTGATTTCATCATATCTTATCTATAGGAGGGATCGAAATGAAACTCATTCTTGCCATTATTCATGACGAAGATTCTCAGAAGCTGACCACAGCACTGAACCGTGCTCGTTTCCAGGTCACCAAGCTTGCCTCGACCGGCGGGTTCCTTCGTGTAGGCAACACCACGATGCTGATCGGCTGTGAGGAAGAGAAACTGGAAGAAGTTCTGGGAATCATCCAGGAAAAATGCCAGACCGTCAAACAAATGACGATCGCGAATCAGCCCTATACCACCACGGCGGAAGGATATATCCCCTACCCCATCGAGGTCACGGCTGGCGGCGCAACGGTCTTCGTGCTGGATGTTGAATCCTTCCACAAGTTCTAAAAGAAGTGAACGCGCCGAAGGGCGCGGTGCAGCTTTGCGCATTAGCGCATGCTTTGGCATGCGCTGAATCGTTTGCCCTTTTATAGAAGGAGGTTCCCTGATGTGCGCACAAGTCCTCGGAGGCCACTCGGGAGCCTCTTTTTCTGCCATTTTGGGACATGAGGATGCGAAAAGACACCTCTCGGAGGCTGTCCGGGACGGGCATATTTCGCATGCCTATCTGTTCGAAGGCATCCCGGGCGTCGGCAAGAAGACTCTCGCGGACGCGTTTGTGGCCGAACTTCTCGGGAACGAGGAAGAAAAACGGCTTTTTGCCCACGGGAATCATCCGGACGTGAAGAAGATCCGGCCCCTGCCGGAGAAAAAGAGCATCTCCAAGGAACAGATCCAGACGGATCTCGTGGGAGATATCGATATTCGGCCGTACCGCAGCCGGTATAAGGTCTATATCATCGAAGAAGCGGACAAGCTGACCGTCGAGGCACAGAATACCATGCTCAAGACGATCGAGGAACCTCCGTCTTACGGAGTGATCCTGCTCCTGGCGGAAAGGGCTTCTTCTTTTCTGCCGACGATCATCTCCCGATGTGTGAAGATCTCCCTGCAGCCGCTTTCTCCGGATCTGATCGTGGATACACTGGTGAGCCGCGGCATCCGAGAGAAGGATGCGCGAGCAGCCGCTGTTTTCGCTCAGGGATCGCTCGGCAAAGCCTTGATGCTTCTTTCCGACGAGGATTTTTCCTTGATGCGCAGCGACCTATTCGGTTTCCTTACAAAGGCGCCGGAGCTTGAGCCGATCGATGTGCTTCGCGGATCGGCACTTTTTGAGACCTATAAGAAAGAGACACGGCAGCTTCTGGATCTGATGCTGCTGTGGGTAAGAGATGAACTCATTTACCTGGCAACAGGCGATCCGAACCGGATCATGGCAGCGGATTACAGAGAAGAGATCGTTCGGTCAGCCGAGAGATACTCGCTGGAAAAGCTGACAAAGCTCGTCCTGCTGATCCGGCAGATCGATACGGATCTTTCGCAGAACGTGAATCGTGATCTGGCGCTGGATAAGCTGATGACAGGATTTATGATAAAGTAACAGGAAGGTTGATAATTTGACGACAGTAATTGGTGTACGCTTCCGTCGTGCGGGGCGTGTGTATTATTTTGCGCCTGGACCGTTTCTGATCCATAAAGGCGAATATGTGATCGTAGAAACGGCTCGGGGGATCGAGTACGGTCTTACCGTGACGGAGCCGCGTCTGGCCGGTGAGGAAGATATCGTTCAGCCGCTCAGGTCGGTGCTTCGCAAGGCGACTGAGCAGGATACGACGAATTACGAAAAGAATCTGGTGCTGGAGAAGGAAGCGGCGGTGATCTGCCAGGAAAAGATCGCGGAACGCGGTCTGGAAATGAATCTGATCGATGTGGAATATACCTTCGACGGGAAGAAGATCCTTTTCTATTTCACAGCGGACGGCCGCGTGGATTTCCGTGAGCTGGTCAAGGATCTGGCGACGATCTTCCATACGAGGATCGAACTTCGGCAGATCGGTGTCCGCGACGAAACCAAGATGGGCGGCGGAATCGGGATCTGCGGCAGGCCTTATTGCTGCAGTACGTTCCTTGCCGACTTCGCTCCGGTCAGCATCAAAATGGCGAAGGATCAGAACCTGTCACTGAATCCCACGAAGATCAGTGGGACCTGCGGAAGACTGATGTGCTGCCTGCGTTATGAAGAGACGACCTATGAAGAGCTGACCAAGGGACTGCCTTCCGAGGGCGATACAGTGGAAACGCCCAGCGGAGCCGGTGAAGTGCTTCACGTGAATGTGCTTCGTCAGCTGGTGAAGGTCGGGATCAGCCAGGAGAAAGGGGATGTCGTCATCAGCGAGTTCCCGCTGGATGAGATCCGGATCCTGCGGCATACACATCGGCGCCGGACGACGGACGATCCGGATGAGGTGTCCTCAGAAAAACAGCTGAAAGAGCTGGAACAGGATAAATAAGAAAATGAAAGGCCGCGGCATTTGCCGATGGCCTTTCCTCTTGTGGAGTGTTTCTATGGAGAGAATCGATGAGCTGCAGCGCGGCGGGTTCCGACTGATCCAGGATCCGGACAAGTTCTGTTTTGGAACAGACGCGGTACTGCTGGCTGACTTCGCGAAAGCGAAGGCAGGGGAGAAAGTTTGTGATTTGTGCACGGGGACCGGCGTGATCCCGCTGCTGATGCTGGCGCGGTATCCGAGATCCTTCTATACCGGCGTGGAGATCCAGCCGGATATGGCAGAAATGGCGGAGCGGAGCATGATATTGAATGATGTGGAAGATAAGATCAGGATCCTGGGTGGAGACCTGCGGCGGATTCGACTGATGCTGCCGGCGAATGCTTTTGATGTGGTGACGGTCAATCCGCCTTATATGAAGGTTCGTCCGGACAGTCTGAAGAATGATTCTTCTTCCGTCCGTCTGGCGCGGCATGAGATCGCGTGCAGCCTTTCGGATGTGATGGCAGCCGCCAGATATCTTCTTCGTACCCACGGGCATTTCTACATGGTACACCGGCCGAACCGGCTTTCAGAGATCTTTGAGGAAATGCTGAAGGCGGGGATCGAACCCAAACGGATGCAGCTGGTCTATCCCTATCGTGACAAGGAAGCGACACAAGTACTGATCGAAGGGACTCTGGGCGGCGGAAAGGAGATGCGGATCGAACCGCCGCTGATCACCTATGAAGCGCCCGGAATTTATACAGAAGAAATGTTGAAAGTCTATGGGATGGACGGACACAACAGAAAAACAGTGGACAGCAAAGGAGGTGAGCGGTCATGAACCTGGAGATGAGCGGAAAAGAACGTGAAGAACTGCTTCATCAGCTCCTTAACATGGGGGAAAACATGCTCTCCTGCGGCGGCGAAGTGAGCCGCGTGGAAGGAACACTGGTCCGGATGGGCTATGCCTATGGCGCTTCTCGAATGAATGTTTTCGTCATTACCTCCAGCATGGTCATCACTATGTCCTTCCCGGACAGGGAAGAATATACCCAGACAAGACGGCTTTCCGACAGCGGAGCGACGGATTTTGAAAAGCTGGAAGCCTATAACGCGCTGTCCCGAAAGGTATGTAAAGAACCAGTACCGGTGGAGGAGCTACGCAGCCGGATCAAGAAGACGCAGGAAGACGCGGATCCATCACAGCTGCAGATGTATCTGGGCTGTATGCTCGGAGCCGGCGCGTTCGCAATCTTCTTCGGCGGCGGGATCCTGGACGGGATCGTAGCGGGGATCTGCGGGCTTTTGGTCCGTTTTCTGCAGGAGAAATTAGCGCCTTACTGTTCCGGTAAAATGATCTATCATGTGCTGACCGCATTTATTTCCGGCCTGGTGATTGGTTTTTTGGGTAGTATGATCCCGGGACTTCATCTGGATAAGATCCTGATCGGTGATATCATGCTGATGATCCCGGGTATCGCCATGACCAGCTCGGTGCGGGATGTGTTCGTCGGGGATACCATCGCCGGACTTCTGCGGCTGGTGGAAACACTTCTCTGGGCAGCCGCTTTAGCGGCGGGCATTATGCTTGCACTGACGCTGATCCGACTGATCCCTTCCGCGATCCTCTTTTCACAGGCTGTCACAGATGTGGTACCGGCAGCCGGTTTCGCAGCGGCTTCAGGGACACGCCTGTCCGCAGGTACAGCCATCGTCCAGTTGATCACCGGTGCACTGGGATCCCTTGGATTTTCGATGATGTTCCATCTGCGAAAGAAACTGATGGTCTGGACGGCGATCGGAGGGATCGTATGCTGGGGGATCTATATTCTCTTTGATTCCTTTACACCGGGTGTTTTCCTGGCCTGCCTGGCGGCTTCCGCCGTCTGTGGTTTCTATGGGGAGATCCTGGCGAGGATGCTGAAAGTGCCGGCGACGATCCTGTTTATCCCGACCATGGTCCCGCTGATCCCCGGCGGCTCACTGTACTATACGATGGCAGCGACGGTACAGAGCGAATGGAGTTCGGCGAGTTTTTACGCGGGACGGACGATCCAGTATGTGCTTGCCATCGCCATCGGGATCAGTCTGGTATGGGCCTTCTATTATATGCTGCGCATGGTGAAAACAAGGCGTAATGGTACTTAAGAAGCATTTATGTGTTTTTTTCAGAATAGTATTGTTTTTTTCGTAAATTCCATATAAAATCGAAATAACTACCCCTAGTTTCTTCATAGATAACATAAAGGAGGACCAATTCATGAAATGTCAGTTTTGCGGTGGTGAGATCCCGGATACCGCTGTATTCTGTATTCACTGCGGTCAGAGACAGAATAAGCCCGCGTCTGAACCGGTAAAACCCGCGTTCGGTCTGGCCCCCGAGCCAGAACCGGCGAAGCCTGCGTATGACGCGTCACAGGTGATGGTTTCCCTGGGCGGTTCTCAGCCTGTGCCTGAAGCTCCCAAACCCAGCTTCCGGCCGGAGCCGAGCTTCCAGCCTGAGCCCGAACCGATTCCTGAGCCGGAACCCAGCTTCCAACCGAGTTTCCAACCCACGCAGATCCCTGAGCCGGAACCTGTGAAATCCAGCTTCCAGCCGGAGCCGAGCTTCCAGCCCCAGCAGAGTTTCCAGACCGGTAGTTTCCAGCCGGTACAGGAGCCTCAGAATAATTTCCAGACCGGATCTTTCCAACCGGTACAGGAACCTCAGAATAATTTCCAGACCGGATCCTTCCAGCCTCAGAATAGCTTCCAGCCCCAGCAGGGCAATTTCCAGCCCCAACAGGGCGGATTCCAGCCTCAGCAGGGCAATTTCCAGCCCCAGCAGGGCAGTTTCCAGCCCCAGCAGGGCGGTTATCAGCCCCAGCAGGGCGGTTATCAGCCCCAGAACAACTTCCAGCAGGGCGGATTCCAACCTGGTGGATATGAGCCTGAACAACCCAAGAAGAAAAAAGGCAAAGCCGGTCTGATCATCGGTATCATCGCCGCTCTTCTTGTCATCGCGGCTGTGGTCGTT
Organism: Bacillota bacterium; assembly: GCA_017442735.1. Lineage (GTDB taxonomy): Bacteria > Bacillota > Clostridia > Lachnospirales > Bianqueaceae > RUG760. Next base: position 54,116 of record JAFRZE010000054.1, read on the forward strand.
CTGCTGGTCGTGAAACCGTTCAAGCCGAAGATGGTGGATGTGAACCTGAATGATTATGCTACCATGACCTTTGATGGCAACAGCGGAAAAGGCACCTATACGTTCTCCTTTGACAGTACGAAATTTGTAAAGGACAACGAAGACACCATCAAGTGGATGGACAAGAAGAACGCTACCGAGAATGCGCCTGCTTATGATTATTATCTGTATTGCGTCGATGGTACTTTCTCCGGCGGTGAGAACGGCAAGCTGAAGAATGGCGATACCGTCACTGTTACCTGGAAGATCAATGAGGAATGGGCACCGTTCTTCAATGTCAATGTAGCCCAGCCGTCCAAGACATTCACGGTGGAAGGCCTTCCCGAGATCGAAGAGCTGGATCCGTTCAACGGCTTTGAGCTTTCCTTCGAGGGGACATCTCCCTATATCGATGCGTACGGCGACAGCTCCCGCGTACCGGAAGCTTTCCAGTATCTGCAGTACAAGATCGAGCCTCAGTATGACCTGTCCGAAGGTGACACTGTAACGGTCACCCTGCTTGACTGGAACGACCAGGATCCCACTGCGCAGCTTGAAGCTGAATTTGGCGTACATCCGATCACCACTTCCAAGACCTATACAGTTATCGCCGGCGGTACTTATGTGACTTCTGCCAGCCAGATCCCGCAGGAAGAGATGGACTATTTGATCGAGATCGGTCAGATGATCTACCAGCAGGACGAGGTCGATGCAGGCAACGTTCCTTCCAACGTGACTGTCAAGAACTTCGAGTACGCGGGTAATCTGTTCCTGACCCTGAAGGAGCCGGACTACTACAGCACCAACAACGCACTCTTCTGCCTGTATAAAGTCGACATCACGGTTACCTATAAGGTGAAAGAGAAAGATGGAGACAGCGAGAAGGAAGTAGAGAAAACGATGGATTACACGTATTACTACGATGTAGAATACGATGATCTGATCCTCCTCTCTGATGGTACGATCAATATAGACGATCTGTGGTATTACACACCGTCCGATTCCTTCTCGACCGACAAAGGTGATGTAACGCTGTACGGCTACACTTCTGTGGAAACCTATCTGGCATCCTTTGAGAACGCCGGACTGGACGCCTACACGATCGAAAACAATATCAAGTAAACAGTCAGTAAAACAAAAAGAATCGCCTGAGCTTCAAAACTCAGGCGATTTTTTCATGCGTTCATTATGTTCTTCCATGGTCCAAGGAATCCTTAGCAAGGTGTGTTCAAAAAGGAAGTCCACATTGCCATGATCCGAAGCACAATTAGCAAGGTCAACCCAAAAAGCAAAAGAACCTTGCTATGCTGGTAGCAAGGTGTGTTTAAAAAGAAGGGGCGCCTTGCTATTATCCGAGACAGTATTAGCAAGGTCAGGTCGAAAAATAAAAGAGTCTTGCTATGCCATTAGCAAGGTATGCTCAAAAAGAAAGGCCACCTTGCTATTCTCCCAAGCATTATTAGCAAGGTCAGTTCAAAAATCAAAAGAGTCTTGCTATTAGAGGACAAAAAAAGAGCCGCAGTAATTGAACTGCAGCCCTAGTAATGCTAGATCCTATTACAGGATGCCCTGTGCCTCCATGGCATTCGCGACTTTCAGGAAGCCGGCGATATTCGCACCGGCTACATAGTTGCCGGCCATGCCGAATTCCTTGGCGGTCTCGTTTACGTTCGTGAAGATGTTAGCCATGATGCCCTGAAGTTTCTGATCGACTTCGTCGAAGCTCCAGGAAAGTCTCTCGCTGTTCTGGGTCATTTCCAGCGCGGAGGTGGCAACACCGCCGGCATTCGCTGCTTTGCCCGGGCAGAAGAGGATGCCGTTCTCCTGGAAGTACTTGGTCGCTTCAATGGTGGTGGGCATGTTCGCGCCTTCCGCGACAGCCTTGCAGCCGTTCGCGACCAGCATCTTGGCATCATCCAGGTCAAGTTCGTTCTGGGTAGCGCAGGGAAGCGCAACGTCACAGGGAACAGACCACACGCCGCCTTCGGAGTGGGTGCCTGCATGGTAAACTGCGCTCGGACGCTCAGCCGCGTACTCGGTTAGTCTCGCGCGGCGGACTTCCTTGACTTCCTTCAGCAGGGCAACATCGATACCTTCGGGATCATAGATCCAGCCGGTGGAATCGCAGCAGGTAATGGGGATACCGCCCAGCTGCCAGGTCTTCTGGATCGCGTAGATGGCAACATTGCCGGCGCCGGAGACGACGACTTTCTTGCCGTCCAGACCGGAACCGTTCGCCTCAAGCATGCACTTGGTCAGGTACAGCAGACCGTAACCGGTCGCTTCGGTACGGGCAAGAGATCCGCCGTAGGAAAGGCCTTTACCGGTCAACACGCCTTCGTACAGGCCGGTGAGTTTCTTGTAAGCGCCGTACATGTAACCGATCTCACGGGCACCGGTACCGATATCACCGGCGGGTACATCGACGTCCGCGCCGATATATTTGTAAAGCTCGCTCATAAAGGACTGGCAGAAAGCCATGACTTCACGGTCGGATTTGCCTTTGGGATCAAAGTCGGAACCACCCTTGGCGCCGCCGATCGGCAGACCGGTCAGGGAGTTCTTGAAGATCTGTTCGAATCCAAGGAATTTCAGCGTGGAAAGGTTAACGGAGGGATGAAGACGAAGACCTCCCTTGTAGGGGCCGATCGCGTTGTTGAACTGGATACGGTAGCCGTTGTTGACTCTGGCGATACCCTGATCGTCGACCCACGCGACACGGAAAAGGATCTGGCGGTCGGGAGTGGTCAGACGCTCAAGCAGCGCGTTCTGGCGGTACACCTTCTCGTTTCTCTCAATCGCGGGGGAAAGGGTCTCCAGTACTTCCTTGACAGCCTGGATAAACAGGGTCTGGTCGGGGTTCTGGGCGACGACTCTTTCCAATACTTCACTGGTGTAACTCATAAATAGCGTCCTCCTCAAAAGACTGGTTGAATATACAAAATATTTTAGCGCAGCCAGGGTTCTTGCGCAAGATAGAATGCTCCGCAGAATTTCATAAAAAATCAACGCTTTAAACCCCTAAACCGCATCAAAATGACGAAGATGAAAAACCGCCCGTTTTTACTTGAAGTTCGGCAGGATAGAGACTATAATAGTTGAAAGCGCTTAAAAGGAAAGGAGTGCCGGGCCGATGCCCGGCGAAGCGAGATTATGAGTACTGCTGCGAGAAATGATATCGATTGGGGTAATCTTGGTTTTGGTTATATCAAGACCGATTACCGTTATGTCTGTCGTTATAAAGATGGAAAGTGGGATGAAGGCGGTCTGGAGTCAGACGCAACGATCACACTGAGTGAGTGTGCCTGTGTCTTCCAGTATTCCCAGAGTGTTTTCGAAGGTCTGAAAGCCTACCGTACTGAAGACGGACGCATCGTCTGCTTCCGCCCCGACCTGAACGCGAAACGTATGGCTGATTCCGCGACTCGTCTGGAAATGCCTCCGTTCCCGGAAGAGAAATTCATCGAAGCTGTCAAGATGGTCGTCAAGGCCAACGAAGCTTTCGTTCCGCCGTACGGCAGCGGTGCTACCCTGTATCTTCGCCCCTTTATGATCGGTACCAACCCGGTCATCGGCGTCAAACCCGCGGAAGAGTTTGAATTCCGTATCTTCGTCACACCGGTAGGCCCGTACTTCAAAGGCGGCGCAAAACCGATCGTCGTGAAGATCTCCGATTTCGACCGTGCGGCTCCCCACGGCACCGGCAACATCAAGGCTGGACTGAACTACGCGATGAGTCTGTATCCGATCGTCAAAGCACATGAGGAAGGTTTCGCGGAGAACATGTATCTGGATCCGCAGACCCGCACGAAGGTCGAGGAGACCGGTGGCGCGAACATCATCTTCATCACCAAGGAAGGCAACCTCGTGACGCCCAAGTCTGACAGCATCCTTCCTTCCATCACCCGTCGTTCGATCTGCTATGTGGCAGAGAACTATCTGGGCATGAAGGTCGAGCACCGCGAAGTGTTCTTCTCCGAAGTGCCTGGTTTCGAAGAGTGCGGTCTGTGCGGTACCGCGGCTGTGATCTCTCCGGTTGGCCGGATCTATGACCATGGCAACATCATCAACTTCCCGGCTGGTATGGAAGAGATGGGCCCTGTGACCAAGAAACTGTACGATACCCTGACCGGCATCCAGATGGGCCGCATCGAGGCGCCGGAAGGCTGGATCGTGGAGATCGATAAATAATAACAAATAGAAGAGCCCCTATGCGCTCCGCTGCTCGGCAGTTGGCTACGCCAAAACTCGCAGCGGAGCACACAGGGGCTCTTTTTTTGTCTTTATCGAGAGGATGAACTTGGGTGGGGCGTGCTTTTCGGATGGAATCGTGGTATAATAGGGTGAATCGTTTGTCAGGAGGTTTATGATGAAGATCGGGCTTTGTTCCTATAATTTCGTGCGCGCGTTATCAAGCGGAGCGCTGTCGGTAGAGGACATGTTCCGGACGCTTCGTGACTGGGGCGCTTCGCATGTGGAGATCTCGGATTTTACCCTGCCGGTCTATGAAGGGGATATGCCTGCCAGACTGAAGGAGTGGTCGGAGAAGTATGGGATCGAGATCGCGGGTCTGAACTTTGGTTCAGACATCGCGAATCTGACCGGGGACGCCTACAAGGAAGAGTTGGAAAAGCTTTACCAAAAGCTAGACGTGGCGCATCAGATCGGCGCGACCTCCAGCCGGATCGACATGGTCCGGCAGATCGGCAAGTGGAGGGGCGACCAGACGAAAATAGATCTGATCCACTGGGCAGACGGCACGATCGTCGGTGGGACAGAGGATTTTGAAAAGGTGTTTGAAGGAATTGTCCGTGCGGCGAAAGATCTGTGTGACTATAACGCACAGTATGGCAATCCGGTCCTTTCTGAGAACCATGGCATCCTTTTCAACGGCGCCGACCGGATGAAGCGGGTCTATTTGGCAGTAGATAAAAAGAATTACGGGATCACGATGGATGTCGGCAATGCGCTGTGCGTGGGTGAGGATCCGCTGGTGATGGTGGAAGAACTCTTGCCGATCGTTCGCCGGGTACATTTTAAAGACTTTTATGTACGCGGAGCGGAAGAAGCGCTGGCGATCGGGACGGAAGACAGTGAAGGCAATCGCCTGAAAGAGGAAGGGACGATCGCTTATTCCGGATGGCTGACTTCCCGATACGGTGATTATCTGCGCGGCGCGATCGTAGGACAGGGAGATGTGCCCGTCCAGCTGATCGTTGACAAGCTTCTGGATTATGGATATGATGGCTATCTCTCGGTCGAGTTCGAAGGTATCGAAGACTGCTTCCTGGGTTCAAAGCTGGGACTCAGGACGCTGAAGAATCTGGTGGGGTGACGCGTGATGAGTGAATTGAAAATTTCCGATCTGATGAAGCGGCAGCACGAACTATATATGAAGCATAAGGACGACTGGGGCCTTCGGGAGCCGGCGTTCGGCAAGGACAGCATTCTGTGGATGGTGGATGAGCTCGGAGAGGTCATCGCGATCATCAAGAAAAAAGGCGCGAACGCCATCATGGAAGATGAGCATGTCCGCGCACATTATCTGGAAGAGTGCAGTGATGTGCTGATGTATTATCTGGATATGCTGGAGTGCTTTGGGATCAGCGCTGAGGAGCTGACCGACGCCTTCGACAAAAAGTGGAAGAGCAACATGGGCCGCAGCTGGGCAGAGAACGAAGCAATGTATGAGGATTAAAAAAACCGCTGACGCGGTTTTTTTGTTTTATCTCCGCAGGATGGGTTCCGCGACGGTCTTCTTGAAGAAGGCGATCAGCGGACCCATGAAGAAAGCGGCGATCACGGTGCCGATCCCAACGGTCGCGCCAAGCAGGCCGCCTATGATGACACAGATCACGTCCGTCCCGATCCGGATATATTTAAACGGAACGGGGCGGCCTTTTATTTTGATCGCTTTTTTTTCATCGAGGATGATCGCGATCGCGTCGTAGGTCGAGACACCGAGATCCGCCGTAAAGTAGAGCGCGGTGGAAAGACACATGATGACGACTCCCACGGCCAGTACGATGACCCGGAACCACAGGGCATGGTCGACGGACGGTCCGAGCCAGCGAACGAGGCAGGCTTCGGAGAACTCCGCCATATAGCCGAGCAGGAACAGGTTGATGAGCGTACCGAGGCTGATCTTTTTCCTGTCGACGATGAAGATCACGATCAGCTGAACGATGTTCAGGAGCATATAGAAGGTGCCGAATCCGATTCCGGTCAGGCTCCAGGTGCCATGCGCGAACACCTGAAAGGGGTCGAGGCCGAGATCGGAATAGCTGAAGAGACCGACAGACAGACCGCAGATCGAAACGCCGAACACGGTCATGAGAATGCGTTTGACGAGTTGAGGATTATTTGTTTTCATAGAGGGCATAAGGGTAACTGTAGTCCAGTTTTAGTTGGTAAAGAAATGTATCATTCAGGAGGGCCTGCATCAATTCCTCCATCGTCAGGAGTTCGACATAGCTTTTTCCGAAGGTTTCCTGTACCGCCAGCACCTGATTGGTCGGGGTGCCGATAAGGCAGATCAGGCTATATGTACCTTTGTTGGCAAGGGACGTTGTCAGAATGCCATCGTAATACTCCGCACTGATGATATACGCTCCATGCTCCGATCTCAGACTGTTGATGACAGAAGGCGTGTTGCCGTGCAGCAAGAGGGCACGATATGATCCCACAGGAAGAGAAGAGACATCTTCCAGCTGATTGAAGGAAAGATCCAGAATCGTATCGGAGGAGAAAGGTGTGATGGAGGCAAGAGGTGAAACATCCTTGAGCTGGTTGAAACTCAGTAAAACGGTCTTTAGGTTGCTGCATGGAGATAAGCCGGAAATATCCGTGAGACCACAACCTTCGGCACGGATCGAAACCAGTTCGGTGAGGTTACGGCAAAAGTCAAGGTCAGTCAGGTTCAGACCGCTGAGCGACAGATTCTTGAGCAATGTGCATTGGCGAAGAGCAGTGACATCTTCCGCACCAATGCCGGTCCGGTCGATCTGAACGGTGGTCAATGTTTCATAGTTCTGATCAATGACAACACCAAAGGAAGCCAACTGAGGATTGTCGGAAACATTCAGTACCTTCAGCTTGGTACAGTTCTTTAATAAATCAAGATCCTTCAAAGAACAGGAAGAAGCCTGGAAGGTTTCCAGTTTCAGGCACATGAGTTCTTCCGGAATGGTCTGAAGCGCACATCCGGAAACATTCAGACTGGTGAGTTTTTCCAGTGAGGCGATCGGAGTAAGATCAGTCACACCCGTCTGGGCGACTTCAAACTTGATCAGATTTGTCACTCCTGTAAGTGGAGAAAGATCCGTGACCTGAGTGCCAGAGATATACAGTTCCGTCAGGTTGGAAGCATTCTGCAGGCAAGAAAGATCTTTGACTGATGTACCGGTTAGTGAAAGTCTGTTCAGTTCATCCAGCGTTATCAGGGAAAGATCACTGAAGCCACTTTGTCCGGTCAATATCAGTTCTCTCAGATTCAATCCTTCCAGAAAATGAAAATCATTGATGGCGGAACAATCAGAAAACTCGATGCTATAAACAGAAGAGGAGAAGGAGATCGAGGAAAAATCACAGGCGGAAAGATCACAGCCGTTAAGAGTCAGCGTTTTCATCTTTTTCATCTGGCTGATATTCTTCAGATCCTGCTGAGTCAGCGCCTTGTTGTAGAAGATGACATAAGGCGTGGAACGTGAAACCTTTTCTCCCCAGGATGCTTTGAAGCTGGCGTTCAGCAAGAACACAACGGCTAGAACAGATAATACCACAACCGCTGCTGCGATCGATCCGAAGAGGATCAGATTCTTCTTGCCGGCCGGTTTCTTTTCCTTGGGCTGTTTGACCTTGGCGGGTTTGGCTTTGGACTGCGGCGTCTGTGGACCGGCTGGGTAGGCTGGAGCTGGTTGGGATGGAGCCGGCTGAACAGGGGCGGGCTGGGCCTGCACCTGGTGCGGCGTTAGCTGAGTTTGTTGCGGAACCGGCTGAACCGGTATCGGCTGCGGTTTGGGCTCTTCCTGCACTGGTTCTGGCGCGGGTCTCTGACATGGTCCGATGTCCGGACAAGTCAGGATCTTGCCGATGAAAGCTTCCCAAGTCGCATAATTATACCGAAGAATGCTTTGCTGGGCGGAAAGCTGCATTTCCATGCCAAGCGGCATTTCTGTCTTTTCCAGAAGGATGGAAAGAAAACGTTTTTCCTTCGACAGGGCAAAATTGATCTCGCGGCGGCAGTTCTGGGAGGCCATGGAGTTGGGCGTGACAAAGGCGATGACCATGTGGGCGGCATCCAGATGGCGCGCGATATCCTCCGGCCATTCACTGCCCGGTGCGATACCGTCATCATACCAGATCCGGTATCCCTTTTTGTCCAGCTCTTCCAGGACCTGAAAGACCCGTTCGCTGTCCCTGTGCGCGTAACTGATAAAGATATAAGGCTCTTTGCCTTCGTAAGCAAGCGGCTTCATAGGAGACCTCCGTTATTCTCTGCGGTAATCCAGTGTCCAGGCGGGTTTATCCGGCCTTCCTTCCGTTTCCCGGTTGTAAGAGCCGTCCTCCATGGGCGAGATGCCCATGAGCTGGCGCCACGCGGTATCGGTCATGCGATCGGACAGAGGCTGTTCGAACTGATACCAGTTGTAGACGGTTCCGCTGCAGATCTTGACGTCACCATCGACCAGGCAGGCGACGTAGATGACGCTGGGGTTGCCGGTCGCGACCTCCAGGCAGGATCCTTCCGGATTGGTCGCGATATCAACGATCAGGGCTGCCGGGAACAGGTCGAGCAGGTTCGAAAGAGGCATATCCCCGAGCTCAGCAGCATCTTCCTTGATGGTCTCGTACCAGAAATACTGAAGATCGGTACCGAAGGAACGGATGAGCTCGTATTCCTCGTCTGTGAGCGTTTCATTAATCAGTTCTTTTTCGGAAATGGTCATGAGCTGTTTCGCTAACTCACTCAGACGAAGCAGATTGGCTTCATCTTCCGCGGAGAGCATGCCGAAGGATTTCAGACCGGTGGCGGTTTTCTCTGTCAGGACGGCCAGGCGGGAGAAGATCTCGGGTTCCGGCTGGACATAGCCGCGGTCGTCGGCGGTCGGGATGTCGCCGCCGTCACCGCGTCCGCCCATGGGTTGTTTGGTATAGAGGACCGTATCGTGCTTGAGTTCAGTGAAACTGCCGGCAAAGGTCTCCAGATCTTTCCTTGCCCATTGCTCGGTCTGCATAAAGAACGGATAGCCGGCACCTTTTGTCTTCAGCAGCGGATTCAAGGTGTAAAGCCAGCTGGAATAGAGGCTGGAGTTCCATTGCGCGTCGCCGGCCGCCGTGATCTCATCGCGCAGCATCTGCATGTTTTCCAGATAACCCGGATATTTGAAGGTGCCTTGCGCTTCCAGCAGGGATAAGGCTGTATCGGAGCCCATGGCGGCTGCCGCGTCGAGCGTATCGGGCAGCATGCGGCGTTCATTCGTTTCCGTTTCCTGCACTTTATTGTAGACCAGATTCTGGAAGATCGCCGCGTCCAGAGTAAAGCGCTGTCCCATAAAGCGGAAGCCGAGATTCTCAGCGAGCAGGTCGGTATCCGGATCCACGTAGGTGGGGACGGAGTTGACCTTGGGCGGTTCCAGATCTCTGGTCAGAGAATGGAAGATGCCCCAGCTGTGGGTTGCCCCAGGAAGAGATTCGACCGTGGTGTTCTCGCCATAAGCGGCATCGATGAGCGGTTTATATTCATAGTAACCGGCATCGTCGCTGGCGCCGGCAAAGAAGGATGTGACGGAATAGATGGATTCCCAGATAGGAAGCGTTTCAGCGTCCAAAGCCAGGGTCATGAGCAGAGCGCTTCTGTCCAGATCCTCTTCTTTTTGTTTGAAGTTGAGCCGTCCGTACCACATCATAGAGCGGAAATAGGATTCGAGCTGTTCATCACCTTCGTAGTAGCCACGCGGCTTATACTGGGTATAATCTTCGTCGATCCCGGTAAGCGGGGATTTTACCATCGAGCTCGCGTCCTGGATCAGCGAAAGTTCGGCCGTCACGATATCCACTACGTCGGCGGGAATGACAGTCACCGGATTCTGCAGGCAGGTGCCGACAGCAAAGAAAGCGACATTCGTACGAGCGGCCTGTTCCCATTCGGTGCCTTTCAGCTGATCATACTGGGCCAGCGATTTGGCCAGCATCTTTTCGGAAAGGGTTAGTAGTGTGGAGGAAAGGTAGTTCTTTTCGGTATTTTTCATCAGGTAGGCGAAGTACAGATGATAGGTGTGCATCATCGAGTCAACTGTGATGAAGTTGGCGCGATAGAGCCATTTGTTGCTTTGGTACACAGAGAAGAATTCTTTCTCGTACCCATCTGAAACAACGAAGCCGTCCTGCACGATGTGCTGTATCATTTCATCGGTGAAATAGAAAACTTCCGTATTGGTGATGTTGGAAAAATCCGCCGCGACGGAATACTCCGGGACGGCAGGTACCAGCGCGGGATTATTGATCTGCGTAGCGCCGCTCATGAGAGAAGGCCTGGCCAGCGAGGTCACTCTGGGCAGTTCGGCGGAGCTGGGTTGGAGATCAGAATCTTCAGCCTGACTTGACTCTGCTACTTCTGAGCTCTCTGCCTGTTCGGAGGATTCGGCTGTTTCCGCGCTTTCTACCGCCTCAGCGGATTCTGCCGGCTCTGCGGCGGAAGTATTCTCGTTGGCCACCGACTGGGTGGAACTGTCCGGTTCCTCGGATAGCTCGTCAGAAGACTCCTCCGCCTGTTCTTCAACGGATTCCCGGGACCTTTCTTCCGATCCGGTCCCGGCTTTTCTTCCCTGGATCAGCACGACGATGATCGCAGCAAGAAGTCCAACGATGATCACTCCGATGATGATCCCTAAGATCAGGCCGAGTTTCTTTTTCGGCTTTTCCGGTTCAGGAGGAGAAGGAGGCAGTGGCTGACCGCATCTGGTACAGAAGTTGTCGGTATCGAGGTTGGAAAACCCACAGCGAGGACAAGTCTTCATGGCAGTATGATCCTTTCAGAGAAATGGATAACCTTATCATAACAGACTAAAGTGGTAACTTCAAGGAAGATAGATCGAATTGATCGGAATAAGTTCGGGATCCAGGATCTCGATCTGATCACCGAGTTTTTTGATGGAGAAAGATGCCAGAGCGCCATTGTTCTGCTCTGGATCCTGGTTCGCGGAGATGAAGTTGCCCAGCGAGTAAAACACGAGCATCTGGTGGGAATCTGACCCGTCGGAAGTGCCTTCTTCTGCCGCGCTGCTTTCGGCGGTGAGGAGCTCGTATGGCTGGACGACATGCGGATGGGTACCGATAACGACATCCACACCTTCTTCCAGAAAGATCTGGGCATAGGCTTTCTGCGCTTCATCCGGTTCACAAGTGTATTCTGTGCCCCAGTGGACGAATACGATCACGCAGTCCGCGTCCGTGCGGGCTTCCTTGAGCGACAGGCGAAAATCGGAAAGATCTCCGGAAAGATCCGGCAGAAGATGGACCGCGCATGGCGCGTTTTCCGGTAGGTTCCGGCCGTTGGTACCATAGGTGAAGGAGAAAAGCGCAAAGCGGATGCCTTCTCGTTCAAGGATCTCATAGGGACGAAGCGACGATGCGTTTTCGGGCTGTGTCCCGATGGTCAGTACACCAGCTTCGCGGTAGGAAGAGATGGTCCTTTCGATGCCGGAAAGGCCGCGATCAAGCGCATGATTGGTGGCACAGACAGCAACGTCAAAACCGGCTTTCTGGGCAGCTTCTGCGAGAAAAGCCGGTGTGCCGAAGGAAGGATAGCCGCCGAATTCGAAAGAATCCTTCACAAGGGGTGTTTCCTGGCCGATCGCCGCGACGTCCGCCCGGCGGATCCGCGTGGCGAGTTCGTCGTCCAGAGGACTCTTCATTGTAGGGTCAAACAGGAAATCGAAGGATTTCTCCGCCAGCGCGCGTCCGTAAATCGCTTCATGGATCAGCAGATCGCCCGCGCAGAGGAAAGAGACGGAACTTTCTTCGCTGATGAGTTCCAGTCCCCAGCTGAGCCAGGCCCAACCCGTGACGCGGCCGTCAAATTCCGTCACGTAGATCGCCTGCTTGCTCTCGTCAAAGCTGAAGCCGGTGATCCTCATGGGGATCGCGGAGGACATCCAAATGGGGTGGATCTTGTTTGGATACACAGTATTGTCGGGCAGATAGTCATAGATGAAGATATGCTGGCCCCAGTCGTTGTCATTCTTTTCTACCCAGAAGGGCATATGGTCTCCGTAACTCCCGCGCCGCCAGCAAAGAAGGATCAGTTCGTCCGAGCCGTCGTGATCGACATCGGAAAGGAGGATATCCTGCACCAGTACGCCGTCTGGTGAAGTCCAGAAATATGTATCGATGGAAGCAGTCGGATCAGCGACCCTCACTCTTTTGTTTTTGAGTTCTGCCTTGATCTCGCCGGTCAGCGTCTTTTCTCCCCAGAAGGATCGGCCGGGTCCGCATAAAGCCACGTCCTGTTGATACGGTTTTGTCCAGGAAGGAAGCAGATAACCATCCCGATCGAGCGCCCGATAGACAGCAAAGGCCAGTAAACAGGCAGCAGCGACGAGAAGTGTCGCCGCTGCTATCTTTTTCCATATGTTTTTCTTTTTAGAATCCACTGCCGTAGTCATAGCGATAATCCATTGTCCAGGCAGGTTTCTCCGGTACGCCTTCCTTTTCCCAGTTGTAGCTGCCGTCTTCACGCATCTGGATGCCCATCAGCTGACGCCATTCGGAATCCGTCATGCGATCGGACATGGGCCATTCAAACTGATACCAGTTGTAGACGGAACCACTGCAGATCTTGACCTGTCCGTCGACCATGCAAGCGACATAGATAGTGTTCGTGTTGCCGGTGGCCACTTCCAGTACAGCGCCGTTCGGATCGGTCGCGATATCCACGACGAGAGCGGCCGGGAACTGGTCGGTACGGGACAGGCGGACGTCATCGTATTTCGCGGCTTCTTCCTGGATCGTTTCCAGCCAGAAGTGTTCAAGGTTACCGCCGAAGGAACGGATGAGTTCATATTCCTCATCGGTGAGAGTCTGGTTCACGAGTTCTTTCTCGGAGATGACCATCAGCTGCTTGGCCAGGGAGCTTAATAGCAGCAGGTTGGCTTCGTCGTTCTCGGAGAGCATGCCGAAGGCCTTGAGGCCGGTAGCCGTCTTTTCGGACAGGACCGCCAGGCGGGAGAAGACTTCGGGTTCCGGCTCGACATAACCGCGGTCATCGACCACCGGGATCTCGCCGCCGCCCATTTCCGCCATCATCTGTTTGGCATAGAGGACGGTATCATGTTTGAGCTCGGTGAAGCTGCCGGCGAAGGTCTCCAGGTCTTTTTCCGCCCAGAGGGTGGTCTGCATGAACTGAGGATAGCCTTCCCCTTTCTTATCCAGCAGCGGTTTCAGGGTGTAGAGCCAGCTGGAATAGAGGCTTGCGTTCCATTGCTCATCTGTGGCGGATGCTACTTCCTCTCTCAGCTTAGCCATGTTCTCCATGTAGCCGGGATAGCTCGTATCGCCCTGTTGCTCCAGGATCACGAGGGCTTGTTCGGAACCGAATGCGGCCGCCGCGTCGAGCGTGTCCGGAAGCATACGTTTGTCACCTTCTGATTTCTCCTGAACCTTGCTATAGGTCAGGTTCTGGAAGATCGCTTCATCCAGCGTAAAGCGCTGGCCCATGAAGCGGTAGCCTTTATTCTCGACCATCTTGTCGGTCGCACCGCCGTCGTCATCCATCGGGACGGAATTGATCCTCGGCGGGTCGAGCTGGGCGGTCAGTTCGTGGAAGGTGTTCCACTGATCGACAGCGCCGGGCAGGGAAGCGACAGTCGCGCCTTCACCGTAAGCCGCGTCGATAAGCGGTTTGTATTCGTAGTAGCCGGAATCATCACTGGTACCGGCAAAGAAAGAAGTGATCGTGTAGATGGATTCCCAGATGGGCAGGGTGTCAGAATCAAGAGCCATGGTCATCAGCAGCGCGCTGCGGTCAAACTCTTCGTCCTTCTGTTTGAAGTTCAGACGTCCGTACCACATCATGGCGCGGAAATAGGCTTCGAGCTGCTCGTCGCCTTCATAATATCCGCGGGGCTTGTACTGAGAGTAATCCTCATATTCGCCCGTAATGAGGGACTCGACCAGCTGCGTATGCTCCGCTATCAGTGAGATCTCTGCGGCGACGAACGTGTCAAATTCCGGCGGGACGTCTGTATCCGGATTCTGCAGGGAAGCGCCGATCGAGAAGAAGAGGACATTTCGCTTGGCGGCGTTTTCCCATTCGGTCCCGCGCAGGGCTTCCAGCTGGGCTTTCGATTTCTCCAGCATCAGCTGGGAGAGTTCGGCAAGCGCTCCAGCAAGATAGTTGCGTTCGGTGTTCTTCTGCAGGTAGGCAAAATACAGGTGGTAGGTGTGCATCATCGAGTCAACGGTGATGAAGTTCGCCATATAGCTATAGCGGTTCGACTCGTAGACCTCGAAGAATTCCTTATGGCCGCTGCTTGTGACGACAAATCCGTTCTGAGCGATGAGGGACTTGACTTCATCATTGAAGTAGATGATCTCGTTGTTGGCGATATTCGAGAAATCCGCGGCAACCTCATAGGTCGGGACGGAAGGCACCAGCGACTGGTTGTTGATCGGGGTCGCACCGGCCATTAGCGAAGGCCTTGGGAGCGAAGCGACGACCGGCAATTTGGATGTCTGCTGTTCAGAGTCTTCCGCCGCAGAAGATTCTTCTTCACTGGATCCGGTCTCTTCTTTGGAAGAGTCAGCTTCTTCCGATGTTTCAGCGGAAGCTTCGACTGTTTCAGAGGAGGTATCTTCCTTTGCTTCGGACTGGATGGAGGATTCATCGACCTCGCCGGAGTTTTCGTCGGGAACGGCGTTACCGCCCTTCTTCGATTCCTCGGCGGATTCTTCGATCGCGTCCAGATCCTTGGAAGCAGTCTCTGTCTTGTTATTTTTGATCAGGAGGACCAGGATCGTTGCGAGGAGCGCGATGATCACGAAACCGGAGATGATCGCGATGATCAGGCCGACGTTCTTTTTCGGCTTTTCAGGCTTTTCCGGTTTTTGTGGTTTTTCCGGCTCCGGCGCGGGCTCGTTCCAGATGGGCTGGAACTGAGGCGGCGTCTGCTGTGCGGGCTGGTATGTTGGCTGGACCGGCTTTGCCGGGGCTTCCGGCTGAACGCTCTGTGCCGTCCATCCCTGCTGGGGAGCGGACTGTGGCGCTTCCGGCTGAGCTGGGACAGAAGCAAGCGGCTGACCGCATCCAGTGCAGAAATTATCCGTATCGAGATTGACTTTTCCGCAGCGCGGGCAAATCTTCATGGCAGTAGTCCTTTCTTGCAAAAAGATGGTTCAATGATAGCAGAATCGTCACATAAAATCAAGAAAGGATTGCACCACCAAAGTCATGCTGTCAACAGAAGAATTCATATAAAGTTCAAACATATAAAAGACATTTCGTGGTACAATATAGTTTATTCCAAAACTAAATTCGAGGATTTCTATATGAGTGAAAATAAAAGCCCGACCAATGACCAGCTGTTTGAGCAGCTGGCAAAAAGAAAGAGAAGGCGCCGCATCCGGACGATCGTGATCGTCGTGCTGATCGTGCTGGCGGTGATCGCCGCGCTGGCCGCGGTGGTGGCGCGTCTTAGACAAAGAGTGCTGGAACAGTATAATTCGCACAAGCAGGAAGTGCTGGCCTTTACCGTTACCCGTGATACCCTGACCACAAACGTTTCCGGCTCCGGAACGCTGACCCAGGTGGACCTCACCGCGGTGGAGGTACCCACCGGCGTGGAGATTCTGGAAGTGCTGGTAGAGGCGGAGGAGGAAGTCGAAGAGGGCCAGATCCTGGCGACACTGAACATGAGCACCGTGCTTTCCAGCATGGCTTCCGTCAAGGCGCAGCTGGATGAACTGGATCAGCAGATCGCGACGGCCAAGAAAGATGAAGTCGATCCGTATATGACGGCCGGTGTGGACGGGCGGATCAAGGAATTGTTTGTGACCGAAGGCGATGATATCGCCGCGGTCATGATGAAGCAGGGCTCGCTGGGCACCATCTCGCTGGACGGGCAGATGGGCGTGGTGATCGGATCCGAACAGGGACCGGACCAGGAAGCCTTGGCAGAACTTTCGCAGGGCGATCCGGTGCTGGTCCGCTTCGCGGAACCAGGCGAAAATGAGTCATCCGAAGAGAAACTGGTCACGGTCGATGGCAAGGTCGAGCTGATCCGTGATTCGGGCATCATGATCGTTTTCCCGGACGCCAAGGTACAGCCGGGTGAAACGGTGACAGTCCTGCTGAAACCGGAAAACAAGGAAGATCCCGAGATCGAATTGGGTTCCGGCGAGTGCTATATCCACAGTCCTCTCTCGATCATAGGCTTTGCCGGGACAGTGGAAAAGATCTATGTTAAGGTAGATGAAAAGGTGAAGGCGGGCGATGATCTGATGCGCCTGACGAATACCAGCTACAGTACAAATTACGATACCCTGCTCCGCAAGCGGGAAGATCTGGAAAAGGATCTGAAGGAGCTGCTCGATCTCTACCGGGACGGCGCGGTGCTTTCACCGATCACCGGACGGATCGACTCCGTGGACTTTTCCGAGGATGACGCCGCGGCGGCGGATACCTCGACCAGCAGCTATTCCGGCCTCCAGAGCCAGATGATGGAATACGCGGGCATGGGTTCCTATGATGTGTCCGACATGCTCGGCAGTGGCTCGGGCGAGAAAACCAAAGTCGTGACGATCGATCCGGAAGAGTCCATGAGCGTGACGATCGGGATCGATGAAAACCATATCCTGGCGCTGGAAGAGGGCCAGACGGCCGATGTGAAGATCTCCTCCTTTGATACGGAAGAGGTCTTTACCGGCGTGGTCACAGAGGTCATCAAGCGCTCCAGCGGTGAAGCCGATATCCAAATGAGCGGTCTGGCCAGCGCCTTTATGGGCACGGCGGCTTCGGGCGTGACCGAGTATTCCGCGACGGTCGTGGTGGATAAGGCAGAAGGTATGATGCCGGGCATGAGCGCCGAGGTGGACGTACATATCACGGGCAGCGAGAATGTTCTGATCGTGCCGGTGGACGCGGTACACCGGACCAGCAGTACCTATTATGTATATACGACCTATGACGAAGCCACCGATGAATACGGCGGCCGGGTGGATGTGAAGATCGGCCTGCAGAATGCGAAGTTCATCGAGATCCTGGACGGTCTCAGCGAAGGCATGACCGTGTACTATACCGAGACCGAGGAATGGGATTTCTTCTCCCAGTTTTACGGAGGCCGGTGATGATAGAGCTTCGGGATGTCTGTAAGTATTATCAGGTAGGGGACGATAAAGTGCGGGCGCTGGATCACGCGAACCTGCACATCTATCCGCATGAATTTGTGAGCATCATAGGCCCTTCGGGCAGCGGAAAATCGACCCTCATGAATATCATCGGCTGTCTGGATACGGCGGACGCCGGCATTTACCTGTTGGACGGGATGCCGATCGACGCCTATTCCGAGCGGGAACTGGCGCGGGTCAGGAACCGTAAGATCGGTTTTGTTTTTCAGAATTTCAACCTGATCGCGAAGCTTTCTGCGGAGGAGAACGTGGAACTTCCACTGATCTACCAGAAAGTGCGCCGCTCGGAGCGCACGCGGCGCGTAAAAGAAGCGCTGGAGCAGGTGGGCCTTCTCGCGAGAGCCAAGCATTTGCCCACAGAGCTTTCCGGCGGCCAGCAGCAGCGAGTAGCGATCGCCCGGGCGCTGGTGACGAAACCCAGTCTGATCCTGGCGGATGAGCCCACCGGCAACCTCGATTCGAAGACCAGCCGGGAGATCATCGCAATGTTCCATGAACTGCACGAGCAGGGCAACACGATCGTGCTGATCACGCATGATGATAAGATCGCGCATGAAGCGCCAAGGATCCTGCATATCCTGGACGGACAGGTCACAGAGGTGGAAAAGACACCGGAAATGGTGCAGCCAGAGCCGACGGAGGTGCAGTCATGAGATCACTCATTATGGCCCTTCGGTCGATCGGCTCCAACAAAATGCGCTCGGCCCTCACGATGCTGGGAATCATCATTGGTGTGATGGCGCTGGTGGTACTGGTCTCGCTGGTAAACGGCGCGACAGGCTCGATCACGAACGCTGTTTCGGGCCTCGGGAGCAGCGTGGTGACCGTCAATTTATATGATACAACGAAAAAACCGGTGACGCTGGAGGAGATCGGCGAGTGGCAGGAAAGCGAACCCGCGCTCGCGCACATCGCCCCCTATAAGACCGATACGCTTTCCGCGCGCCGCTTTGAAAACTTCGGCTCGGCGACAGTCTACGGCGTGACGTCGGCCTACAAAGACGCCCAGGCGCTGAAACTCACCGAAGGACGCTTTATCTCTTCCGCGGACGTGAAGAATCACAGCTTCGTCTGTGTGATCAACGAAACGATGGCGGAAAAACTGGTGGGCTATACCGACTGTACCGGACAAAAGATCAAGATCTCCGGGACGGAATATACGATCATCGGCGTCCTGGAATCCGAGGAGAATAATCTGACCGCGATCTTCACAGCCGGACAGATGACGGCGTTCGTGCCGCTGACCAGCCTGGTCAGGTTGTCGAATTCGGTGAATCTGCAGATCAATCAGTTTTATATCGGGCCCAGCGAGGGTTACTCCCTGGACGAGACGGCGGATGTGATGGAGCGGATCCTGCTCGAGCGTTATCAGGATGACGAGGATGCCTACCGGATCTCCAGTCAGAATCTTCTGGAGGACGCGATGGGCAAAGTCACGAACGTGCTGTCGATCCTCCTGGGCGGCATCGCGGCGATCTCGCTGATCGTGGGCGGGATCGGCATCATGAACATTATGATGGTGACGGTTACGGAGCGTACGCGAGAGATCGGTATCCGCAAAGCCATCGGAGCAAGCCGGGGCACGATCCTGGTACAGTTCCTCATGGAAGCGGTCGTTCTTTGTATGCTCGGATGCGGTCTGGGGATCTTCCTTTCCTGGGGGATCCTTCGTTTAGTGTCGACGGTGGTGGCCAGTACGGGCCTGGTCTTTGAAATGAATGGTTCGGTGGTGGTGGCGGCGGTCGTGTTCTGCTTCCTGATCGGGATCATTTTCGGCCTTTCACCGGCAAACAAAGCGGCAAAGATGAAACCCATCGATGCCCTGCACTATGGAGGGTAAGGCCATGGATGCAGCAAAGAAAAGAAGAATAAAAAGCGGGATCTCCTGGTTTCTGATGGGAGCGATGGTCCTGTTCGTGGTAGGGATCTCGCTGAAAGATAATCTAAAGAAAGACGCTTCGGCGCAGCTGGCGGTCGAGAGCGTGCTCGTTACACAGGGAACTATTGAGAACACGATCCGCGGCGGCGGCAAGCTGTCGCTGGAAAAGGGTTCGGATATCGAGATCCTGGGCGATGTGAAGATCGCGTCCTGGCTGGTGGAATCCGGAACGATGGTCAAAGCCGGAGAAGCGGTCGCGAAGGTCGATCCGGTGAGCCTCGATCAGGAGATCCTGAATGTGGAAACGGCGATCGTGAAGCTCACGGAAAAGATCGCAGCGGCGCAGGAAGAGACCAAAGTGAAAGTCACCGCGCCGGTGTCCGGACGGGTCAAGCAGATCTACGCGGCAGAAGGAGAAGACGTTCTGACTGTGATGATGCGGGACGGGGCAATCGCTCTATTCTCTCTGGACGGTCAGATGCAGGTCGAACTGGAAGTGGAAAGCGGTCTGGTCCCGGGCGACAGTGTAGAACTGGAGTTCGTGCCTTCTGAAGAAGTCGAGGAAGATTCGGCCGACAGCACGGAAGAGCAGGCCGTAGACAGCGCGTCCGAACAAGAGACTGCTCCGCTCATCGTGACCGGCCGTGTGGAGACGAATCTGAACGGGAAACTGCTGATCACAGTGCCGGATGAAGGCTATGCGGTGGACAGCACGGTGATCATCCGCGCGGACGGAAATGAACTGGGTGAAGGAGTCCTGACGGTCCAT
The DNA here is from genome assembly GCA_017442735.1 of Bacillota bacterium. Taxonomy (GTDB): domain Bacteria; phylum Bacillota; class Clostridia; order Lachnospirales; family Bianqueaceae; genus RUG760. The sequence goes on from JAFRZE010000054.1 coordinate 74,185, forward strand.
GACGCGTGGAAGCTGACGGATGTGACGGGTACGATCAAAGAGATCCATATGAAAGAAGAACAGCAGGTCAAGATGGAAGATCTGCTGTTGACGATAGAGCTTTCATCCGACTCTCTGGTCGGACTGTTGAATGAACGGGAAGAATACCAGGCTGTTCTGGCGGAGCTTTTCTCCCTGAAGGAAAACGGGATCATCACCGCGCCTGCGGACGGAAAGATCGAAGACTTTCTGGAAGAGATCGTGATCGGTCTTCTTCCAATGGTGGAACCGGGACTGCTGGAGGGAAGTCTGGCGGCGCTGGGCATTTCCGGTGCATCGGGAGCATCCAGAAGTTTTGCGGAGGGTGAAGAGACACCGACTGGTCCACCCGCCGGAACACCGTCGGGCGGTGCCGGGGCGGATAGTACGCAGGCGGATGACAATCTCGCGCAGCAGATCTTGCTGATGCTTTTCTCGGGCAGCTATACCGGCTATCCGGGAACGCTGGTGAATGTCGCTGTGGAAACAGGTCAGATCCAGGCGCTCGTGACAGCGGAGGGGATCCCGTTTGATTCGATCATCTCACTGATGAATCTGAGCGCGATCGATCCGGCGACGATGAACCAGCCGGCGACGTTCTCTGTCACGATCCCCATCTATAAGATCGATGGCGGGAATATGACGCAGGCCGTCCCGGCGGATCTTACGACCGGCACGTATCTGCTGCTTGTTCGGGATGCGTCCGGCAAGGATCAGATGGCGATCCTCATGCCTTCTTCGCTTGTGCCGAGTGAAGAACAGACGGCTTCCAACTTTGATCCGGCGCTGCTGGAGCAGCTCATGCAGCTCCAGGGAGTCGACGCGCAGCAGCTCATCCAGCTTCTGCAGCTCATGCAAAGCATGGATCCGGCACAGCTGGAACAGCTCATGCAGCTGGCCAGCATGCAAAATATGGATATGTCCAGCCTGATGGCCATGTATGGAGGGATCGATCTGTCCTCGCTTTACGGCGGGCTGGATATGAGCGGCTTCGGTACTGGCGCGGCGGAGGAGAAACTCTATGAGATCCGCCGTCAGTCGATCGCGAAGGTCACGCCGCAGCAGTGGATGGAGTTCCAGATCCCAGTGGATGAGCTGGATATCGGCAAAGTCTATGTGGGTCAGAAGGCGGACGTGACGATCGAAGCGTTCCCGGACGAATTGTATGAAGGAACGATCACGAAGATCTCACCAAAGGCCACCAGCAGCGGTGGAAACGGTAAGTTCGCCGTGACCATCCGGATCGTCTGTGAAGAAGGAATGCTGGAAGGCATGAGCGCTTCTGCGATGATCCCGATCGAACCAGCTAAAGCTGGTAAAGCTGGGGAGGCTGAGACGGCTGCTGAGGAAGCCGGCGACGTCCTGCTGATCCCCATCGAAGCGGTCCAGGAAGACGGCTCGAGACTTTTCGTCTATACCGCTTATGATCCGCAGAAAAACCAGCTGCTGGCGCCGGTCGATATCGAGATCGGGCTTTCGGATGAGCAGTTCGTCCAGGTGATCGGGCCGCTGGAAGAGGGTATGACGGTCTTTTATCCGGTTCAGTAATGTGGTATAATGGTAAGGTATAGGTAAAGGAGGCGAAAGAAATGCTGATAGCAGCTATTTTGAATCTGGGGATCGGGATCTATACCATTTATCTGGTCGCAAAAGGATTCTTCAACGATCAGAAAAAGCTCGACTGGGCTAAGGGCTGGAAATCGATGCGGTATTTCACGACCCTTTCGAATGTGTTCAGCGCGATCCTGTGCCTGATCGCGGGCATCGTTGAGATAGCCGGCGGGCAGCCAGGTAACGGGCTTCTGCTGGTCAAGTATGTCTCGTGTGTTTCCGTAATGGTCACCTTCGTGACGGTCATGGCGTTCCTGGGACCGATCTACGGCTACAAGTCGCAGCTCTCCGGCGCCGGAATGTGGGTCCATCTGTTTGGCCCGCTGCTGGCCCTCATCGTTTTCGCGTTCCTGGAAAAAGGAATGAAAATCTCCGCCGGGCAGGCACTTCTGGGCCTTCTGCCGACGATCATCTACGGGACCTTCTACCTTTATATGGTCATCATCCGGACGGAGGCCAGAGGAGGATTTGAGGATTTCTACGCCTTCAACCGCGGCGGAAAGTGGCCGATCAGCTTCGGGGCGATGGTCGTCGGGACCGGCGTTCTGTGTGTAGTGGTCACTGTACTGCATAACCTGTGATTCCAAGCCTGAAAGGCTATTCTTATATCGTTAGGAGTTATCTATGAAACTGCGCTTTTATCTGGCTTTGTGGGCCGGAAAGCTGATGATGTGGGTGCTGAAACTTTTCGGCAACGAATGGGACGATCGTCCGGGCATCCTGATGTACCGGATCTGTCCCGACTTTCTGAAATATGTCAAAAAGCCGCGCTATACGGTGGCTGTGACCGGAACCAACGGGAAGAGCACGGTCACCGCGCTGATCAATGATCTGTTCACGGCTATGGGCGTGCGCACATCCTTTAATGTATGGGGCGCGAATCTGAAAGCCGGACACTGCTATCTGATGGCGAAGAGCGTCGATATCTGGAACCGTCCGCTGGTGGATGCCTGCATTCTGGAAGCCGACGAGACCAGCAGCGCCGCGAACATGGGCGCTCTCAAACCGGACACGTTCATCATCACGAATATTTCGCGCGACTCTCTGCGCCGCAACGGGCATCCGCTGTATATCAAGGAGTGTATCGAACGCGCCGTCAATCTGATGCCCAAAACCACGGTGATCCTCTCCGCGGATGATCCCATCAGCTGTCAGATCCAGCCGAAAAAGCCGATCTATACCGCCATGGACGCGAACGACGCGTTTTCGCTCGGGCCCATGCCGGATTACCGGATCCAGGACTTTTCCGTCTGTCCGCGCTGCTATCATAAACCGCAGTATGAACATCATCATTATCTGCATATCGGGAAGTTCGTCTGCCCGCACTGCGGCTTCGCATCGCCCGAAGCGGATTATGAAGGCACTTCCTTCGATCCCGAGAGCGGCAGCTTGACTATTGTCGAGAAAGACGGTACGAAAACGACCTATCAGACCGGCGCGAATTCCATTTTCAACGCATTCAATTACGTCCAGGTGATCGCATATTTCCGCAGCATCGGCTTCACACATGAGAAGCTGCAGCTGCTCATGGATCGGGCGAAGATCCCGGCCTCCCGCGAGACGGACGAAGTCGTGAACGGTATCATACTTTCTACCCGTCTGTGCAAGGGACAGACCGGCAGTTCTGCCTCGACGCTGTTTGAACATATCAGCCGGACGAGCGAGAACCTCGAGCTGGTCCTGATGGTGAACGAAGAATACGGCAGCATCGACGCGCATGAAACGATCAGCTGGCTGTATGATACGGATTATGAATTCCTGAACAAAGAGAATATCAAACGGATCATTATTGGCGGGCCGAACTACGCGGACTACGCGGTCCGGTTCCGAATGGCCGGGATCCCGCAGGAGCGGTTCGTGTGTATCCCGGACGAGGAGAAGCTGGTGGACCACGTGACTTTCGACGGGATCGATCATATCTATGTGCTGCACGAGTGTGACCTGGTGACCAAAGGCCGGGAATGCAAAGAGAAGATCAAGAGAAAGCTGATCAAAGCCGGACGTCGCGCGATGATCGGCAGCGTCAAAGGAGGCGTGAAATGAAGATAGAATTTCTGTTTCCGGAGCTGGTGACACTGTACGGAGAAAAAGCGAACGTCGAGTATCTGGCAAAGTGCCTGCCTCAGGCGCAGGTCGTGACCACAAAGCTGACCGAAGGGCCGGCCTTCGCTATTCGGCAGGATAATAAAGCGGCAGCGATCATGTCGCCGGACTTCGTGTATATCGGATCGATGGAAGAGGATTTCTTCGAGGCAGCCATCGCCGCGCTGAAACCCTATAAGAAGGCACTGGAGAAGTATATCCAGAGCGGCCGGATCTTTTTGGCGACAGGTAACGCGATTGATATCTTCGGCAGGACGATCGAATGGAAAGACCGGGTCTATCCAGACGGACATATCGCTGACTGTACGATCGAAGGGCTGGGGCTTTTTGATCTGAAGTCCGTCGTCCGCCGGGATTACAGCCGGCACAATTCCTGGTATTACGGCGAGTTCGAAGGAATGAAGATCCTCGGACACCGCAGTACATTCTCCCGCCAGTACGGCGGTGAAAAGGATCCGTTTATTCAGACCCTCGGCGGGGTCGGGATGAATGATGAGACGAAGCAGGAAGGCATCCACCGGGACGGCTTCTATGGAACGACCCTTCTGGGACCACTGCTGATCATGAATCCGCCGCTCACGAAATACCTGATCGGGAAGATGACGGAACAAGGCGCTCGTCCGGCTGATGCGGATTCGTCGAAAGCCGCGCCACCCGTTAAACTCTTCGAAGAAAAATGGGCTATGGAAGCCTACGAGAACCGACTGGCTTACCTTTCCAAGCCCGGCGCGCGGTACGAGATGGGTGCGCTTGGCTGATTCCCCTTTAATAGCCTTCACAGGCGGAGGAACCAAACGATGAAAAAGAAAACAAAGAAGTTACTGGCCGTCCTGCTGATCGTTTCCATGGTGCTCTCCCTCTCCGGGTGCAGTGCCATTTCCGGACTGTTCGGCGGAAAGAAGGCGGATGAACCGGCTATCATTTATCGGGCGAAGATCACACTGCCCTATTCGACCGGCGCCCGCGCAGTCGCGGAGCAGGAAGGCGCGGAAGTAGTCAGCGCGTATCTGACAGCACGTGCCTATCTGAAACAGCTGGAAGACTATAATACCGATGAGGCGTCCTTTGACGCTGAAGCATACGTGGCTTTGTTTGAGCGGACCATGAAGGCGCTGGAAGTGGCTGAAAAGCTCTCGGCCGATCTGGAGAAGAATGCCTCCTACCTGGAAAAGCTCCAGGAGAATGGTTATACAGGTCTTGACGATGATGCGAAAATCAAGTTTCTGTCACCGAAGGAGATCAGCGAATCGGATGCCGGAGGCTTCTGGCAATGGCTCGAAGATGCCTTTATGATCAAAGCGAAGGCGGCGGACGATGACGAGGACCGGGTAGGATCTCTCGCGTGGGCCGAGAAGTTTGTGAAGCAATATGATGAAGCGCCTGCGGGACGCGCGCTTCGGACGCTGGCGGAACAGACTGGTCAGGACGTGAAATATGTCTACGCGCAGCTGAAGATGGCACAGGCGATCATCGAAAAAGGCGAGAACGACGCGGAAGCCGATTTCTACAATAAAGCCTATCAGGCGGCCGTGGTGACAAAAGCGGCAGCTTCCACGGCAGGGTTTGTCGTTGCCTGTGTCGCGACCGGCGGGGCGGCAGCCGGCATAGCACATGGGGTCGCCGTGGCTAACACGGCTGTTAACGGCGTCAATGCCCTACTGGATATCGGTAGTGCAACGACAACTGTCATGACCAACGGTGAAGGCAATGAATATACAGATGCCTTCGATCAGACGAGCAAGGATTTCGCTCCGATCACATTTTTCGTCGGTCTGACCGGAGCAGCTTCCGGATTTGTTGACGCACAGTCATCAGAAACCACCGCCAACATCATCAATTCCCTGCTGTTCTTTGTCGGGCAGAAAGATTATGTCGATGAAACGTCAGAGGAAGTATTCTCCCTAGCCTTTGAAGCTACAGAAGACGGGATGGAACTGGATATGATGTCGACTGCGAAGGGCGACAATCCTCTTCAGCAGGACGCTATGAAGGAAGTCCTGGAAGGCGGCGGTGTCTCCTCGAAAGATGCAGAAAAGATCGCCGAACAGATCGCCGAAAGCTATGCTGAGAAAACGGCCGATACAGACAGTAAAGGCAAAGACGCCGTGGAAGACCGGGACAGCAAAGGTGGAAAAGAAGAAGTCGTAGAAGACCGGGACAGCAAGAGCGGAAAATCAGATAAAGCGGATGAAGATCAGGACGGAAAGACGTCTTCCGATTCCGACCGGAACGATTCTGAAGATGATCGTTCAGACGATAGTTTCCCGGATCCGATGGATGTCATCAATCAGTATGACCGTTATACCGACCCGGAAGGCAACTTCGACGTAGATAAGTATATCGATACCCTTCGTGAGTATCTCGAGGATCTGTCTGAGCTTGAAAACCTGGACCCCGATTACGATGAATTTGAAGAAGCCTGGGATGAATATCTGAACGAAACTTTCGGAGAAGGCTTTACGGATACGCCGGAAGAGACCGAGGAATCTTCGGAAGCAGTAGAGGCTACAGAGGAGTCCTCAGAGGTACAGGAAGCTTCCACGCAGGAATCATCTGAGACAGAGCAGAGTACGCAGCAGGAATCCGAGCCCCAACCAGAATCTCAACCGGAGCCCGAACCGGAACCAGAACCTGAACCGGAGCCCGAGCCTGAGCCAGAGCCCGAACCTGAACCGGAACCCGAGCCTGAGCCGGAGCCCGAACCGGAACCGGAACCGGAGCCTGAACCGGAACCGGAACCTGAACCGGAACCCGAGCCGGAGCCGACGGTAAACGCCAACGCGATCCCCATTGAGAAGCTGCATGGTTTCTACTATATCTCCAATACGACACAGCTGACTTTCAGTATCACGGATATCGGGGCCAACACGTTTACTCTGAATAATCTGTATGCCGGATCTTCCTTCCTCATGACCTACGATCCGCAGACGAATACCGCAAAATCAGCGCCGGAAGACGATGGTGGCGTCAGCATGTATGTCAAGCTGACTTTCAGCCTTAATTCAAACGGAACGGTCCACATGGTCTTCACGCCGAACCTCAATGGTACGGATCTGGAGGATACACCTTGTGATCAGGGCGGTTAACTATTCCGCCGCAGCTTGGTTGCGGAGGGAATGTATTTTTCCAAAGCTGCAGTGACCTACCCTTTTGAGCAGCTTTTCCGCTGATCAGTGGGAATGAAAAGACAAAAAGAATGGACGACCTACCCTTATTCTTCGGTTTTTCACGAAAATGTGGGAAGGTCGTCCGGTTTTTTTTGAAATACATTCCCTCGCACGTCAGGTTGATGGCTCCGAGGCGTCTCGGGTCAAGTCTTTGACCCAGTTATATTTGTGATAGTTGACCCACACAGCCGGAAGCTTGACGATCTCATCCAGGTTTACGATCAGATAGACGACCAGCACCGGCCATTTCAGTACGAACGCGGACAAAAGACCGGCCGGTACGATGATGAACCAAAGCGTGATGATGTCACATTTCAGGCCGAACTTCGAGTCGCCGCCGGCGGTGAAGATACCGGAGATCGTCGTGGAGTTGAGGGAACCGCCGAGAATATTGAGGGCATTTACGACCAGCATCCAGGGCAGGTATGCCTGCGCGGCGGGCGTCAGGTCCGCGACTTTTAAGAGAACGGGCGTCAGGCTGATGAGCACGATGTCTGTGATAACAGCGCCGACGATCGAACTGATGCAGAGCATATGTCCGTAGAGCTTCGCGGTATCCAGTTGTCCGGCTCCGAGCTCATGGCCGACCATAATACCGGCGCCGGCCCCGATGCCCTGGCAGAAGCAGAAGGTCAGGGACTTCGCTACGGATGCGATCGAGTTCGCGGCAATGGCGTCCTGACCGAGACGTCCCATGATCACCGTTCCCATGGAGAAGCCAAGGCCCCAGACGAACATGTTCGCTACAATGGGGGTGACCGGTTTCCAGAAATCTTTCCGGTCGAGCGGATCTACATGAAGGACATCGGACAGGTGGAAGGAGATGGTCTTTGCCAGCGGGATCTCAGATACAGCTGCGGCATCGCCTTCTGTGGGAACTCGCTTCGCGTGGAAGAAATCCGGAAGGACAAGAAGAAATGAAATCGCACGGGAAATGACGGTCGCAAGCGCCGCGCCGGCGATCCCCATGGCCGGGAATCCCAGCAGGCCAAAGATCAGGATCGCGTTCAGGACGATGTTGATCACGACTGCGCCGGAACTGATGAGAGAGCTCTTTTTAGCGCGGTCGGTGTTTTTCAGAACACACAGGAAGATCTCGGTGACACCGGTCAGCAGGTAGTTCAGGCTGACGACACGCAGGTAACCGGCGCCAAGTTCGATCAGTTCCGGATCGGAAGTCCAGATCTTCATGAGAAGGCGCGGACAGAAGGCAGACAAGGCAGTCATGAGCAGGCTTACGATGAAGGTCGGTCCCATGACCAACCCGGTAAAGCGTTCGACAGCCCGCATATCTTTCTTTCCATAGTACTGCGCGACAAAGATACTGGCGCCGATCGTCATCGATCCAAGGAAAAGATGAAAAACAAACATGACCTGTCCGGCCAGAGAGACGGCCGACATGGCGTTCTGATTCAGCCGTCCCAGCATGAACGCGTCGGAGGCGGAGACCAGCGACAGCATGAAGTTCTGGAAGGCGATGGGAAGGACCAGGGCGAATAGTTTTTTATAGAAGACTTTCTTTTCAGGAGCCATGACGATACCTCAACATATAGAATCCTGCCCAGTATAGCATGAAAGGAAGGCAAAGGATATAACAATCATATTTTAGTTTTTCAGATATTTATCCATCCATTCAGTGATCTCTTTGATGCGGCGGATCCTGTGTTTGGGTTTGCCGCCACGGGAAAGACCATGGCCTTCACCTTCGAAGAGGACAGCCCGGGCAGGGATGTGGCGGTAGCGCATGGCCGTGAAGATCTGCATACTTTCGGAAAGCGGGCAGTTGTGGTCCAGAAGAGAATGAATGAAAAGTGTGGGGGTCTCGATCTTGTCGACATAGGCGGCAGGGGAGTTCCACCACAGACGGACCGGATCGTCCCAAGGCTTGCCGCCCACTTCGATGGGATCGAAGGTGAAGCCGATCTCGCTGGCGGAAAAGTCAGAAAGCCAGTTGGAAAAGCTGCGCTGGCTGCAGGCGGCCTTGAACCGGTTCGTATGCCCCAGGATCCAGTTGGTCATCCAGCCGCCATAGCTGCCGCCGGTGACGCCCAGCCGCTCCGGATCGAGATTCGATGTGGTTTTCAGCGCGTGATCGACGAACTCCATGAGATCGTTGTAGTCGATAGTGCCGTACTTCCTGCGGATGTCGGCAAAGTCATCACCACGTCCGGCTGATCCGCGGGGATTGCAGAACAGCACATAGTAGCCCTGACCGGCCCAGTACTGCATTTCGTTGAAGAAACTGGTGCCGTAAGCGCCGCGGGGGCCGCCGTGAATATTCAGGATACCGGGATATTTCTTTTCCGGATCCATGCTGATCGGAGCCATGATCCATCCGTCGATCCGGACTCCATCGGAGTTCGTATAGGGGATGTATTTCGGTTTGGCAATATAGGTGTCCTTGAAGACTTCTTCGTTGAAATGGGTCAGCTGGCGGATTCGGCTGCCGGGAGTTTTGAAGTACAGCTCCTGCAGCTCACCTTCGCGCATACCCACAAAGAGCAGATTGTCGCCGTGAAGATCAAAGCTTTGCAGCGCGACCTTCCCGTCGCAGATGATCTCGGGAGCGCTGATACCTGTTTCTTCAACGCCACGGCGGAAGAGGACGGCCTTTGTCCGCATCAGTGCGTAATAGACCAGCTTTTCGTCACGGATGATGAAATTCGCTCCATAACCCAGGGCGGAATCGGTCATCGGGATATCGCCCACTTCCGGCAGATGAGCATCCACCAGACGGAGTTCACCGTTCTCATAAAGATAAAGGCAGGGCGTGCCCCAATAGTCTTTGGTACCTTCCGGCATGGCCATGACCCAGAGATGATCTTTCCCGAGGGCAAAGTCGGAGAGAATGCGGGCGTTCTCGGGAATCAGTGTGTTGATGTGAAAAGCCGGATCTTTTGGCTCAGCAGGTTCTTCTTGCTTGGCGGAATCATCGTCGAAGCAGACTTCAAACAAGCCATTCTCGAAAGCAGGCGTATCGCTGAAGGTAGCACCGGAGTAAATCAGGCGGCCGTCGTTACATTCATAGGTATACAGCCGGAAGAGACCATCTGTCAGACATTTGGTCTCTTTTTTCTTTTCATCATAGAGGAAGAGGTGGTTACGGAATCGAGAAATGAATTCGCCGTTATCGGTCCAGTAGGGGATCTCTTCCAACACATGATAATCATCATAGTCGTCCAGCTGATCCTTGTCTTCGCCATCCGGATCGGGACGGTTCAGGTCGATCTCGCTGCTAAAGGCATACAGACCTTCGCGGACTTTTTTGATAGAACCGACATCGTAAGGAACTTCAAAAGCCGGTACCGCTTCACCGCCGTCCAGCGGCAAGCGGTAGAAGACGGTCTTGAAATGATGCTTTTCCGGCTCATCCTCTTTGCGGCGGTTCAGCGGGAGAAGCAAGGTGTTTTCATCATCGTAGATGAAGCTGCTTTCCTTACCGAGACTGGTCAGCTGGCGGACAACGGGCGCTACCGAGGTAGCTTTGCTGCCTTGAGCGTTTGTTTCCGGAAAGCAGACCATATAGAGAACGGAAGTGTAGCTGTTTTCCTTCATGTCCGCTTTCTTTGCAACGAAGACCGCGGTTTTGCCGCTGGGCGAGAAGGTCGGACGGGAAAGGAATGTGTAATGTTTCAGGGCATCAAGAGCAAGTGGTTTCATTTGGACCTCCCATGGGAGTAAAACAGTTATTTTACTAAAACTTCCCATACCCCAAATAGGGTTTGTTCCTTGAAAATTCAATAATACAGGCAATCAGATAGCCGTTTAAGCTGCTGTAGCAGCCTTAGCCAAAGAAACTTTGATATACTCCGGGAGTCTTCCTATGAACATC
>JAFRZE010000055.1 GCA_017442735.1 Bacillota bacterium
GAAGGGTCCGGCAACCTGACGCCATCCACTTTAAGACGATGACAAATGAAAAGGGGCTAAGGACCGGATCCTTCCATTACAAAGAAAGAAGGAATATATGAATGGAGCAAAAGTGATTGCCGTCACGAACCAGAAAGGCGGTGTCGGAAAGACGACAACGACTGTCAATCTGGGCGTAGCGATAGCAAGAACAGGAAAAAGAGTTCTTCTTATTGATGCAGATCCGCAGGCAAGCCTTACGGCGAGCCTTAATGTCCGAGATCCTGATCAGCTGAATCTTACAATCGCATCTGTGATGAAGACGATAATCGATGATGGCACATTTCCGCCTGATTACGGAATTATCCATAATATGGAGGGTGTCGATCTCTTGCCGGCGAATATCGAGCTTTCCGGAATGGAAAACCTCTTGGTCAATACCATGAGCCGCGAGTTTGTCCTGAAGGAATATTTGGGTCATGTGAGGGACCGGTACGATTATGTATTGATTGACTGTATGCCCTCGCTGGGAATGCTGACGATCAACGCGCTAGTGGCAGCTGACAGTGTTCTGATACCCTGTCAGCCCAACTATCTTTCGACGAAAGGCATCAACCTGCTGCTTGGATCGATCATGAAAATTCGTCGAACGATCAATCCGAAACTGCAGATCGAGGGGATTCTGATGACGATGGTCGACAGCCGAACTAACAACGCGAAGGATATCATTGCCTCCCTGAGAGAAACAGTCGGCCAGAACATTCGGGTTTTTGAAATAGAAATACCTCGCTCCGTAAGAGTGGCGGAAAGCAGCTTGAGCGGTCAGAGCATCTTTGCTTATGACCCGTCCGGTAAAGCGGCTGCAGCATACGGACAATTCATGAAGGAGGTGACAGAACGTGCCAAAGATCGATCTCGGTCTGACTGCGTACGATGAGATGTTCATGACGGACAAGGAACGGGCCGAAGCCAAACTTCCACGAATTTATGACATCCCGTTGGATCGGATCGACGATTTTCCGGACCATCCGTTTAAGGTCAGGATGGACGAAGATATGGATCAGTTGGTTCAGAGTATTAAGGGACGAGGCCTGATCACTCCAATCACGCTACGAACAAAAGAAGACGGACGATATGAAATCGTATCCGGTCATCGAAGAAAAAAAGCATGTGAACTGGCGGGACTGCCCACGGTAAAAGCAGAGATCCGGGAAATGAGCCGGGATGAAGCCATAATCCTGATGGTGGAGAGCAATCTGCAACGATCAGTAATTTTGCCCAGTGAACGTGCTTATTCGTACAAAATGAGATATGAAGCAATGAAACGAGTTGCCGGAACACGAACTGATCTAACCGGGGACCCAGTGGGACCCAGGTTGAAAACATCAGAGATGGTCGCTCTTGAGAACAGTGACAGCGCGTCACAGGTCAAACGCTACATCCGCCTCACCGAGCTCGTCCCGGATCTTCTTCAGATGGTCGATGACGGCAAAATTGCCATGCGGCCGGCTGTGGAACTCTCTTATCTCACGAAGAGGGAACAGCAATGGCTGGTCGAAGCAATCGGCTACGCGGACTGTACACCATCGCATGCACAGGCGATCCGCATGAGGGCTTTTTCGAAGGACGGAACGCTGGGACCGCATGTGATCGAGAACATCATGAACGAGGACAAGCCGAATCAGGTCGAGAAAATCAGTCTCAGGTACAAAGACGCCCGCCGGTATATTCCGGATAGCGTCCCGTATAGCCAGACAGGGGAGTATATC
>JAFRZE010000056.1 GCA_017442735.1 Bacillota bacterium
AGGGGCCGTCTACGAAACTGTCTACGAACCCTCTAACACTTTTGCGGTTTCCGGCGAACCCTTTTTCACCGGATTTACTTTATTTACCCTCGTTGACGTTTTTCGTTGACATTGAAGCAACTGTTCAAGGAATATAAGACTTTCCGGCCTCTCGGTACTGCTTTTTCCCTGTCTACGAACCGTCTACGAAAGTGTCTACGGAGTGTCAAAACCGGGGAATGGGATATTCGCGTCATCGGGCAGTTTAATAAAGCCGTCATTCGTAGACACCCTTTCCCATCCTTTCTGTGAACCGTAATCCGTCCCGGTGAAGCGGCGCGGTTTGTCAAAGTAGCGCCATCCCGGAAGGGACCCTTCGCGGATCAGCTGGTTCATGATGTCGTTGATCTCGTTCGTCTGCCATCTTTGCGGCTGTGCGAACTCGTTGTGAAGGGCCTCGCGGAAAAGCTGTTTGGAACAGACCTTATCCCCGGTGAAGTCTTGCATAAAAGCAAGAATCAGGCCAGAGTCCACATCTTCCTGCATGAACTGTCTCTGACGCTGCCGGACCTCGGCTTCGATCTCCGGGGAGAGCTTCAGCCTGGTCTTGCCGGAGCGCCAGATCTCCATGACCTCGGCCCACATCTGCCGGATATATTCTCTGGAGGCTTTTTCATCGTCCAGAATGAAGACCTCGGCCTCGCTTTCCTGACAGGAGATCGGAAGAAACCGGCGGTTCCCGGTCCTATCGCCCGGAAGAAAGCTGACTTTGTTGGTCGTCCCGGCGAATACGCACTGCCTCGGCCTGTCCTTTGGATACCGCTCATAGGGAGTCCGGTAAGTTTCCTTCTGACGGCTCAAGAAGCTCTTTATGGCCTCGTTGCTCTTGGCGTTGTTCGTCGCAAGCATTTCGGACAGTTCAATGATCCAGTGGCCTTGGAGCTTCTCATACACCTTGCCGCTTTCCAGATCCTTCAGGTCATCCGTGAACCAGTCGTCATCGACCGCCAGAAGCCTGAAAAACGTCGATTTCCCAGCTCCCTGATCCCCGACCACACAGATGATATAGTCGAACTTGATCCCCGGCTTAAAGGCCCTTGAGATGGCTCCAAGCATGAAGAACTTCAGGACTTCATAGGTGTAGTCGCTGTCGTCGGCCCCAAGGAAGTGCCGGAGGGCGTAGCGGACTCTCGGCTGACCATCCCATTCCAGACTGTTCAGGAAATCGCGGACCGGATGGAAAGCGTTCCTGTTGGACACGATGTTAATCGCTTCTTCGATCAGATTCTTGGAAGTGATCCCGTAGGTCCGTTCACAGTACAGATGGATGTTGTCCAGATCGTTGTCCGTGAACCCGGAACCGCTCCGGCGCTCCCATCCGAGATCCTTCATGATATCGACTCTCTGCGTCAGCTCGTTGTAGCGGACCGCCCCGCGCAGGAGAGGGTCATAGGACAGGATCGTTTCGGCGTTTGTGATGCAGTTTTTCACCTGACCTTTCTCCGTCGTTTCCAGAAGATCCCTCACGTCCTCCGTCGTTATGTCCGGCTGTAAGGCCGCTGTCGCCGCCCTGAGTGCGTTCTCCGTCGCCGGACTTAAATTCTCTGATTCGTCTTTCAAGATCGTCCACCTCCTTTCCCTTGTCGATCACGACGAATGCCTTGTCTTCCCTTGAACCGTAAAGCAGAAGGTCCAGAAGGTACCCGACATAGTCCCTCTTGTGCATCGCCTCAACGAATAGGGGATGGAAGTCCTCTGTCGGGGAGCGCGGCGCGTATTCCTCAGCCCAATGGTTCAGCAGATGCAGATAGTCGCAGAAGACGTTGTAGATCCGATTGACCGCCTGCTCAAATTGCTGTTTTTCCATCCGTTCACGCTTGGCTTTCTGGCGAATGCCAGGCTGAACTACCGGCCTGTTTTCCGCAGTCACCGTGAGGCCCATATCTTCAATGAGCTTCCCGGCGGCATCGTAGGGCGGCAGGCCGAACAGCTTCGAGGCGAACCGGATCACGTCGCCTTTTTCCTGACAGCCGAAGCAGACAAAGTTCTTATCGACCTTCATGCTCGGTGTTTTATCTTCATGAAACGGACAGCGCATCATGCCCTTCCGGTTGACCTTATGACCGTAATGCTCCGCGACTTCGCAGGTGCTGACCTGTTCTTTTATCTGGGAGTAGATCCCCAAAAGCATCACCTTCTTTCTGACCGGGACATGAAAAAAGCGCCTGTCTTCATCGGTAAAACTCAAGTGAAAACAGACGCTCATCATCTATCCCTGTTCTGTTGTTTCTTCTTCCGGGCCTGATCCTGTTCGGCCCTTCTCGCGGCGTTGGCGGCATC
>JAFRZE010000057.1 GCA_017442735.1 Bacillota bacterium
GTAGTAGGCGGCAACTGATAAAAAGTTTCCCTTGTTTTGCCCCACAAGGGCAAAAACAAGGGAAAACGGAGCTTCTTATGGTAGCAGACCTGCGGAAATACAGGTAAATCAAGGGTTTTCAGAGAATCGGATAGATAAACTGGAATTTGAACACTAGTTTTGTTTATCAAAAACGACAACATTTGTAATAACCTTGCTGTCATAATCATAGTAGATTCCTATACATTTTTCATTGTATAAGTATATGTCGCCATATAAACCAGAAAAGTAACTGTCAGGAACTCCCCAATTATCGTGTATTTCTTTCTCTGTCTTATCTTTTAGAAGTTCTGCTGCTTCTTCACTTGTTAAAGCTACAACATTCTCTTTTGTTGGAAATGATGCTGTGCACGAACAGAGAAAAACTGTAATTGTCATAAACACGAGCACGAATAGTATAATTTTCTTCATTTTTCATCTCCGCAAATCCTGATTCTCTCTGTAGTATATCATATTTATCATGATGATTGGAATAACACGAAGCCTTGTCAATTTCGACCCTGTTAGTTCAAGTTTTCATAAAACATGAACTATATTTGCTCTCTTTCAATACTGTGTCCAAATGCCTGTACACCATCTCTTCGTCCGGTTGATAGGAATTAGAAGATCAGGTCATCGGAGTTGAATGTTATTTCTAGAAAAGATATAATGAAATATATACTTTTTCCGTATAGAAACGAGGTAACTATGTCTCTTTTCAGTCGTTTGGTCTGTTTTGTGTTCAGAAAAGGGGATGCGGAGGAATGTGAGTTTTTCAGGGAGTTTATTTGATTTTACATGTGACAGTTTCTGACAAAAATCTGTCTAAAATCAAAGATATCAAAAATTGATACAGTTTCGCTCAAACGGGCAGTCTTTTGACATTGTAAAGGGCTGTCCGTTTTTCTATGATGAGATCAGGAAAGTTATATTCAGATTTGGAGGAAAAGTGATGAAACAACAGAAAAAAGTCAGAGATCCGGAGCATATCGGCTTCAAGGAATGCTTTGGGACAACGACCCTTTCTTTCACCAACGCGCTGACCGGTGTGCTCATGTCGTCTATGTTGATGGTCTATATGACAGAGTATTCCGGGATCAGCTACGCCGCGCTGCTGGCCACGATCCTTTTGATGGCGGCTCGTGTGATCGACGCGGTGGACGACCCTATCCAGGGCTTTATCATAGACAGTTCGAAGCGTACCAGGATAGGCAAGTATAAGCCCTTTTTCCTGATCAGCATTATCATGGAGGCGGTCGGAGCCATCGCGCTGTTTTCACTTCCCAGCTCCATGGCAAGCAGACCTGCGCTGATCATCGCATGGGTCATTGTGTTCTATCTCGTTTATGATATCGGCAGTTCGTTCTATAAGGATCTTCTCCTCTACCGTACCATGTCCACCGATGAAAACCAGCGGACAAAACTGGTGGTCGGGCCAAGACTTATGTCCTTCCTCTGCGGTATTGTCGCGAACGTCGTGTTCACCGCGGCGATCGTAGCGCTCAACGCGGCCGGCGTGAACTACCACGATGCCGCGGCCAGAGTCATTATGATCCTTGTTCTGGCCACGGTGGTGATCTCTCTTGTGGGCTGGTTCATGGTGAAGGAGAAGCATCATGTGGAGGAAGATCGCACCGAGAAGCTGAAGCTTCAGGATTTCTTCGATTTGTTCAAGGAAAACAAGGCGATGGTCATTTTTGCGCTCAAAGGCCTGTTTGCCGGCTTTATCTGGACCTTGATCTTCGCCACGCCGATTTATTACATTAAATGGGGCTTCTGTGCCGATCTTAGCACGGGGATCGCGGACATGGATCTGTTCACCGTCTATAACGGGATCAGCGCCATCATCACCGTTGTGCCCATGGTTCTCGGGGCTCTTCTGGGCAGACCGCTTCTGAAGCTCTTTAAGGACCCTATCAAGATGACGTGTACGCTGCTGCTGATTCAGGCGGTAGGCGGCGCCATTCTGTTCATTGCTCAGATCACAGGGCTTTTGCAGCACGCGCCCTGGCTGTTCTTCATGACCATGTTCATTATGGCGACCGGTGTGGGTACGGACTTTGTGCCGCAGACCTTTGTACAGATGGAGGTCGTGGACTACGGTATCTACAAAACCGGGAAAGACCGCTCCGCCCTGACTACGGTGACCGACGGCTTTATCACAAAGATGCAGACAGCCTTTTCCACAGCGATCGTAGGATTAGTGCTGACCGGGATAGGCTATACCGTAGAGGAGGGAAACCGCTTTGCCGGGGACGTCTCTCAGATCCCTACTATGCTGAACTGGTTTATTGTGATCATGGGCCTGGTTCCCGCCGTGCTGGGCGTCATTTCTGTCCTGATCTACCGGAAATATCCTGTCACCAACAAAATCCGCGGAGAAATGAAAGCTTATTTTGACAGGCCGGTTGAGAAATAAAGACAGCGGTATTCTGTAGGCGTCATCTGATACTCGCGCTCAAATACCTTATAAAACTGTGTACGGTTCTCATATCCCAGGGAAGACGCGATCCTGCTGACCGGAAGTTCGGATGTTTTTAGAAGCTGCGCCGCTTCGCGCATCTGCGCCTTCTGACAATACGCCTTCAGCGTATAACCGGTGTGATCCTTGATAATTCGTGACAGGTATTCACTGGAGTAATGCAGCTCCCTGGCCAGTTCCGCGCGGCGGATGTTGCCGTGGCGTTCCTCGATGAGCTTTTTCGCCTTTTCCAGAGTGATCAGTTCCCGGCCGTAACCCAGGGAAACGTATTCGGCTCGATACAGTTCCGGATTTTCCAGCGCCGCAAACAATCGAAGCAGCGATGAGTATACGTCGAATTGATAACCGACCCGCTTTTCACTGTAAGCTCGGATCAGCTCATCGGCGATCTGCGGGATGGCGTCTTCGCCCAGAAGCTGAAAATCCACATAGTCCCGCTTGCAGGCTGCCCGCTCGGACAGGTTTTCGCTGAAGAAGCGGCTGAGGATACTTTTATAACCGAAGGGCTGAGCAAGTCCTTTCGGCCATTGCGTGATCAGGGAAGGGTCTATGCCTATATACAGGATATCGGCGGAGGCCATGTCAGTTTCCCGGTGCATGGTGCTTCGGTTCAGCAGGCACAGATTCCCCGCCGAGTAGCGTACTTCTTCATCTTCGATCATGACAGAGGCTTCTCCGCGCATGATGTACATCAGCTCGAAGAAATTGTGCTTGTGCATGTACGTTTCCTGGAATACACCGCTCTCGGCGGGGGTGTGCAGGCAGAAGGAGCGCCTGTCCATATAGTTGGAAAAGAGGTATTCCTCCGGGGTGTGGATACTGGTCGCTACAGAGAGCTTGGAAAAATAATCCCGGTCGACGGTGTGATCACGCAGATAATTTACGATAGGCCCGCTCTCCTGCGCCCGGACTTCTTCTATGTCCCGGAAATATAGATGAATCACATTCTCCATAGCCTTCACCTCTCCTTCCCCTCTCCTTTTTTGTTATTCTACCATACGGAAAGCTCGATGAAAAGAAAGGTTTTACGGTTTGAAACAACAGTGCTATAACCCCTATCTCCCCGGCTGGGAGTACATCCCGGACGCGGAGCCCCGGCTGTTTGACGGCAGGCTGTATGTCTTCGGAAGCCATGACCGCTTCGGAAGCAAGGACTACTGCGCAGGCGACTATGTGGCCTGGTCAGCCCCGGAAGACGATCTCAACGACTGGCGCTACGAGGGCGTCATTTACCGGAAAGAGCAGACCCCGTGGAACCGGGATAAGAGATCCTATTACGCGCCGGACGTCGTTCGCGGGACAGACAGGCGCTATTATCTGTATTATTCGGTGGCCAATTCTTCTGTCACTTCTGTCGCCGTGTGCGATACCCCGGCAGGAAAGTATACCTATCTGGGCGACGTACAGCTCCCGGACGGAAGGGTCTACGGTTCCCGGGCGGAAGACTGGTTCGTATTTGATCCGGCGGTCCTGGTGGATGACGATGGCCGCGTCTATCTGTATGTGGGGAGCGGACAGCCCTCCAACGGCCGTTTCGGCCATAAGGTCGTAGGCCTTTTCGTCATGGAACTGGAGCGGGATATGCTGACGATCAAGTCTGAGCCTACGATCCTTCTCCCGGCTGATTTCAACGCCAAAAAGTCCAACTATTGGGAGGGGCCGTCGATCCGTCACATCGGCTGCTGGTATTACCTGGTTTATCCTGCGACGAACATCACGGGCCTCAACTATGCCACGAGTCTTTTTCCCGACAAGGGCTTTATTCACCAGGGGCCGATCCACTCCTCGAGCGACATCGGATACCGAGGCCGTAAGCTTATGGATGCTGCCTATCCTATGGGGAACAGCCACGGCGGTCTGGTCTGCGTCAAGGGACAGTGGTATATATTCGATCATCGCACCACCAACGGTAAGTGGAAAAACCGGCAGGCGGTAGCGGAGCCAATCACGATCGCGCAGGACGGCAGGATCGCTATGGTGGAGTCCACGAGCTGTGGCCTGAACGGTGGTCCGCTCAGCGGAAAAGGCTGTTATCCCGCGTCCATTGCCTGCTGTCTGCGCGGCGGAAGCGTTCTGGGCTTTCGTAACCCTATGGGCGGTCCTTTCGTCACCCAGGATGGACCGGACTACGAGCCTCCGGAGCCGGCGGATCGTCCCGTGACAGGCTGTACACAGGCGGATGCGCCGAGATCTCTGATCACTGAGATCCGGAACGGCTGTGTCATGGGCTATAAGTATTTCGATCTGACGAAAACCACAGGACTGGCTGTGACGGTACGCGGCGGGAAAGGCTATCTGGAGCTGCTGGGCGGAGAAGAAGGAAAAGCGATCGCGGAATTTATTCTCTCCCCCACCACCGACTGGACGACCTACCGCATCCTTTTCTCTCCCGATCAGCTGGCGGCCGCGGCTGACTGCCCGGTGAACCGCTGCCCTGTCTACCTGCGCTATCGGGGGAAGGACAAACTGGATCTATTGGATATTGCTTTTGTTTAACATTCGAGAGGAGTAAAAACATGAACTGGACGACTATCTGGAGTCAGGCGGCGGCGCCGTCCTTTGCGATGGGCATGCTGCAGGGTAAGAAGAAAACCGTAGTGTTCCCGGTTTGCTCTCCGGTTTCCGGTGAGCGGGTCCGTCTGCGCTTTTCCAACATCTACGGAAAGAAACCTTATGTTATCGGCGCGGTCACGGTCCGGACCAAAGGGCAGCCTGTCCCCGTTTTATGCGGGGGAAAGAGCTCGTTCTCTATCCCGACGGGCGGATATACCTTCTCCGATCCGCTGGAGCTGCCAGTCGCAGCAGGCGATACGCTGGAGATCCGGCTTTTCTATGCCTCCAAGGCACAGGACAGCAACATGACCCTGGAGGAAGCCGTAGCTTATCCCGGTGATCATACGATGGACGAGATCCTGCCGGAAGTGAAAAAGGAGAGCTATAAGCAGCAGTACAACCTCTACGACGCGGTCGTTTCTCTGGATCGGGTCGAGGTCGAATCCGAGGAGAGCAGTAAGCTGATCGTTGCCTTCGGTGACAGTATCACGGCTATGAATCGCTGGATCAAACCGCTGCAAAAGCGTCTGTTTAAACGCTTTGGCGGGGAATATGTCCTGCTGAATGCCGGGATCGGCGGTAACTGTCTGCTCTACCGGGTGCCCGGATTCATGGGCAGCTCTTACGGAGAAAAGGGCGTCGCCCGCTTTGAGAGGGACGTCCTTGGCTTTGACGGTCTTCATACTGTGATCCTGGCTCTGGGGTGCAACGATGTGGCATATTTCTCTAAGAAGACAGAGCAGACGATCTCTTTTGAGGCTTTCACGGCGGCTGTTCAGGATCTGTCCGGGCGCCTGAAAGAGCGCGGAGTCCGGCTGGTTGTTCAGACGCTCACACCGCGGGAGGGCTTTGTGAAAAAAGGGTATACGCCGGAGATGGAAGCTCTGCGCGTGAAGATCAATGCATGGATCCGAAGCTGCGGGCTGTTCGATTATGTATTTGATGCGGATCATCTGCTGCGAGACGGGAAGGATCCGTCCCGGGTGGATGATCGTTATCACCAGGGCGATCACCTCCATCCCAATACGCTGGGCGGTGAGCGCATGGCAGACGCCTATGATCTTTTGTCGCTTACCGGCGAGGAGTTCTAAATGGGAAAGAAGTATTTTACGCTCAGCTTTGACGACGGTCTCGAGCAGGACAAGAGGATCGTCACTTTGATGAAGCAATATGGGCTCAAGGGGACCTTTAATCTCAACTCCGGCCTGTTCGGGCAGCGCGGAGAGGTGATGGGGCTCGGCAGTTTTTCTTTTCGGGATTGCGAAGAGGGCGTCCGGCACCGCTGGCCTTTTTCCTATGTGCCGCATAACCGGATCCCGGAGGACGAGATCCTGCAGGTCTACGAAGGTATGGAAATCGCCAGCCACGGTTTTCGCCATGAACCACTGAAAAAACTCGATGAGCAGGGGCTGCGGGATTCGGTCGGCAAAGACAAGGAGTACCTGGAGCGCCTGACCGGAGATGCGGTCGTTGGCCACGCCTATGCCCAGGGCTCTGTTTCGCCGGCGGCAGAGGCCTATCTGAAGAGACTGGGCTACCTCTATGCCAGGGCGGTCTTTCCTTCCGGCAGCTTTGAATTCCCGGCGGATCCCCTGAACTTCCGTCCCTCTTCTTCGATGATCCTCGGTAACGCCATGACGCTGGTGGAGAGCTTCAAACAGGCGGAGGCGGACCGGGATCTGCTCCTATGCCTCTGGGGTCACGGCTATGAGATGGACTACGGAAAGGGGCAGGCTAGCTGGGACTCTCTGGAGCGCCTCTTTGACGCTGTCGCCGGACAGTCGGACATTATTTACTGCACGAACAGCGAAGCGTTCCGTCATATCTAACAGGAGGGGAATCCTATGAAGAAAATCAGCTTTAATGATCACTGGACATACAAAAAGGTGGGCGAGAATTTTGAACCGAAGGCTGTCACCCTGCCCCATGACGCGATGCTTTTTGAGAAGAGGGACAGAAAGGCAGCGACGGCCGGCGCCTGTGGGTATTTTCCCGGCGGTACGTATGAGTACAGCAAACGCTTTACGCTCACGGAGGCAGAGCGCGGCCGGACGCATATTCTGGAATTTGGGGCCGTCTATAAAAACGCGAAGGTACTGATCAACGGCTGCCTCGCGGCTGAGCGGCCTTATGGGTATTCGAATTTCTATGTGCCGATGGATGAGTATCTTCGCTTCGGCGCGGAGAACGAGATCACTGTCATCGCGGACAATTCCGCCGTTCCCAACTCCCGCTGGTATTCCGGCAGCGGGATCTATCGGGGCCTCAGCCTGTACTGCGGGGATTCCAGCCATATTCTCCCGGACGGGCTACTGATCTCCACGCGGGATAATGATACGGTCAATGTGAAGGTCTGCGCCTGCGGCGGCGATGAGATCCGCGTGAAGATCTACGACGGCAATTCAGTCGTGGCCGAAGGCGCCGCGGATGTTGTGGCCGAGTCCGTCGCGTCTGTCACAGCCGAGTCCACCGCGGCAAGCGCGGCCCAGGCCGTCGCGTCTGTCACAGCCGAGTCCACCGCGGCAAGCGCGGCGCAGCTGTCGCTCAAAGTCACGGCGCCCCGCCTGTGGGATGCCGAACACCCGGAGCTCTATCGCTGCTGTGTCCAGCTGCTGCGGGACGGAAAAATAGTGGATGAGGCGGAGGATCTCTTCGGTTTCCGCACCCTGACCTGGAACGTGAAGGGTTTTTTCGTCAATGGAAAACCGACCCTGCTCCGCGGCGCGTGCATTCACCACGACAACGGGATCCTGGGCGCCTGCTCCTTTCCCGCGGCGGAAGAACGCAGAGTGCGGCTACTGAAGGAAGCGGGCTTCAATGCCATCCGCAGCGCTCACAATCCCGCGTCCAAAGCGCTGCTGGAAGCCTGCGACCGACTGGGTATGTACGTGATGGACGAGTTTTGCGACAACTGGCTTGTCCACAAAAATCCCTACGACTACGCGGATCAGGAATTCCGGGCCTGGTGGGAGCGGGATCTGACTGCGATGGTGATGAAAAACTATAATCACCCCTGTGTAGTGATGAATTCCATCGGCAACGAGATCTCCGAGCTGGCTATCCCGGAGGGACAGGAGATGTGCAGGAAGCTTGCGGTGCTGGCCAGAGCGCTCGATCCGGACAAGGCCGTGACGCTGGGCGTCAATTTGATGCTTTGCAGCATGGCCGCCAAGGGCGGCGGGATCTACGGCGATAAAAAGAATGGCAAGGAAAACAAAAATGGCAGCCAGACTATGGATAATCTGCCTACCAGCGCTTTTTTCAATCTGCTGATGAACCACCTGGGCGGGATCATCGAAAAATCCGCGGCCAAGCCGGCGGCCGATAAGGCCACAGAGGTCGCGTTTTCCCATTTGGATATTGGGGGCTACAACTATGCCGCCTCCCGTTATGAGATGGACGGCAGGCTACACCCGGACCGCGTGATCGTGGGCTCGGAGACGCTGCCGAAGAATCTCTATCACAACTGGCAGCTTGTCAGGAAACTCCCCTATGTGATCGGTGACTTTATGTGGACGGGCTGGGACTATCTCGGCGAATCCGGGATAGGCACGGTGCGGTATAAAAGCTTTAAAAAACCCGGCGAGGACGCGCCGATCATTTCCGGAGGCTGCGGTGTCATCGATATCTGCGGCAAGCTGCGTCCGGAGGTCCAGTGGAACCGCCTGGTCTGGGGCCTGGACAACAGGCCGGGCATCGGGGTAGAGCCTTTAACCCATGCTGGGGAAACCGGGTCCGTCTCTATGTGGCGGTGTACCGACGCCGTGGCAAGCTGGTCCTGGAAGGGCTGTGAAGGGAAAAAGACCAAGGTCACGGTGTATGCCTCGGGTGCCACTGCCGAGCTGATCGTCAACGGCAAATCCTATGGCAGGAAGAAAACCAAAGAGTTCAAGGCCGTCTTCCCGAAGGTGACTTACCAGCCGGGCACTATTACTGCCATCAGCTATGATGAAGCCGGCGAGGAGATTGCGCGGGAGACTATGCGCACCGCGGAAGGCGCGACAGAGCTGTGCCTTTGCGCGGACAAAACCGTGCTTTGCGCCGACGGACAGGATCTTTGCTATCTGTCGATCGACCTCACCGGCCGGGAAGGGATCACCAAGTCCTCAGAAGATGTGCCCGTTACGGTGACCGTGAGCGGTGCGGGCAGCCTGCTGGCTCTTGGCTCTGCCAAACCGAACATGGGAGAGTGCTTTACCGAAAAGACTCACACCACTTATTACGGCAAGACGCTGGCGGTGATTCGCGCGGGAGACATTGCAGGGAAGATCCAGGTCAGGGTAAGTGCGCCCGGCCTGGCAGAACAATGTGTGGAGCTTGAGTGCCGGGCATAGTAGGCCAGCGCATGGAACTTGTGCCAGGCAAGGTATGCCAGCGCATGGAGCTTGTGCCAGGCATGGTAGGCCCGGACAAGTAGGCGGGACTGCAGCAATTTTCTGCTGCAGTCCCTTTCTTTTGATGAAAACGGGATTCAAAATCTTGTGGAGAGGCCTTCCCTGAGCCGTTTGGGGTGTTTAGCCTTTTTTCTCGCTCCGCCGCCCGGAAGTTTCTGTAATTTCTGGGGTGTTTATCAGCTTTTATGATCTATCTTTTCCACGGATTGGAAAGGATAGAAAGTTAGAAATCATTTTCGCCCAAAAGCGGCTGTTTTTCGATGAGCTTTCTGGGTAAGATAGCTGTCAGAAGAGTCTTTTCGCCCAGGGATTGGAAAAGATAGCTCGTCAAATTGATTTGCCGCCCGAAAACCCTGGGCGGCGCGGTTTCAAAAAGGCATATCTTCCCCAACGGGTTGGGGAAGATGCGGAAAAACCTGAGAAGAGGTCCAAACATTTCGCAAATGGAAAAGAAGAGGCTATAGTAAATTCCTACACTTATTCAACCGCTCGTACAGAGAAGAAATATGCTGATTTAACTGCGATTTTTGAGAAATAATCGCATAAAAAAGGGCATAGTTAAACACATTAATTATTTCTCAAAATTTCTCAAAAATCAGCAAAATCACAAAAACAAAAAAAGCCCGGAAGCCGCATAAATAAAGGCTTCCGGGCACATTAAGGAACATGGAGACGGAGGGATTCGAACCCTTGACCTCTCGGATGCGAACCGAACGCTCTCCCAGCTGAGCTACGCCCCCAACAGATAAATCCTCCAGAGTGCCGGTCCTGTAAATTGACGCCTAGCCAAAAGCTAGGTGGGTAACCGCAGCGCATGGGTCTGTCTTCCTCTGCCGCCGGGGATACCGGTACGGAATTAGCTTGGGGCCTGACATAGCATGCCGACTCATTTAGGAAACCCTTATCAAGAGTGTAGGTTCAATTAAACAGGTTATCGAACACCCCAGAAAGATTTACTGACACTGATTATAGCTTCTATCCAAGGAAAATGCAAGCCTTTTTTCTTATCCTGCCAGGCGGCAGCCCTTTAAACAGTGAAAAAAGCATGCAGTTTTAGTATGCTGCGCGGAAAATGGCTTCCATGTCTTCCCGCTGAAGTACCCGGACTGACCCCAGATGATTCTTGGCTGTGATAGAGCATTTCTCCGCCATGAGCTTATATTCCTCATCCGTCGGATCGACGCCCAGCTCGCGAAGATTGGTAGGCATATGGATACTGCGGAAGAAATCTTCCATCGCCGCGATACCGAGAAGCGCTGTCGCTTCATCGTCTTCTGCAGGCGCGACGCCCAGCACATTGACCGCCAGTTTCGCGAAACGAGCCGGATTGTATTTGTAGACGTAGCGTGCCCAGGTACCCCAAATGGCCGCCAGTCCGGCGCCGTGCGCGACATCATAGAGACCGCCCAGCTCATGCTCCAGCCGATGACATGCCCAGTCTCCTCCATCCGTGCCGCATCCGGTCAATCCGTTATGGGACAGACTGTTTGCCCAGAGGATGTTCGCTCTGGCATCATAGTTGTTCGGATCCGTCAAGAGCGTAGTCGCGGCACGCATCACCGCGCGAAGCAGTCCTTCCGCGATCTCATCGGTCAGTTCCATATAGCCGCCGTTATTCAGATATCGTTCCAGCGTATGCATCATGATGTCGGTGGCTCCGCTCATCGTCTGATATTCAGGAAGAGACAGCGTCAGATTGGGATCCAGGATGGCAAAAAGCGGACGGCCCAGATCGGATCCGTATCCGCGTTTGATCATTCCTTCGTCCTTGGTAATGACAGAAGAATTACTCATGTCACTGCCGGTAGCGGCGATGGTCAGAATGATCCCCATGGGGAAGGCTTTTTCCGCCTTGCGCTTGAAATCATAGAAATCCCATACATCTCCGCCATTCGCCAGGCCGTAGCCGATCGCTTTCATAGAGTCAGCCGCGCTTCCGCCGCCGACAGACAAAAGAAAGTCGACTCCTTCCTTTTTGCAAAGCTCGATCCCTTCATATACCTTGGAAAGTCTTGGATTCGGAACGACACCTCCCAGTTCTACATAACCGATCCCCTTCTCTTCGAGCATTTTTTCAATATTCCCGAGAAGACCGGTCTTCTTTACACGCTCCGATCCATAATGCAGCAGCACTTTTGTCCCTCCGTAGGATGAGACCAGATCGGCCGCCTGTTTCCATGTGTCAGGTCCGAAGACCACTTTTGTCGGCGTATAATAAGTAAATGGCAGCATCATCAGTACCTCCTGATATCAGATTGATACAATTATACCATATAATAAAGAATCATGGCAATTTTCTTTAGTTTGTGCTAAACTACGGTATACCCCAAACAGGAGCTGTTACTCATGATCGATAAAAACTTTTTTGAAGGGAACGACCCGCAGAAACTCGCGCAGTGCTATGGCACACCGCTTTATCTATATAACGAGCGTGTGTTCCGGACCCGCTGCCGGGAGATGAAAAACCTGGTCACCTACTCGAATTTCTCTGTCAACTTTTCTGTCAAAGCCAACAGTAATCTTTCCCTGCTGAAGATCGCGCATGAAGAAGGTCTGCACGCCGACGCCATGTCTCCCGGCGAGATCTTCGTAGAAGAAAAAGCCGGCTATCAGCCGGACGAGATCTTCTATATCAGCAATAATGTCAGCCTGGAGGAGATGCGCTTCGCGGTGGAAAGGGGGATCGTCGTAAGCATTGATTCTCTTTCCCAGCTTCGTTTCTTCGGCGAGCACTTCCCGGGAGCGAAAGTTTCTCTCCGCATCAACAGCGGTGTCGGCGCCGGACACAGTGATAAAGTTGTCACAGGCGGCAAGAAAACGAAATTTGCCATCGCTGTCGATCAGCTGGACGAAGCTCGTGCGATCGTTCAGAAAACAGGCGTCCGGCTGATCGGGATCAACCAGCATATTGGTTCATTCTTCCTTGCCGGTGAGATCTATCTGGAGGGTGTTACTGCTCTTCTGAAGATAGCGAAAACTTTCCCCGATCTTGAATTTATCGACTGTGGAGGCGGGTTCGGGATGCCCTATGATGAAAAGACCCAGCACCGGCTGGATCTGTCCGGGCTGGGGGCGGCGCTGGATGAAGTGTTTTTCCGTTTTGCGGAAGAATATGGTAAACAGGTTCAGTTCAAGATCGAACCCGGCCGGTACCTTACGGCGGAATGCGGCGCTCTGCTTGGCACTGTCTGGGCGGTCAAAGAGAATGCCGGTCATCTCTATTGCGGAACGGATATCGGTTTCAATGTTCTGATCCGTCCGCTGCTGTACGATGCCTACCATGAGATCGAGACCTTGCCGCACAGACCGGAAGCTACTGTTCATCCCTATACCGTCGTGGGAAATATCTGTGAATCCGGCGACATCCTCGCCAAGGACCGACTGCTGCCGGACATGAAAGAAAACGATCTCGTCCTGGTACACGATGCCGGCGCCTATTGTTTCAGCATGTCATCCAACTATAACAACCGTCTGCGTCCGGCCGAGGTACTGATCCGGGAAGACGGGACCGTCCGCCTGATAAGGCGGCGTGATACGCTGGAAGATCTGATCCGAAATTTTGAATAGAAAAACCACCTCACACAGAACGCAAGGCGGTTCAACCATGGAAAAAAGCCGGCCCCTCTTCAGGGCCGGCCTTCTATGCTCAGCTTAAGTACCTCAAAGATGGTCTTATCACTTGACCTCCGCTTTGAAGTTTGCTCCTGCGTGGAATGCGGGGGCTTTATGTGCTTTTGTTGAGTACTTCTTTCCACGGAATTCTCCCGTGCGAGCAGGTACTGTTTTCGTTTCAAATGTTCCGAAGCCCGGGAAGGTTACAGTGCCATCTTCCTTGACTCCTTTGATGATCAGATCCAGTGCGGCATTCACCACTTTTGCAGCTTCACGATTGGAAATCTCGGCAGCTTCTGCAACCTGTTTGATGAACTGAGTCTTGTTCATAACCGTACCTCCTTTATAAAATGATCAGATAATGTTCGTATTTCCTTTGAACCTCTATCTTAGGTATATTCTAACCGATTTCCACGAAAGATGCAACATCAAACGTCAAAATATCGTCAAAAGTTTACAATTTCCTCACAATTGACATCCGGAGGATAGGGGTCTTCTTATCCGATCTTTTTTACAAAACAGCGACGTCTTTTATGCGGGATGACCGTCAGTGCTTTCCACTGAGACAGGATCTTCTCATTCATCTCCAGCATGGGACCTGTCTCGGCATTCACGATACCACGTTTGACAGCGCCTTCCCATAAATGCGTCATAACGATCGAATTCAGACCTACGCCCTGCAGTGCCGGATCGACAGCGATCAGGAACATATCGACGGTATCATTCTTTTGAAGCGATTTCAGTACATGGATCCAACCGGTAGGGAACAGTCTTCCTCGACTTTTTTGCATGGCCTCTGCCATGGACATTCCCATTACGCCAAATGCCACGAGTGTTTCGTTCTCATCGGCGACGAGTGAGCAAAACTCCGGTTCGATCAGCGGAATAAACTTATCGGCATACTTCTCGATCTGATCTTTGCCCAGATCTACCGTCCCGTACAGTTCTCCGTAAGCTTTGTTCACCAGTTCGAACGCCTGCCTGATCCAGGGCTTATAGGCCAGTCGGTTCTTTACCTGGACTTCGTGATATTTCCCTTTGGCGAGGATGTGATCGGAGATCCGCTTGATCCTGAGCATCTTGGGATCGTCCACCGCCGGAATCGGCAGAAGATACTCGACCCAGTCGGCATCCTTTTCAAAACCAAGCCGCTTCATGTGTTCGATATAATACGGATGATTGTAGTAGGTGATAAACTGGCCGCGCTTGTCAAAGCCTTCTACCAGCATTCCTTCCCGGTCCATATCGCAGAATCCCAGTGGTCCCTGAAGTTCGTCCATGCCTTTTTCTTTCGCCCAGGACTCGACTTTCTGAAAAAGCGCGTCCGAAACGGCCGGATCATCGATAAAGTCCACCTGGGAGAAGCGCATCCGCTTGGTTCCCCATTTCTCATTGGCACGGTGGGAGAGGATCGCGCCGATCCGTCCGACAACCTTTCCATCCCGGTAAGCCAGCCATGATCTTGCTTCGCAGTATGAGAAGGCAGGGTTTTTCCTGGGATCCCAGTCAGCCATATCGTCCCCGTAAAACGCCGGAACAAAATTCGGTTCATCCTGGTAGAGTTTGTTCGGATAATCGACAAAAGTCCTGCGCTGCGCCTTGGTCTTTACTTCCACTAACTTGATCTCATTTTCCATGAAATGATACCCTCTTCACACACAGAATCCGGTACGGGCTTTATTTAATATGACAACCGGCCCTGCTCATTGGGAGTTGCTTTTCCGCTCAAGAGCTCTCGACAACCAGGTTTTCTGTGTCGGTGTTGCAC
>JAFRZE010000058.1 GCA_017442735.1 Bacillota bacterium
ATTTCCTTTTTGATACTAAAATCAAAATCGGAAACACTGAATATACTCGGATCACTCAGCCGCTAATCTCCCGCCCTGGATTAGCCGAACATCTTGGTATCGGCGGATGCCTGGCCGCTGGGATGAATGTTACGATCCATACAACAGATGAAATACCACGATCCTCAGAGGTTGAGGTGCTGGGCAGAATAAAGGGGATAGACGGTTCATCTCCTACAGACTGGGAGTCTTACGGGAAATTTTATATCGACAAGAGAGACACAACGATCCACGGGCAAGTTGGCCTAACGTGCATGGATAAGATGCTTCTTCTGGACGACGAGTTTCATTCCGGAAACTGGCCTTTGAGTCAACAGGATTGTGCGGAATTAGTGGCAGACTATCTTGGGATAGAGCTGGATCCACGCACAAGCATAAATCCAAACTATACGATCCAATATCCGTTTAATTACACGATGCGTGAATCTATGGGTCATATAGCAGCAGATAACGGCGGAAACTGGATCATAACGCCTGACGATAAACTATATTTGGTCCCATTGATCAGGACAGATACAGCAGCGGATATTATAGCTGTATTAAATTCCTTCACATTAGGGATTCCGGTTCAGATCAGAGGAGTCCAGATGATAAACGCGATAAACCAGGAATTTGATGCCGGCACAGTTGGCGAAGGCGGAGTCGTTCAATCCCTGGTAAACCCAGAGGCCAGCCAGGCGATAGCGAATAATCTCTATACCATGTTAGGCGGGAAAACGTATAAACCGTTTGAATGCCAGAAGATAATAATGGACCCGGCAATCGAGGTAGGAGATATTGTTACGATCAAAGGATCCACGCTGCAGATCTATGATATGGACATTACAATGGGTGGTTCTTACCGCGTGGATCTACATTGCCCGGATGCGGCGGAAATGGATTCAGAATACCCATACAAATCAGCTTTTTCAAAATTGCAAGGACGGCTTAATTCTGTAAATAGCGTCGGCGCGAGAAACTTTGTCCGACACAGCAACGTACTGGATTTTGAAACAGACGGCTTCGTATGGCAAATGACATATAACGGCCATAAAGCATTGGTAAATGGACACGGGTTGGAGGTAATGAATCATGGCAATTAGCCCAGAACAGAGTTTACTGGATTTAGCGGCAAGAACCGCCACAGCGGACAGCGATCTGATACTCGTCAACAGCGGTGGTACGGATTATAAACAGACGAAGCAGGATTTTTTGCAGGGCGATTTTTACTATACGTTCGCCAATGACACGCTTATAACAACGCAAGCCGATAGCCTTGCAACGGGCAGGTATTTTGGTACGATTGCCTCCTATGGTCATCAATCCGAAACAGGTGTACCAGTAAACTCATCGTTTTATGTACATCTTATAAACTATGGTGGAAACTATAAAATAATTTACCTTACTCGACAAGCAACAGGGGATGTGTACTTCAAGGCAAAGGTAAACGGAACATGGCAAGCGGACTGGACACAAGAACCGACCAGAGAAGAGATGGACAGAATCAAGAGTGATCTTGCATCGATAACCGCAGGATCAAGCGTAACACTTACAGTTGCAAACAATTCCAGAATAATTCTTTTTGCTACTGGAGGTGCAGATTCAAGATGCGGTGCATGGCATATATTTGTTGCATCTAATGGTGGAGTTGCTGTTTCTCCTATTGGAACAGTTGGATCATATGTTTCTGCATCTTCTTCTGGTGCAAATAAAATCGTTGTATCTAACACTACAAGTGGTTCAGGATCAGCATACTTAAATGCGATAGTTTTCGCAGGTTCAATTTCATAAGGAGGTAATCGTGAATACCATCGACTACCTTTTTGATCCTAAACGATTCTCAAAGAAACACCGATTTACTGTCAGGCTTGCAAACTTTTTTGCAGGAATCGAATTATTCATACTCAAGAGGTTCAAGAGGTGATCATGCCAACCAGAACAACAGACACACAAACCTATCAGAATCAGTCGATCCAGTGCGCGAAATTCGTATCCGATGAACCGTTCGTCTGGAAGGCTGTCAAAGTTGTGCAGGCCGCTACAGACTATTGGTTCCAATTTGTCATAAAAGCATCCGCCGACGCTACTATAATGATCCAGGTAGGCGACATGGTGAAGTCCCAGGCGGTAACTACCGACTGGACTAAATATGTCATAGATTTTCCATCCGTGACAAATGATGTGGATTCGTTATATATCGGATTCCCAGCTGGGACATACTGGGTATATAACGTACAATTAGAGCCGGCGCAGACACCTTCCGCATGGCGGCCAGCGCCGGAGGACGGTGAGGATTATGCGGACAAGGCAGCGCAAGACGCTGTAGACTCGCAAACCCAGCTTGATGTATTTAATAAACTGACAAATAATGGGACAGCTCAAGGCGTTTATATGGTTGATGGACAAATCTATATAAACGGAGAATACATCGCAGCGAACACGGTGAATGCGAACGTACTCAGCGGCGGCACAATCAAAGGCGTGACGATCGATATTGGAAACGGTGTATTTGTTGTTGACGAGAACGGCGAGGTTACGGCGGCAAACTTGCACATGACAGGCGGGAGTCTAAATCTCGAAACAGATACGGAAACGTATGACTTTATCCGACTGACTTACGGCGCATGGAAGTCAGTCTTTAGCACCCAGTCTGTCTCGTTTCAGTACGCAAACAGCGTCACGGGACGGACCTATCAAGTTACCTATTCACCTATCAGCATAGAGGGATTTATCGATACCGGGACCTCTAAGCATGGCTTTCAGATCAGTATGCCGTCTGGGACAACCTCTTCCAGTACGGGCGGGATATCGTTATTCGACGGCGCGGGAACGGAAAGGGTAAGGTTGACAAATAACGGGTTAAATTTTTATAACGCCAGCGGAACGCTGACGAAAACATATAGTGCAACCTAAGAGGAAGGAGGGACCATAGATGGAATCAATTATCGCCGTGATCATCACTGGTGCTGTTTCGCTCATAGGAACTATCATCACCGTAATTGCTACGTCCAACAAAACGGCACAAGACATGAAGATCACTCAGGCCGTCACCGACCAAAAGATCCTGGGCCTTACGCAAGAAGTTCGAGATTTGAAATCGGATGTGCGAGGACATAACAACTACGGGAGCCACATCACGGTGCTGGAAACAAAGATGGAAGACATTTTAAAACGTATCAGTAATCTGGAACAGAAAGGAGCATAAAATGAAATATGTAGTCATTGAATTGCAAGATAGAGGGGCCAGGTAGATAATATTGTCACCTCATATGAATCTGTAAACCAGGCAGAGCAGAAATATCATCAGGTGCTTGCTGCAGCCGCCGTAAGTCCGGTGGCTTGTCACTCCGCGGTTATGATGAACAGCGAGGGAATGTATATCAAGTCTGAAAGCTACAAACATGAGGTAGAATGATGGACAATATCATTATCGCAAATATAACTTCGGATCAAAACCTGTGTATGACGCGATCTGCCTGGCAGGGCGATTATGGGCAAATATTAAAGCCTCAAGGAATAGATCTTCCGGAAGCGTATGAAGTTCATTTTGCGAACCAACAGACTGGTGGTGTTACAGTCACCCAGATAGGGAACGAGGACGGTGTAACTATCCCAGATTCTATGTTTCTTTCCGGATCTGATATATATGCGTTTATCTACTTGCATACAGGCGAGGAAGACGGCGAAACTGTATATAATGGTCGGAACAATTATTCAGCTACTTGCAGAAAGGGTGAATCATGACTGATGAAGAACTATACGAGATTGTCAAAAAAGCATATCAAGATGCGAATAGACAATATCTTATCGATCAGGTGAAAGACGCTTGCCGATACTGCCCGAATAATCCACAGAATGGTGGGTCTGGTGTATGCCACTGCGTACTTGGGCAAGCGGTTATATACTAATTAACCTAACACGCAAGATGCGTTAAAAATCTAATTCTAACACGCATGATGAGTTAGCCAACACGCTAATTTGATTTTAACGCATTAAACGTGTTAAATGATGTGTTACGCGCGTTAGAATTGACTTACCAGCAAATGGCCAGCAAATGACCAGCAAATGAGAATCAACTATAAAACGTGCATGAATCAATAAAAGATGCACGTTACCAGCAAATGGCCAGCAAATTAAAAAGAATCTGTCCCTAAATAAGGACAGGAAAGGGCTTGTTATAGATAGTGCGATATAATCATGGTATGGAGGTGATAAAAATGAAAATTGATTGGGAAAGAAAGCTAACATCCAGAAAATTTTGGATAGCGGTTGCGGCCTTTGTCAGTATGCTCATTATTGCCTTTGGAGGCAGCCAGGATCTTGCAGCACAGATTGTTGCTATTATAATGGCCGGTGCTACGGTCATGGCATACATATTCGGGGAGGGGCTTGCCGATCAGGCTGGCGCTATAGCCGATATGGAGGACAAAGAATGAGCTATTCACCACTCGTTAGTTACTTCAATCAGTCACCTAATTATGAAAGTAGAAACGGGAATAAGATCCAAGGGTTTGCGATTCATTGCTTTGTCGGCCAGCTTGGAATGCCTCGTGGAGTAGATGTATTCAAGCCGGAGAGCAAAGATGCGTCGGCCAACTATGTTATCGCCTATGACGGCCAGATCGGTGCGGCACTGCAGGACGAACAACGGTCCTGGTGCACAAGCAGCCGGATTGACGAAAAGGTCTTGAGCATTGAATGTGCAAGTGATTCTTATTCCCCGTATGCGATTACAGATGAATGTTATAAATCTTTAATTGCTCTTTTGGCGGACCGTTGTAAGGCATATGGGATCAAAAAGCTGTCGTTTGCTAACGATGCGGATTATGGCCGTGCATTGAAATTGTCGGAAGACTATCAGAATATTGTATGCCATAGATGGTACGCGAATAAAAGCTGTCCCGGCGAAGCAATTATGAACCTACTTATCAGCGGGAGAATCACGTCCGATGTAAACGCTATACTAAATGGCGATCAGCCAGCCCCGGAGCCGCCGGAGCCAGATCCGCCGGAAGCCTGGGATTACTGCGAACCAACGTCTATAATCATCGGCGTCGGAGATGAAGGCCATGCCGTAAAAACATTACAGGGCGCGTTAATTGCACACGGGTACGACCTTGACGAATATGGAGGCGCGGATGGCATTTTCGGTTATGGCACGGAAAAAAGAGTAAAAGAGTATCAGGCTGATAATGCTCTCGCCATTGATGGCGTAGTCGGCGCTGATACATGGTCGAGCCTTACTGGGAAATGAGTTTCCAAAAGGTTAATCCAAATCCGATATGGTCCTCAGTTGACGATTGTGCTATACGAGCCATAGCGATTGCCCTGGATAAAACATGGGACGATGTTTATATAGATCTTTGCGTGCAAGGTTATTTGCTGAAAAACATTCCATCGTCAAAGATGGTTGTATCAGAGTATCTATTGAAAAAAGGTTTTGAGCGCACCGCGATCCAAAATACTTGCCCTGCCTGCTATACGGTAGCGGACTTTGCTCATGATCATCCTATAGGAACGTATATATTGGTTACAGCCAGTCATGCGGTTGCGATCGTCTCCGGGGATTACCTTGACGCGTGGGACAGCGGAGACGAAGTACCTATGTACTATTGGAGGAAACATGATAAATAACCCCTACTATTCATATATTA
This sequence comes from Bacillota bacterium, assembly GCA_017442735.1. Lineage (GTDB taxonomy): Bacteria > Bacillota > Clostridia > Lachnospirales > Bianqueaceae > RUG760. Next base: position 5,673 of record JAFRZE010000058.1, read on the forward strand.
ACCCATATACTAACCCATATATTAACCCATATAATCCGTATAATCAGCCAGCATATATCCCGGAGCACAGACAGGAAATCCCGTTTGTCCAGGGTATAGAGGCGGCTAAAGCTTATCAGGTCGCTGCGGGATCAAAAGTCATTCTTTTTGATTCGGAAGATCAACGCTTTTATGTGAAACAAACGGATGCAAACGGTGTGCCGCAGCCGATGTTGATATTCGATTATGTCCAGCATAAAGATCCGGAACCCAAAAAAGAAGAAGTGGACTTTAGCCAGTTTGTCACAAAAGATGATCTTGAAAAGATTATTGCGGATCTCAAACCAAAGAGGCAAAAGAAAGAGGTAGCAGATGAACAAGCTGTTTAATATGTTCGGACAATCTCAGAACACAGGTCCGCTTGGGAATATGGCTAATCTTGTTTCGCAGTTTAATCAATTCAGACAAACATTCCAGGGAGATCCTAATCAGGAAGTACAGAAGCTTCATAATTCCGGTCAAATGTCACAAGAACAATATAATAAGCTTTCTCAGATGGCACAAACGTTTTCGTCATTAGTGAGAAGATAAAGAGATGTCCGCCCCTAAATCAGATACAAACTTTTGGCCAAAGTTGTATAAAAAATATTTAGAGGAGGACTTTTTATATGAGTCTTACTGGAAACGAAATGTCGCCTGCTGATATTAGCGCGGTTGTTAATCGAGGAAACGGCGGAGGTTTCTTTGGAGGTGATAGCTGGATCTCGTTGATTATTCTGTTTCTTTTCTTCGCTGTACTCGGCGGCGGCTGGGGCAATGGATTCGGCGGTGGAAATGGAGGACAGAATGTGAACGAGAATATTAACCGTGGCTTTGATCAGTCCGCCACTATGGCTGCTCTCAATAGTCTTGGCGCTTCCGTAAATGGCGGCTTCCAGAATAACATGGGACAGGCATACCAGGCTCAGATCGATGCGATGCAGCGTAGCTTTGCGGCACAGACTGCGATCGATTCGAGGCTTGATTCCCTGGCGATGGCTTTACAGAATTGTTGCTGTGAGAATAGGGCGGCCACTGCAGATCTCAAGTATACTGTAGCGAATGAGGCTTGCAATACCCGTCAGACTATTCAGCAGGGCAACCAGATGATCATGGACAAACTTTGCCAGCTGGAACTGGATGGAGTTAAGAATCAGCTTGCCCAGGCGCAGAGGGAGAATGTTTCTTTGCAGAACCAGCTCAATATGTCCGCTTTGCGCGAGTCTCAGACTGCCCAGAATGCCTTTATCATGCAGGGCTTCACAAATGAGGTTGATGCGCTGTATAACAGACTGAATAACTGTCCCGTTAGTACTATTCCCGTCTATGGGAAACAGCCTATATTCACCTGTGGGAATAATGGCTGTGGGTGCAATGGTTGAGGTGTAATATGGCGGCAGAATATCTTGCAAATGCGGTGCAGGCAGTAAATCTTAACGCACCGATCATATTTACGGCATCTATTCCGTGTAATCGTGGAAATGTGTACCACGAAGACGAAACAGGAATTTTTATTCTCCGTGGAAACACAAACCAGTGTTGCGCAACGTACCAGGTAACATTTAACGGGAATGTGGCCATCCCGGAAGGGGGGACCGTTGGCCCGGTGGCAGTCGCCATCGCTTTGAACGGCGAACCGCGGCCTACCAGTAGAGCGATCTATACGCCGGCCGCTGTAGATGAGTATGGGAATCTTACGTCAACAGCGATTATCAAGATCCCGCGCGGATGTTGCTTCCCGCTCTCCATAGAAAGTGTGCCAGCCACAGAAGATCCTACTGCGACTCCCGCTCCTGTTATCAACGTACAGAATGCGAACCTTGTTATCTCACGAATTGCATAAGGAGGGAATAAATGGATTTTATCTATGATCTTTTAGATGATCTTTATGCCGAGATCGCGGAAACCCAGCGTGAAGTCGCACAGAAAGGGCTTACAAGAGAATGCCTTAACGACGTAGATAAACTGGCTCATGCGGCTAAATGCCTTGAAACGATCATGGCAATGAAAGAAGGCGGATCTTACCGGGAAGGAAGAGGCCGTGAGTATATGGATGGCGGCTATGGTAATTATAGAGATGATTCCGGCTATGGACGCTATATGGCACGTCGCAGAGACAGCATGGGTCGATTTCGATCCGGCAGATACAATGACAGCGAAAAAGAGAACCTTAGAAACCAGCTTAATCAGATGATGAATCAGTCTTCCGATGAGAAAGAGAAAGAGGCGATCCGTTATATCATGATGAGGATGGATAAATAAAATGTATGACTGGGATATGCTCAATAAAGTCATAAAAGAGCTGGAATCCTCTCCTCCGGCATTTTCTTCAATCCAGGCATTGGCATATTTATATGTGATCCGAGATCATATGGAACGCTATCCGGATGGCGGATCTGAATTTCTACAGCTGATCCGGTCCTTGGATCCGAGTGCCGCATGGCAGATGGTCGATGAGTTTATGACAACGATCCAACTTGAGCAGCCGGATCTATACAACAGTTTTATAGAGAGTCTTAGATGAGAAAGAGCCTTGGGCAACCAGGGCTCTTTTTTTCGTGGAATATTTCGTGGAATATTTTTTGAAAAAATTCTTTCACTGAGCGAAAAAATTCTTTCACTTTGTGTATTATACGATACACTGAAACACAGTAAAATAGCGGCCTCCGATGTGGAAACCGCTATTTTAAGCCTTTTCTGAAAATATGCAGCTGAAGGGACTCGAACCCCCACGTCAAGGACACTAGATCCTAAGTCTAGCGCGTCTGCCAGTTCCGCCACAGCTGCAGGAACAATATGTAATTGTATCATCGATCCGGGAAATAGTCAAGATTAACGGACGCGTTCATCTCCCCAGAAGAAGAGGGCTACCGTACCGGGACCGGTATGAGAGCCGATCAGATTCCCTACACTGTAGATCTCGACCTTCCCATCCAGCTTGGGGAATGAGGCTTCCACCAGATCGGCGACAGCGCGGGCGTCGTCATAACAATCGGAGTTGGAAATATAGCATTTGCCGGAGTAATCCGATCCATCCTGAACGTGCTCTTTCATTTTTTCCACGATCTTTTTGATCACGGCCTGCTTGGTCCTGATCTTAAAACGGGGGATCAGACGGCCAAGATCATCCATATTGAGAAGAGGACAGATCTTCAGAAGTGTCCCGACGAAACCGGCAGTCTTCGTAACACGGCCGCCTTTGATATAGAAAGTGAGATCCGTGGAGAAAAACCAATGATGCAGATTCAGACGATGAGACAGGGCAAATTCACGTACTTCATCGATCGTTTTCCCATCATCTTTCAGATCCGCCAACTTGTCCATCAGAAGGCCGTAACCGGAGGAAGCGCCGAGGGAGTCAACGATATAGATCTTACGGTCCGGATACTCTTCGCGAAGCATATCCGCGGCTGAACAGGCGGAGTTATATACACCGGAAATACCGCTGGAAAGAGTCACGTGGAGGATGTCCAGTCCCTGATCCAGAAAACCGCGGAAGTAGGTGTCAAATTCACCGACACTGATCTGAGAAGTTTTTGTTTCCGCTCCGTTTGCCATTGCCTGATAGAATTCATGGAAGGGGATCGTCTGACCAAGATCATCCGGGTACTCCTTGCCGTTTAGGGAATAATGGAAACAAATATAATGAATTCCCCGTGAAAGGAAATGCTCATTCGTCAGGTCGGCGGTAGAACAGCAGCTGAGAACAAAATTAGAACTATTAGCCATAGCAATACTCCTCACTATGTTATATAATACTCTGTATCAGGTGGATTATAGCATAAAATTACGTGTGTAGCAAGCTAAATTTAGAAGAAAATATAGACATCACATCCTGAATTGTGATATAGTTGTCGTCAATGACGTATATTTACGGAGGTAATATTCTATGAAACCAATCGGACCCGATGCTGCGATCGAAACAAAGGCACTCCACGCCGGCTACACGCCGGAGAACGGCGGCCCCAGAGTTGTCCCGATTGTTCAGAGCACGACTTACGCGTTTGACTCATCCGAGCATATCGCCGCACTTTTCGATATGCCGACAGAATATATGTATTCGCGTTTTGCCAATCCGACCTGTGACGCAGTGGAAAAGAAGATCGCTGCTATGGAAGGCGGAGTCGGGGCAATGCTGACTTCCAGCGGACAGGCAGCCAGTCTGCTTTCCGTTCTCAACCTTGCGCAGAGCGGGGACAGTATCGTTGCCGCTTCCGCGATCTACGGCGGAACGATCAACCTGTTTGGATTTACGCTGAAAAAGCTTGGGATCGAATGTATCTGGGTGAGCAGTGACGCAACGGAGGAAGAGATCCGTGCGGCCGTCAAGCCCAACACCAGGCTGATCTTCGGTGAAACGCTGGCGAACCCGGCACTGGTCGTCTTCGACATTGAAAAGTTCGCGAAAGTCGCTCATGAGAACAATATCCCGCTGATCGTAGACAATACATTCGCGACCCCATACCTGTGCCGTCCGTTTGAGTTTGGCGCGGATATCGTTGTTCATTCCACTACGAAGTATATGGACGGACATGCGCTGCAGGTCGGCGGTGTGATCGTCGACGGCGGTACGTTCGACTGGGAAAAGAGCGGAAAATTCCCGGAATTTACCGAGCCGGATGAGAGTTATCACGGTGTCGTTTATACCAAAGCTTTCGGACCGATGGCTTACATCATCAAAGCGCGCATGCAGCTGATGCGCGATTTCGGATGCTATCCTTCCGCTCATTCTGCTTTTCTGCTGAATCTTGGTCTGGAGACGCTCCCGGTACGTATGAAACAGTACTGTGAAAATGGCATGAAAGTCGCCAGATTCCTTGAGAAACATGAGAAAGTCGCTTCTGTTCATTATCCGGGACTGGAGAGCGATCCATATCATGAATTGGCAATGAAATATCTGCCGGACGGTGTCTGCGGTGTTATCTCCTTCAATATCAAGGGTGGCCGTAAAGTGGCAGAGAGGTTCATCAATGCACTGGAGCTTGCTACCAACGAAGTTCATGTCGCGGATATCCGGACCTGTGTGCTTCATCCTGCGTCTTCCACACATCGTCAGCTGACCGATGAACAGCTTCAGAATGCCGGGATCGACGGCGGGATGATCCGTTTTTCCGTTGGTCTGGAAAATGTGAACGATATTATCAAAGATCTGGAAAACGCGCTTGAAAAAGCATAAATTCAAGGAGGTTCTTTATGCAGTACCGAATTGAGAAAGACTCCATTGGTGAAAGAAAAATACCGATGGATGCATATTACGGCGTACAATCTTTAAGAGGACATGAGAACTTCAATATTACCGGTCATCATCTGAACCGAGCTTACATCGAATCTCTGGCAGAGATCAAAATGGCCTGCGCGATCACAAATTATGAGCAAAACGAGCTCTCACAGAATATCTGTGAAGCTATCTGTCAGGCCTGCAGAGAAATTCTGGAAGGACGATTCCATGATTCATTTATCTGTGACCCGGTACAGGGAAGCGCCGGTACTACGATCAACATGAACGCGAATGAAGTCATCGCCAACCGTGCGATCGAGATCCTGGGCGGACAAAAAGGTGACTACAGCATCGTCCATCCAAATGATCATGTAAACCGTTCTCAGTCAACCAATGATGTTATTCCGACAGCCGGAAAAATGACAGCTATCAAACTTCTGAAAGATGCCCAGGAACAGTTGAAGAGACTGGAGCATGCATTGGCTGTCAAGGAAAAGGAATTCTGGGATATCATCAAGATGGGGCGCACAGAGATGCAGGATGCAGTCCCGATCCGACTGGGACATGAATTCGGCGCTTACAAATGTGCTGTCAAAAGGGATATTCGTCGTTTTGATCATGCAATCGAAGAAATGTCGGTGGTCAATATGGGAGCGACAGCTGTCGGAACCTGTCTGAATGCACCGCAGGGATATGTGGATACAATCGTTCCGAATCTGGTGAAGGTCAGTGGTCTGGAACTGGAACAGTGTGAGAATCTGGTGGACGGAACTCAGAATCTGGACTGCTTCGCCTATGTTTCTTCTATTCTGAAGACCTGTGTAATCTCACTTGCCAAGATGTCACATGATCTGATGCTGATGTCTTCCGGTCCGCGTTGCGGTTTTGGCGAGATCACACTGCCTTCCAAACAGAATGGGTCTTCAATCATGCCAGGCAAGGTCAACCCAGTCGTTCCCGAAGTCATTGCGCAGATCTCTTATCTGATCATCGGTAATGATACGACGATCATGATGGCTTGTGAAGGAGGCCAGTTGGAACTGAATGCCTATGAGCCTGTGGTTTTCTATAAGCTCTTCGAATCGATTGCCGCGATTACCGGCGGAGTAGAGACATTGGTGGACAACTGCATTCCGGATATTGTTGCCAATGAGCAAAAATGTCATGATTATGTGGAAAACTCCGTCGGTATCATTACTGTTATCGCGCCGGAAGTCGGTTATCAGATTGCGGCAGATATTGCGAAGGAAGCTATCCGTACAGGACGTCCGGTCAGAGAAGTACTGAAAGCAAGAAAAATCATGCCGGATGAAGAAGTAGATGATCTTCTGGTTCCGGAGAAAATGGTCTGATCATCTTGCGAAAAATCCCCTGATGAGGTAGAATGAAATATCAATCTGCTTTTTCGGGGGTTTTTTATGTATACCGTTTATCTTGGGTGTTATACCCATCAGAATGCATCACAGGATGGTGAAAACTCACAGGGTATCTACCTGCTGAAGATCGATGAAAATGGCATCCTGAAGGATCGTCAGCTGGCTTCGGTCGTCACCTCTCCCAGTTATTTTTATCTGACGAAAGACAGATCGAAACTGTTTGCTGTCACAGAAGCACCGGATGAAAAAGGCAAGATCCTCTGCTATGCGGTCGGTGATCAGGGTGAGCTGACGCTTCTGTCCGAACGGATAGCTGCCGGTGGCGGGCTTTGTCATGTCATGATGGACCCCGAAGAGAAGTATCTGGTCGTTACCTGTTACGGTGACGCCACGATCCAGTCCTATCCTGTGGAAAACGGTCAGATCACCCCGATGTTCTCACTTCGGCATCATATGGGATCCGGCCCTGTGCTGGAACGCCAGGAAGCCGCCCATACGCACAGTGTGACCATGACACCGGACGGAGAGTACGCGGTCGTCTGTGATCTGGGAACCGACATGCTGAACGTCTATACGATCGGAGAAGAGTCCGGCAAACTGCACCGGGCGCGCAAACTGAATTTTGCCTGCCCGCCGGGATGCGGTCCCAGGCATATGGTCTTCAGCCCGAACGGAAAGTTTGCTTACGTTGCCTGTGAGCTGAGCTCGGAGATCCTGGTCCTTTCCTATGACAGAGAAGAAGGGTTTGAACTGATATCAAAAGTCAGTACGTTATCACCGGAATACGGTGTCAATCACAATTATCCGGCGGCGATCCGGATCACGAAGGACGGTAGATTTATTTATCTGAGCAATCGCGGTGAGGATACGATCGCGATCTTCAAAGCGGATCCCGAGACAGGAAATATCGCACTCCAGATGAGTGCCTCGACCCGAGGCTGGTATCCGAGAGATTTCATCCTGACAAAGGATGAGAAATTCCTGATCGCTGCCAATCAGCTTTCCGATAATCTTGTCATTTACGAGCGTGATCTTCGAACCGGTCTTTTATCTCTGACAGATGAAAAGCCCATGCCGCAGAAGCCGATCGTACTGGAGGAGCTTGCCTGATGAAAGTTATTGAATTATTGAAGTCGGACCGACCGACCCTGTCCTTTGAGGTTTTTCCTCCGAAGACACAGGACAAATTTGAGAACGTGATCGGTGCCGCTTACAAGATCGGTCATCTGGGGCCGGATTTTATGAGTGTGACCTACGGTGCCGGCGGAGGAAGAAGCCGTTATACCGTGGAGATGGTGGACCAATTGCAGAGTGAACTGGGTATTCCGGTCCTTTCGCATCTTACCTGTGTATCTTCCACGCGTGAACAGATCAGGGAAACACTGGATCAGCTGAAAGAAAAGAAAATCGAAAACATACTGGCGCTTCGCGGCGATATTCCCGAGAGCGGTGGTATCTTTGAGTACAGACACGCAGCGGATCTGATCGACGAAATCCATCAGAATGGTGATTTCTGCATCGGTGCGGCCTGTTATCCAGAAGGTCACCCGGAATCTGCGGACAAAAATGAAGATCTGAAATATCTGAAAGAAAAAGTCGATGCCGGCGTGGATTTTCTGACGACACAGATGTTCTTTCAAAATGAATTATTTTATCGTTTTCTGTACCGGATTCGTGAAATCGGGATCCAGGTGCCGGTCTGTGCCGGCATTATGCCGGTGACATCCAGTCGTCAGCTCAGCCGGATCGGCGGTATGTCCGGTGCCTTTATGCCGCAGAACTTTATTGCGATGGTCGATCGGTTCGGCGGATCGGCGGATGCGATGAAACAGGCCGGTATCCAGTATGCTGCCCAGCAGATCATCGATCTTCTGGCAAACGGAGTGAAACATATCCATGTCTATACCATGAACCGTCCGGATATTGCGGCGGCGATCCTGGAGAATCTTTCGGAGATCTGGAAATATGAAATTTCTCGAAGCACTCAGTAAACAAACCATTTTCTTTGACGGCGCCATGGGAACCCAGCTGATGGAACAGGGACTGAAGCTGGGCGATATTCCAGAGACCTGGAATATCCTTTATCCGGAAAAGATTCTAAAAGTTCATGAAGGCTATCTGGCAGCCGGCGCGCATGTCATCCAGGCGAATACGTTCGGGGTGAACCGGTATAAGCTGGAAGGCACGCCCTATACCGTCAGCGACCTGGTGAATGCTGCTTTTGACCTGACGGATCAGGCACTCAGAAATGTTCCGACTGATCTGGGAAGAGGCTTTGCCGCACTGGATATCGGGTCGATCGGGAAACTGTTCAAGCCGCTCGGAGATTTGACTTTTGAGGATGCCTACGAGACCTTTAAGGAGATCGTACTGGCCGGCAAAGACAGAGCCGATCTGATCCTGATCGAGACCATGAGCGATCCTTATGAAATGAAAGCGGCGGCGCTGGCTGCGAAACAAAACAGTGAACTGCCTGTCGTCGTAACCATGACAGTAGGAGCCGATGGCCGTCTGTTCAGCGGCGGTAAACCGGAATGTGCGATCGCCATGCTGGAAGGTCTGCAGGTAGATGTTGTGGGAATGAACTGCAGTCTGGGACCGGAGGAAATGATCGGGATCCTGCCGGAGTTTCTGGAAAACTGCAGCCTGCCGGTACTGATCAGTCCGAATGCCGGTCTTCCGACGATCGTGAACGGTCAGGCCGTCTACGGGATCGGCCCTCATCGTTTTGCACTGCTGCAGAATCAAATGATGGAAATGGGCGTGCAGGCTCTCGGCGGATGCTGTGGTACCACACCGTCCCATATCCGCGAAATGGTGCGAATATGCAGTCTGACAAAGAGACTTCCTGTGACGGAAAAGGCGAAGACCGTCGTGAGTTCTCCCTCCAGAACGGTCATCCTGCGCGATGTGCCGAGAATCATCGGAGAACGGCTGAATCCTACCGGAAAGAAAAAGCTGAAAACTGCACTGAAAGAGAAGAACTTTTCTTATCTGCAGCAGGAAGCCCTGAAACAGGAAAAGCAGGGCGCCGATATTCTGGATGTGAATGTCGGCCTTCCCGGAATCGATGAAGCCTGGACAATGAAAACAGCGGTTCAGAAGATCCAGCAGATCACCCCGCTGCCGCTGCAGATCGATACATCCAGTCCGGAAGCGATGGAAGCTGCGCTCTGGATCTATAACGGCAAACCGCTGATCAATTCCGTCAGCGGCAAACAGGAGACCATGGATCAGATCTTCCCGCTGGTGAAGAAATACGGCGGTGTGGTCATCGGTCTGACACTGGATGAAGACGGCATCCCGGATACCGCTGAGGGAAGAGTGGATATCGCCCGGAAGATCATCTGTGAGGCGGCAAAATACGGAATCAAAAAGAAAGATATTCTGATCGATACGCTGACCCTGACCATCAGTACCGGTCAGGAACAGGCAGCGATCACGCTGGATGCATTAAGCCGGGTAAGAGACGAGCTGGGCGTGGGAACGGTCCTCGGCGTATCGAATGTATCCTTCGGTCTTCCCAACCGGGAATGGATCAACAGTGCTTTCTATACGCTGGCCCTTGAGCATGGCTTATCTGCCGGCATCATCAATCCGGGCAGTGATCTGATGAGACGGTCGTACGATCTGTTCTGCGCCTTAAAAGGATACGATCCCAAACTTGAGAATTATCTTGATCGTTACAGTGAAGAGATCAAACCGGATCAGGCCGTATCCGTGGTGAAAAGCAGCGGACAGAAAAGCTCCCTTGCGGAAGGACTCGGCACGATCGGTGAAATGATCCTGCTGGGCGTGGAGGAGAGCGCGGCGGAAGAGACGAAGAAGGCACTGAAAGACAGGGAAGCGCTCCGGATCATCGATGAAGAGCTGATCCCGGCTCTTTCGCGGGCGGGAGAGGCTTTTGAAAAGGGAACCTTCTTCCTGCCTCAACTGCTCATGAGCGCCGCGGCGGCACAGGCCGCGTTCAAAGTGATCCGTGAACAGATGAAAAGCGGCGAGACCAGGATCCGGGGCCGGGTGATCCTGGCGACGGTCCAGGGAGATATTCACGATATCGGTAAGAATATCGTGAAAGTACTCCTGGAGAACTATGGATTCGAAGTACTGGATCTGGGAAAAGATGTTGCGCCGGAAACAGTACTGGAAGCGGCCCGCAGGGAAAACATACGTCTGGTCGGTCTTTCCGCGCTCATGACAACGACCATCGCCAACATGAAAACGACAGTGGAACTTCTGAACAGAGAACTTCCAAACGTCAAGGTGATGGTGGGAGGCGCGGCGCTGACCGAGGAATACGCGCGGCAGATGAACGCGGATTTCTATTCCAAAGACGCGATGGGCGCCGTGCATTACGCGGAGGAGTTCTTCGCTGAAAAAGCTTGAATTTGAAGCCTTTTTCTGGTATAATTAAAGCTTGTAATTTATATTCCTGTTAAGAGGAGACAGACCCTTGAAAGCTTACAATCATATCACCCTTGAAAAGAAATGGCAGAAGATCTGGGACGATGAAAAAGCGTTCCATGTAGAGATCGACCATTCGAAACCCAAGTTCTACGCGCTGATCGAATTCCCTTATCCGTCCGGACAGGGACTGCACGTGGGACATCCCAGACCCTATACGGCCATGGATATCATTGCCAGAAAGCGCCGGATGCAGGGCTATAACGTGCTGTTCCCCATGGGTTGGGACGCGTTCGGTCTTCCCACGGAAAACTATGCCATCAAGAACAAGATCCATCCGGCAGAGGTCACGAAAAACAACGTAGCCAGATTCAAATCCCAGCTGAAGATGCTCGGATTCTCCTTTGACTGGGACCGTGAAGTCAACACGACGGATCCTGCCTACTATCGCTGGACGCAGTGGATCTTCCTTCAGCTTTTCAAGAAGGGACTTGCCTATAAAAAAGAGATCGCCGTCAATTGGTGCCCGTCCTGTAAAGTCGGCCTTGCCAATGAAGAGGTCGTGGACGGATGCTGTGAGCGCTGCGGGACTCCGGTGGAACATCGGATGAAAACGCAGTGGATGCTGAAGATCACCGAATACGCGCAGAAACTGATCGATGGCCTTCAGGATCTTGACTTTATTGAAAGAGTCAAGACCCAGCAGATCAACTGGATCGGCCGGTCGGAAGGCGCCGAAGTGGACTTCAAGGCAGCCGGCAGGACGCTCACCGTTTATACCACCCGTCCGGATACGCTTTTTGGCGCGACCTACATGGTCATGTCTCCGGAGCATCCCTATATCGACGAGTGGAAAGAACAGATCGAAAATATCGATGAGATCGAAGCCTACCGTTCCTATGCCAGAAGCAAATCCGATTTCGAGCGGACAGAGCTGGCAAAGGAAAAGACCGGTGTATGTATCAAAGGGATTCGTGCCATCAATCCGGTCAACGGTAAGGAGATCCCCATCTGGATCTCCGACTATGTCCTGATGAGCTACGGAACCGGCGCGATCATGGCGGTTCCGGCACATGATACCCGTGACTATGAATTCGCGAAGAAGTTTGATCTTCCGATCATCGAAGTCGTTGCCGGCGGCGATATCGAGAAAGAAGCCTTTACGGATATCGAGACGGGTACCATGGTGAATTCCGGCTTCCTTAACGGGATGTCTGTCGCCGAAGCCAAGAAAGCCATCGTGGAATGGCTGAGCGAGCAGGGGATCGGACATAAAAAAGTCAACTATAAGCTTCGCGACTGGGTCTTTTCCAGACAGCGTTACTGGGGAGAACCGATCCCGGTCGTATACTGTGAGCACTGCGGCGGATATGTGGCGCTTCCCGAGGATCAGCTTCCGCTGCTTCTTCCCGAAGTGGAAAGCTACGAGCCCGGTCCGAACGGAGAATCCCCGCTGGCAAGCATGACAGAATGGGTGAAGACCACCTGTCCTGTGTGCGGTGGCCCGGCGACACGTGAAACGGATACCATGCCTCAGTGGGCCGGATCTTCCTGGTATTTCCTCCGGTATATGGATCCGCACAACGATCAGGCACTTGCCAGCAAAGAGGCGCTTAGTTACTGGTCACCGGTCGACTGGTATAACGGCGGTATGGAGCATACGACGCTTCATCTGCTTTACAGTCGTTTCTGGCACAAATTCCTCTATGACCAGGGGATCGTGCCTACACCGGAACCGTATCAGAAGAGGACCAGCCATGGCATGATCCTGGGTGAGGACGGTCAGAAGATGTCCAAATCCAGAGGCAATGTCGTCAATCCGGATGAAGTCGTCGCCGATTACGGCGCCGATACCATGCGTCTTTACGAGATGTTTATCGGCGATTTCGCTTCCACGGCTCCATGGTCCACGACCGGCGTCAAGGGATGCCGTCGTTTTGTGGAGCGTGTCTGGAAACTGCAGGATATGGTGACGGAGGAAGAAGGATTCAGCGCGGATCTGGAATCCTCGATGCACCGTACGATCAAGAAGGTCACGCTCGATTTCGAAGCGATGAAGTTCAATACAGGCATCGCCGCCCTGATGGCCCTCCTGAATGAATTCTACGCCAAAGGCAGTGTGACCAGAGGAGAGATGAAAGTCTTCCTCCAGCTGATCAATCCCGCCGCGCCGCATTTCACGGAAGAAATGTGGGAAATGCTTGGCTTTGAAGGCAGGATCTATCAGAGCGAATGGCCTTCCTACGATGAAGCCAAGACCATCAGCGATATGGTGGAGATCGCCGTCCAGATCATGGGCAAACCCAGAGCGATCATTCGCATCGGACGGACCGCTTCCCAGGAAGAAGCACTCAGTGTAGCCAAGGCAGAGCCAAAGATCCGGCAGTTGCTGGAAGGAAAGACCATCGTAAAAGAGATCTACGTTCCGGGCAGGATCGTGAATATTGTAGCCAAATAAAGGAGTTATCATGGAGAATCAGGACCAGATCAGAATTTCCAATGACGTGATCTTAACGATCGCGCAGCTGGCACTCGCCGATGAAATCGGAATGGAAAAAGCTTCCAAGAAGAGTCCGAAGAACAAAGGCATCAACATTGAAGTCGTCGATGAGAAGATCTATATCGATGTTGAACTGAATGTCTCTTACGGAACCAAGATCCCGGAACTTTCCGGCAGGATCCAGCAGAAGATACGATCCTCCGTTGAAAATATGACCGGAATGGAAGTCGCGGAAGTCAATATCAATATTGCCAGCATGAACATTGAAAAAACAACGAAAGAAGCATAAGACAATTGAAAAGGCGTGATCATGTTTGATTACGCCTTTTTTCAGGTTTTTGCTGAAGGAGAGAACGAATGACACGCAGTGAAGCACGGGAACACGCTTTTCGGATCCTTTACGAGATCCAGTTCCGCCCGGACGAGGACCAGACAGAGCTCGCGGAGATCTACATGGAAGTATTTCCGGATGAGGTCGCTCAGCCGGATGAAAGGGCTTTCATTCTGAAAGAAGTGCTCGGCACGATGGAACATGTGGAAGAACTGGATCAGAAGATCGAAGGGTCTCTTCATGGATGGAGCCTGAAACGACTTTCCAAGGTAGACCTGGCGATCCTAAGGCTGGCTCTTTATGAGATCGAATACGCGGAAGATATTCCGGAAAAGGTCAGCATCAATGAGGCGGTAGAACTGGCGAAAAAATATTCGCAGGACGCGGCCAGAGGCTTTATCAACGGAGTACTCGCGAATTTCGCGTCATCCGGGAAAGAATGATTCCCATGCAGAATCCTTTTCAGGATGTGAAAGTATATCCTGTTTCGGTGATCAACCTTTACGTCAAGCGAAAACTGCAGCAGGACACATTTTTGTCGGATGTGTATGTTCGGGGCGAGATCTCGAACTTTAAGCGTCATACGTCCGGGCATCTGTATCTGACGCTGAAGGATGAATCAGGCGCCATCTCGGCGGTCATGTTCGCGTCTGACGCCAGAAGCCTTCGGTTTTTCCCGGCGAACGGGGATCAGGTGGTCGCCAGGGGCAGTGTTTCGCTCTATGAGAAGACCGGACAGTACCAGTTCTACATCCGTACACTGGAAAAAGAAGGCAGCGGAGACCTGTTCCAGGCTTTTCTCCGGATGAAGGAAAAACTGGAACGAGAAGGGCTTTTTGACCCTGCGCGGAAAAAAGAGATCCCGGCGTTTCCGAGAAAGATCGGGATCGTGACCTCACCCACCGGCGCTGCCGTCCGGGATATCTGTCAGATCGCGAAAAGAAGATATCCGGGTGTTCGGCTGCTGGTCTATCCGGCGCTGGTTCAGGGCAGTGGCGCGGCCTGTACTATTGTCCGAGGGATCCGGGTCCTTAGCAGGATCCCGGACGTAGATACCATCGTCGTTGCCCGCGGAGGCGGATCTATTGAGGATCTGTGGCCGTTTAACGAGGAGATCGTCGCGAGGGCGATTGCCGCGTGTGAAACGCCTGTGATCAGCGGTGTCGGACATGAGACGGACTTTACGATCTCGGATTTCGCGGCAGATCTCAGGGCTCCGACGCCTTCGGCCGCCGCGGAACTGTCTGTTCCGGATGTGGCCGGACTGTTTGACAGACTGAAGGTCGGTGAGGGAAGAAGAGAACGCGCGGCCATGCGGAAGATCGCGCTTATGAGGTCCGGACTGGATCATCAGATCTCCCGGCTGAAATGGCTCTCACCCATGGAAAAACTGAAGGATCATCGTCTGGAGACAGATCGGCTGATGGAAAAACAGCAGGTACTGATCCGTCAGAGGCTCACCGCCTGCAGCGCCAGGCTGGAGAAACTTTCTCAGGCCCTGCTTTTAGACTCTCCGATGCATCAGATGGAGAAGGGCTACGCCTTCGTCACGGACGCTTCCGGACGGGGGATCAGCCGCGTGGAAGGAAGAAACGTGGGAGATGAGGTGTTCGTCCGTCTGATGGACGGAACGCTCGGGGCTCGTATTGAAACAATCATGAAAGAGAAGGGCGAGTCGGATGAATAACGAAAAAGATACCGGCATCGAAGTGCTTATGGCCAGACTGGAGGAGATCACTTCCCAGATGGAAAAAGAATCTCTGCCGCTTGCCGATATGATGGCGCTGTATAAAGAAGGACGTACACTGGAGAAGAAGATACGAACGCTGCTTGATCTGACAGAAAAAGAGATCGAAATCCTCAGCGCGGACGAGGCTGAAGACGGAGAAGAACAGCTATGAGCGAAAAGATGACAGACAGAGTAATCAGAGAAGCGCTGGAAAAAGAATTGTTTCTTCGGATCCACAAAGGAGAAGGCGCGGACCGGACGCTGTGGGAAGCGATGGAGTATTCCCTGATGGCCGGCGGAAAACGGGTAAGGCCGATGCTGCTCATCTACACAGGCCTGAGCCTGGGAGCGCCGATGGAGCTTCTGATGCCCTTTGCCTGCAGCCTGGAGATGATCCATACATCCTCGCTGATCCATGATGATCTGCCGGCAATGGACAATGACGACTATCGCCGCGGACGTCTGACCAATCATAAAGTCTATGGGGAAGCGGCGGCGATCCTGGCCGGTGACGGGCTGCTTAATCTGGCGTATGAGACCATGGCAGATAATGCCGCGAAAGCAGATCCTGCCGTGCAGGGAAACGCGGTTCGTGCGATGGCATATATTGCCGCCTGTGCCGGCAGTAAAGGCATGATGGCCGGACAGATCGCGGATCTGGAAAGTGAAGACAAACAGATCTCCGCGGAAGAACTGACCTATATCGAGTTCAATAAAACGAGCCGGCTCCTGATGGCCGCCATGAAGGGCGGTGCTCTGCTGGCCGGCGCGGATGATGAGATGACAGAAAGACTGGAGAAGGCTGCCGGTAAAGTGGGTCTCGCTTTTCAGATCCAGGATGATGTGCTGGATGTGGAAGGATCGTTTGAAAAGCTCGGCAAGCCTTTGGGAAGTGACGAGAAAAGTCAGAAATCGACCTTTGTTTCACTGTATGGGATCAGTGAGGCAAAAGCACGGGTGAAAGAACTGAGTGAAGAGGCTATGCAGCTGCTTCAGGATCTGCCGGAAGAAGAAGGAGAATATGTCCGGAAGATGATTCGTCAGCTGCAAAGTCGCGATCATTGATGAAAGGAGGTGTCCCTGTTGGATATTCTATCAAGAATCCACGGACCGGAAGATCTGAAAGACCTTTCCATCACGGAAATGGATGAGCTTTCGGAAGAGATCCGGCGCTTTCTGGTACAGCATGTGTCCCGTACAGGAGGACACCTGGCATCCAATCTCGGAGTCGTGGAACTGACGCTCGCGATCCATCGGGTATTCGATCTGCCGAAGGACCAGCTGGTGTTCGACGTCGGCCATCAATCCTATGTACACAAGATCCTGACGGGTCGAAAGGATGCGTTTGATCAGCTGCGGCAGAAAGACGGCATCAGCGGTTTCCCGAAAAGCAGGGAAAGCGAATATGACGCTTTTGATACCGGACACGCTTCCACATCGATCTCTGCCGCCTACGGACTGGCAAAAGCCAGAGACCTTTCCGGAAAGGACTATGAAGTCGTCGCGCTGATCGGCGACGGTTCCATGACAGGCGGCCTGGCATATGAGGCGATGAACAATGCCGGAAGAGACAAGACAAAGCTGATCGTTATCCTCAATGATAACGAGATGGCGATCGGAAAGAATGTCGGGTCTTTATCCCAGCATCTGAGCCGGCTGAGGACCAAGCAGGGGTATCTCAGAAGCAAGAAACTGGTCAAGGAGAGCGTCGCGCGCCATCCGGGACTGAAGCCGCTCTATAACGCGGCGGATAAGGTCAAGAACCGGATCAAATACATGGTGGTCAAAGGGATCCTTTTCGAAGAGATGGGATTTACTTATCTCGGCCCGGTGGACGGACACGACATCAAAGCGCTGATCGAAGTCCTGAATGAAGCAAAAATGTTAAAAGAACCGGTGATCGTACATGCGGTCACGACCAAAGGAAAAGGATACGCGCCGGCACAGATGAGTCCCGTGGAATACCATGGGATCAGCTGTTCTGCCAGCGATGATATCACCTGGGCAAAGGCTTTCGGAGAAGCGCTTTGTGCGCTCGCGAAGGAGGATCCGCGGATCGTGGCGGTAACAGCTGCCATGGCGGACGGAGTCGGTCTCAGTGATACGTCGATCCCGGAAAAGAGGATCTTCGATGTAGGGATCGCGGAAGAACACGCGGTCACCTTCGCCGCCGGTCTCGCCAAGGGCGGCATGAAGCCTTGTGTCGCGATCTATTCGACCTTCCTTCAGCGCGCTTATGATCAGATCGTGCATGATGTCTGTCTGACGGGACTAAACGTGGTTTTTGCGATCGACCACAGCGGACTGGTAGGAGAAGACGGTGAAACCCACCAGGGAACGATGGATACAGCCTTTCTTTCCCATATTCCGGGCATGACCCTGATGGCGCCATGCGACCGCACGATGCTGGAAAAAATGCTGCCGTTCGCTTTTGATCTGAACGCGCCGGCCGCGATCAGGTATCCGAAGGGGACCTGTCAAAGGCTGGATCCTTCGCTGACGGAAGAAGCCCCGGTTCTCGGGAAAAGCGTGATCGTCCGGGAGAGTCAGAATAAGACGGGTATCCCGGTGACGATCCTTTCGGTAGGCGATCGACTGATGAGCGCCTTGCAGGCCGCTTCCCGGATGGAAGAAGACGGCGCGTCGGTACGGGTGATCGATGTAAGGTTTATCGCACCCATGGATAAGGAGACGATCCGTCCGCTTCTTCAGAGTGAAGAGTTGATCATAACGGTGGAAGAACAGATCTATTCGGGATCTTTCAGTATGCAGGTCCGTTCGTTTGCTTCGGAAGAGGCGGCGAGGGCACAGATCACGGCACTGACACTGCCGGACGCCTTTATCCCGCAGGACAGCCGGAAGAACGGGCTTCATGAGTTTTCACTGGATGAAGAAGGAATACGAAGCGCATGGAAGAGATACAAGGAAAGCAGGGCGGAGAAGAAAGAATAAGGATCGACCAGCTCCTGGTCAGAAAGGGTCTCGCGAAGAGCCGGGAAAAAGCGAAAGAATGGATCCTTGGCGGACTTGTCCTGGCAGAGGAGAAGCCGGTCAAAAAGCCCAGTGATCTTTTTTCTTCTGATGTGAAGATCCGGATTCTCCCGGCCGGTGAGGAATATGTCTCCCGCGGAGGGAAGAAGCTGGCGGGAGCACTGGAAGGATTCGGCCTTTCCGTGGAAGGACTGACATGTCTGGACGCCGGCGCTTCAACAGGAGGATTTACCGACTGTCTGCTGAAACATGGAGCGTCCAGGGTTTACGCGGTCGATGTCGGGACGAATCAGCTGGATCAAAGCCTCCTGAAGGATCCCAGGGTGATCTCCATGGAGAATACGAATATCCGCACGATGGATCCGGCACAGATCGAGCCATGTGGTTTTTTCTGCGCGGACCTTTCGTTCATATCCCTGAAACTGGTTCTTTCGAGCTTGCGAAAACTGGTCAGGAAAGAGGCAAAGGGCGTCGTACTGGTCAAACCGCAGTTTGAAGCCGGTAAGGCAGCGATCGGTAAAGGCGGGATCATCAAGGATCCGAAAGTCCATGTCCGTGTACTGGAGGACGTGATCCAAAATGCCGGGGAATCAGGATTTGAAGCTCTTTCCCTTCTGCCTTCGCCTATTCGGGGCGGTGACGGAAATGTCGAATACCTGCTGCTTCTTTCGGCAGCGCCGGAAGAATCTACTGTCATAACGATCGGTCCGGAACGCATCCGGGAAACTGTCCGTCTGGCAACGATTCGTCTTTCGACGAAGGAAAAGCAAAGAGGATAAATATATGCTGAGTCATATCCGTGTACAGAATATAGCGCTGATCGATGAAGCCGAGATCGATCTGGAAGAGGGACTGAACGCGCTCACCGGCGAGACCGGTGCCGGTAAAAGTATTCTTCTGGGCGCGATCTCGCTGGCGCTCGGACAGAGAGGTTCAAAAGACGCTGTCCGGGATCCGTCCAGAGCGGCGGAAGTCGCGCTGCTGTTTACTGACTATAAGAACGAAGTGAAAGAAGCTCTGGAAGAGATGGGAGTCGAGGATACAGACAGCCAGATCCTGATCCGCCGCCGGTTTCTTTCTTCCGGACGCTCAGCGAACTATATCAATGACGCCATGGTCACCCAGTCCCAGATCCGAAAGATCGCTTCCCTTCTGATCGATATCCACGGGCAGCATGAGCACCAGTCCCTGCTGAACCAGTCGCGCCATATCGATCTTCTGGACAGGTTTATCTCCGGCTCCGGAAAAGAACTGGAGAAAATGGCCAGGCTGTTCGCGGAATACCAAGAGCTGGAGAAGGAACTTTCCCGTTTTCAGGAGAGCGGTCGGGATCGTGAAAGATTACTGTCCCTGATGGCGTATGAACTTTCCGAGATCGAGGAAAACACCTGGAAAGAGGGAGAGGAAGAGAATCTCCTGGAAGAGCGGAAAAAGCTTGTTTACAGCGAAAAGCTCAAAGAAGAAAGCGCTAAAGCCTATCAGCAGCTGATCGGGGAAGGCAGAGAGGCCGGAGCCCTGGATCAGCTGGACGAGGCATTATCCTCTCTGAACCGTGTAGCGGGATACGATGAAGCTTTCTTTGCTCCGCAGATACAGACACTGGAAGAATCTACTTCCATTCTGCGTGATCTGGCGCATGAGCTGCGAAACTACAGCGAGGAGATCCAGGCGGATCCGGAAAGGCTTTCCGAGATCGAAGAACGCTATGACCGGATCCAGCATATCAAAAGCAAATACGGGAAGACACGGGAAAAAGTCGAGCAGTATTATCAGAAGACCAAGCAGGAATATCAGGATCTGGAGAACCTGGATGAAACGATCCGGCGCCTCGGCAGAAAACTGGACGAGGCAAAGAAAAAGATGGGGGAGCAGGCGCAGGTCCTGACCGATATGAGAAAAGAAGCCGCACAGACGATCGAAAAGGAGATCACCGAGGTCCTTTCCACGCTGGAATTCGAGGATCCGGTCTTCAGGATCGCCGTCGATGAAGCGCCGGTAGGCGCCAAGGGGCAGGATAAGGTCTGCTTTATGATCCGTACCAATGTCGGAGAGAAGGTGAAGCCTCTTTCCGAGATCGCTTCGGGCGGTGAGATGTCCAGAGTCATGCTGGCGATCAAGACCGTCCTGGCAAAACAGGATGAGATCGGAACGCTGATCTTTGATGAGATCGATTCGGGCATCAGCGGACGGACGGCACAGTCCGTCGCAGAGAAAATGGCGCTGATCGCTGTGTATCATCAGGTGATCTGTGTCACGCATCTTCCCCAGATCGCGGCGATGGCAGATGTACACCTGCGGATCGAGAAGACGGCGGTGTCCGGCCATACCGTGACGAATGTCCTTCGGCTTTCGGAGGAAGAGATCGGCACGGAGCTATCCCGCATGCTGGGCGGCGCGAAGATCACAGAAGCTGTTCGTGGGAACGCGGCGGAAATGAAATCTCTGGCTGACCGGGTCAAGAAAGAGCTAAGGAGTAAAGTGTGACAGATCTTGTAATTATCGGTGGAGGAATGTGCGGACTGGTCCTGGCGGGACTGGCCGGCGAATCCGGTTTTCGCACGATACTGCTGGAAAAAACGGACCGTGTCGGCAAGAAGATCCTGGCTACAGGAAACGGACGCTGCAATCTGGCCAACCGCGATTTTTCGATCGAGCATTTTCACGGAAGCGCGCTGGAACAGGCGAGACGTGTCTTTGAGCTTTACGGCCAGGACCGGATCGAGGCATTCTGGGAAGAAAACGGGATCACCTACCTGGAAGAGGATGGCAGATGCTATCCCAGAAGCCTTCAGGCGTCTTCGGTGCTGAACGTCCTTCGCAGATCGATCGATCGGTATGAGCAGGCAGGTTCTGTAAAAGTCCTGACATCATCGCCCGCGACAAAGATCGTGTATGACGCGAAGAAAAAAGTCTATCGGGTCACGGTCAGGACCGAGACAAATACGCAGAATATACTGGAAGCCAGGAATGTCGTCCTTACGACCGGAGGGAAGGCTTCACCCAGACTGGGATCGGCGGGAGAAGGACTCTCTATCGCTGAACATATGGGGATCAGAGTCACAGATCTCAGGCCCGGGCTCTGCCGGCTGCTTTCGAAAGATCCGATGGTTCGGAGACTGGCAGGCGTCAGGATAAAGGCCAGGGTAAGCCTGATCTGTGAAAAAGAGATCCTTTCTTCCATGATTGACGAGATCTTGTTCACGGATGACGGGATTTCCGGCCCTGTCGTCATAGAGCAGAGCCGTCTGGCAGGAGACATGATCGAAGCGGAAAAGAAGATACGCATCGGGATCGATCTGTGTGAAGAGATATCCAAAGGGGAACTATTCGCCCTCCTGGAGAAAAGATTCAGATCTTTAATGGATCTTTCGGCGGAAGACGCGCTGGAGGGATTCATACACAAGAAACTGATCCCGGAAGTGCTGAGGATATCCGGGATCGATCGGAAAGAAAACTGCGGGAAGCTGAACCGGAAGCAGCTTGGCAGTCTGGCGGAAACACTGAAAGATATTCCGGTAACGGACCTGTCCCTCGACAGTTTCCGGGAGGCGCAGGTCACGATCGGCGGTATCGCCGGGGAAGAACTGGGAGACGGGCTGATGTCCCGAAAGTATCCGGGACTGTTTTTCGGCGGAGAGATCGTCGATCTGGATGGCGATTGCGGCGGATATAACCTGATGTGGGCTGTGGCCAGTGCTCTGTGGATCCGCGATCATCTTCCTGAGGAAACGACGAATGGATAAAAAGACTCTTCGCAGGATCGCCAAAGAACGCCGCGCCGCGTTTTTTCCTACCGATGAAAGAAAAAAAGAGGATCAGTATATTTGTGAAGAGATCCGGAAGCTATGGGCCAGCTATGATAAGATCTTCATCTATCATTCTTTCGGGTCGGAAGTGGATACGGAAAAGCTGATCCGATCAGCCTTTCTGGAGGGGAAGAAAGTCTTTCTCCCCCGAATTGATGCCAGGAAAGAGATGCGGTTTCATCAGATCCGATCGGATACGAAGCTGGTTTCTCATATCTTTGGAATGCAGGAACCGCCGGAGGACTGCCCGGTCCTTGAAGCGGATGATAATAGCCTGATCCTGGTTCCCGGTCTTCTGTTTGATCGAAACGGATATCGGCTCGGATACGGCGGCGGCTATTATGACCGGTATATCAGTGAACATCCGCAGGCAATGCCGGTCGGCATCTGCTATAGTATACAGATGACAGAAGAACTTCCTACCGAGGCTTATGATCAGCGGGTACGTCTGTTGATCGCCGGGTGTGAAACGATAGAAATATCAGAGCAGGAGCAATACGTTTTATGATCGCATATGTTAAAGGTACTTTGGAAGAATTGGAACAGGACGCGGCGCTGATCGATGTCGGCGGTCTGGGATACCGGGTCTATACGCCTATCTCGGAAGAGCTGATCCGTCACGGTATCGGCAGTGAAGTACGACTCTATACGTATCTGAATGTACGGGAAGACGCTATGGTTCTCTATGGTTTTCTGGAGAAGAGTACGCTTTCTTTATTTGAACAGCTGATCAGTGTGACCGGTGTGGGGCCCAGATCCGCTCTGATGATCTTAAGTACGCTGAGTCCGCAGCAGGTCATCAGCGCGGTGATCTCGGACGATAAGAAGACCCTTTCCTCCGTGTCCGGGATCGGCGCCAAGACGGCCAGCCGTATTATTCTGGATCTGAAGGATAAGGTAGGCAAGATCGGCATTACGTCAGAAGACTCCGGGTTCACGCTGCCGCAGGCCGCTGTGCAGGCGGGACCCTATCAGGAAGCGGTGGAAGCGCTTGTATCACTGGGCTTTTCTCAGAGCGAAGCTTCCCGCGCGGTCAGCAGGGTGACTGCTTCTTCCGGAGATCTTTCGCTGGAAGATATCATCCGCGCCAGTCTGAAAATACTATACTAAGAGGTAGAGCAGATCATGTTACAGCAGGATCAGTTGGAAGAAAAACTGCAGGCCTTCGGAAGGCTGATGGATACCAAGGCCAGGCAGGAAGAAAAGGATACGGAAAAGAGTCTCCGTCCCAGGACATTTGACGAATATATCGGTCAGGACGAAGTCAAGGAGAATCTGAAACTGTTTATCACTGCGGCCAAGCAACGCAAGGAGCCGCTGGATCACGCGCTCTTTTACGGGCCTCCCGGACTGGGCAAAACATCCATCGCCATGCTGATCGCCAGCGAGATGGGTGTGAATATCAAGATCACCACCGGTCCCGCTATCGAGCGGCCGGGGGATATGGCAGCGATCCTCAATAACCTGAGCGAGGGAGACGTACTTTTCATCGATGAGATCCATCGCCTGAACCGACAGGTCGAAGAGGTTCTGTATCCGGCTATGGAAGACTATGCCGTGGATATTCTGATCGGAAAAGGACCGCAGGCCAAATCGATCCGGCTCGATATCCCCAGGTTTACGCTGATCGGAGCGACAACGAGGGCCGGGCTTTTATCCGCGCCTTTGCGGGACAGATTCGGACTTGTCAATCATATGGAATTCTATGGGGTGAACGATCTGGCAAAGATCGTCACCAATTCCGCGAAGACACTGGAAGTACAGATCGATCAGGCAGGCGCCGAGGAGATCGCCAGAAGATCCAGAGGAACGCCGAGACTTGCCAACCGGCTGCTCAGGCGTGTGCGGGACTTCGCGCAGGTACGCTACGGCGGAGTGATCGATGAAGATGTAGCGGCGGTAGCGCTGGACGCCCTGAAGGTAGACCCGAACGGGCTGGACAGTGTCGACCGGAAGATGCTGACGACCATGATGGAACTGTACGGAGGTGGCCCGGTAGGTCTCGATACGCTGGCGGCTTCTATCGGCGAAGATGCCGGAACGATCGAAGACGTCTGTGAACCTTATCTGATGCAGAAAGGTTTTCTGCAGCGGACTCCGCGCGGCCGGATGGTCACGAATTACTGCCGGGAGTATTTCCACTATCCGGCGGCTTCAGATAACGCGGCGGCACGAAAAGAAAGTGAACAGATCACTTTATACTGATTGCTTATGATCAAAAACTATCAACCGGAGATCCTTTCTCCGGCAGGAACTTTTTCCTGTTTTCTTTCGGCGCTCGGCTCGGGAGCGGATGCTGTCTACTTCGGCGGACAGTTGTTCAACGCCCGTGCCGGGGCCGGTAATTTTTCAAAAGACGAGATCAGAGAGACGGTCCGTCTGGCCAGACTATACGGTGTCCGAACGCATCTGACCGTGAATATCTCGGTCAAAGAAAAAGAATGGGAATCGCTGAAAGCGTTTCTCCATGAGATCCTCCCTTTGGGGATCGACGCGGTCATCGTACAGGATCCGGCGGTCGCCTCTTATATAGGTTCGCATTTTCCGAATGTAGAGCTTCATGCCAGTACGCAGATGGCAGTCACCAATCTGGACGGCGTGAAATGGATGGAGACCCTCGGTTTCAAACGGGTTGTACTCGCGAGGGAACTGTCCCTGTCCGAGATCGAGTATATCCGGTCCCGTTCGGATATGCAGCTGGAGGTCTTTATTCACGGCGCGCTCTGTTACAGCTACAGCGGGCGGTGTCTGATGAGTTCTTTCCACGGCGGCCGGTCCGGAAACCGGGGACAGTGCGCGCAGCCATGCAGAATGCCGTACATCGTCCAGTTGGGAGAGGATCGTTCAAAAACCGGACATTATCTGAGTCTGAAAGACCGTTCCGCCTTCTCGGTTTTAAATGAGCTCATGGATCTCAGGATCGATTCCTTCAAGATCGAAGGACGGATGAAGTCAGAAGCTTATGTGAGCGGTGTGACGAGATTTTATCAGGAACTGAAAAACAATTATCTTCAGACGGGAAGTATCGGAAAGATCGAGCCGGCAAAGCTGGAAGAAATCATGCAGCTTTATAACCGGGGCAGTTTTACCGATGGCTATTTCCGGGATAAAACACATATGATCGAACCGGGTGATCCGAAAAACCATGGGATCCGGATCGGGAAAGCCCGAGTGACCGGAAGCAGTCAGATACGGATCGAATCGGATCATCCGCTGCATGCCGGTGACGAACTGAAGATCGGATTTGACGGTAAAGCCGCGGAGATCAGACTGGCCGGATCTATGATCAAAGACGATCATACGGCCGTACTGGACCTGAAAGGGGTACCAGCGGGCAGCCGCACAGCCGAAGTCAGACGGATCGTGGATCCGGTACTGAATGAACGACTGGTGTCCGAAGCGATGAAGCTGCCTGTGATCGAGATTTCACTTGAAGGGACCCTGAAAGAGGGAGAAGCCTCTTTCTGGAGCGCCTGTGCGAAGGGTGAACGGATTCGTCTGTCCGGCCCGATACCTGAAAAAGCGAAAATGCGTCCGACCGATGAGGAAACGATCCGACAGCAGCTTGGGCGACTGGGCGGAACATCTTTTGTCCTTTCCGACTGTCAAATCAGCATGGAGGACGAACTCTTTGTTCCAGTTTCCCGGCTGAACGAACTTAGAAGAAACATCGTCCGGATGATGCAGGAGAAGCTGGAGGAAAGATCGCTGGCAAAAAGCAGCCGGGGAGTCTTCTCCGAAGCGATCGTTCTTACTGAAAACAAAGAGAAAAACCCGGATCAGGAAACGAAGATCCAGATCCTTGTTCAGTCCGGCCCACAACTTCAGAAAACTCTGGAAAAGCGATCGGCCTTTGGAAAGGCAACGGTCATTCTGCTTTCCATGGAAGGCTTCCTGAGAGAAGATAAAGAAAGAATCCTTCAAAGGATCGAAGAAAACGGGATCGGCAAAGAGCAAATTATCCTGCAGCTGCCGCTCACGGCAAGGGATTCACATAGACAGATCGTAACAGAAGAAATAAAAAGCTGGATGGATGCGGGGATCGACAAGTTTGAAGCGTCCCTTCCCGGACAGGTCCTTTGGATCGAAAATCTTGGCGCAAAAGTATTCGCCGGACCGGATATGGGAATCTGGAACAGGCTCAGCGCAGAGATCTTAAAGCGGCAGACGGAAGGCTTCTGTATCAGCCGGGAACTGTCCGCGAAAGAGGTCGGGGAACTGAAGAGCCCGGAAGGCGCAGTTCTGACGATCTACGGAAGGATCCCGTATATGATCACCGAACAGTGCCCGGTCAGGGAATGCTTTGGCTGCAGAAAGGATCAGGACAGTTACTTTCTGATCGATCGGAAGGGCGAAAAGATCCGGGGCATCTGTCACCATGACCTGTGTTATAATGTATTCTATTCTGAAGATCCCGCGGTGATCTCAAAGAAGAGCGGATATCTTCAAAGGATCCTCACGGGCAAACAGAAAAGCCCGGCGGATATCCTGAGGATCGAACTGACGACTGAGACAGAAGAAGAGACCCTGGATATTTTTTCTTTTCTTCTGGATGAGAACTATACAGCGAAAATGGAAATATCAGAAGGACATTTCAGAAAGGAGGTGATGTGATTGTTCCAGATGACCGCGCTGGTGGCAAAATATGTTGATCTGGCGCTGATTCTGCTGTTTACGGGCATGGGATATTACATGTATCTGAAAAAGCCCAGCAGCATCGTCTGTAAGGAACTGTTCGCGTATCAGACTGCCATCATCATCCTTTTTAATATTCTTTCCTTCGTGCTGATTATTCTGCGGGAATACCATACGGCCAAAACCGTGGAAGAAGCGATCGAATCCGGTATCCTCAGCGAAGGGACCCATTTCCAGACGATCCGCGGCATTATGCTCAAAATGCAGCAGATCACGGAACATTTCCTTCCTTCGTGGCTGAGGTTCAGTGTTGTTTTCACATTGTTGATCTATCTGGTCCTTTTGCTTGGTATGTATTTGCTGATCCACAAACTGCACCGGCATACCAACCGCCTTTTATGGAATTGTGTTTTTATGCTGATGTCGATCGGGTTTATCGTTCTCTGGAGACTGGACCAGGAGACCGCCCGCTATCAGGTGTACTGGCTGGCGGCGGGATTCGTCGTGATCAACGTGGTCATGCTGTTCTTCCATGGGCGCTGGATCTGGAACATTCCCGTATGGCTGTTCCTATTGGGAAGCGTCGGGCTGATCGTTCTGCCTTTCATTTTCCCCAATGAAGCCTATGGATCGCTCAACTGGGTCTATATCAAGGGCTTAAGTTTCCAGCCTTCGGAATTCGTCAAGATCCTCTTTGCTTTTTTCCTGGCGGTGATCTATACGAAAAACAGAAAACTGTATTCCGTGCTGGTGGCGGGAGCTGTTACCGGTTTTATGGCTTTGGTGCTGCTGGTCCAGAGAGACCTGGGCACGCTGCTGATCTTCGGGATCCTTGCCTGGATGATGACCTATGACTATGTGGGCAAGGGCTATGTGCTCTGGGGCGGACTGATCCTTGTCGCAGTCGCGGGTTACGCGGCGTATCATTTGTTCGAACACGTTCAGGTCCGGTTTGATATCTGGCTGGATCCGTGGGAGGACGTCAACGGACAGGGATATCAGATCGCCCAGTCCCTCTTCGCTATCACAGACGGAGGATTCTTCGGTACAGGCCTCTTCCAGGGGTCGCCGGGTTATATTCCCGCGCGTACGACGGATATGATCTTCGCGGTCATCGTGGAAGAATTCGGCGGTGTATTCGCGATCTTCGTCCTGCTGATCTATCTGCTGATGTTCCTTTTCGTTATGGAAACGGGACGAAGAGAACGTAATCAGTTTAGACGCAATCTCCTGGTGGCATTCGGCATTTTGTTTATGACTCAGACATTTATCATCGTAGGCGGCGTGATCAAGCTGATCCCGTTGACGGGCGTTACGCTGCCGTTTATCAGTTACGGCGGCAGTTCGCTTCTGTCCAGCTTTATTACCATAGGGATCATCGAAGCGGTCATCCGTCTGTACAGAATCGACAGAGAGGAGGCGAGGAAGCATGCAAGGCAGCAGGCGCCAGCAAGGCCGGGCAGGGGCAAAGGCTCGATCCGGCCGTTCGAGTTCGACGATCCCTTCTAGGCGCCCGGAGAACCGAAAGACTTTCCAGGTGATCCAGTGGATCTTCATCCTCCTTTCCTTCACCCTGATCGTATGGCTGGGGAAGATCCTCATTGTAGATCGGGAAGAGATCGTTGCCAGTGATTATAACCCCCTGACGGAAGAGAAAATGGCAGAGGTCAGCCGAGGCGCGATCCTGTCGGCGGACGGGAAATACCTCGCCTATACCGACGTCGCGGAAGACGGAAGCGAGATCCGCCGATATCCCTACGGTCCGGCTGCCGCGCATGTGGTGGGATACATCGGACGAGGCCAGTCCGGACTGGAAGCGATCCTTTCCGGTGTCCTGATGGAGCCTTCCACGCTGATCTCCCAACTGCAGAGCTGGGCCAGTGAGGAAAAGGTCCAGGGATGCAGCGTGCAGACGACGCTCAATATCGATCTGCAAAGCTATATCTATGATCAGCTGGACGGATTCCAGGGAGCGGTCGTCGTTTCAGAGCCCTCCACCGGCAAGATCCTGGCGCTGGTATCCAATCCGTCCTTCGATCCGGAAGCGATCGTGGACGACTGGGAAGTGATCATCAATGATGAAAGAGGACCGTTGTACGCGAGAGCTACCATGGGTCTTTATCCTCCCGGATCGACGTTCAAGATCATTACCGCGCTGGCTATGTACCGCAATATGCCCGACTGGAAGCTGTACAGCTATGAATGCGGCGGAGAGCTCCTTGTGGATGAGCAGGTCATCATGTGCAATGATCACCGTGCTCACGGATACATGGAGATCGAAGACGCCTTTGCCTATTCCTGCAACGGATTCTTCGGAAAAGCCGGGATCGACATGGGCTGGGCGGCACTGGTCGGGACTGCTTCCTACGTGAAGCTGGGGAATGATTTCGATTTCATCCTGGATCAGAACACTTCTGAGATGCATCTGTCTGAAACAGATGTGGATTCCATGGTCGCGCAGACAGCGATGGGACAGGGTGAAACGCTGGTCACGCCTTTTGCCATGAACATGCTGACAGCCGCGATCGCGAATGACGGTGTTCTGTATCAGCCGTATCTGGTACAAGCGGTGACGGACGCGAAAGGAGGTGTCCTTCGGAGCGTCGAACCGACGATCTGGGGAACCGTCATGACAAGGCCGGAAGCGGATTTCCTGGAAAACCTCATGAGAGGCGTGACCGAGTACGGTACCGCGTCCAGACTGTCAGACTATCCCTATGAAGTTTACGGTAAAACAGGTACCGCTCAGGTAGGAGAGGAGGAGGATTCTCACTCCTGGTTTACCGGTTATACGGTGAAAGACGGCAAGGTAGATATCGTCATCACCATCTTGGTTGAAAACGGAGCGGAAACAAAGCAGGCTGTACCCCTCGCAGACGCGATTTTATCGCATTTCTACGGCCTTCAATAGTTGACGGAAACGCAAAAGGATGCTATAATTTTAGCATCCTTTTTTGCGTAGAAAAAGGAGGTGAGACTGCTTGCGAAAAGGATACAGAGAGATAGCAGCAGGCATCGTCATTATGACCATGATCTTCAGTGGTCTTTTTGCGGGTCATGCTGCTGCAAAAAACGGGGACGAAAATGGTCACGGTCTTGCAGCCGGGATCACTTTCAAAAAGTACGAAATAAGCTATAACAAATTTCCAAGCAACACGGTAGAGTACATTGTCATCCACGATACGGGAAACACGAATGAAGGCGCGGACGCTTTAAGTCATTATGAATACTTCAGCCGCGCGGACAGGGATGCTTCCGCTCATTATTTCGTGGATGATCATTCAGTGATCCAGATCATCGATGATTCAGAAGGCTCGTGGCACAGCGGCGTGCGCTATAAAAGCTACGCGACGCCGATCAGCAACACGAACTCCATCGGAATAGAGATGTGCATCAATTCCGACGGAGATTATGACAAGGCCTTCAAGAATACGGTCGATCTGGCTGCCTACCTTATGTGGAAATATGATCTTCCCTTGGATCATCTGGTACGTCATTACGACGCGAACGGAAAGATCTGTCCGCTGTCCATGAGTGATAACGACTGGGCGCTGTGGGAAGAATTCAAGGCCGAGGTCCGGGATAAACTGGAAACCTATGACGTTCATAATGAAGGTTCCGACCTGGATGTGTCCGCTCATCCGGAATGGTACAATAATCCGATCATGGGAGAAAGTACCATGAGCGCCGAGACGATGGTGGATTTCCTGTGTTCCCGCAATGATGAGATCAGCGAGGAACATGCGCTGAGGGTCGCGAACGCGTATCTGACCTTCGGTGAGATGTACGGGATCCGGGGAGATATCGCTTTCTTCCAGGCGATCCTGGAAACGGGATATCTGCGTCACGGCGGTGATGTCGATGACTCCTATATGAATTTCTGCGGCCTTTTCAATCATGATTCCAGTGATTACGCGCGGTTCGACAGTGTGGAAGAGGGCGTCGAAGCTCATATCCAGCACTTGTACGCTTATGCCAGTACCGATTTTCTTCCGGAAGGAAGAGAGCTGCTGGATCCGAGATTCGGCCTGATCCAAAGAGGCTGCCGGACCAGCTGGGAAGGCCTGGGCGGAAGATGGGCTGTGCCCGGATACGATCCGGATGTGTATGATTCACTGGAAGAGGCGCGGTCGATGCATCGTTCCTACGGTGATATCATCATTGGCCTTTACGCTTCGGCCGGCGGTCTGGACGTTCGTACCAGTGTCCAGCCGGGTTCTTATGATTCTTCGAACTACTGGGACCACCCGATCTATCAGGGATCGGCAGCAGGCACCAGAAAAATGCTTCAGACGGGTATGACCGGTGAGGATGTCTCCGAACTGCAGGATTATCTGCGCGCGATCGGATACGACGTTCCAAGCAGCGGGTACTTTGGATCGATCACAGAAGAGATCGTTATTTCCGTCCAGAAAAAAGCAGGACTTCATGCCGATGGGATCGTAGGGGAAGATACATGGGGCTACATCATCAACACGTATGTGGACACGATGCTCGGCAATGATACATGGACGCCGCCTGTACAAACAGCTTCAGCTCAGACTTTCAGCTTCAAGCTAGAGGACAGGGAAACAGTGGATTTCGGCTCGGAAGGAGACGATGTGCTGGCCCTGCAGCAATTGCTGAATCAGCTGGGATATGATCTGGCAGAAGACGGAGACTTCGGATACGACACATTCGAAGCGGTCATCAGTTTCCAGGAGGATCACGCGCTTGAAGCCGACGGGATCGTCGGAGAGATGACATGGCAGGCACTCTATGCCGCTTCATCCGGTGACAGGCAGGTCTCACAGAGCACACAGACAACAACGCAAAAGACAAATACATCTTCGAAAGACAGAGAGGACTATCCGACTGTATCTTACGGAGATGAAGGCACATATATTACCGAACTGCAGGAACTTCTGAATACCTACGGTGCCGGGCTCGAGACGGACGGTATCTTCGGAGCGGCGACCGAACAGGCAGTTCGTAGTTTTCAAAGCACACATGGTCTGGAAGTCGACGGGATCGTCGGCCCCATGACCTGGGGAACGTTATAAATTCATTCCGCTTGACCGATCGATCCTTACAGGAAACAACAAACTTTCATCACAGAAATCATCAACTATTCATGGATCGGAACAGGCGGCCATCCCGACCGGGGCTGGATTTTATTTCGGCCTCGGTTTTTTACTGAAAAAGGAGTTCTTTATGACCAGATCAGGTTTTGTTTCACTCACCGGAAGACCCAATGTGGGCAAGTCGACCCTCATGAATTACATGCTGGGCGAAAAAGTCGCAATCACGTCGAGCAAGCCGCAGACGACCCGGTCCAGGATCCAGGGTGTATTGACGGATGAGGATACGCAGATCGTTTTCATTGATACGCCGGGTATTCACAAACCTACGCACAAGCTGGGAGAATATATGGTGGAAGCTGCCAGCCGTACGATCTCGGATGTGGATTTCGTCCTGCTGATCGTGGAAGCCGGGCACCCGAGACAGGGCGATATCGACGTGATCGCACAAATCGAGAAGGCCGGTATTGAAACGATCCTGGTCATCAACAAGATCGATACGGTCAGTCAAAGCGAGCTGATCCTTTCGGCAGAGGAGTTCGGAAAACTGTACGATTTCGAAGAGATCGTACCTGTCAGCGCCAAGACCGGCAAGAATGTGGATGAACTGCTTCGGGTCATTCGCGAGAGACTCCCGGAAGGGCCGTTCTTCTTCCCGGAAGATACGCTGACCGATCAGCCGGAGAAGCAGATCGCCGCGGAACTGATCCGTGAAAAAGCGTTAAAACTCCTGGAGAAGGAGATCCCGCATGGTCTGGCGGTCGTGATCGATTCCTTCAAGGAGAGAGAAGATAAGGATCTGATCGATATCGATGCCACGATCATCTGTGAGAAGGCAAGCCACAAACCGATCATTATCGGCAAAGGCGGCGCTATGATCAAAAAGATCGGCAGCTATGCCAGGGAAGATATGGAGAAGATGCTGGAAACCAAGGTCAATCTGCAGCTGTTCGTGAAAGTCAAGGAGCGCTGGAGAGACAGCGATTATCTGATCAAAAACTTCGGATTTGACAAAAAGGAACTCGAATGAAAGAAATCAAAGTCCATGGGATCGTTCTTCGGGAAGATCCTATGGGAGATAAGGATAAGCGGCTCATTCTTCTGACACGGGAACAGGGAAAGATCACGGTCCTGGCCAAAGGAGCGATGGGAGCGAAGAGCAAGTTCCGGGCTCTTTGCGGTGTTTTCTCCTATGTGGAACTGGTCCTGACTCACGGGGCGACGTTCTATTACATCAAAGAAGGGACCCTGATCGAGAGCTTTTATTCCCTTCGCGGCGATCTGTTTAAGCTTTCCTTTGCCAGCTGGATCCTGGAGGTCGGAAAAGTATTCTGCCTGGAAGGACAGGAAAACGAAGAACTGCTGGCCATCCTTCTTCGCGGTCTTTACATGGAGTCGAAGGCAGAAGAAGGCATGGAATCCCTTCCTGCTGATGTGACGGTTTTCCGGATCCTGGCTGAAAACGGATATTATCCCGAACTTGCCCGGTGCCGCGGAGAATTATCTTCAGAAGAGATGAATCACGATCTGTCGGTGGATCCGATCCTGTTTCAGCCTTCGGTCGGCGGTATATACTGCAGTGAATGCCAGAAACGGCTAAAGACCGGAGCCGGTATCCGGCTAAGTCCCGGAGCACTGCAGGCGCTGCGATATATGATCGAACAGTCTCCCGGAAAAGCGTACAGCTTTAAAGTCAGTGAAGAGGTCAGAAAACAGATACACGAAGCCGTTACGGATTATCTGACAGAGCAGACGGAGCATGGGTATACGTCTTTGGGGTTCCTCGGGAAAATTACCGGTTCTCCTTGACAGTATGCGGCGCTTTTGTTATACTGATTCAGATAACGTGTGTTATCAGGAAAGGTAATAAATATGTTAGAATCACTTGATAAGATCGTCGCGCTGGCCAAAACCAGGGGATTTGTGTACGCAGGCTCCGAGATCTACGGCGGCCTTGCGAATTCCTGGGACTATGGTCCTTTAGGTGTTGCCCTGAAGAATAATGTGAAAAAAGCCTGGTGGGATGCGTTCATCGCCAAGAATTCGCTGAATGTGGGCATGGACAGTGCGATTATCATGAACCCGGAGACATGGGTGGCTACCGGCCATGTCGCCAATTTCGATGATCCTCTGATGGACTGCAAGGCCTGCAAGTCCCGTTTCCGCGCGGATAAACTGATCGAAGATTATTTCTTCGAGAAGGGTGAAACGCCCGAATCTCCGGTCGACGGATGGACGAATGAGCAGATGGAATCCTTTATCGCCGAGAACGGTATTGCCTGCCCGACCTGCGGTAAGACCGACTTTACGGGGATCCGTCAGTTCAACCTGATGTTCAAGACGTTCATGGGTGTTACCGAAGACGCGAAGAATACGGTATATTTGCGGCCGGAGACCGCTCAGGGTATTTTCGTCAACTTCAAGAACGTACAGCGCACGACCAGACGTAAGGTTCCTTTCGGGATCGGTCAGATCGGCAAGGCGTTCCGTAATGAGATCACACCCGGAAACTTCACTTTCCGTACCCGTGAGTTCGAGCAGATGGAACTCGAGTTTTTCTGCGAGCCCGGAAGTGACCTTGAATGGTATGATTACTGGCAGAAATTCTGCTGGAATTTCCTGCTTCGTCTGGGGATGAAAGAAGATCATCTCCGGATGAGAGAGCATTCCGAGCAGGAAAGGGCTTTCTACAGCAAAGGCACCAGCGATATCGAGTATACATTCCCCTTCGGCTGGGGTGAGCTCTGGGGTATCGCGGACCGTACTGACTATGACCTTACCCGTCACCAGGGACATTCCGGTGAGGATATGAGTTATTTCGATCAGACGGCCAATAAGAAGTACATCCCCTATGTCGTGGAACCGTCGCTCGGCGCGGATCGTGTCGCGCTGGCTTTCCTCTGCGACGCCTATGACGAAGAGCAGGTAGGGGAGAACGATACCCGTGTCGTACTTCATTTCCATCCGACGCTGGCACCGGTAAAGATCGCGGTCCTGCCGCTTTCTAAGAAGCTGGGCGAGAAGGCCGGCGAGGTCTATCAGGACCTGCTGAAGAAATACGACGTCGAGTATGATGAGACCGGAAGCATAGGAAAACGCTATCGCCGTCAGGATGAGATCGGCACGCCGTTCTGCCTGACTGTCG
Source organism: Bacillota bacterium (assembly GCA_017442735.1). Taxonomy (GTDB): domain Bacteria; phylum Bacillota; class Clostridia; order Lachnospirales; family Bianqueaceae; genus RUG760. The sequence continues at coordinate 40,886 of JAFRZE010000058.1, forward strand.
ACTTTGACACGCTGGAGGACGGATGTGTCACGATCCGTCACAGAGATTCCATGGAGCAGGAGCGGATCGCGATCGCCGATCTGGATGCTTACTTCAGTGACAAATTCAGCTTTTGATTCCTGAAAACCAGGATTTCAAATAGAAACAATCTTAGGAGGTTCTTTCAACATGGGCAGAAAATGGGTCTATCTGTTCACCGAGGGCAACGCCAATATGCGTGAACTGCTTGGCGGTAAAGGTGCGAACCTTGCCGAAATGACCAATATCGGTCTTCCCGTTCCTCAGGGCTTTACTATCACGACAGAAGCCTGCACACAGTATTATGAAGATGGTCGTGAGATCAACGATGAGATCTTTGGACAGATCGAAGAGTATATCGTTAAGATGGAAGAGATCACCGGCAAGAAGTTCGGTGACAAAGAGAACCCGCTGCTGGTATCCGTTCGTTCCGGCGCACGCGCTTCCATGCCCGGCATGATGGACACGATCCTGAACCTGGGTCTGAATGAAGATGTTGTTGATGTTATCGCTGAGAAATCCGGCAATCCCCGCTGGGCATGGGACTGCTATCGCCGTTTCATCCAGATGTATTCTGACGTCGTTATGGAAGTCGGCAAGAAATATTTCGAAGCACTCATCGACAAGATGAAAGAAGAAAAAGGCGTCAAGCTCGATGTCGAGCTGACCGCTGACGACCTCAAGACTCTGGCCGGACAGTTCAAGGCTGAGTACAAAGAGAAGATCGGCAAAGACTTCCCGTCTGATCCGAAAGAACAGCTCTATGGCGCTATCAAGGCCGTTTTCCGTTCCTGGGACAACCCGCGTGCCAACGTTTATCGTCGTGACAACGATATCCCCTACAGCTGGGGTACCGCTGTTAACGTACAGTCCATGGCGTTTGGTAACATGGGTGATGACTGCGGTACCGGTGTTGCGTTCACCCGTGACCCCGCGACCGGAGCCAAAGGTCTGTTTGGTGAGTTCCTGACCAACGCACAGGGTGAGGACGTTGTTGCCGGTGTCCGTACACCTATGCACATCACCGAGATGGAACAGAAATTCCCCGAAGCTTTCAAGCAGTTCGTCGATGTCTGCGCGAAACTGGAAGCTCATTACCGCGATATGCAGGATATGGAGTTCACCGTTGAGCACGGCAAACTGTACATGCTGCAGACCCGTAACGGTAAGAGAACCGCTCAGGCGGCTCTGAAGATCGCCTGCGACCTGGTCGACGAAGGCATGAGAACCGAGCAGGAAGCGGTCGCGATGATCGATCCTCGTAACCTGGATACACTGCTTCATCCTCAGTTTGACGCGAAGGCTCTGAAGGCTGCGACTCCCATGGGCAAAGGTCTGGGTGCTTCTCCCGGTGCTGCCTGCGGTAAGGTCGTCTTCACGGCTGACGATGCTGTGGAATGGGCCGCAAGAGGCGAGAAGGTCGTTCTGGTCCGTCTGGAGACCTCTCCTGAGGATATTACCGGTATGAAGAGCGCGCAGGGTATCCTGACCGTTCGCGGCGGTATGACTTCTCACGCTGCTGTTGTTGCCCGTGGTATGGGTGAGTGCTGCGTTTCCGGATGCGGCGACATCATCATGGACGAAGAGAACAAGAAATTCACACTGGCCGGCAAAGTATTCCACGAGGGAGACTTCATCTCCATCGACGGTACCACCGGTAACATCTATGACGGGATCATCCCGACTGTCGACGCTACCATCGCCGGCGAGTTCGGGCGCATCATGGCATGGGCAGATCAGTACCGTACCATGAAAGTTCGTACCAACGCTGATACTCCTACCGACGCCGCCAAGGCTGTGGAACTGGGTGCCGAAGGTATCGGTCTGTGCCGTACCGAGCATATGTTCTTCGGCGAAGGCCGTATCGATGCTTTCCGTGAGATGATCTGCGCGGAGACCGTGGAAGAGCGTGAGAAAGCGCTGGAGAAGATCCTTCCTTACCAGCAGGGCGACTTCGAAGCTCTGTACGAGGCTCTGAAGGGCTATCCGGTCTGCATCCGTTTCCTGGATCCCCCGCTGCATGAGTTCGTTCCCACTGAAGAAGAAGATATCAAGAAACTGGCTGACGCTCAGGGCAAGACTGTCGAGCAGATCAAAGCGATCATCGACTCTCTGCATGAGTTCAACCCCATGATGGGTCATCGTGGATGCCGTCTGGCTGTTACCTATCCGGAAATCGCCAAGATGCAGACCACCGCTGTGATCCGTGCCGCGATCAAGGTCAAAGCCGCTCATCCGGATTGGGACATCGTTCCCGAGATCATGATCCCGCTGGTAGGCGATATCAAAGAACTCAAATATGTCAAGAAGTTCGTCGTTGAGACCGCGGATGCCGAGATCAAGGCTGCCGGTTCTGACCTCAAGTATCAGGTCGGTACCATGATCGAGATCCCGAGAGCTGCCCTGACCGCTGATGAGATCGCGAAAGAAGCTGACTTCTTCTGCTTCGGAACCAACGACCTTACTCAGATGGCCTTCGGTTTCTCCCGTGATGACGCCGGCAAGTTCCTGAACGCTTACTATGATGCCAAGATCTTCGAGAATGATCCGTTCGCGAAACTGGATCAGGTTGGCGTAGGCAAGCTGATGAAGATGGCGATCGAGCTTGGCCGTCCGGTCAACCCGAATCTGCACATCGGTATCTGTGGTGAGCACGGTGGAGATCCGTCCTCTGTTGAGTTCTGCAACAAGATCGGTCTTGACTATGTCTCCTGCAGCCCGTTCCGTGTACCGATCGCCAGACTGGCTGCCGCGCAGGCCGCGATTAGCCAGAAAGCCTAATCTCCTAAAAAGCCTTTATTTATGCGGCCTGAGGAGGTGTCAAACTTCCGCAGGTTCTCGACTGAAAAATAGGCCCCAAGGGACCGGTTTTGCCTCCAAAAGGGCGAGACCGGTCCTTTTGTACGTACAAAAAGTATACATGTGAAAAGTCACCCTGTAAAATGTGCGATGACCGCTCTTTAACAGCGGGATCAAAGCCACTTTTTGAAAAATGAACATTCCACAAGGGTAGTAATTGGATTTTTGCCGGAATCCAGTGGGGATGCGGTCTGAGATCGATTTTGGCTGTTTTTAGGGATGATTCTGCAAAAACGCAATCAGAAAAAAGGCCATCCCCATCGAGACCAGTATCCATGCGGGATAGCGGGTTTTTGCAAAAGGCCATCTGATTGCGTTTAACAGCAGGGTGTACATTCTGTTAGTGTGGAAGATCGAAAAAAGTGTGTAGGTTTCTGTTAGGAGCCTACGGAAGATAAATAGACGCAAAAACATGCGTTTTAACCCTCAAAAGACCCTGTTTGAAGGCTTCCTAAAAGCCTGAGAACTGTCCATTGCGCCTCTAACAGCGCCGTGGTAAAATAACGTATCCATGCGAGTTAGAAGCGCTTTTCTATAGTTATTTTGATGTAATGGTGATGAAAATGAAATTAGTTGCGCCTTCTATTGAATACGATGAACAAATACAAGCTTATCGTAAAGAGTTCCTCGATTATGGCGGATCCATGGATGGATGTGGTTCGTTACGCCGGTTTGACAGGACACAGGATTGGCTTGATCAAATTAGAGATCTTAAATCTGCCGAAACTACACCACCTAACTATGTACCTATGACGCAGTATATTTACGTACGAGAATCCGACAACAAAATAGTTGGTGTTATTCAGATTCGTCATTATTTTAATGATTTCCTTGAACAATACGGAGGTCATATAGGTTATTCCGTTTGTCCGAGTGAACGCAGAAAAGGCTATGCCACACAAATGTTAAGTCTTGTATTGCCGGAGTGTAAAAGATTAGGAATAGATCATGTACTGATTTGCTGTATTCAGGGAAATGAGGGAAGTCGAAAAACTATTCTGAATAACGGCGGGAAATATGAATCAACTGTATATTGGAAAGATCGTGATGTATATTTAGAAAGGTACTGGATTGATTTATCTTAAGTAGTTTGATTGAATAGGAGCTATAGGAGTACAATGATGGCAGCAGAACCAGTAGGCACGATGCTAAGTTATAATAAAAAAACAATTACATATGCCAGATGTCCTGGCTGTGCATATGGCCGACATGAATTTCATCTGGATTGTGGAATGGCTTATGAGAATGAGAGATTTACATTATCACAGGATTTTGAAGTTCCAATACCCGGTTTCATGATTGTCGCTCCCAAACGACATATCGAAATGTTAAGTGAGCTGACAGATGAAGAAAGAAATGAAATGTTTTCTATTGTCGATAAAGCAGTCAAGATCATGAGAGCAAATCATATCTGCGAAAGATTTGATTATATTTTCGAAGAGAAGGAAAGCAGACATCTTCATGTGTGGATACTGCCCAGATATGATTGGATGACAGAGCGCGCAGACGATATTCTTGCCAACCTAGAAATAATCTTTGAACATGCTTTGACACATTTCAGGAACGAAGATAATTACAAAGAAATCAAAAGAATAACCGATATTGTCAGAAACAGTTTTTAAATCAGAATTAATGAGGGAAAAGTATGACGGGATATATGGCAGAAATGCGTAAATTGGTTGGACACAAAACAATTATTCAGTGTGCTGCCAGCATCATTTGTGTTGATGGAAACGGACGTATTTTATTGGGTAGACGTTCTGACAATCACATGTGGGGTTATTCAGGCGGTGCAATTGAAATTGATGAATACGTCGAAGAGTGTGCGAAAAGAGAATTATTTGAAGAGATGGGGCTGGTCGCAGAAGAGCTGGAATTCTTTTGCGTGAATTCGGGACCGGAAGCTCATTATATCTACCCAAATGGAGACGAAGTTTCGAATTTTGAAATCGTCTATGTTTGTAGAAAATGGCATGGTGAACCGAAATCTCAAGATGGCGAAATGGAAGATTTACAGTTTTTCTCAGTCAAAAGTATAGTTCTTTCCGAAATATCTCCACCAATACGGTCTGTTGTCGAGAAGTTTATTTCACAGACAGATGTGTAAAATCCCGCTGTTGCAGCAGGGAGGTGGCCGATGGGTATTTTGATATGTGGGCTTAATGGAGTAGGGAAAAGTACGTTAGGAAAAGTACTGGCCGGTAGGATGGGATACGAGTTTATAGATAATGAAGATCTTTTCTTCCCTAAAACTGATTCATCATATGAATTTGCTATTTCCAGGACCAAAGAAGAAGCAATTCAACTGTTGGAAAAGAGAATTGTAAATAATAACAATTTCATCTTCGCTGCTGTAAAGGGTGACTACGGAGATAAACTGATGGCAGCGCTAGATTATATTGTTTTGATCGATGTGCCAAAACAGGTCAGAAGTCAGCGTGTCCGGGAACGGTCATTTCAAAAATTCGGAGAGAGGATTCTCATGGGTGGTGATCTGTTTGATAATGAAAATAAATGGTTTTCATTGACGGACAACAGACCTGAAAACTATGTCACAAGTTGGCTTGAAACAGTCACGTGTCCGATTATTCGGATTGATGGGACATTGCCTGTTGAGAATAATGTTGAATACCTCGTATCAGTATTAACTGAAAGTTAAGTTGGGATCGATTGCTCAAATACCTAGATTGTCAGGATAAGTCTATATCAAGACTTTATTAGGAATTGGACGGAGTAGATATTCTTATGGATACAAAACCAATTGAATGGGAGAGCTTAAGCTACGAAGACAAGAATCATGAGCTCTTTGTAAAACAGACCGTCCTTCTTAAGCAGTTTCTGGAGCGTGGAGCTATCTCCCAAGCCCAATATGACAAGAGCCTACATGATCTGATAGAAAAGACCGGTTACAACCTGCCAAAAGAATAAGAAAAAACTTCAAAAACGTTCTTGACCTTATAGTTTACTGTAATGATAGGGATATATCTGGTGGATTTCTGATCGGATGGGAGACACAGACAGAGCTGTGTGACAAGAGATTAAAGAAAATCTATTATTCTTTCAAAACCAAGAATAAGGGAGTGACGCGACATGGGATCCTGTAACTGAGGCTTCTCGTCGGAAGCCATGCGTAAATACCATGATGAAGAGTGGGGCGTGCCGCTGCACGATGATCAAAAACAGTTTGAGTTTTTGATGATGGAAGCAATGCAGTGCGGGCTCTCATGGGATCTGATGATCAAAAAGCGCGAGATCTTTCAGCGGTGCTTTGATAACTTCGACTATGATCTTATAGCGGGATATAACGATAATGATATAGATAGGATCATGAATACCGAAGGGATGATCAGGTCTCGCCGGAAGATTGAGGCGATTATCAACAATGCCAGGTGCTTTCAGGAAATACGCAACGAGTTCGGAAGCTTTTGTAATTGGCTGTGGGCATTTTCTGATGGAAAGACGATTTTATATACTGGTCACGCTGACGGCGATGTTCCAGTAAGCAATGGGCTGTCAGATAGGATTGCGAAAGAACTGAAGAAACGCGGGTTCAAATATCTCGGAACCGTGACAGTTTATTCTCATTTGCAGGCTTGTGGGATGATTAATGATCATGATAAAAACTGCGACTGTTATGAACGAATTAACAGTCGGTATCCGACGGTAATAAAGAGAAGATATCTGGAGAAGAAATAGTTATATGGAAGCAAAGCGTGGCTATATTCCGGATGATGACCGGTTCTTTTCTCCGGACGCACTGAAAACAATGCGGACGGCCTCCCGGCATATCAGGTATCTGATCAATGAGGGGTATGACCTGAAGCAGGCTTCTACCTTTGTAGGGAATCACTTTCTACTATCTGAACGCCAAAGACTGGCGATTATGAGAAGCCTGGCAACGGAAGAGCAGCTTACTATACGAAAAGGAAGAGAGATTCCGCTCTCAGCGTTGAACGGCCAGGAAGTCTGGATCGATGGCTTCAATATGATCATTACACTGGAGGTTATGCTGAGTGATTCCATACTGTTCAGTTGTATGGACGGAACCATCCGTGATCTCGCAGCACTGCGCGGAACATATAGGATCATTCCGGAGACATCGGACGCGATTCGGATGCTTCTTGGAGTGCTGGATGATGCTGGAGTAAAGAAAGCGAATATTCTGCTGGATGAACCGGTATCCAATTCCGGAAGGCTGAAAGCCAGAATAGCAGAAATCGCGGAAGAATATGCTGTTTGTCCGGATATTCAGATACTAAAAGATGTAGACCGGACACTGTATGGAAAAACAAACGTGATTACATCCGATTCCATTATTCTGGATCAATGTCAGAGCTGGGTGAATCTTACAGCTACATGCATGGAGAAATTGGGAAAGAAAGGCTTGCAGGTGTGGTAAACGCCGGCAGTCTTCAGATTTTGTGGCAATGTTGAGAATGAACTTTGGTTATGCAGGAGGATATTCGATATGGAAAATAATTCAGAAGCTCCAATAGAAACAAATCCTTTTGATCATATTCTATACGAGTTTTCAATGTATCTGCAGGCATCCCTTTTGATCACAAATATTATAGTAATTAATGTTAATTAGAGAGGAATAATAACATGACAGGACATCAAGAACTACGATGTGAGATTTATCCGTTTGGCTCTTTAAGTCCGGTGCGATTTGTAGTGATATGTTCTTTCTATCAAAATAAATACCTGTTAAGCTACCATTCCTCCCATCAATCCTGGGAAACGCAGGGAGGACATATAGAAGTAGGAGAGTCTCCAGAGGAAGCAGCACAGCGAGAGCTTTATGAAGAGAGTGGAGTGAAGGATGCGGAATTGATTCCTGTCTGTGATTATTATGCTTATGATTCGGAAGGTTCTGCCAATGGACGAGTATATAGAGCAATCATCAACCAACTTGGAGAAATACCACCAAGTGAAATGAGCAGGATCAAGGCATTCGATGTCTTTCCTGAGAATCTGACGTATCCTTTGGTAACACCAGTTCTATTTGCGGAGGCAAAGAAGGAGATTCATAGCGATTATGAACGCTGAAGAATATAACAAATTGGCGAAGAAAGCACATGAAGCGCTTAAAGAAAACGGATACGATATTCGTGTGGAGATAACAACGGTCACGCATCCGGTCTTCAAGAAGAATCAAAACAAATTCGGTGTTATTTATACCGTGCTTCTGGGTTCGGTCGGTATGGCCGGCTTTTACGAAGAAGCTATGAGAAGCCATGGAAATAGAACGATTACTGCAACCTGGATCAAAGAGCATGGTGCCAAAGCCAAAGTCATTACTCATACACCAGAAGGCTATACTAAGCTGGCTGCCAAGGAATGGGAGAAGCAGCTGCAAAATAGCGGCGTAGAACTGGATGAAGATACAGCGAATTTTGTCTATGCGGTCAGTCTGTATGAAGATCCTAAAGGGACCGGTTTTCACCTCCAAAGGGTGGAGACCGGTCCTTTTATCGCATTTGCTCTATGGTCTTTATCAGAAGGGCTTTGAATTGCAGAAAGCGCGGGTGACATTCCCTTTTGGAGCTCTGAATCAACGGGACGAGGGATGAAAATTTCATAAACCGCGACTGACATTCCCACTTTTTTGGAAATTCGACTGAAAAGTGGGAATGTCAATGCATCTATCGAAGAATAGATTCCCTTCTGCTTTGTCAAAGCAGAGCCAAAAGGGAATGTGAAGTGCAGATTTGAAAAAAACCAGTCCATCCTGAAAAAGGTGAGGGATCCTGACAGAGGGAACACTGCTGCCGGGAGCAATCATTAGGAAAAATGGGGAGGCAAAAAGATGAAAAAAATCATCGTTCTGAATGGAGCAGGTAAGAAGAACGGAAATACCGCTGCTATGATCAAGGCGTTTTCGGATGGCGCTGTGAATGCAGGGAACGAAGTGAAAGAATTCTTTCTTCAGACAATGAATATTCATGGCTGCATGGATTGCGGCGGGTGCCGCAGAAAAGAAAAGGGAAGCATCGAACCGTGTGTTCAGAAAGACGACATGAATCAGATCGTTGCTGCGATCAGAGAGGCTGATGTGATCGTGTTCGCTTCTCCTGTGTATTTCTGGGATATCACCGGAACACTGAAGACAGCGATTGATCGACTATATGCGCCGCTGATGAACAGCAGTATCGGTGATGCGAAGGAAATCGTTCTGCTAATGACTTCCGGCGGATCGACGATCGATCATATACTGGACTGGTATAAGAACTTCGAAAGCTGGCTGAAGTGGGAAAGTATCGGCACTGCTATGAATGACTTGGAAGCGGCAAAGCAGATCGGTGCGAGCATTCAATAATAAAGATGGGAATCCTTATTTGTGGACTAAATGGTAGTGGGAAAAGTACAGTAGGAAAGCTGCTTGCTGATAGACTCGGATATCTGTTCATTGATAATGAAGAACTGTATTTTCCAAATCGCGATTCAGACTACTCATACTCTTCTGCAGCAAGTAAGGACGAAGCGATTCACTTGCTTGAAGAGAAAATCAAAGAAAATAGAGACTTTGTTTTCTCGGCAGTCAGAGGCGACTATGGGGATAGGCTTATTTCTGATCTGGACTATATAGTGCTCATTGAGGTCCCGAGGGAAATCAGACTTCAACGAGTATACGACCGTTCCTTCAGTAAATATGGGGAACGAATACTTTCAGGCGGTGACTTATTTGAAAAAGAAAACGAGTGGTTTTCGCGAGTTGGGAATCGACCTGAAGAGTATATAACAGGATGGATTGCAACCATAAACTGCCCGATTGTCAGGATAGATGGAACTTTGCCTGCAGAAGAGAATGTTGATTATATCGTTTTAGAGATTAACAAGAAGAGCTGAGGCATTTTGCAATGGCCTTTTCGTTTTTGTTTGAAATGATTTGGGCTTATTTATCATGCTTTTTCTTATCCAGAAATCATAGGGGTTTTTGGGTGGTAGAACGATCAAAAAAGCTAAACGCCCCAAAACACTCATAGAATTACTTCTCACAAAGCTTTGAAGGACCTGATAATTGCTGACTGGCGGCTTTTGGTATAGGATCCGAAGTGAAAAAGAAATATGTCAAATGAAAAAGAAATATGCCATTTTGATGTGACATATTTCTTTTTCATGGGTGATATGTTTCCGAATGATGAGCGTTATTCGAGTTTGATTATACAAGCATCTTGCATACAAAAATGAGTATCATGTGTGCTTATTATGACGATTGAGGTTGAATTGATTTCCTGGATCGACTGCATTATTACCGGGAAGTCTCTGTATCAGCTTTCTTCGACCGGGATCCAGATCTGGATGTTTCTTGTTTCTCTTGGATTCCAATGATAGACCGCAAGTTCCGGCCCCGGAACGATGCGAAGACTTTCTTCTGACACCAATTCAGTCGCGATCCTTTTTCGAAGATCGAAATATACAGAAACGACATTTGTTCCTTTTTCCTGATCCTTGCGTGCTTCCACGATCAGATAGGTCGTTTCCGGAATCTCGATCGTCTCCAGATTCAGTGATTCAATAAAGTCGACTCCGGTAGTGGAATGATCATATAGATGATCTCTGGTCCAGGGATGAAGATTCTTACTGAAATAGAAGTCATATCCTTCGTCATCCACATTTGTGATAACGCAGTATTCATTCGAATCATGATCATCCGCTGTGCCGCAGAGAAACCACTGAATACCTCTTGTTGTTACAAAAAGTTTTTCCTCCTGCTTTTCTCTTTCTTCTCCATAAGGCACTCCGGTAAAGTGTCTCTTGAATCCGACCAGCGTCATGGCAGGTTTTTTGATGATCTGATAGTTCATCTGGTTTCCTCCTATAAGTTGGATTGAGATGGAGAGTTTGGAGAAAGAATTGAGCTTCGCTTCCTTCGTGCGCGCCATCGAAGGAGTGATCCCGTGGAAATTCTTGAATGCCTTGGAAAAGCTTTCCGGTGAGTCATATCCGTATTTCAATGCGGTTTCAAGCACTTTATGACCATATACAAGATCATGTCCGGCAAGTGTCAAACGTCTCATCCGAATATACTCGCCCAACGTGTAGCCACTCAACAAACTGAAGAGCCTTTGGAAGTGGTAACTGGAAGAAAAAGCGGTTCCAGCCACTTCTTCATAGTTGATTTCTTCGGTCAGATGGTCTTCAATGTAGTCGATCGCACGTTGCATTCCTGTAATCCAATCCATAGACTGCTTGCTCCCTTCTATCAATCTGACGATTTTCTCATCCATCTGATCCGTATTATACTGATCCGGAAGACAAAAAGCCTGATTTTTTGTGCGCTGACATGACAGCTTTTGTGGTGGAGGTGTTCTATTATACCATATCTTTCAGGAAGTTGCATAGGTAATCAAATCCTTTTTTCCGCTTGTCTCTTGCGCGCAGAGCTGTTAGGCGGTATACTCTTCTTTATAGGAAAACAGTAAAAGATATGGAGCGTACTACATGAAGAATTTTGTATTTATTTCCCCGAACTTTCCGGAAAACTACTGGTTTTTCTGCCGGAAACTGAAGGAAAACGGCCTTAGGGTCCTGGGGATCGGTGACAGTCCTTTTGATAACCTTTCGCTGGAGTTGAAAAACTCTCTGGACGAATACTATAAGGTTTCTTCCCTGATGAATTATGATGAGGTCTACCGGGCAGTCGCTTTCTTTATCCATAAATACGGACGGATCGACTGGCTGGAAAGCAATAATGAATTCTGGCTGGAACAGGACGCACAGCTCCGGCAGGATTTCCATATCACGACCGGTTTCCAGCCGGAAGATATGCCGCATGTCAAGTACAAGTCTCTTATGAAAGAGCGGTACCAACTGGCCGGGATCCCGGTGGCCAGGTATCACATGGTGGATGATTTCGATGGATGCAGCGCTTTTATCAAAGAAGTAGGCTATCCGGTCATCGTCAAACCGGATAATGGCGTAGGCGCCAGCCGTACTTATAAACTGACATGTGACGAGGAGCTTGTCGAGTTCCTGAAGGAAAGAGACAAGACCGTATATATCATGGAAGAGTTCATCGACGCGACGGTCAATTCCTATGATGCCATCATCAACAGCAAGGGCGAGCCGATCTTCGAGACAGGAAACGTGACGCTGGTCGACATCATGAACGTGGTGAATTATGCGTCCAATTCCTTCTTCTATATCCGCAAGGAACTTCCGGATGACATCCGCGATAAGGGCCGTGCGGCTGTAAAGGCTTTTGGTGTAAGGAGCCGGTTTGTCCACTTTGAATTCTTCCGGCTGAACAGAGACCAGCACATCGGGCAAAAGGGAGATGTGGTGGCGCTGGAAGTCAATATGCGTCCGAGCGGCGGCATTTCTCCCGCCATGATGAACTATGCCAACAGTACGGACGTCTATGAGATCTGGGCCGATATGATCGCCTTCGACAAGACCGATAAAGGTACAGCGGAAAAGCAGTTCTGCGTCTTTATGGGACGGAGAGACTACCGGAACTATGTGCTGAGCCGGGAGGATGTTCTCCGGATCTATCATGATCATATCAAAGAGGAAAGCCGCGTGGACCCCGGTCTTTCCGAAGCAATGGGAGATTATATGTTCCTGGCCTGTTTCCCGACAGTGGAGGAAGTCATGGACTTCGTAACGAAACTGATCGAAGAAAAACCGACAGAATAGTGTGCGAAGTTATATTTCTGTGGAAAGGGGGTATACGATTTGAGCAAAGTCGTGGTCGGAATGTCCGGCGGCGTCGACAGCGCGGTCGCCGCGTATCTGCTGAAGAAAGCCGGATATGAAGTGATCGGGGTCACGCTCCGCACCTGGAAGGCGGAAGACGGCGGCGAAGGCCTGTGCTGTGATATCGATGACGCAAGGAGTGTAGCGAACAAGGTCGGTATCCGGTTCGTGCCCGTTAACTGCACCTCAGACTTTCAGCAATATGTCGTGGATCCCTTTTCAAAAGCATACCTGTCCGGACTGACGCCCAATCCCTGTGTGGAATGCAACCGGTATGTGAAGATGGAAAAGCTGCTCTATTATGCGAAAGTCGTGGGAGCGGAGCACATCGCCACCGGTCACTATGCTTCCGTGATCCGGCTGGACAATGGAAGATATACGGTCAAAAAAGCCAGTCATGCGGAAAAAGATCAGACCTATATGCTTTACCGGCTTTCCCAGGAACAGCTTGCGGCGCTGCTGATGCCACTTAGTGATCTTTCAAAAAGTGAAGTCAGACAGATCGCGATCGACGCCGGACTTCCGGTCGCGCATAAACCGGATTCTCAGGAGATCTGCTTCGTGACAGACGGCACCTATGCGGACTACATCACGAAAACAGCCGGCACGGATCTTCCCGGAGAGGGAAACTTCGTGGATGAATCCGGAAAGATCCTTGGGAAACACAAAGGGATCATCTACTATACGGTCGGACAGAGAAAAGGTCTCGGCATCGCGTTCGGACATCCTGTCTATGTGAAAGAGATCCGAAAAGAAAGCAATGAGGTCGTCCTGGGCGATGACGCGTCGCTCTACAGCTCTGCGCTGGTTTGTACAAATGTCAACTTTTTGAGTATATCGGAACTGAAACCCGGAGAGAAAATCTCCTGCATCGCGAAGATCCGCTATCAGCATGACGGAATGATGGCAGAGATCGAATCGATCGGTCAGGACAAAGTCAGGGTATCATTTCATGAGCCGGTCAGAGCTGCCGCGCCGGGACAGTCGGTCGTCTTTTATCATCCGGACGGCTATGTGATCGGCGGCGGTATGATAGTCAACGGAGGAGAAGATGATCTACTATAAAGATGATGATGTGGTGATCCGCAAAATGGAAGAGACGGATACCCAGGTTTTTCCCGATGAGTTCGCGGCCCAGGGATGGGATAAGGAAAAAGAAATCTATCAGAGACGAATGAAGGATGAGGCGGAAGGCAAATGCATCACTCTGGTAGCTGAATATCAGGGTCATCCTGCCGGATACGTGAACGTGTATCTGGATGTGACCGGCGGCCCTTTCAAGGGAAAAGGATGGCCGATCCTGGTGGATTTCGGTGTGCTCGAGAAATACCAGAGAAAAGGGATCGGATCCCGTCTGATGGACATAGCGGAAGAGATCGCCGGACAGTATGCGGATACCGTTTGTCTCGGTGTCGGTCTTCATAATGGATACGGAAGCGCGCAGAGAATGTATGTGAAGCGAGGATATATTCCGGACGGTTCCGGCGTCTGGTATCAGGATAAACCCTGTGAACAATATGAAACTGAGATAGCCAATGACGATGACCTTGTTCTGTTCCTTTCCAAAACATTGAGATGAGACTGTTTATCGCTATCCTGCTTGATCAGGAAATGAAAGAGCAAGCGCTGGATATTCAGGACGATTTCCGCCAGCTCCAGATCAGAGGGAACTATACAACGGAAGAGAATTTGCATCTGACGCTTGCGTTTATCGGTGAATACGGGGATCCGGACAGGATCCTGGAACTGCTGCAGGAAATAAGGTTCTCTCCGTTCCCCCTTGTTATGGACAGGATCGGATGTTTTGATGATCTGTGGTGGGCCGGGTTTGAAAAGAGTGAAGCGCTGAACAATCTGGTCAAAAATATACGCCATGTTCTGTCTGATGAGGGGATCCCCTTCGACAGAAAAAGGTTCAGAGCGCATGTGACACTGCTTCGGAAACCGGAATATCTGAAAGGTCAGAGACCAGTCCCGGGGAATATGGAACCAGTCTCCATGCGAGTAAGGAGGATCTCACTGATGCATTCCACGAGAGGAAAACATGGAATGATCTATACACAGCTGGGTTCAGTCCCGGCCCGGGAAGAGAGAGGTAATCATGAATAAAGAATTTTTGTTTGATCTTTTGTCGACAGGTTCCGTTTCCGGCAATGAAGCGGAACTGGAAAAGAAGATCTATGACTATATGCAGGATAAGGCGGATCAGGTGAGCGTCGATGAGCTGGGTAATGTGACAGCAGCTCTTAATCCATCCGCCTCTTTTAAAGTGCTTCTGGCGGGACACGCAGATGAGATCGGCCTGATGGTCACGGCTGTCGGAAGTGACGGTACGCTGATGGTGACAAAGATCGGCGGGATATATACGAATACCTATCCGGGTCATAAAGTGCGGATCTATACGAAAAACGGTGTGATCTACGGCGCGGTAGCCAATTCTCGTGAGATCTCCCGCAATAAAGAACTGAAAGATTCTGATCTGAGGATCGATATCGGCGCGAAGGATAAAGAAGATGCCCTTAAATATGTGGAATTGGGCGATACCGTCACTTTCGATACGGATGTGAGGGAGATGCTGAATGACTGTATCACCGGCAGAGCGCTGGATGACAGGATCGGCGCCTATATCGTCATGGAGGCACTGACGGAAGCGAAAAAGAAAGGTGCGGTAGTCGGGTGCTATTCTGTCACGACGACCGGTGAGGAAACGACGGGCAACGGAGCTTATTTCACCGCGTCGCGCGTCAAGCCGAATATTGCCATCGCCGTGGATGTGACATATACCTCGGACAACTGCGGTATCAGTGAAGCCGTTAGCGGTGATGTCGCGGTAGGCAAGGGACCGGTCATCTGCAATAATCCCTCCATACATAAGAAACTGAACGCCAGGCTTCGGGAATGCGCAAAAAAGCTGAATATGACGGTCCAGACAGAAGCCGCGAACGGGCATACGGGGACCGACGGTGATACCATGCACTTTACCGGGATCGGCGTGCCCTTTGCTCTGGTATCGATTCCGCTTCGGTATATGCATAATCCGGATGAGGTAGGCTCGCTGAAAGACATTCAGGATTGTATCGACCTTCTGGCGGAGTTCTTTGTCAGCTGCAGTCCGGATATGGATCTGAAACCGTTCTGAGGTACATCATGCAGTACAGGATCATTGAAGGCGCGGATCAGATGCTCGTGGAAGACGTGGAAAGACTTCTGAAAATGACCTACTGGGCAGATAAACGCTCGAGGGAAACGATCGAAAAGGCCATGCGGAATTCTTCCTGCTACGGGATCTATCTGGATGATGAAAAGAAGCTTGTCGGTTTCGCGAGAGTCATCAGTGATTACGCGACGACCTATTATCTGTGTGACGTGATCATCGACGAGGCTTACCGGCATCAGGGGCTTGGCAAGGCACTGGTCTGCTATATCGAGTCTTTGCCGGTGTATGAAGGGCTTCACGGAATGCTGAAAACCCGGGACGCGCATGATCTTTACCGGAAATTCGGATATGAAGTCGCGACAGGAAGAGTCATGATCAAATAGAAGGAAACAATATGGCAAATCTGATCATAGTATGCGGTCCCCAGGCTGTGGGGAAGATGACCGTAGCGGAAAGCTTACGGGATAAACTTCGCTACAACATGATGATGAATCATGACAGTATCGAAATATCCGACCGGATCTTTGGCTTCGCGACGCCCGCACAGAAAGAATTTAACCGATATTTCAGAGAAAAGGCGTTTGAACTTGCGGTAAAGTATAACGTCGATATGATCTTTACCTATGTCTGCGCGTTTGAGATGCAGGAGGAAAGAGATTATCTGACCATGCTGCATGACCAGTTCACCCAAAGCGGCGGGAGTTTCTATTTTGTGGAACTCAGCGCTGCACTGGAGGAAAGGATCGCGAGAAACGAGACTCCGTACCGGATGGAACGAAAAGCGTCGAAGCGGGATGTGGAATGGAGCAGAGCCAATCTTTTGCATGACGCGGAACATCACAGGCTGAATTCGATGGAGGGAGAGACGTGGTTTGAGCATCATCTCAAAATCGATAATACGCATCTGTCTCCCGGACAGGTGGCGGATCAGGTGATCGAAGCTTTTCATCTGATCCCAAACAAAAAGGATGAAAAAGAATACCGCTACGGAGTTTAGACAGATCAGAAGACTTGAGAAAGAATGAGAAGGTAAAAAGATGAATTCGATCGTTCTGGCATTCAATGCCGTTTTTCCGCTTCTGGCCTTCATGTCGATCGGTTATTTTCTCGCGTACATCAAACTGTTCAAAAAGAGTACCGCGGATGGCATGAATGCTTTAGTGTTTAAGGTTTTTCTGCCGCTCAGCATTATTCAGAGTATTTATAACGCGGATCTCAAGAATGCGTTTGATGTGAAACTGGCCGTGTTTGCTGCCGTCTCCAGTATCCTGGCTTATATCATCATTTCTCTGATCATCAACGCGCGGGAAAAAGACAAGACGATCGCACCGGTCATGATCCAGGGAATCCATAAAGCGAATTACAATCTTCTTGCGATCCCGATCATCCAGAGCTTTTTCGGAAACGATATCGGAATGGCAGCTGTACTGATGGTGGTCACCACACCGATCGTCAATATCTGTTCGACGCTGGCCTTTGAATCCGCCAGAGCATCTTCCCAAAACGAAGGAGAGGGATCGAGACCTAAAATGGATGCCGGCAGTATCTGGAAGCTGGTGAAAAAGATCCTGCTCAATCCGATGGTTTCGAGCGCGTTGATCGGACTGCTTCTGAACATCTCAGGAATCAAGATCCCCACACTGATCATGAACAGCGTTGTCAACAAACTCGCGGCTATGTCTACGCCGGCCGCCATGCTGGCCCTTGGATGCGGATTCAACTTCAAACAGATGAAAAAGTGGATCCGTCATCTGGCTATCGTCGCATCAGGAAAACTGCTGATCATGCCTGTGATCAGCGTGACAGCGGCCATCCTTCTCGGGATCCGCGGCGCTAATCTGATCGCTGTCCTTCTGTTCAGCGGCGCGCCGGCAGCCGTCAACTCTTACAGTACAGCAGTCTCGATGGGCGGAAATGAGGAACTGGCAGGTGAGATCGTCGCTGTGACTTCGCTGCTCTCCGTATTCACGCTGTTTGGTTTTCTCAGTATACTTGGAACGATGGGGTATTTATAAAGTATGAAAGAGAAAATGTCACTGAATGGAAATCAGATCAAACTGATCGCGATCATCGCGATGACGATCGACCACCTGACCTGGGTCCTGTTTCCCGGGACGCAGGCCGTCTGGTATGTTTTCGCTTTACATATCATCGGAAGGCTGACCGCCCCGATCATGTGGTTCTTTATCGCGGAAGGCTGTCATTATACCCGTGATCCGAAGAAATACGCGGGCAGGCTTTTTCTGTTTGCGCTGATCTCTCATTTCGCCTATAACTTTGCCTTTGGCATACCGTTTGTTCCACTTTCGACAGGGCCTTTCAATCAGACCAGTGTGATGTGGTCTCTGGCCTGGGCCGTCGTACTGATCTTTCTTTGCCGAAGTGAGAAAATACCGCAGTGGGGAAAGATACTGGCGATCATCGTTATCTGTGTGATCTCCTTCCCGTCTGATTGGTCCAGTATCGCGGTCATGTGTCCGTTCTTCCTGTACGCGCACAGAGGAATCTTCAAAAAGCAGGCATTGGATATCGTTCTGTGGTCATTTATCTACGCCCTGGTCTATTTTCTGTTTCTTGATAAAGTCTACGGGGTCCTGCAGCTGTTTACGGCCCTTTCGATCCCCGTCCTTTCCCGTTACAACGGAGAGAGAGGAAACTGGAAAGGAATGAAGTGGCTGTTCTATATGTATTATCCCGTGCATCTGATCATCATAGGGATCTTGCGGATGATCCTTCATGGTAATATATCGCTGATCTTTTAGGTGAGTTTTGGAAAGGGAGGTTCAGGATCTCATGTCAGAAAGGAAAGTGGCCCTCATCACCGGCGGATCCCGGGGGATCGGCCGCGGTATCGCGCTGGAGCTGGCGTCAGAAGGTTATGATATTGCTTTCAGCTACCGGGAATATGAGGAAGGAGCCAGAGAGGCCAAAGCGCTGATCGAGGAAAAGGGCGTGGGCTGCAGGTATTACCAGATCGCGATGGAAAACCTGGAAGATGTAGCCCGGATGGTCGACCAGGCGCATGAGGATCTCGGAAGGATCGACGTCATGGTATGCAACGCGGCCAAAGACCGGCGCTTCAGTATCCTGGTGGCAACACCGGAAGATATGGATTTCATGACGTCCACGCTTTACAGCGCGCAGATGCTCTGCGCCGGAGCGGCGGCGAGGCATATGGTAAAAGATGGGATCAGGGGAAGTATCCTCTTTATCACTTCGGTGCACGGCCAGATGATCAATACCAGTGATTTCGCCTATGGCGGGATGAAGGCAGCCGTGGAAAGGTCCTGTAAATCTCTGGCGCTGGAACTGGCCCCGTACCATATCCGGGTCAATTGTATCGCGCCAGGCGCGATCAACACGAGGAACGTGGATGATGACACTTTAAAATATCCCTACCGGGATATCGTTCCGCTCGGAAGAAGAGGAAGAGTGGAAGATATCGCTTATACGGCGGCGTTTTTATCTTCCGATAAGGCGGATTATATTACCGGAGAGATCATCAGGATCGATGGCGCGCTCGCGCTGCCCAGCATTCCGGAAGGATGGGCGCAGGCTTATCCTCTGGACAAAGCGTTTATTCAAAGAGGCTATGAAGAACTTCAAAGTGGGGAGGTAAAAAGCAAACATGTCTGATATTCGCATTACGAAAGTCAGCGCGATCGAGACCTGTCCGCAGGGATCGAATCTGATCGTTGTCCGGATCGATACCAACCAACCGGGACTTTATGGATATGGCTGTGCTACCTATACACAGCGGCACAAAGCGGTCGTTACGGCGATCGAAGAGTATATGGATCAGCTCCTTCAGGGCCGGGACGCAATGGACATCAACGACAACTGGTCTGTGATGATGAATTCCTCCTACTGGCGCAACGGACCGGTGCTGAACAACGCGATCTCCGGCTGCGACATGGCTCTTTGGGATATCGCCGGCAAAGCGCTCGGCGTCCCGGTATGGCAGCTTTGGGGCGGGAAAGTACGTGAAGCAGTCCCGGTGTACCGTCACAGTGATGGGACTGACTTTGACAGGCTGGATGAAGTCATCAGCCGCTATCTGGAAGAGGGATATCAGTATATCCGTATTCAATACGGTGGTTATGGAAGAAGCGGAAAGGCAGTTTTTCTGAAAACACCGGAAGGAAGTAAAGAAGGCGCCTATTTCGATCCGAAGAGATATTTAAGAAGCGTTCCGGCTCTTTTTGAACATGTGCGAAGCCGCTTTGGAGATGAGATCGAACTGCTCCATGACGTACACGAGCGGTTAAACCCGATCGACGCGGTTTGGCTTGCCAGACAGCTGGAACAGTATCGTCCGTTTTTCCTGGAAGATGCCCTCTCACCGGAGGACGGATTCTGGTTCAAGAAGATCCGTGAAGCCTGCGCGACGCCTCTGGCCATGGGCGAACTGTTCAACAATCCCATGGAATGGCAGCCGCTGATCGAGAACCGTTGGATCGACTATATCCGCTGCCATGTCTCACAGATCGGTGGTGTGACGCCGGCCAGAAAGCTGGCAGCCTACTGTGAACCGTTCGGAGTGAAAACGGCCTGGCACGGTCCCGGCGATGTTTCTCCGATCGGTCATATGGCGAATGTCCATCTGGATCTGACGACCACGAATTTCGGTATTCAGGAATGGTGTGGAATGGAACAGGATCCCAGAGTGCAGGAAGTATTCCAGGGTATGAGCGAGATCCATGACGGATTCGCATGGGCGAATGATAAACCGGGCTGGGGAATCGAGATCGATCTGAAGGCCGCGGCGAAATATCCGTGTGATTCATCTCAGCCTCACTGGCTCCTGGCCAGGCTGCCGGACGGGACATCGGTCAAAGCGTAGAAAGGAGTTTCGGATGGAAACGGGAATATGTGAGAAAACGATCGTCTATATCCGGGATCTGTTTGAGGGTAATTCCGGCGGACACGGAGCAGACCATACACTAAGGGTGTATCATAATGCCATGATGATCGCGAAAGAGGAACCATCCTGCGATCCGACGATCGTCATGTTGGCGGCGCTGATGCATGATGCGGATGATCATAAGTTGTTCCATACCGAGAATAACGCGAATGCCAGAGCTTTTCTGAAAAGCCTTGAGATCCCGGATGAAAGGATCGAAACGATCTGCGAAGCGATCAACTCGGTCTCCTTCAGCCAGAACAAAGGATCCGTTCCTCGTACGCTGGAAGGGCAGATCGTACAGGACGCGGACCGGCTGGACGCGATCGGCGCGGTAGGGATCGCCCGGACATTCGCGTACGGCGGAGAACACGGCCGGTCCATGGAAGAAACGGTGCAGCATTTCTATGACAAGCTGCTGCTTCTGAAGGACATGATGAATACAAACCCGGCAAAAAGGATTGCTGAAGAGCGGCACGCGTATCTGGTCTCCTATCTGAAGGAGCTGGAGGCGGAACTGAACGCGGAAAAATAATATAGAAGGAATGATACCTCCCGGTTTTCGGGAGGTTTTTCATTATCCGCAAAAACGGACAGCGTATTGCTTTTCAGGGAAAAAAAGGTTATAATATCTATCATAAACAAGTTGTTTACGATAGAGCGCGATAGATCGCGATAGATCGCGACGAGAGGAATAAACATGCGAAGCAAAAACCCTGAACTGATGGGACAGATCAGCCGATATATCGGCGAATACTTCCGGGATCATCATCATGCACCGACGACCCGTGAGATCGGCGCCGCCTTAGGCCGCTCGGCGGCCTGTATTTATCAGTACCTGGTAGAGATGGACAGAAAAGGGATGCTGACATATCAAGACGGGAAGATCATGAACCTTCCCAAGATCAACAAGACGACCCTCGGATACTTTTCAGCCCCTCTGGTGGGCTCCATTCGCTGTGGAGACCCCGAAAGCCAGGAGGAAGAGGTGGAACTGTATATCAGCCTGCCCGAGGTGATCTTCGGACAGGGGGAGTTTTATCTGCTGCGGGCAACAGGCGATTCAATGGAAGATGCCGGGATAGGCGATGGGGATCTGATCCTGATCCGCAAACAGACCGAATGTAAACCGGGTGATATTATCGTGGCGCTGGATGAGAATGAGGAAAACACACTCAAACGCTATGCCGGCCTGGATGAGAAGAACGGGAAGATCGTTCTTGAGTACGCGAATGAAAAGGTTTATCCGGGGAAGAGGATCCTGGTGGACAGGCTTTCTCTGCAAGGGGTCGCTAAGTCTGTCATCAAAGGACTGGGATAGACAAATGGAACAGGCTTATATCTGCATCGATCTGAAATCCTATTATGCTTCAGTCGAATGTGTGGCGCGAGGGCTCGATCCTCTGAAAACCAATCTTCTGGTAGCGGATGAGTCAAGAACGGATCAGACGATCTGTCTGGCCGTATCTCCATCGCTCAAGGCGCTGGGCGTACCTTCACGTCCCCGACTGTTTGAAGCGAAACAGGCGATCCATCTTTATGAAACGGCGCATCACTGCAAAATAGACTATATTATCGCGACTCCGCGGATGGCGGAATATGAGCGGGTCTCGGCACAGATCTACGGTATCTATCTGCGTTATGTATCGGCAGAGGATATTCATGTATATTCGATCGATGAATGCTTTATCGACTGCAGCCGGTATTTGCATCTCTATGAACAGAAAGCAGAGGAAGAGGGCGTTCATCCGGCCCGTTTCATGGCGATGACCATGATCCGGGATGTCCTGAAGACAACAGGGATCACAGCGACGGTCGGGATCGGGACCAATCTGTATCTGGCCAAAATAGCGATGGATATCGTTGCCAAGAAACAGCCGGCCGATAAGGACGGCGTGCGCATCGCGGAGCTCGGTGAGGATTCGTATAGGTTTCTGCTCTGGGACCATCAGCCGCTGACGGATTTCTGGCAGATCGGACGGGGAAAAGCAAGGCGGCTTGTGCAGGCGGGAATGCTGACCATGGGAGATATCGCAGAAAGGTCGCAGTGGGATGAAGAATTCTTTTATAAAACCTTCGGGATCGATGGGGAGATCCTGATCGATCACGCGTGGGGGATCGAACCGGTCACGATGCAGGATATCAAGAACTACAGACCGTCAGGCAGTTCACTCAGTAACGGACAGGTATTGCCCCGTCCCTACCGGTATGAGGAAGCGGTGCTGGTTTTTCGTGAAATGATCGAGGTGCTCTGCAGCGATATGTTCGCTCAAAAACTGATCAGCCGAAGCTTTACCTGGTGGCTTTCGTATGATTCGACCAGTCTGGAAGCCTGTCCGGAGTACAGAGGCGAGCTGGCTCTCGATTTCTACGGACGGATCCACCCGCTGCATTCGGGCGGTACGGTGCGGTTTTTATCTCCGACGAGCAATGTCAGCACGGTGACGGAAGCCTTGGTCAGGCAGTTTGATGAACGGACAGATCATAGGCTGCTGTACAGAAGAATGGGCGTATGTGCCGCGGAAACAGTCCAGGATGAGTCATTCCTTCAGATCGATATCTTTCAGGATGCCGAGAATGAAGAAAAAGACAGAAGGCTTCAGAAAGCCATGCTGGATATGAGGCAAAGATACGGGGCCAATGCGATCTTCAAAGGGATCAATATGCTGGAAGGCGCGACAACGCTGGAAAGGAATCAGCAGATCGGGGGACATAAAGCATGAAAAAGATCGGTCTGATGGAAATGCCGGCGGGATTCCGGTACAAAGAGGTGGTCCTTAAGGGAAAACCCAAACACGATCGCTTTGACAGTTTCAGTGTCCGGCATCCGCAGATGGATGTGGGAAAGAGAGCGAAGATCTTCGCCCCATTTGACGCGCTGAAAGGATTTGACGACGCCGTCAGCGCCGCTGCCGCCGACAATGAACGTCTGTATGAAAGCTATTGCATTTCGGGTGAGCAGGAGTATAATGAGGTCGAATACAAGAATGGGAGGAATGAAAATGCAGACAAAGTGGTATAAGAACGCTGTTGTTTATCAGATCTATCCGTTCAGTTTTATGGATGCCAATAATGATGGCTGGGGCGATATCCAAGGGATCATCTCAAAGCTGGATTACATCAAAAACCTGGGTGTCACGGCAATATGGTTTTCTCCACTGTATCAGTCACCGGATTATGATTACGGCTATGATATCAGCGATTATCGCGCAATCGATGAGAAATTCGGAAGCATGGAAGATTTTGACCGGCTGGTCGAGGAGTGTCATAAACGGGATCTGAAGGTGATCATGGATATGGTCATCAACCATACTTCCACCGAACATGAATGGTTTAAACAGGCTGTTTCCTCACCGGATTCACCCTACAGAGATTACTATATTATCCGAAAAGGAAAAGAAAAGAACGGGAAACTGCTGCCGCCCACCAACTGGCTTTCCACCTTTACCGGAAGTGCCTGGGAAAGGATCGGCGAGACGGATGACTTCTATCTGCACCTGTTCTGCAAGGAGCAGGCGGATCTGAACTGGGAAAACCCGAAAGTCCGGCAGGAGATCGTAGATATACTGAATTTCTGGCTGGGAAAAGGCGTCGACGGATTCCGGTTTGATGTATTTAATCTATTCTCCAAAGTATACCCGCTTCGGGATGATCTTTCTCCGGATGGCGTTCATAAAGGCTCAAAATTCTTTGTGGACGGTCCCAGGATGCACGAGTTTCTGAAACAGATCAACCAGGAAGCGCTGTCGAAATATGACAGTTTTACGGTAGGAGAATCGTTCCGTCCATCAGAAAAACAGGCTCATGCCTATGTCAAAGAGTCCAATCACGAACTGGATACGATTTTCCATTTTGAACATCTGGAAGCGGATAATATCGGCGGGCTGAAGTTCTTTAAAAAGCCTTTTGATCTGCTTCAGTTTAAGAAAGGCCTGTTTAATCCCCAGCGCTCCTATTATGCTTCCGGGTGGAATACGCTGGTACTGGAGAATCATGATAATCCTCGTTCGGTAAATCGTTTTTCCATCGATACGAAGCATTACCGTTATGAAGCGGCGACCATGCTCGCGACGATCACTTTTATGGGCTTTGGAACACCGTTCATCTATATGGGTCAGGAAATAGGCATGACGAACTGTGATTTCAGGCGCATCGAGGAAATGAAAGATCCGGTATCCCATTTTGTCTATGATCTGCTTCATAAGTACGGAATGCCGAAGGCACTGGCTCTTTCGATCATCAAATATGGCGCCAGGGATCACGCGAGAGTTCCCATGCAGTGGGATGATTCGGTGAATGCCGGCTTCAATACGGGTCACATTACGTGGCAGTGCGTCAACTCTGATTATTCTGAAATCAACGTGAAGAACGATCTCGCGTCCGGCAAATCGATCTATCATTTCTATCAAAAACTGATCGAACTCAAGAAAACCAATGAGACTGCCATCTATGGAGAGACTTCCGAATATGATCATATCAATCCCAGGATCATTGCCTACAGCCGGCAGTATCAGGGGAAAAGATTGTTTGTGGTCGGTAATTTCAGTAAGAAAAATACGGTTTATCATCTCCCGGTTTGGCTTTCTGACGCAAACGTTCTTTTGAACAATTATCAGGATCTGGACAAGAAAGAGCAGAAGATCACGCTCTGGCCGTATCAGGCAATCGTTCTGGAAGAGAAAAACGAGAAGGATTGACAAAGAATTTTTCTCATGTTATGGTATTTTCTGAAACCTGTATCATTGAAATTTCGTCTATAGGATGTCAGACAAAAGATAATCAATCCATCAGGAGGAGTTCAAACCATGAAAAAAATAACCTTCATCATACTTTCGATCTGCATGAGCGCATGCATGGTCCTGATGATGGCTGGCTGCAGCGGAAAATCTGCGGCAGACAATTCATACAGGGAAGAAGCTGCGGAAGAAAGCTATTCCGCGTCTCATCAGGCATCATATGAGTACCCGGCCGCTGTGGCGGATGAGGCGGCGTACGGCGACTATGAATATGCGAACACAGAAGAGTATAAGTCGGAAACAACTACGGAAAAAGTCGATGATACCAATGTCGATACGCAGAATCAGGCCTTGATGAATGCGAAGCTGATCTATACCGCCAATATGGAACTGGAAACGACAGAATTCGATAATACGGTTGCTGCGATCAAAAATCGTGTGGATAAAGCGGGCGGATATATCGAAAACAGCAATCTTTCGAATTATGGAAGTTACCGCTACATCTATTATACCCTTCGCGTTCCTTCCGGCCAGTACCGCTATTTCTGTGATACCGCCGGTGAGCTTGGCAACATTCGTTCCTTCAACGAGAATGTACAGAATGTCAGCGAGAGCTACTATGATACCGAGAACAGACTCGCTTCAGCGCAGGCGAAGATGGAAACACTCCAGGAGCTCATGAAGAAAGCCGAAACGATGGAGGATATCATCACCATCCAGAACGCGATCTCCGATACGCAGTATGAGATCGATTATTATTCCGGAACGCTTCGTCGGTATGATTCGCTGGTCAGCTTCTCCACGATCAATATCGAAGTCCGTGAGGTAAGCCGCCTTTCCGGAACGGAAGAGCCACCGATCGGATTTGGTCAGGAACTGTCCCAGGCATTCAACCGAGGGATCAATAACTTCGTAACCGGATGCCAGAA
Source organism: Bacillota bacterium (assembly GCA_017442735.1). Classification (GTDB taxonomy): domain Bacteria; phylum Bacillota; class Clostridia; order Lachnospirales; family Bianqueaceae; genus RUG760. Next base: position 67,190 of record JAFRZE010000058.1, read on the forward strand.
TCTGATGATCTCTGTTGCCAGACATTTCATTGGATGGTTGATTTTTATCGTGATCGTTGTTATAGTGATCATAGTGGTCAAAACTGCCATCAAGAAAGACAAGGCAAAGAAGGAGCAGATGCGTCAGGCGATGATGGCTCAGCAGATGAATATGCAAAGACCGCCTCAGATGCCTATCTCCACACCGCAGGAGGAAAGTTTGAATGCCTCTGGTACAAATCAAGGGACTGCCGGCCGTCAGTGAACTGAAGGCTGAATGGGAACAGGAAGGAAGATATGATCTGATCGTTCCCGAAGATATGACAGGTTCTCGGAAAGTGACCGAGATCGCCATATTGAATCTTATGCCGGTGAAGGAGCGTACCGAAAGGCAGCTCCTTCGCCGGTTAGCTATGTCCAAAGAACTGGTACATGTGACGTTTCTGATGACGGAGACTTACCATCCGAAGCATGCGGATCCTGAGCATTTATCACGGTTTTATACCGTTTTTTCTGCTGTCAGAGATTATCCGTTCGATGGAATGATCATTACAGGCGCTCCGATCGAGATGATGGCGTTTGAGGATGTGAATTACTGGCAGGAGCTGACCGGTATTATGGACAGCTGCCGGCAGAAGAAGATTTCGACGATGTATATCTGCTGGGGCGCGCAGGCGGCGCTGTATCATTTTTACGGGATCCCGAAGAAGCCTCTGCCGGCCAAACAATTCGGGATATTTGAGCATCATCTGGCCAATGGATCGCGTCTGTCCGAAGGAATGGAAGATCCATTCTTCACCCCCCATAGTCGCCATACGTTTACAGACAAACAGGATGTGGTGGGCGTATCTCAGCTGAAGATCGTGGCTGAATCTCCCAAAGCTGGTGTTTATCTGATGGTAGATGAGGAACATAGAGAAGTTTTTGTCACCGGACATTCCGAGTATGACGCGGATACGCTGAGCTTTGAGTATTTCAGAGATCTTGGCAAAGGACTGCCCATCGATGTCCCGGAACATTATTTTCCGGATGATGACCCGTCCAAAGAACCTATTTCGATCTGGCGAGATCACTCGGAGAAATTGTTTGAGAACTGGTTGACCTATTATATCAATAAGGATGATCTTTCATGAGAATTTATGCGGATCATGCGGCAACAACACCTGTAAGAAAGGAAGTACTGCAGGCGATGTTGCCGTTTTTTACTTCAGTCTATGGGAATCCTTCCAGCCTTCATACGGAAGGGCAGGAAGCGTTGATCGAGATCGAAAAGGCAAGAAGGAAACTGGCGGAGTCGATCGGCGCGGAGAAAGAAGAAATTCTCTTTACGAGCGGCGGAACAGAATCCAATAATGTTGTGCTGAGATCCATGCGATCAGTGGAAAAAGGAAGACATATCATCGTTTCCGCGATCGAACATGCGTCTGTTTTGGAAGCTGCGGCTGCTTTGGAGCGGGAGGGATTCAGCATATCGATCCTGCCGGTCGATCGTTACGGGAAAGCAAGTCCGGACGATCTTCGTCAGCTGATTACATCAGAGACCGTCCTTGTCAGCTGCCAGCTTGTCAACAATGAAACAGGATCCCTGATGCCTGTGGAAGAGATGGGAAATATCTGCCGTGAGGCTGGAGTTTTATTTCATGTCGACGCGGTTCAGGGGCTTGGTAAGACGAAGATCGATCTTTCTTCTCTTCCCGTCGATCTGATGAGTCTGAGCGCACATAAGATCGGAGGACCGAAAGGAACAGGCGCGATCTATCACCGCCATGGTATCCGTCTTTTTCCTGCTTTGTATGGAGGCAGACAGGAACGTGGACTTCGCGCCGGAACGGAAAATGTTCCAGGGATCATCGGATTTGGTGAGGCGTCGCGACTGGCGGTGGAAGAGATGGAGATTTCCAACCAGAAGATCCGATCACTTCAAAATGAACTGGTGACCGGCCTGATTCGTGAAGTACCGGGGATCCATTTCAATGGACCGCTGGTCGGAGCGGAACATATGCCAAAGGTCCCCCACACACAGATCCCTGGTTATATCAATACCCGGTTTGAAGGAGTCGAGGGAGAAACACTGGTCCAGTTCGCGGATATACAGGGACTGGCGATATCTGCCGGATCTGCCTGTCACGAGGGATCGGATCAGCCGTCACATGTCCTGTTGGCCCTTGGTTTGACTGTTAATGAAGCAAAAGAATCGATCCGCATTACGCTGGGACAAGAGAACACTTCTTCCGAGGTGGATGAAATGATCCGTGTCTTTCGAACGATCGTTCCCAGACTGCGTCAGATGAGGCAGTCATAAGTGCAAGCTTGACTTTACCAGTCTTGGCACGTACAATATATTGTAGCGTATCTGAAAAGAAGGGATAACTCATGAACTATATTCTGGAGTGCTGCTGTGACAGTGTGGAATCCGCGCTCGCAGCTTCAGCTGGCGGAGCGACTCGTCTGGAGCTTTGTTCCAATCTGATCATCGGCGGGACGACGCCTTCTCTGGCCCTGTTTCAGACTGTCAGGGAAGCGGTCAACATCCGGATCCATGTTCTTTTGAGGCCCAGATTCGGAGATTTTTGCTATACGGATTATGAAAAAAGCATCCTGCTTCAGGAAGCGAGAATGTTCCGGAAGGCAGGGGCCGATGGCATCGTGATTGGTGCGTTAAGGCCGAATGGTGACCTGGATCATGAGTTTCTGGAATCGATGATTCGGCAGCGAGGGTCGATGAGCGTTACGCTTCACCGGGCTTTTGATGTGTGCAGGGACCCGATCGAAGCGCTTGAGGACGCGATCCGGCTGGGATTTGATACGATCCTCACTTCCGGGGGAGAAAACAACGCGGTGAGCGGGATCGGACTGTTGAAAAAGCTGTACGAAACAGCCGAGGGAAGGATCGATCTGATGGCAGGATCAGGCATCAGCGCGGAAGCGATCGAGTCCATTCTGGCATCTGTTCCGCTCAAAAGCTTTCACATGTCCGGGAAGAAAGTGATGGAAAGCCCGATGGTTTACCGGAAAAAGAGTGTGTCCATGGGCCTTCGTTTTTTAAGTGAGTATGAGATCTGGCAGACAGATGAGGAAAAAATAAACGAAGCCAGGCTGGTACTGGAAAAGAAATACGGAAAGGGCTAAGAAGGAGGATTTCAGAGATGAAATGGATCAGTAAGACCGACGCGATCAGAAGAGCCGATAAGTACGCGATTCGTGAACTCAAGGTTCCCGGAATCCTGTTGATGGAAGAAGCTGCCAGACAGGTGGCACTTCGTCTGCAGAAGCTCTGCACCAAAGAGGATGATATCCTGTTCCTCTGCGGCAGCGGCGGCAACGGCGGAGATGGCTTCGCGGCTGCCAGGATGATGAAATCCGCCGGCTATCAGGTTCGCGTGTTCTTTGCCGGGGAGAAGGACAGATTGTCGGATGACGCGAGAATCAATTATGATATGCTGAACGGATATCAGATCTCTGTTTTCTCTATTCCGCAGGCTTCTGTTTTCAATCATCTGGCGGCTGAAAGCGAATGGGTCGTCGATGCCCTGTTCGGTACAGGATTGGATCGGGAGATCCAGGGCCTTCATGAGCAGATCATCACCAGTGTCAATGAATTGCATAGGCGTGGCGTATTCAAAGTCCTTTCCATCGATATCCCGTCCGGTATACAGGGCGACACGGGCAACATCATGGGATGTGCGATCGAAGCGGATGAAACGGTGACTTTCTGCCGGTACAAACCCGGCCTGCTGTTGTATCCGGGAAGGGATCACGCCGGACATATCAGTGTGGTGGATATCGGGATCCCGGAATCGATCCCTCCGCTGCAGGAAGCGAAAGATTTTATGCTGGAGAAGCAGGACGTTGCCTGGCTTCTGCCGCAGAGAAGATCTCGTTCGCATAAAGGGCTTTATGGTCATTTGCTTGTCGCTGCGGGCAGCAAAAACATGTCCGGGGCAGCGGTGCTTTCCGCGGCCAGTGCCTATAAGGTAGGTACGGGACTGGTGGAAACACTGGTGCCTGAATCCATACAGTCGGTCCTGCAGAATCGAGTACCGGAAGCGATCTCCTATCCGTATCAGGCACAGACAGGGGAAGATCTCGGATTTCTTCCGGAGCTGATCGAGAAATCTTCGGCCGTTATGCTTGGACCGGGGCTGAGCACACAGCCCTATGCCCTGAATCTGATCAAACGAATCGTGGAACTGATGCCCAGGGAAAAGCCACTTGTGATGGACGCGGATGCGTTGAACCTTCTGTCGGTGGATGAAGAACTTCAGCAGATGATTGCTAAAAGAGGCAGCAATACGGTGCTTACACCCCATCTGGGAGAAGCATCCAGACTCCTGAATCTCAGCGTAAAGGAGATCATGGATGATCCGATCCACGCGGCCAAAGAGCTTTCAAAGCAATATCACAGTATCGCTGTCCTGAAAGACGCGATGACGCTGGTATGTGAACCGGGCGGAAGGATGTTCTATAATACGACTGGCAACAACGGTATGTCGACAGCTGGTTCCGGGGATGTCCTTTCCGGCATGATCGGCGGTCTTCTGGCTCAGGGAATGAGGATGTTTGAAGCGGCATGCTGCGGCGTCTATCTGCATGGCGCGGCCGGAGATCTGGCCAAGGCGGAAAAAGGCGCTTACGGGATGACTGCGACCGATATCCTGAAACATATTCATATTGAAAAGATCTGTGACATGAAGGAAGAATAAACATGGCACCCAGATTTACCAACGATTGGGCGGAGCTTTTGCAGGATGAGTTTCAGAAAGAGTATTATCAGAATCTGAGACGTTTTCTGGCGAGCGAATACCGTACAAAGGTGATCTATCCGGATATGTACCATATCTTCGCCGCACTGCAGAATACAGCCTATGAGGATGTCAAAGTCGTGATCCTGGGACAGGATCCCTATCACGGCCCCGGCCAGGCGCACGGATTCAGTTTTTCCGTACAGCCCGGGATCGATATCCCGCCGTCTCTTCGCAATATTTATCAGGAACTGAATGAAGATCTGGGCTGCTATATTCCGCATACCGGATATCTGAAGAAGTGGGCCGATCAGGGGGTTCTGCTGCTTAACGCCGTTTTGACTGTCCGCGCGGGCAGTCCGGGATCCCATCAGGGAATGGGCTGGGAGATGTTTACCGATGATATTATCCGTCTCTTAAACCAGCGTGAAAAGCCTATGGTGTTTATGCTGTGGGGAAGGTACGCGCGCAACAAGAAAGCACTGATCACCGGAAGACAGCATCTGGTGCTGGAAGCCGCACATCCCAGTCCGTTATCTGCTTATCACGGTTTTTTCGGATGCAGACATTTTTCCAAAGCGAATGCTTTCCTGAGCGAACATGGGATAACACCTGTTGACTGGCAGATCGAAGATTAGTACTGGAGGAGAATAAATGGGACGTTATTTTCGGGTAAGAGCAGAGATCCGGCAGGATGCTCTCAGGGGAAATATCCGGAGGATCCGTTCCGCGATAGGGGAAGAAACGCTTTTGATGGCTGTCATCAAAAGCAACGCTTATGGTCATGGCATCGAGCATGTCGTCCCGGTGATGGAAGAAGAAAAGGTAGATCAGTATGCGGTGGCTTCTGTCGGCGAAGGCCTGCAGGTAAGAAAGCTTACCGAGAAACCTGTCCTGGTGCTCGGTTATACGGATCCGGATGATTATCGTGACGCGCTTTCAGCAGGGATCGACCTGACGATCTTCAGCCTTGAACAGGCGCAGATCCTTTCGGAAGTCTGTGAAAAAACCGAGAAAAAGGCAAGGATCCATATCAAAATCGAGACCGGGATGGAACGGATCGGGTTTGAGCCCGGTATCGTGACCGCGGAGTTTATTCGAAAAATCAGTCTGCTTCCCGGAATAGAGATCGCGGGCTTTTTCAGTCACTTCGCGAGAAGCGATGAAAAAGACAAATCTGCCGCGGAAAAACAGCTGAAGAAGATGACGGATTTTCTTGACGTACTGCAGAAACGCGGGGTCAGGATCCCACTCATGCATATCGCCAACAGCGCCGCTATCATGGAATTTCCGGAAAGCTATCGCGATCTTCCGTATCCGGTCATGGTCCGTGCCGGCATTATGCTGTATGGATTATATCCATCCGATGAGATGGACAAGGAAGCGTTTATCCTTGATCCGGTCATGGAACTGAAATCGCATATCGTTCATCTGAAATGGGTGGATCAGGGAACACCGATCGGATACGGCGGGTCTTATGTGACGGATCGTCGGATGCATATCGCGACGATCCCTGTCGGATACGGAGACGGATATCCTCGCCATCTTTCCAATGTGGGCGAGGTGCTGATCCGGGGAATGAAAGCGCCGATCCGGGGCAGGGTCTGTATGGACCAGCTGATGGTGGATGTTACGGATATTCCCGGGGTAAGACTCAGAGACGAGGTAGAACTTTTCGGCAGAGATCTGCTGCTTGAGGAAGTAGCGGAAAAAGCCGGTACGATCCATTATGAGATCATATGTCAGCTGACAGATCGTGTAGAACGGGTAGGCGCACAAACATCTGAGGAGGAATAGAACATGGACAAAATGAAAGAACAGGCACTGTTTGACCGGATGAAGACGGAAGGACAGGAGCAGATCCTTCGGTTCTGGTCTGAGCTTTCTGATGAACAAAAAGATTCTTTGGCCAGACAGATCGATGGGATAGATTTTCAGATGATCCGTGTTTCGATGCAGCAAAAAAACCTCGTGCTGGAGAGCGTCATCACACCGCTTCATACCGTCACGACGGAAGAACAGAAAGAGGAAGAAGAAAAAGACCGTGCGATCGGAGAAGAGATCATCCGGCAGGGGAAAGTCGCCGCTCTGGTACTTGCCGGCGGACAGGGATCACGTCTCGGATATGACGGACCGAAGGGAACACTGAAAGTCGGTATCACGCAAGATCTTTATCTTTTCGGTATTTTGATCTCCAATATGGTCAGCAATATGGAAAAGGCGCTCAGCAAAAGACCGCTGCATTTTCTGGTAATGACGAGCGACCAGAATCATGAAGCGACGATACGCTTTTTTGAGGAGAAAGCCTATTTTGGCTACCCGAAAGAATATATCCATTTCTTCCGGCAGGATATGGCGCCGGCACTGTCTCATGAAGGAAAGATCCTGATGGAAGAGAAGGACCGGATATCGCTGGCACCGAACGGCAATGGGGGATGGTTTACTTCCATGCAGCGCTGCGGACTTCTGGAACAACTGAAGAAGGACGGCGTGGAATGGATCAACGTTTTTTCTGTCGATAATGTACTTCAGAATATCGCGGATCCTGTCTTCCTCGGCGCGGCTTCTTCGCGCGGTGTTTATGCCGGATCGAAAGTGATCGCCAAGGTAAATCCGGACGAAAGAGTTGGCGCGATCTGCTATAGAAATGGCAGGCCATCCGTGGTAGAATACTCGGAACTGACAGAAGAGATGAGAAACGCCATAGATCAGGACGGACATTATTTGTACAATTTCGGCGTGACCCTCAACTATATTTTCCATCTGAAAGAAACAGAAGAAGCGGCGAAAAGTCAGCTGCCGATCCATCGGGCCAACAAAAAGATCGCCTGTATCGATGAGAAAGGTGATCGTGTGCGGCCGGCAGAGCCCAACGCCTTCAAGCTGGAGTACTTTATCTTTGATATTCTGGAAGCTTTCGATGATGTCCTGTCACTGGAATGTATTCGGGAAGATGAGTTCGCGCCGATCAAAAACAAAGAAGGTGTCGATTCACTGGAAACTGCCAGAGCCCTGCTGGTGAAAAAGACTGGAAGGCCGCTCTAAACTGACAAAGGAGAGACAGTATGAAGAAACCATTTGTGGTCGCGATCGCCGGATGCTCAGGCAGCGGCAAATCCACACTCTCAAAGATCCTTCTGGATGATCTGAAAGACTTTCGTACAGAACTGCTGGCTACGGATCGTTATTTCAACCGTCCGCTTCCCAAGATGATCTCGCCGCTTTCCGGACTTGAGTATGACGATTATAACTGCCCGGAGTCCCTGAATTTTGAAAAGTACTATGAGGATGTCAAGGCGCTTGTCAGCCGGGAAGATCTGGATATCGTGATCCTGGAAGGCCTGACGGTCCTGTATTTTCCCGAGCTGCTGGAACTGGAGGATCTGAAGATCTATATCGATCTCGATCCGGAGATCCGGATGTACAGAAGGATCGTGCGCAACATGAAGGCCGGCCGCGGAACAATGGAAGAGATCGCGGATTTCTATCTGAACTCCGCCAAATACAGTGAGACAAAGTATTTTCTTCCTACCAAGCTGAACGCGGACATTATCCTGGGCGGACATAATTTCCAGGAAAAGGCTGTGAAAATCATCGAAGGATATATTCGGGACGAGCTATGTTAAGATCAGTATTTGTTTACTCCAACCGGGACAAAGACCAGGATGGGGAAAAACGGAGATATGTCGAAGACTTTCTGAAAAGCCAGGGCGTAGAAGTCCAGTCTCTTTCGGAGGAGACACCGAAACCATATCAGGCGGATCTTGCCATCGTCCTTGGCGGTGACGGTACGATGATCCGGCTTGCGCATCTTCTGCTGGGAACAGGAATCCCGATCATCGGGATCAATCTGGGCCGTCTCGGCTATATGGCAGAGATCGAATGGAATAAAGTGGAAGAATGCCTTCAGAAGGCGATCCGCGGAGACTTTACCGTGGAAGAGAGGCTGATGCTGGAAGCCAGAATAGGGAATGATCCGAAGACTTATTTCGCGGTCAACGATTTTGCCATTCACAGAGATCTGAGTGATGGTATTCTGGCGATCCGATGTGAGATCAACGGACATTTTCTCGCGGATTTTCAGGCAGACGGTATCATTATCGCATCCCCCTGCGGATCCACAGCCTATAATTTCTCCGCGGGCGGGCCCATACTGAATCCGGTTTCCGATAACCTGATCCTTACACCGCTTTGCGCGCACGGTCTTCTGGATCGTTCGATCGTACTCCGAGGCGATGATCATCTGGACTTTTATATTGGCAGTTTTTCAAAAGCGGATCAGGCAGCTTTTATCGGGGACGGAGGCAGGGTCATTCCGATCCCGGCCGATACCTGGATCCATGTCTATAAGAGCCGTTATTCTTTCCCTCTGGCCAAGGTTTCGGATATGAGCTTCTTTGAGATCGTTCAGAAAAAAATGCGTCCCTAAAATATATGTTGACAGCAGTGAATGATGGGTGTATAATATCGGACTGTCAAGCAAAAAAACTTGACACTTCATGCGCGGGTGGTTGCCATGGACGAAATATACTATCATTCACTGCTGTTCGATTTTTACGGAGAATTACTGACAGAGAAACAAAGAGAGATCATGAAGCTCTATACGCAGGAAGATCTTTCGCTTGGCGAGATCGGTGAACTTCTCCATATCAGCCGTCAGGGAGTTTCTGACGCCGTACATCGTTCTTTATCCAGTATGCGGCAGATCGAGAACAAACTGCATATGATCGAACGTTTTATCAACTTATCGAATCTGACAGAGGATCTGGAACAGAAGATCTGTCAGTCAAGCGCAAGGGAAGAGCTTCTTCCGTCCATTATCGAGCTCAAAAATACCCTCGCGATCAGCCCCGATCAGGAGTAAGCTAATGGCATTTGAAAATCTATCCGATAAACTGCAGGAAGTCTTTAAAGGATTCCGCAGCAAAGGTACACTGACCGAAAAAGATCTGAAAGATGGTCTCAGGGAAGTCAAGCTGGCACTTCTGGAAGCGGATGTCAACTTTAAAGTAGTCAGACAATTCGTGGCCAGGATCCAGGAACGAGCACTCGGCTCTGATGTTCTGAAGAGCCTGACTCCCGGGCAGCAGGTCATCAAGATCGTAAATGAAGAAATGATCGCCCTGATGGGTTCCGATCAGGAATCCGGGCTGATCTACGGCAGTACTTCACCCAGCGTCTTTATGATGGCTGGTCTTCAGGGTGCCGGTAAAACCACGATGGCGGCCAAACTGGCCAATATGCTGAAAACTCGCGGCAAGAAACCGCTTCTTGCTGCTTGTGATATTTATCGTCCGGCGGCTGTTAAGCAGCTGCAGATCCTCGGCGAGCAGGTCGGCGTTCCTGTCTTTGAGATGGGAACAGACCATGATCCGGTAGAGATCGCCCGAGGTGCTGTTGAAAAAGCAAAGGTGCTCGGATGCAATCTGGTGATCGTCGATACGGCAGGTCGACTGCAGATCGATGAAAACCTGATGGAAGAGCTGCAGCGGATCAAGGAAGCCGTGAATCCTTCTGAGATCCTGCTGGTCGTGGATGCCATGACCGGTCAGGAAGCGGTGAATGTGGCTAAAGGTTTCGACGAGAAACTGGATGTCACCGGCGTGATCCTGACGAAGCTGGATGGTGATACCAGAGGTGGTGCTGCGCTTTCTGTCCGCGCAGTCACGGGCAAACCCATCAAGTTCTCCGGTATCGGAGAAAAGATGAGCGATATTGAACAGTTCCATCCGGACCGGATGGCATCCCGGATCCTCGGCATGGGCGATGTGCTGACGATGATCGAAAAAGCACAGAGCGCCATCGACGAGGAAGATGCCAAAAACCTGTCCAAGCGTGCGATGTCGAAAGACTACAACCTGGAAGATTTTCTTTCCAGCATGCAGCAGGTGACAAAAATGGGAAGTGTCAGCTCTCTTCTGGGGATGATCCCCGGAATGGCAGGCAAGATCAAGGATACGGATATCGATGAAGGCGCGTTTAAACGACTGGAAGCGATGATCTATTCTATGACGCCGGAAGAGAGAAGAAAACCTCAGATCCTGAACGCGTCCAGAAAGCGCAGGATCGTCAAGGGGTCGGGCACCAGTATTCAGGAACTGAATCGTCTGCTTAAACAGTTTGACCAGATGAAAGGCATGATGAAACAGTTCAGCGGCAAGAAAGGCCGCAAAGCTATGCTAAGACAGCTCGGCGGATTAGGCGGGGGCATGAGCCTGCCCGGCATGAACCGGGGCCAGAATCCGTTCGGGTTCTAAAATCAGGAAAACAGGAGGTAAAGACGATGGTAAAGATCAGACTGAAGAGAATGGGTAAAAAAGGTGCGCCTACATATCGTATTGTTGTCGCTGATGTTCGTTCTCCCAGAGATGGCCGTTTTATCGATGAGATCGGTTTCTATGATCCGACCAGAGATCCCAGCGTGATCAAGGTCGATCAGGAAAAGGCCAGTGCCTGGCTTGGCAACGGTGCTCAGCCGACCGAAACTGTGAAAAAGCTTCTGAAGATCGCAGGAATCGAGTAAGACGATCAGTTAGGAGGTTGCAGTGAAAGAACTGGTTGAGATCATTGTGAAAGCTCTGGTGGATGCACCGGATCAGGTCGTCATCACTGAAGAGACACAAAATGACGAACAGGTGATCTCCATTAAAGTCGCAGCTGAGGACATGGGCAAAGTCATTGGTAAACAAGGCAGAATCGCGAAAGCGATCCGTACTGTTGTCAAGGCGGCGGCAATCAAGGATGACACTAAGGTTTCGGTCGAGATCGTTCAGTGAACAGAGGGGTCAGCAAAAGCGCTGACCTCTTTTTGCCACTAACAGAAGATGAGGGAATAGTCATGTTTCGTGTCGGTGTAGTCAGTTCGGTGCACGGTATCAAAGGGGCAGTCAAAGTTTATCCGACGACGGATGATAGTCAAAGATTCGAAAAGCTGAAAAGGGTTTTTTTCAGCCGGGATGAAGAGGGTGAAAGGATCCTCGGAGAACTGTTCATCACTTCCGTTCAGTATCAGAAGGATATGCTGATCCTGAAGTTCCGCAGTGTCGATTCGGCGGAGATAGCCGAGAAGCTGAAGGGAGGATCCATCTGGATACCGGATGAGGAAGCCATTCCGCTTGAGGAGGATGAATTTTACATCCGAGATTTCCTTGGTGCCGAGGTCTATACAGAAGATGGATTCTACGGTACAGTGACCGACATCCTGGAGACCGGCGCGAATTTCGTGCTGGAGATCGAAAAACAGGATCGGGAAACGATCCTGATCCCGGTCATTCATGACTGTATTCTGGAAATGGATCAGAAGAAGCATCGGATCGTGATCAGACTGTTGGAGGGTTTGGAGTGAAATATACGGTTTTGACTCTTTTTCCTGAGATGATCGAAAGCGCGTCGACGGAAAGCATTGTCGGAAGAGCGATCGAAAAAGGGATCATTGAACTGAAAACGATCGATATCCGCAAATATGCCCGTAACCGTTATGGGAGTGTGGATGATTATCCGTTTGGCGGCGGAGCCGGGATGGTCATGCAGGCGGAGCCGGTCTGCCAGGCTGTCGAAGAAGCGAAAAACGGGAAAGAAGGAAATAAAACCCCCGTGATTTTGATGTCTCCGGCGGGTCGGAGGTTTACTCAGACGATCGCCCGGGAACTAGCGGAATATGAAGAACTGATCATTCTCTGCGGACATTATGAGGGGATCGATAGACGCGTGATCGATGAGGCCGTGACGGATGAGATATCCATCGGTGATTATGTACTGACAGGCGGCGAGCTTCCCGCCCTGGTGGTGATGGATGCCGTATCCAGAATGATCCCGGGTGTGCTGGGAAATGAATCATCCGCGGAGGAAGAATCTTTTTCCGGAATGTGGCTTGAATATCCGCAGTATACAAGGCCGAGGGTTTTTCACGGTCAGGAAGTCCCGGAGGTGCTTCTGTCCGGTAATCATGAGCAGATCCGGAAGTGGAGATTGAAGGAAGCGATCCGTACAACGCTCGAAAGAAGACCGGATCTGATATGTGAAGAGCAGCTGACAAAAGAAGAGAAAAAAATACTTCAAGATTTGCTGGACAACCAGAATTAAATCTGGTATAATAATAATTCGTGAACGCTCCAGAAAGCGTTTCACATGATTTGGATGTTCCGCTGGCATTTGGTCAGGAAGACCGCATAGAAATATGCTGCATGTCCTCCCGTTTCATTGATTGTTCCTCAGGGTGGTATGCATTTGCTATTGAGTGTCTGTAAAGAAAGGGGTTATATACCATGAATGCTGAGATCATTCGCGAGATCGAAAAGGAACAGTTGAAATCCGACATTCCGGAGTTTCAGGTTGGCGATACCATCCGTGTATATGCCAAGATCAAAGAAGGTGCCAGAGAGCGTATCCAGATGTTCGAAGGAATCGTTGTTCGCCGTACGGGCGGATCTATCCGTGAGAACGTGACCGTACGCCGTCTGTCCTCCGGTATCGGTGTTGAGAAAACCTGGCCGCTGAATTCTCCGAGTATCGATCATATTCAGGTCGTTCGCCGCGGTAAAGTCCGTCGCGCGAAACTGAATTATCTGCGTGACCGTGTCGGTAAAGCTGCCAAGGTCAAAGAGAGAATCTAAGCGAAGTTTTTGTGAAAGAGGGACAAATATGTTCGGAAGGACTATGTGTCCCTCTTTTGCATAAAGACTTAAAACGAGGAGAGCAGTCATGAGCCAGGACGAAAGAAAAAAAGAAGGAGAGCGCGTTTCTGATCCGAAGCCGAGAGAACTCAGGGAATTCGATTTCGAAGATATCCTGACAGATGATCTCGCGAACGATATAGTTCAGACAGAAACGCCGGCAGAACCTGCTGTGGAAGAAGCAGAAGATGCTCCTTCCCCGGCGCCTGAAAAAAAGAAAAAGAAAAAAGCAAAGAATAAGCCTGTACTGAGTGAGGAAGAAGCCGCTAGAGCGAAACGGAGAAAACATCGCTATATTCGCAAAAGACTCTGGAAGATCTCGACAGGCGTCCTGACATGGGTCAAGGATATCGCGATCGCGGTCGCGATCATCTGGGTCGTTCAAATGTTCATCGCAGGATATGTAAAAGTAGATAATACGGCCATGGATCCTACCATCCAATCCGGTGAAACGATCGTTTACAGCCGGTTCAGCTATCGCTTTTCCGACCCCGGACGGGGAGAGATCATCGCGTTTCTGGTAGGAGAGAGCAAACGTGCGCATATCTCCAGAGTCATCGGTCTTCCGGGAGATGTGATCATGATCGATGAACAGGGCAATATCTCCGTTAATGGGATCGCCTTTGTTACGCCTTACTGCGAAGGTACGACGACTTATATTCCGGGACAGGTGACGTATCCGTATACGGTTCCGGAGGATTCATACTTTGTCTTATGTGATAATCCCAACGCGACATTGGACAGCCGATTTGTATCTGTCAGTGCAGTACCGAAATCCGATATAGTCGGAAAGGTTTTCTTCTGTGTTTGGCCGAGACAATCCTGGAGACCGATCGTACAGGGATTGATCAGTCTTTCCGAAGACTGAGATCATCCACCAAGGAACAGGACTGCATGTGCTATGCCGATGCTGAAGCATTGCAGCCCTGTTTTTTCATATAGAAAGAGAAAAAGATGAGCGAAAACAATCAAACCATCAACTGGTTTCCCGGCCATATGGCCAAGACTCGCAGGATGATGGAAGAAAATATCAAACTAGTCGATGTAGTCGTTGAGATCGTAGACGCCCGTGTTCCTTTTTCCAGTAAGAATCCGTATCTGGATAAACTGTGGAGCCGGCGTCCGCGCGTGATCGTGATGAGCAAGACCGATCTGGCGGATGAACAAGTTACCAAAGAATGGACAAAATGGTTTGAGGAACAGGGATTCGCTGTGGTCGCCCTTGATATCCTGAAAGGAAAGGGCCTGGCGGCAATTTCCCGTGCCGCCAATCAGCTTTGCCAGGAAAAAATCGAAAGGGCCAAGGCAAAAGGACTGAAGCCTCAGCCGATCCGTATGATGATCACCGGTATTCCCAATGTCGGGAAATCCACCCTGATCAATCAGATGGCGCATCGTTCCGACGCGGCCAAGACCGGCAATAAGCCGGGGGTCACCAAAGCCAAACAGTGGATCCGTCTCTCTGATGGGACGCTGCTGCTGGATACTCCGGGGATCCTCTGGCCCAAGTTCGATGATCAGACTACGGCCATGAAACTGGCATTTATCGGTTCTATCAAAGATGATATTTTGAACAGCTATACGCTTTGCGCAAAGCTTTGTGAGACCGTCGCGGCAAGATATCCGGATCTCATGGCGGATCGTTATCATATCGAAAAAGAGGTATTATCACTTTCCGGAGATCATATTCTGGAGGCCATCGGAAAAAAGCGAGGCCACCTGAAGGCGGGCGGTGTGATCGATGTGGAGAGGACAGCGGTCATGGTGCTGGATGAATTCCGGAACGGCAAGATCGGACGCATCTCCCTGGAGAGGCCGGAGGACAAGGAGAAGAACAGGGGCATCCAGTGACTGCAATCGTGAGCCCCTGTCTGAACCGCTGCGCGGTTCCCAAGCACAATAGGAGGACGAATCATGGCTGCGAAAACAGATCCCGTGCTGAAATATCAGCAAATGTCGGAATATGAGAACAAATATCTGGAACTGGGATATCAGACGATCGCCGGAATGGATGAAGCCGGCAGAGGGCCGCTGGCCGGCCCCGTCGTGGCCGCCTGCGTGATCCTTGATCCGGAAAAACCGGTTGACGGGGTGAATGATTCCAAAAAACTCAGCCCCAAAAAACGAGCGGAGCTGAAAAAAGAGATCGAAGAAAAAGCGATCGGGATCGGGATCGGTATCGTCGATGAAAGGACGATCGACGAGATCAATATCCTCGAAGCGACCAAACTGGCCATGAAGATGGCGTTTGATCAGCTGAAAATAAAGCCGGAAGTGCTTCTCATCGACGCACTGAAGATCCCTCAGATTCCGGTCATGCAGGAAGGCATCATCAAGGGGGACGCATTGTCCGTTTCTATTGCGTCCGCCAGCATTATCGCAAAAGAAACCAGAGACGATATTCTTCGAAAATTGGATGAGAAGTATCCGGAATATGGATTCGCTTCTCACAAAGGATATGGTACGGCGCAGCATATCCAGGCGATCCGTACCTATGGACCTTTGCCGGTCCACCGTAAGACGTTTATCGGAAAGTTTATCTCTTAATGGGAAAAGCGTATGATGAAGGACTGCGAGCGGAGGAGATGGCGGCGCAGTATCTGAAGAACAAACACTATGATATTCTGGAAAAAAGATTCCGATGCCGGCAGGGAGAGATCGATCTGATCGCGCTGGATCAGCAGCAGGATCCACCGGTACTGGTATTTGTGGAAGTGAAATACCGGCATGATCTTGCCTTTGGGCGGCCTTCTCTGGCTGTGACGCCGGAGAAGATGAAAAAGCTGATCCATACAGCGGAATACTATCGCTCATTCAGACAGATCGGTGAGACCCAAATGAGATTTGATATCGTCGAGATCTGGTGGGCCGGTGATCATCATAAAATACATCATTATCAGAACGCGTTTGGAGAGGATTTATGGATGAACTAAAAAGCAGTGTCCATGGGATCCATCGTTACGGACCTGTTGTGACGGTAACGTTTCCTTCATTTGAGTCGACCGGACTTGTGAGGCACCTGTTCTCGACACGCCGCGGCGGTATGAGTGCCGGCTATCTCGCCAGCATGAACCTCGGGTTTTCCCGGGGCGATATGGCAGAGACCGTGTATGAGAACTACCGGAGGATCTCCTTTGTTTCGGGGATCTATCCCGGTGATATGGTGTTGTCCGATCAGGTGCACGGAGAGAAGATCCTGGAAGTAGGACCCGAGAACCGGGGAGAAGGATTGCTGAAACCCAAGAGAATGAAGGATGTCGATGGATTCATTACAAATCGGAGAGAGGTTTGCCTCACGACATTTCACGCGGATTGTCCGGCGATTTTCCTTCTGGATCCGGTGAAAAAAGCGATCGGTCTCGCCCATTCCGGCTGGAAGGGAACGGTCCTGGAGATCGGCCGTCATATGGTAGAGCGGATGCATGAAGCATATGGCTGCCGCCCTTCGGATATCCTTGCCGGTATTTCTCCCTCTATCGGCCCTTGCTGTTTTGAGGTCGGAGAAGATGTCAGCGGGATCTTTGAAGCCATGTTTCAGGATCATGTGGACGAAGTCGTGCTTCCCTCCGAGAAGCCGGAAAAGAGCCAGGTCGATCTGTGGAGAGCGAATCAGCTGATCCTGGAAGAAGCCGGACTTCTCCGGGAAAATATCACCGTGACAGACCTTTGCACCAAATGTCAGACGGAGTATTTCTATTCTCATCGTCGTATGGGAAATGAGCGGGGTACCATGGCAGCTTTTCTGGAACTGATATAAGGATAGGGATCACTTATGAAACAAATCATCAAGGCAGTTGTCCCCGGCGGGATCGGAGAAGAGCTGGGCTTCGAACCGGGTGATATTCTTTTGTCCATCGATTCCCAGCCGATCGAAGACGTTCTGGATTATTATTATTTCTGTGAAAAAGAACAGCTGACTCTGCAGATCCTGACCAAGGATAATGAAGAAGTCGAATGTGTCGTCGAAAAGGATGAAGATGAAGATCTCGGCCTTGTATTTGAAGAAGAGTTTATGGGCAAATACCGCCGATGCTCCAATCAGTGCATCTTCTGCTTCATCGACCAGATGCCGAAGGGGATGAGAGATTCTCTGTATTTCAAGGACGATGACGCGAGACTCTCCTTTCTGAACGGAAACTATATTACCATGACGAATATGTCGGAGTCTGATTTCGAGAAAATCATCCGCTATCAGATGTCTCCGATCAATATTTCCGTTCAGGCAGCCGAGCCTGATCTGCGGGTACGGATGCTGAAAAACAAAAGAGCGGCGGAACTGATGCCCAGGCTGAGACGTCTGAAAGAAGCAGGGATACAGATGAACGGACAGATCGTTCTTTGCAAAGGTGTAAACGATAAAGAACATCTTGACTATACGATCCGGACATTGATGGAACTCATGCCGGAGATGACCAGTGTCAGTATCGTTCCCGTAGGCCTTTCGAAATTCCGGGAAGGACTATATCCGCTGGAACCATTTACAAAAGAAGAACTGACAGAAGTCATCGATCAGGTCGAACCTTACCGGGAGGAAGCCTATCAAAAGAGCGGGCTTCACTTCGTCCATCTTTCGGATGAATTCTATATCGGAGCTGACAGGCCGCTTCCGGAGGAAGACGCTTATGACGGGTATCTTCAGCTGGAAAACGGCGTCGGAATGATGCGGCTTTTTGTGGATGAGGCGGAAGAAGCCATCAAACGTCTTGATCCGTCAAAGGAGATCAAAGGAAATTTCAGTCTGATCACAGGCGAACTGCCCAGTGAGTTTATAAGGCAGATCTGCCAGAAGATCATGGATGTCTATCCGGAGCTTAAGATCAGGGTATATGTGATCATTAACCATTTCTTCGGAGAACATATTACCGTTACGGGACTTCTCACCGGTAAGGATATTATAGAGCAGCTGAAGGGAAAAGACCTGGGAGACAGGCTGTTGCTGCCGAAGGGACTTCTCAAGGCGGATGAGGACATACTGCTCGATGATGTGTCTGTGAAGGATATTGAAAAGGCTTTACAGATCCCTGTATCTATTGTAAAATCTTCAGGAGATAGTTTTGTGGAGTCGATCCTTTATGGATAAGGAAAGGAAAAGAAAATGAAACCGATCGTTGCTATCGTATGCCGGCCGAATGTGGGTAAATCGACCCTTTTCAATCGACTGGCAGGAGAGAGGATCTCGATCGTTAAAGATACGCCCGGCGTGACCAGAGACAGGATCTACGCGCAGGCGGAATGGCTGGATCACGGATTTACCATGATCGATACCGGCGGTATCGAACCGAAGACCAATGACCTGCTACTTAAGCATATGCGTGAACAGGCACAGATGGCGATCGAAATGGCGCATGTGATCATTTTTCTGGTGGATGCCAAGAGCGGAATGACAGACGCCGATACCGAAGTGGCTTCCATGCTGCGCAAATCTCATAAACCGGTGGTCCTGGCTGTGAATAAACTGGACAATATGCGGGATGTAACGCCGATCTATGAGTTTTATTCCCTTGGCCTGGGTGAACCATTCCCTGTTTCATCCGAACAGGGTCTGGGACTTGGCGATATGCTGGATGAAGTGATCCGGCATTTCCCGCCGGAGAATACTCTTGACGGTTCTGATGAGCAGCTTAAGATCGCGGTGATCGGCAAACCGAACACCGGAAAATCGTCTCTGATCAACCGACTTCTGGGAGAAGAACGTGTCATCGTTTCCGAGATAGCCGGTACAACGAGAGACGCGATCGACACCGAAGTGACCTATAATCATAAGAAATACACCTTTATCGATACAGCCGGGATCCGGCGTCAGAGCCGGGTCGATGAGGACATCGAAAGGTATTCGGTCATCCGCTCGGTAAGCGCGGTGGAAAGAGCCGATATCGCCATCCTGATGATCGACGCACAGAGCGGCGTGACCGAACAGGACGCGAAGATCGCCGGGATCGCTCATGAGAACGGGAAAGGGATCATCATCGCGGTCAACAAATGGGACATCGTGGAGAAAGATACCAACACGATGAAAGAGTTTGAGAAGGACCTGGCGGATGTGCTCAGCTTTATTCCCTACGCCATGACGGTCTTTATTTCGGCTAAGACGGGACAAAGGATCCATAAGTTGTTTGAAGCCATTGATATCGTGGAAGAAAACCAGGCCAGAAGAGTAGCGACCGGTATTCTGAACGATGTGCTGTATGACGCGACCGCGATGAATCAGCCGCCTTCAGATAAAGGAAGACAGCTCAGGATCTTTTATATGACACAGACCGGCGTCAAACCGCCGACATTTGTCATATTCGTGAACGATCAGGAGCTGATGCATTACAGCTACCGACGGTATCTGGAAAACTGTATCCGGAAGAGTTTTGATTTCAGAGGGACACCGCTGAAATTTATCATCCGTGAACGCGGTGTGCTGGGAGAGAGATTTTCATAATTCCCGAGCATACAAGGAGGGGTAATGGATTTGCTTATTCAGAGAGCCTGCTGCCTTTTGATCGGCTATGCGTTCGGTTGCCAGCAGTTCGCCTATATTCTTGGCAAACTGGTCAAAGGCATCGATATCAGAAATTATGGCAGCGGCAACGCGGGCACAACGAATGTGATCCGCGTCATGGGCAAGAGATGGGGTTATCTGACGCTGTTTTTGGATATTGTCAAAGCGGTCGGTGCTGTGCTGGTCGCCGCTTCCATCTATGGCTACAGTGAGAAATACTTGTTGTGGTGGGCCGGGATCGGTGTGATCCTTGGACATAATTATCCTTTTTATATGCAGTTCAGAGGCGGAAAAGGAGTTGCGGCTACCATCGGGATCCTGCTGGCCGCGGATCCACGGGTCGTTGCTTTCTGCCTGATTCCGTCTGTACTGATTCTGTATCTTTCCAAATATATGTCGCTGGCTTCGCTGACCTACATGGTACTGCAGCTGACCTTTACCGCGATATTCTATTATGATCAGGCGCATGGGATCGAAATTATCCTCCTGTCGCTGATCATGGCTGTTTCAGGCTTTTATCGTCACAGAGCGAATATACAGCGGCTGCTGGAAGGAAAAGAATCGAAAATGGGTCAGAAAGTCAAAGTCGCTGCGGATTATATGAACCGAAAAGGCAAAGCAGTCCCGGATGACGAGATCTACCGCTCAGTGATCAAGAAACAAAAACAGGAGTAAGTATCATGGATTACCAGAAACTGGCCGATCGGCTGTTCCCGCATATTTCCGAAACGATGGAAATGATGGAAGAAAAATATCCGGAAAGAGATCTTCCGGAAGGAGCCAAGGTGACGAGGATCGCGCCAAGCCCCACCGGATTCATGCATCTCGGCAATCTCTATGGGGCGATGGTCGATGAAAGGCTGGCCCATCAGAGCGGCGGTGTTTTTTATCTTAGGATCGAGGATACCGATCGCAAACGTCTTGTAGAAAATGGCGTGGAAACGATTCTGAAAGTGTTTCACAAATTCGGTCTGGAGTTCGATGAAGGCGCGACGCTCGAAGGAGACTGGGGAAACTACGGCCCGTACACACAGAGCGAAAGAGCCTCGATCTATCAGACGTATGTGAAGGCTCTGGTAGCCATGGGCAAGGCGTATCCATGCTTCTGCACGGAAGAAGAACTGGCCGCGATCCACGAAGAACAGGAAAAAGGAAAAGAAAACTTCGGATATTATGGCAAATACGCGGTCTGGAGAGACCGGAGCGAAGAGGAAGTTTACGAAGAGCTGGATAAAGGAACACCGTATGTGATCCGTTTCCGTTCGGAGGGAAGTATCGAGCGGAAGATCCGGTTTGAAGATCAGATCAAAGGAAAAATGGAGATCACCGAAAACGATCAGGATGTCGTCATTCTGAAATCCGATGGTCTTCCCACCTATCATTTCGCTCATGTGATCGATGATCATCTGATGCATACCACACACGTCGTCCGCGGTGAGGAATGGCTTTCCACCTTGCCGATCCATCTGCAGCTTTTTGACGCGTTGGGACTGAAAAAGCCCAAATACGCGCATACAGCCCAGCTGATGAAGATGGATGACGGGAAAAAGAGAAAACTTTCGAAGCGTAAAGATCCTGAACTGGCCCTGGATTTCTATTTCCAGAACGGGATCCCGGTAAAAGGCGCCGTTGAATACCTGTTGACGCTGCTCAATTCCAACTTTGAAGACTGGCGAAGAGCCAATCCGGACGCACCGTATCAGGACTTTCCGTTTTCCACGAAGAAAATGAGCGGTTCCGGAGCGCTGTTCGATATTGATAAACTGAACGATGTCTGTAAAAATGTCGTTTCCCGTATGAGCGCGGAAGAAGTTTATGAGAAAACTGTCCAATGGGCGGAAGAGTATGATCCGGATTTTGCCGCGCTGCTGAAAGAAGACCCGGATTATTCCAAAGCCATCCTGTCGATCGGCCGCGGCGGTAAAAAGCCAAGAAAAGACTTTGGCCGGTGGAGTGAAGTAAAAGCATATGTGAGCTTTTTCTTCGAGCCGCTTTTCGATCCGAAATATGAAGAATTGCCGGCGCATCTGTCGAAAGAAGTGATCGGGCGCATTCTTTCAGATTATATTCAGATCTATGACCCGTCACTGTCTCAGGATGAATGGTTTGCCCAGCTGAAAGAGATCTGTCCATCCTATGGTATGACTGCGGATATGAAGGCTTATAAGGCGGCACCGGGGGAATATACCGGAAGTGTCGGGGATCTTTCCATGGTCCTTCGGATCGCTGTCTGCGGTCGTTCCCAGGCGCCTGATCTGTACAGCGTTATGCAGCTGCTTGGCAAAGAACGCATCATCCGCAGGCTTGATCATCTGAAAGAATGGCTGGCAGCGGAGAATGATTGAAATCTAAAGGCATCTGTGATATAATATTTCATAATTTTATGCCATTACAGAGGAATGTATTTTGTCTCAATACAGAAACCAACGGACGAGATCGAGAAGACGTAACCAGGCGAGCCCTGTAAAACCAAAGAGACAGAAGAAGAGGCTTCCTTATACTTACCTTCTGATCGGGTTTATCCTGATTTATATCGTGGCTCAGTTCGTCATTTTTATGAATCGGGATACGACCAATTATGTGGTTGCCAAACAGGGTGATATCGTTGAAACCTTCTCGACACAGGGAGTTGTGATCCGCAGTGAGCAGCTGGTCACAGCACATGAAGACGGTATTGTTCAGTATTATTATCCGGGCGGAAAAGAGCTGATGAAAAACACGCTCGTATGTACGCTCCTGGATGATTATTACGGTAGTATACTGGACGAAAAAATCGACGAATTATATGAACAGATCCAGGATGTGGATACCGGTGAATACGAAGACGCGTTTGATTCTCTGGACGAGGATATCGCGGCTTCCATTTCTTCCTTCCTGCGTTCCCGTTCGTCCAACAACTATGACGCGCTGTATAACCTGCAGGGCGATCTGCAAAGCGCTGTTTCCAAGCGAAAAGATATGTATTCGCTCATGAGCAACACAAAAGTCACGGCACTTTTGCAGCAACAGGGTATTTATACGCAGGAGCAGAACAAGGTCATCAGCAATATGTATCTGCAGGAAGGCGGTGTGATCGATTACTCCTACGACAAGTATGAAGGATGGAACGTCGATCAGGTAGGCCCCGACTTTATTCAGAACTACGATTCGCATTATAATTATTTTGAGATCAATATGCAGAAGGTCACTGCCGGTACAACGCTTTACCGGCTCGTATCTTCGCAGGTTTGGTATATCGTCATTTATCTTGATTCCACACAGGCCGAGTATTTCTCCGGTGAATCCAGCATTTCATTTATCTACAACAGTTCTCAGAAACTGACCGGGTATGTGGATACACTGGAAGTCTATGATGAAGATTCAGGCACATATAAACTTGTGATCAAGCTGACGACTCGCGTACAGGATTTCATGAATGACAGGATCGCTGATCTGGTCTTCACAAAGAACAGTCATTCCGGCCTGAAAATTTCTGAAAGCTGTCTGGTCGAGCAGGATTGTTATGTCCTTCCGCAGGAATATATCGGAGAAAGCAATGATCTGACAGGTGTGCTCACAGTAACGGGTGATGATATCAAATTCGTTGTTCTGGATATTCTGCTGACCGACAGAGGCTTATGCTATTTCCTTCTTCCGGAAAACCTGAGTCCCGGGACGATGATCCAGAAACCCAACAGTTCCGATCGTATGAGCATAGGCCAGACTTCCAGCGTATCCGGGGTATACGTTGTAAACGGCGGATATGAAGAGTTCAAGATCGTTTCGATCGTGTACCGATCACAGGGTTACGCGATTGTGGAAGGAATTCAGATGTACGACCGTGTAAAAGTCGGCGTTTCCAAATAAAAGGAGTCTTGCATGAAACGAATTATCGTAATGATCGTGGCCTTCTTTGCCGCGGCAGTTATTCTGACAGGATGCAGAGAAGAAGACAATGTAAGCGAGTTGATGAAAACAGGAGATGCGGCTTACGAGAGCGGCGATTATCAGGCAGCGGCGGAAGCCTACACCAGGATCATCGAACTGGACAAAGCTACCGATGAGATCTTCAATAACCGCGGTATGTGTTATCTCAATATGGACAACACCGTCGGCGCGATCGCCGATTTTTCCAAAGCGCTGGATCTTGAACCCGAATCGGATGTTTATCTGAACAACCGGGGACTTGCCTATTTTCGTCAAAAAGATTATCAGAGCGCGATCTCAGATTTTTCCGCTGCACTGAAAGGAAAAGAAAACAACGCGGTCTACTATGCGAACAGGGGAGACTGTTTCCTGGCTCTCGGTATGTATCAGGACGCGATCGGAGATTATACGGAAGCGCTGAAAAGGAATAATTCACTTGTTTCCGCGATAGGCAATCGGGCTACCTGCTACTTTAATCTGCAGGACTTTGAATCAGCGATCTCTGACTATACAGCGGCGATCGCGAAAGATCCGGAAAACGCATTGCTTTACTGGAACCGCGGAGAAGCTTACCGCATGCTTGCCGATGGACAGAAGGCACTGAATGATTATGAACAGTATGCCAAGCTCGGAGAAGGCCTGACTGCGGATTTCTATCTGAAAAGGGCGGAGCTTCATGTGGATCTGGAACAGTATCCGGAAGCACTGAAAGACTATGAAAGTGCTATCCAGCTTTCTCCGGATCAGACGATCCTTTATGAGGGAAGGGCCAATATCCATTTTCTGATGGGTAACTACAATGAAGCGATCAGCGATTACAATCGGTTCCTGAAAAACGCGGAAAAGACAGATAAGAAGGCATATGCTGTCGCTGTGGGAAACCGTGGTTTCTGCTATTTCTCCATGGAAGATTACGATAACGCGCTCAGCGATATCAATGAATGTCTGGACAACGATCCGGAGTACGCGTGGGCTTATTATATCCGCGGACAGATCTATCAGCAACTGGAACGTTACGATGAAGCCAAAGCGGATTATGATAAGGCGAATGAACTCCTGGATAAGGAGAAATGAGTAATAAAACCTTGACTTTAGGCCGGAAAAAGGCAATAATATACGTTAGAAATACTTAGAAGGAGAACCGAAGATGGCGGGAGTATTTAATAAAATAGCGGGTGTTCTTGGATTTGCAAACGAAGCGGAAGATCTTGAAGAAGATTACGATAGCTTTGATGAATATGGATATGATGATGACTCGGATGATTTCCGTTCTTCCTATTCCGGATCTGACAATAATGTAACCGGATTTTCAGACTACAATCGTCGGGCAACCAGTGAGCCGTACCGTTTTGGCGCCTCTTCTTCCCAGCAGAATCAGCGCAGTACTTATTCAGGAAGAAGCTATGAATCGCCCCGACCGGCGAGCCGCAGCACATACCGCAGTTCTCAGGAGCGCGGAAGCAAGGTCGTCAATCTGAATGCGAATATTCAGATGGAAGTTATCGTCTCTTCTCCGGATTCCCTGGATGCGGCCAGAGAGATCGCGGAACATATCAAGCTGAAAAAACCGGTCATTATCAATCTGGAAAGAGTCGAGTACAAAATTGCGCAGAGAATTACGGATTTCCTTTGCGGATGCTGTTGCGCGATGAATGGAAATGTCCAAAGGATCGCAGAAAAGATCTTTATGATCGCGCCGGATAATGTTGATTTCGCCGGTGACATGGCACTTCAGGAAACCCTCAATCAGGGCGATCTCGGATTTCTGTACGGAGATCGCTGATGGCGCTTTCACCATCAGACGATAAGTGGCTGATCGCTCACCTTACGGATCTTTGCGATCAGGCAGAAAAAGGAGCTTATCTGACAGTCTCAGACTTTCTGGATGAAAGAGAACAAAGTCTTCTTTCCCGATCTTTTCGGGAAGGAAGACTTTCTGTGTCTTTATGGATGTACGGAGGCGCGCCGGAATGCGAACGTAAAGTCGCCTGCTTTTATCCCGACTTTCTTTCGGAAAACAGGGAAGAGCTGTTGATGGTACAGCTTCGCTTGATCCGCGTGACGGCGCTGGACCAGCGATTTCTTCCTAAAGAACTGACACACAGAGATTATCTTGGCGCGCTGATGGGACTGGGTGTGAAGAGAGAAAAGATCGGGGATATCCGAATCGGAGAAGAAAGCGCGTATGTGATCGTGAAAGAAGAGATCGCGTCTTTTATCTGTGAGGAACTGACATCGGTCGGGAAAGCACTCGTAGATACAAAAGTGGTAGCGTGGACGACCCTTCCCGCGGCGGAAAGCGGAACCTTATCCGTTATCAGTGTTTCTTCTTTCCGGCTGGATCAACTCGTCAGCCGCGGGTTTAATCTTGGAAGGACCGACGCGTCCAAATGGATCGCGGCAGGTCTCGTATTTCGCAACGGCGAAGCCATCATGCAGCCAGATAAAACGGTCATGATCGGCGACAAGATCACACTGAGAAGAAAAGGAAAAATCATCCTGAAGGAAGATAAAGGAGTTTCAAAATCAGGCCGGCATCAGGTACTGATCGAGAAATATGGGAAATGATATGAAAAGAAGAGCGGGTGTTCTGTTCGGCGTAGCTTTTTTGACAGCTGCGCTGGTTGTTATAGATCGTCTGGTAAAAAACTGGGCTTATGTTTCACTTAAAGGTCAGTCATCCATTCAGATCATTCCCGGGGTATTTCAGCTGACTTACGCGCAGAACATAGGCGCTGCCTTCAGTATACTGGAAAACGCCAAATGGTTTTTTATCCTGACCGCGGTGATCGTCATGGCGGCTCTTGCGTTTTTTATTGGCCGTATCATTTCACATGAAGATTTCAGCTTTAAAAACAGAGAAATGACGCTTGTTCTGATCCTGTCCTGCATGATCATCGCCGGCGCGATGGGCAATGTGATCGACCGGATCATGTATGGCTTTGTGATCGATATGTTTGACTTTGTTCTGATCCATTTTGCGATATTTAATGTTGCTGATTCCTATATCGTCATCGCTGTGATCGTCCTCGGACTTATGCTATTGTTTAAAAAGGACTTTTTTGAGCAGATGGAACATATGATCAGCAGAAAGAAGCCTGCCAATGATGAATGAGAAGGTTTTCCTGGTAAAGGAAGAAGAAACCGGTATGCGTCTGGATCTTTTTCTGATGGAAAAAGAACCGGATCTCACGCGTTCCAGAATTCAGAATCTGATCAGGGACGGACTGGTACTTGTGGAAGACGCGCAGGTCAAGACCGGATATAAGGTCAAAGAAGGCGACAGGATCCGTATCACGATACCTGAAGCAAAGCCCGCGGATGTTTTACCGCAGGAAATGTCCCTGACCATCGTTTACGAAGATGAACATCTTGCTGTTGTAGATAAGCCAAGAGGGATGGTCGTCCATCCGGCGGCGGGACACGAGGACGGCACGCTGGTCAATGGGCTGATGTATCACTTCAAGGATTCTCTTTCCGGTATCAACGGGATCATGCGTCCGGGAATCGTTCACCGGATCGATAAGGATACATCCGGCCTTTTGGTCATCTGTAAAACCGATGAAGCTCATCAGGGGATCAGTGAGTTATTATCCCGTCATGATATTGACCGTGTATATCATGCGGTCGTTCATGGAAAGTTCAAACAACCAGAAGGAACGATCGATGCGCCGATCGGCCGAATGAAAGAGGATCGCAAGAAATATACCGTAAGGCCGGACGGAAGAGAAGCGATCACGCATTTCAAAGTGCTGGAAGAGCTGGGTTCTTTTTCCTATCTTGAAATCACGCTGGAAACAGGGCGGACACATCAGATCCGCGTTCATATGGCCAGTCTGGGACATCCGCTTCTAGGAGATCCTCTCTACGGGCCTTCCCGCGAGACACTCTCAAAAGCCAAAGAACTTTCCCGGATGGATTTTTGGCCGGGCCAGATCCTTCATGCGAAAGTACTAGGATTCGTCCACCCCGTCACAAAGGAAAAACTGATGTTCGACTCGGAACTTCCGGATTATTTTCAAACAGTTTTGCGCGTTCTCAGAAGCTGATTTTTTCGTGGTCTATGATTGCTTTTTTTATCATTCGATGATACAATGAGTCTACAAATGTCTACATTCTATAAAGGAATTCTTCTATGTTAACAGAACAAAATAAGATTGAAATTTACCACGTGCTTACGGGTAAATTTCAGACGGATGTGCTGTATCCTCTTGCAGAAGTGGGTAGGGAGCTTACATTGTCCGGAAATGGATGCCGGAAGTATTCGTTTGCGCGCACACTGGAGCTTCTGGAAAACCTGCCGGAATATATCATTTTGGAAAATGATCCGGAAAACACAGAAAAATATCTGGTTAAGATCCTTGATTGGAATGAAGGAGAATTATCAGCGTCACAGACAGCTGATAACGGACCGTCATTCTCTGATCTTGCTGAAACCCGGAATGAACTTGCCGGAAGTACGCTGATCTATCAGAACAAGCCTTCCGAGGTCATGGATTTTACAAGTGAAGTCAAAGAGGAGATCTATCGTATGCTTTGCAGCCGCTTCGCGGTCGGGACGAAGATCCATATGGCTTCTATCAGTAAGTATCTGATCGCGAACGGATATACGCCTAGAGCATATGGGTTTTCCAAGATGAAAAATATGCTTGGGCAGATGGATGAGTTCCTTGATATGGAAGATGTAGTCATCAACCAGGTCCCCAATGTACTGATCACCATTCTTCGGGAACCGATTCGTGAAATGAAGGACAAAAAAGACAGGGCCAGCACATATTCCGAGAAATCGGAAAAGCCTGTTAATGAATATCATCAGACAGAGCAGCAGATCCGTTCGACGTCCGGAAGCGTGCGTTTCAGCGGCCGGGACACGGGATCCATCTTCCGTGAACAGCCGGTTCCGGTTGAAAAGCCCAAAGTGCGCAGAACCGAAGGAAACAGCAACTTCGACCGGCTGGTCTATATGCCTCCGAAAGTCGTGGAATTTCTGAACCGTAAAGGCATGACCGATCCCGGCGCCGTTCTGTCTCATTCCTACGCGAAGAGCGTCGCGGAACAGTCCTTCGAGCAGCGGGGCGTTACGATCACTTTCCCGGTAGAATGGGAACGAGGCGGGGAAGGGATGGTCGCGATCATCAAGAAAAACGAAAAACCTTATGGCAAACAATGGTTCCTGACTTATGTCGGCTTCCCCAAGCTGGATCAGGAAGTCATCGAGGAAGAAGAAGCCAAGGAGGAGCAGGAAGAAGATCTTCCATTAACGCCAAGCAAAGCGTTGGAATCTTTCGCTGAGATAGGTTACTGGCAGGAATTTCTTCGTGAACTTGCGGATCTGGCGATCCCGGAAAAATGGGAGACGTCCAACAAAAAACTCGGGAAATATTATCTGCTGAAAAAATATATCCAGTATACTTTTTTCCGTCTCCAGCAGGAAGAAAAGGTCCTGGTGTCGGAAGACGGCAAACTCGCGGCCTTTAATACAGGTCTTTTGACTTCCCATTTTGATGAGATATTCGCGTGCTTCGTTCCGAATCCGGAAGGAAAAGCCGCGTGGAAATTCGAATGCTTTACCCTTGCCGGAATTCGTGGAAAGAATGAATATGGCAGAATGCTCAGCACTTACTTTAATCCGCTGCCGGAAAAAGCGCTCTATGTCTCGGATCCGACTTTGCTTGTGTATGATGACCGGATGGAGATTGAGACGGATTACGCGCATCTGATCCTGGATCATCTGACCAGACTTCCGATCGGATATCTTCGTGAATGCTGCTATGGCGATGAAGACGCTCAGAAGATCCTGGAAATGATCGACGGCGCAAAAGTGCAAAACCAGTTAAAACAGGCGTATTTCGCATTCTCTCATTATCTTTCGGAACACGATAAACTGTACCGGAGATTGGTAAGCCGGCTGGAAGACGCGATAGAAACAGCGAAGAAAAGAGCTCGCTGGAATTATCATTCAGCACTGGCCGGATTCGAACCAAGGGAGGGCGTCATGCTTCTGATGATGCCTCTTTGTCTGGAAGATGATACCCATACGGACGCGGCTCTTTCGATCTGTGAGGACCCCTCACAGGGAGGCTATCAGGCTTATTCTATCCTGACACCGGACCAGGCATATCTGATGGCCAGACTCGTCAGCAGACTGGATCCGGACTGGCCTGAGAGCACTTCGGAAAACTGAAGGGAAACACGCTGAACGAACAACAGTTGACAAAAACTGAAAAAGTGATATAATATCTTGTACATTGTTTTGGATGTCGTTTGGAAGTTCCAATACAAAGAGAAACGAGCAATTTCTAACCCGATCATTACTATAGAGGCAATTGAAGCTCGAATGTTGCATCTAATGCTCGCTGCTTGGATCAGAAAGGTGTCTTTTTGGCCATTCTGAAATCCAGTAAGGAGGTAATCGTGAAGGGAAAGATTTGTTTTATCGTTCTCAGCGTCCTTCTCGCAGTCTGCCTGGGCTGTACGTCGGATATCCGTGCGTACACGTATAGTGTGAAAGCGCAGACGGCCGTTCGGAACGAAAATGAAACAATGATCGTCACTTCCCAAACGAATACGAATAGATCTCAGAATATAGAGAAAGATCTGCTCGTTGATGCATCTGAAACAGTGGATGAACTGATTGCAGAGGAAATAGCGGCCGCTCAGCCGGTCGTGACCCTCAATGATGACCAGGTGGGAGCAGCGGAAGGTACCCACGAGCAATATTCTTCGGATGACGAGGAATATGTTGGTCAGCAGGATGAGAACAATGAGATCGAAGTCCTTAGAAGGATCGTGATGGCAGAAGCCGGATACGAAGATATTCAGGGACAGATCATGGTCGCGAATGTTGTTCTTAACCGAATTGCAGCAGGTTATGGCGAGACGATCTCCGAGATCGTTTTTATGCCCGGACAGTTTCAACCAGTCTCAACGGGATCTTTCTGGTCTGTCGTGCCGACGGAATCCGTCATAGAAGCGTGTAACCGTGCACTGGCAGGAGAAGATTATTCCGATGGCGCCCTGTTTTTCGTGTCTACTCAGGGAGATTCTTCCTGGTTCTTCAGTGATCTTACCTTCGTGACACAACACGGTGGCCATTTGTTCTTCAAATAATGAACAAAAGGAAAAGAAAAAACCGCTTATGAACTCCATCGATTGGAGCATAAGCGGTTTTTCTTTTATACGTGATCGGTGATAAACATCGCGTCTCCGAAACTGAAAAAACGGTATTTTTCCTGTACGGCTTCCAGGTAGGCATTTAGTATGTTTTCGCGTCCGGCCAGAGCGCTGACCAGCATGATCAGGGTCGACTCGGGAAGGTGGAAGTTGGTGATCAGACCATCCAGAATTTTAAACTGATAACCCGGATAGATGAAGATGCCAGTTTCTTTACTCATGGGCATGACCTTCCCGGGCTCGACCGCTGCTGATTCGATCGTCCGGCAGGAAGTCGTTCCAACGGCGATGATCCGTCCGCCTTCCTTTTTCGTCCGGTTGATTTCTTCAGCCGCTTTTTCATCCAGATGGAAGAATTCCCTGTGCATCACATGTTCTTCGATCGATTCCACTTTCACAGGACGGAAAGTTCCAAGTCCGACATGCAGGGTGACATAGGTGATTCCGATCCCCATTTCTTCGATTCTCTGTAAAAGGTCCTTCGTAAAATGCAGTCCGGCCGTCGGAGCCGCGGCGGATCCTTCTTCCCGGGCATAAACAGTCTGGTAACGGGTGGGATCAGCCAGTTTTTCGTGAATATAGGGCGGCAGGGGCATCTGACCGAGCCTGTCCAGGATCTCTTCAAACACGCCGTGAAAATCAAAGCGGACGATCCGGTTGCCATCAGGCTTTACGCCTATGATCTGAGCCGAAAGAAGGGGCCCTTCCGCAGTATAGTTTCCGAAATCGAGAATGTGTCCGACTCTGGCCCGTTTACCGGGACCTGCCAGAGTCTCCCAAAAGCAGCAGGAAAACTCCGATGAAAGCAAAGACGCGTCAATAAGGTCGGATAAGGCAGAAAGATCCTGATCGGACAGCCGTTTCAAAAGAAGTAGTTCCACTTCGGTGCCGCTGTCACGTCTGTGACCGATCAGGCGTGCCGGCAAAACTTTGGTATCATTCAGAACGAGCCGATCACCGGGACGTAGATAGGACGGCAGATCTCTGAAGGATTCATGCCGGATCTTTCCGGTGTTTTTATCCAGGATAAGAAGTCTGGAATCACTTCGGTTTTTCAGAGGTGTCTGAGCGATCAGTTCTTCTGGCAGATCATAGTAAAAATCACTGGTTTTCAATTTTCATACTCCTGTCTCATACATCCGCGGTTTTCACCGCAAAGCTGATTATACTATATTTGAAGGCCGGAATGAAGATATTTTCGAACTTTACACTGGCATATTTTGATGATACAATAGTTCTATTCTATCGAAATACTGAAAGCTGAGATATTTATGAAATCCATTACCGTCAGGCATTTGTACCTGAAAACGTTTTTGATCACGCTGGCAGCGGCGTGTGCGATCTTTCTTCCGGCCATGATCATAGATCAGGGTTATTTTCTGTTTGTCGGAGATTTCAATTCGCAGCAGATCCCCTTTTATATGATCTCCCACGACGCGATCAGAGCGGGAGAGTGGGGATGGAACTGGTACACCGACCTTGGCGCGAATTTTGTTGGCTCCTATACTTTTTATCTGCTGGGCAGTCCCTTTTTCTGGCTGACGATCCCGCTTCCTTCTTCCTGGGTCCCTTATACGCTGGGACCTCTTCTGATGCTGAAATTTGCCTGCGCGTCACTGACGAGCTGTATTTATCTGAAACGATATGTCCGGAATCAGTACTACGCTATGCTGGGCGGATTTCTGTATGCTTTTTCCGGATTTTCCATCTACAATATCTTCTTTAATCATTTTCATGAGGCGATCGTCTTCTTCCCGCTGATGCTGATCACCATGGATGATCTGATGGAGACCGGGCGGAAGGGACCGTTCGCGCTCGCTGTCGCACTGAACGCCCTGATCAATTACTTTTTCTTCTTCGGAGAAGTCGTATTCACGCTCCTTTACTATTTCATCCGTCTGATCAAGAAGGATTATGAGAGAAGCTGGAATAAATTCCTGCATGTCGCGATCGAGGCCGTCATAGGATTCCTGATGAGCGGCGTGCTGATGCTGCCTTCTGTTCTGACAGTTCTTCAGAACTCGCGTGTACAAAACTTCCCCAGCGGATTCGGGATATGGCTTTATTCAAATAAAGAACGGGTCCCCGCGATCTTTTTCAGCCTGCTGTTCCCGCCGGAACTGCCGTCGAAACAGGTGTTTCTGCCGGATGCCAGTACCAAATGGACCTCGCTCAATTCGTATCTTCCCATCATTTCCGTGTCGGCCGTGCTGACTTTCCTTCAGAGTAAAAAGAAGCACTGGCTGAGCATTATGATCAAGATCCTGCTTCTGATGGCCGTCATTCCGGGGCTCAACGCTTTGTTCGTCGCGTTTAATGCCGCCTATTACGCCAGGTGGTTCTATATGCTGTCGCTCATGATGATCCTGGCGTCTGTGATCACATTTGACCGGGGCAATGAGAAACGGCTGAATCATAACGCATGGGTCATTATGTGCCTGACGATGTTCATCATTCTGGCATTGTCACTTACACCTCAGTATTCCGGCGGTGAGTTTAAACGGCTGGGTCTATATGATGAAGAGCACTGGCTCTATTTCGCGGCTATCGCGGTGACATCGGTCCTTTCTGTCATGGCATTTACGCTGATCGTTCCGAAACTGCGAAAGAAACCCAGAGAATTCATCCTTTACCTGATGATCGGCATCCTGATCTATGCTGTTCTATATGGAAACTTCTTTGTTTTCTGGGGCAAGAGCCGTTCCTATGAAACCAAGGACTACCTGATCGCTTCAGCGATCGAAGGAGAGGAAAAGATCACCATTCCGGACAAGGATGAAGTGATCCGGATCGACGCGGATGACGCGCTGATCAATATGGGAATGTTCTGGAGAGTCTCCTGTATGCGGGCTTTCCACAGTATCGTTCCCGGTTCTATCATGGATTTCTATAAATATATCGGTGAAAAGAGGGATGTCAGTTCCAAGATACCGGAAGATCAGTATGCTGTCCGGGCTTTGGTTTCTGTTCACTGGTATTTTGACCGTATCGGAAGTTCCTCAAATTTCGGTGATCCTTCGGAAGAAGAACCGGAAACACTGATGCCAGGTTATTCTTACTATGATGATATGACCGGGTATCACGTCTGGGAGAACGATTATTATATTCCCATGGGCTTTACTTACCGGTACTATACCACCATTGGGGAAATGGACGGAGTCGCGGACGCCAATAAAGCCGCGGCGATGCTGCACTCAGTGACGATGGAGCCTTCGGTTGCCGCGAAATACACGGATTTGCTGGATCATATCGATCCAAAATCCGTGAACTACAGTAAAGAACAGTATTTCGATGACTGTCTGGAGCATCGGGCGGAAACAGTAGACAACCTGAAAAGGACTCGTACAGGAGTCGTGTGCGAAACGAATTTCCAGGAAAAAAGATTTGTTTTCTTCAGTATTCCGTATGATTTCGGATGGTCTTTGAAGATCGACGGACAGGAAGCGGATCTGGAAAAGGTGAATGTCGGCTTTATGGGATTTCGCGTAGATGCCGGATATCATGAGATCGAACTCATATACGAGACACCGGGACTGAAGATCGGGATCTTTGTCTCGCTCGCGGCGATCCTGATGTTTGCCGTGTATATGCTCATCAACGAAGAGAAGCTGAAAAATCTGATCCTGAAATACAAGGAACAGATCCTTTATATCTTCTTTGGCGGCTGCACGACTCTCATCAACATGATCGTCTATTACCTGAGCCGCAAGCTGACGATCGGTGTCGTTCCTTCCGATATCATCGCGTGGATCATGGCCGTGATCTTTGCCTACGTGACGAACAAACTGTGGGTATTTGAAAGCAAGAGCTGGAAGTTCCCGTATGTGCTGAAGGAGGTCGGAGCGTTCTTTGCCGCCAGACTATTCTCCCTGGGAGTGGATGTCCTGTTTTTATATGTGACAGTCGAGATCTTCCACTGGTGGGAGATGCCCATGAAACTGATCGCCAATATCATTGTCATTATATTGAACTATATCCTCAGCAAACTTCTTGTGTTTGCGAAGAAAGGAAAGAGCGAAGATGGAAATGCAGAAGAGTGAAGAACGGATGTGCCCGATCATCGATATCGTCATTCCATGCTACTGTGAGGAAGAAGTGCTTCCGGAAACATCCAGAAGGATTCTGGAAAAATTGATGAGCCTGATAGAAAAAGGCATGATCAGTGACAATAGCCGGATCATGTTTGTGGATGACGGCAGTAAGGACAGAACCTGGGAACTGATCGAAGCATATCATAAGCAGGATCCTCACTTCGGAGGGATCAAACTCGCACATAACCGCGGTCATCAGCACGCGCTGCTTGCAGGCCTCATGAGCGTACGCGATCATTGTGACGCAGCGATCTCCATGGATGCGGATCTGCAGGACGATATCAATGTAGTGGACGAATTTATCGTCAAATATACAGAGGGATGCGAGATCGTCTACGGCGTTCGAAAGGCCAGAGATAAGGACACTTTCTTTAAGAGAAGTACGGCACTGGCTTTTTACCGTTTTATGGAGAAGCTTGGCGTACAGACCGTCAATAATCATGCCGACTACCGTCTGATGGGGAATAGAGCGCTTGCCGCACTTTCTTCCTATCGTGAAGTCAATCTGTATCTTCGTGGTATCGTGCCGAGTATCGGTTACAAAACAGATGTTGTTTACTATGACCGGGCCGAACGTTTTGCAGGTGAATCCAAGTATCCGCTGAAGAAGATGCTGGCGCTGGCGATCGACGGGATCACATCCTTCAGCATCAAGCCGCTGGAACTGATCTTCTCCCTGGGTGTCATGATCTGTGTACTCAGTGTTCTGGCACTGATATACGGACTTCTGGCTGCGATTTTTACATGGCCGGCTGCGGGCATCGTCAGTCTGATCGGGTGTTTCTGGCTCCTTGGCGGTATCCTGCTGATCGCGCTGGGGATCGTCGGCGTTTATGTAGGTAAAACGTACCAGGAAGCCAAAGACCGACCAAGGTATATTATCGAAAAAGAACTCTGGTGAAGGGATCTTGCGAATGTATGAATTATTGAAAACCGAGGGAAGAGCCAAAAGAGGAAGGTTTTCGACTGTTCATGGGACAGTGGAAACTCCTGTCTTTATGAATGTCGGCACGGTAGCCGCGATCAAAGGCGCTCTTTCCAGTCTGGATCTGAAGGAGATCGGATGCCAGATCGAGCTTTCCAACACGTATCATCTTCACGTACGGCCCGGTGATCAGATCATCCATGAGCTGGGAGGACTTCACAGGTTTATGAACTGGGACCGTCCTATCCTGACGGATTCAGGTGGATTTCAGGTCTATTCCCTTTCATCGCTCCGCGGGAAAATCAAAGAAGAAGGGGTCACCTTTGCCTCGCATGTCGATGGACGAAAAATCTTCATGGGTCCGGAAGAGAGCATGCAGATCCAGTCTCATCTGGGCAGTACGATTGCCATGGCCTTTGACGAGTGCCCGCCGGCGCTGGCGGAACGAAGCTATATCGAAGCTTCCGTCAGCCGGACGAGCCGATGGCTGGATCGCTGTATCGCGGAGCTTAAAAGGCTGAACGGACTGGAGGATACGATCAATCCTCACCAGATGCTCTTTGGCATCAATCAGGGAGGCATCCTTCCGGATGTGCGGATCGAACACGCGAAAGTGATCCGCGAGAAAAACCTGGACGGCTTTGCCATCGGAGGACTGGCTGTCGGTGAATCCCACGCACAGATGTATGAAACCCTGGATCAGGTTGTGCCGTATCTTCCGGTAGATAAACCCACCTATCTGATGGGAGTAGGAACGCCGGAGAACATTCTGGAAGCCGTCGACCGGGGTGTGGATTTCTTTGACTGTGTTCTGCCCGCGAGAAACGCAAGACATGGTCATGTTTATACCAACCTTGGCAAGCTGAATTTGTGGAATGAAAAGTATCTGAAGGATGATCGGCCGATCGCAGAGGACTGCGACTGTCCGACATGTCGCAATTTTTCAAGAGCGTATATCCGTCATTTGCTGAAGGCGAAAGAAATGCTGGGCATGCGTCTTTGTGTGATCCATAATCTGTATTATTACAATCATCTGATGCAGGAGATTCGGGACGCGCTGGATCAGGGCACGTTCGCCGCTTATAAGAAGATGCGGCTCGACGGGTTTCTGAACGGGAAAAAGGCTTGACTTTCCCTTTGATTCATGTATAATAGATTCGATGTCCAATTTGAGGAGGTTACTATGTTTATCTTATCATCCGGTACAACGGCAGCCAGCGGAAGCCTTTGGGGAATGCTTGGTATTTACGCGATTTTCGCATTGGTCCTTTATTTCCTTCTGATCCGTCCGCAGCGCAAGCAGCAGAAAGAACAGCAGAAGATGCAGGACAGCCTGAAGACAGGTGACTGGGTCCTTTTGAATAACGGTATGTATGGAAAAGTCGTCAATATCGTGAATGAATGCCTGATCATCGAATTCGGTACCAACAAGTCCGTTATGATCCCTGTTCTTCGCAGCCAAATCGCCGGGATCTCCGAGCCGGATCTGACGGAACGCAAAGTGGATGAAGCGGCGGTTGAACCCACCAATTCTGTTGTAGGCGATGATACCATTGAAGATGATCTGGATGCCTATGACAAGAAGATCCTGGAGAAGGGTGAAAAGAAAGGTTTCTTCAAAAAGAAATAAAAAAAGTCTTGACGAAACATGAGTTACCGGATATACTATCTTGGTATCTTTAAATCAGCGACGGAAGGGGGGGTTGAAAAATGGCAACGATTATCGTAAAAGAAAATGAATCTTTAGACAGCGCCCTGCGTCGCTTCAAAAGAAGCTGTGCAAAGGCTGGGATCATGCAGGAAGTCCGTAAGAGAGAGCATTACGAAAAACCCAGCGTGAAACGCAAAAAGAAGTCTGAAGCAGCCAGAAAGAGAAAGTTCAACTAATATGAACCAGAAAGACAGAGCCTTGTTACGTAGTCAGAAGACTTACGGGCAGGGCTTTTCTTCATTTTCGGGAGGAATACACAGTGGGAAAGATCCTTGTTATCGCTGAAAAACCCTCTGTCGGCCGGGATTACGCGAAGGTGCTCGGATGCCGGGAGAAGGGGGAAGGATTTTTGTCCTCGGATCAGTATATCGTTTCATGGGCCGTCGGTCATCTGATCGAACTCTGTGAGCCGGAGAAATATGATCCCAAATACAAAAAGTGGAATTATCAGGATCTTCCGATCATACCTAATGAGATCAAACTGCAGACGATCCGAAAGACAAGCAGTCAGTTTCAGGTCCTGAAGAAACTGATGAACAGTCCGGAAGTAGACCGGATCATCTGCGGTACAGACAGCGGAAGAGAAGGAGAGCTGATCTTTCGGTATATCTATCAGGTAGCCAAGTGCAAAAAGCCGTTTGATCGTCTGTGGGTCTCCAGTATGACAGAAGAAGCGATCTCCCGGGGATTTCGTGATGTAAAGGACGGGCATCAGTACGACTCGCTTTATCAAAGCGCAAGATGCCGAAGTGAAGCTGACTGGCTGGTAGGCATCAACGGAAGTCGCGCCTTCAGTATCAAATATGACGCCCTTTTATCCATCGGACGCGTCCAGACGCCTACGCTGGCGATCATCGTCGGCCGGCAGAAGGAGATCGATAACTTTGTCCCGGAGGACTATTACGAGATCCGTCTTACCCATCAGAAGGCAGACAGCCCCGATAAGTTTGAGAGCCGTTATTTTACGCTGGCTGAAGATGGAAAAACAAGAAACACCAGAATAACTTCCAGGGAAGAAGCGAACAGCATCCTGGATCGGGTCATGCCTGTCGGAAAGGCGGAAGTACTTTCTGTTGAAAAAACGCCGAAAAAACAGCTTCCTCCGCTCCTGTATGATCTGACAGAACTGCAAAGGGACGGAAACCGGAAATACGGGTTTTCCGCCAACAAGGTGCTGAATATCGCGCAAAGCCTCTATGAGACACATAAGCTGCTGACTTATCCGCGTACCGACAGTCGATATCTTCCCTCTGATCAGAAGGAAAATGTTCGAAAGACCCTGCATGCCATCAACATACCGGAATTTCATCAGGCACTGAAGGAGATCCCGGTCACAGAAAACGGGCAGCTCCGGTTTAACAGCCGTATCATCGATGACTCCAAGATCACCGATCATCACGCGATCATTCCCACGCTGAAGAAACCGGATCTGTCGAAACTTTCGGCGGACGAGAGGAAGATCTACGAGCTGGTCGCGCTGCGACTGATCGAAGTTTTTTATCTGCCTTATGAATACGATTCGATCGAAGTCATCCTGGGAGTGGGTTCAGATGAATCGATCGATCACTTCCTTGCGAGAGGGAAAGTGGTCAGAGAACTGGGCTTTATGAAGCTTCATCAGAAGGAAAAGGCGCCGGAAAACAAAAAGAAGCAGTCAGAAGAGGAAAGTGAACTTCCTTCGCTCGCTCCTGGGGAGATCGTTTCCATCAAAGACGGGAAGCTGGATGAGAAAAAGACACAGCCTCCCAAACCATTTACGGAAGCGACGCTTCTGACAGCTATGGAGTATGCCGGTCGATTTGTCGAAGAGGAAGTTCGCGAGCAGATGGAAAAGCTTTCTTTAGGCACACCGGCGACCAGAGCATCGATCATTGAACGGCTGATCCAGGTTGGATATATCGTTCGCAGAGGAAAAGTGCTTCTGCCTACGGAAAAAGGGAAAAAACTGATCGAGATCCTGCCGCAGGAATTAAAGTCTCCTGAAATGACCGGCCGCTGGGAAAAAGCACTGGATAAGATCTATCAGGGCGGGATGGATCCGGTCCGCTTTATGGGCAGTATAGAGCGATATGTACGATATATCGTAGGGTCAGCAGGGAACGAGGCGGGCATTCGCTTTGAGGCGGATGAACGTGGAAAAAAGACAAGAAAAAAGCCGAGCGGGGACCGATCGCTCAGCTTTGGGAAATGTCCGCTATGCGGTGGGAATGTTCTGAAAAACAGTAAAGCCTATTATTGTTCCAACTGGAAAGAAAAGGAATGTAAATTGACTATATGGATCTCGTGTCTGGATCGTTACGGGCTGTCTCTGACCGATGAAATGATGCAGGAACTTCTTCAGGGGAAAAAGCTTCCGTTGAAAATGACCATGCCGCAGACCGCGGAAAAAGGTACGGGAGAAGTCTATCTCAGTAAAGAAGGGAAAGTCGAAATACAGAATTTTCAGAAAGATCATTAAGACCTACGATCATTTTTTGTGTTTTTTGTCTTTGCTTTTCTCTTTTTCTTTTGCTTTTGCTTTCTCTTTTTCTTTCTTTTTATCTTTTGTTTTGTTATTTTCTTTCTTGAGATCCGGGGCTTCTTTCCGGATCTCATTTTCGTCCGGCAATACTTCCTCAGGCTGCGTGGAAGTCAAAGCTTCCGCTTCACGGATCTTCTGCTGTTCTATGGCGATATTCTGATCAAGAGCGGGAAGATCCAATAACGGTTTGATAAACTGTGTTTCGAACTCGGTATAGGTATCCTGAAACTGTTGGCTGGAGGAAGCCGCAAGTTTTTTCTTGTAACTATGAGTATCAAAGTAGGAATCCTGGCTGCGGGAACGGATCGCGTGTACAGCGATATTGGAGCAGTGTCCCGCGATTCTTTCCACACTGTTCAGGTATTCGACCAGGGAAATACCGGCCTGTACGGAACACTGTCCTTCGTTCAGACGTTCAATGTATCTGGCATTCATCAATTCTTTCATGGAATGGATCGCTTCATTCAGCGGCTCTACCATTCGGGCAGACATGACATCGTGCGTACGGAAGGATGTTACCGTCAGATCCAGAATTTGCTGAATCGCCTGATTCATCATATAGATCTCCTCGAGACAAACCGGGGTGAAAGTGATATTGTTTTCCTGATTGAAAACGATCATATCATAAATATGGATACAGTAGTCGCCCATACGTTCAAAGTCGCCTACGGTCCGAAGGATCTCTCCGGTCTCCAGGTTTCCCTGATTGGCCAGGGCATGTGTGTTGATCTTGACCAGATAGTCGCTGATTTTTGATTCAGCCTTATCCAGAAACTGCTCGTTTCGTTCCATAAGATCGATCTTCGTGGGATCGAAGTTTTTAAAGAAATCGGAAATGATATGGAAGTTTTCCACGACCGCGTCACCCATTTTGGCAGTGACCCGTTTTGCGGAATCCTGCGCGACAGCAGGGGTTTTCAGAAGCAGTTCGTCCAGCTCGTCCAGACGATGACGTTCGTCCATCTGATCCGGAGAATCTTTGATGACTTTCGTAGAAAGCTTGACAAAAAGGTTGGTGAAAGGAATGAGGATCAGTGCGGTTATGATATTAAACAGAGAATGGAAGTCGGCGACGTTACCACGGTTCAAAGGATTTTCCCAGAAAGGAATACCGACGGATGATTGATAGATGTAGATGACACCGCCGATCAGGATCACGCCGATCAGATTGAAAAGGACATGAAGGAAAGCAAGCCTCTTGGAATCTTTGGATACGCCGATACTGCCAAGAACGACCGGGAAACATTTACCGAGGTTTTGTCCGAGGATGATCGGGACAGCCATAGCCCAGGTAACAGCTCCTGTGGAGGACAAAGCCTGCAGGATACCGACAGAAGCCGAGGAACTTTGAATGACCACGGTCAAAAGCATACCTACGAGGATGCCAAGGAGCGGGTTTTCAAAGAGGAAAAAGATCTTCTGGAAGTTCGGGTCGTTCCGCAAGGGCGAGATGGAGGATTCCATTGTCGACATACCTATGAAAAGGATACCCAGACCCAGAAGTACAGAGGCGATACTGTTGAGACGTTTCTTCCGGCTTTTGATGAATACAAGGACGACCACGCCATAGGCGACCAGAAGCGGAGCCATGGAAGAAGGTTTGAGCATG
This sequence comes from Bacillota bacterium, assembly GCA_017442735.1. GTDB lineage: Bacteria > Bacillota > Clostridia > Lachnospirales > Bianqueaceae > RUG760. Next base: position 109,006 of record JAFRZE010000058.1, read on the forward strand.
GTAAGGAAAATGCTCTGTTCTCCGATATCTCCCAGACGAAGGATCTGGCCGGTGATCGTGGAACCGATATTGGATCCAAGTACAACAGGGATCGCGGACGACAGATTCATGATACCTGCATTGACAAAACCGAGACACATGATCGCGGTCGCGGCCGAGCTTTGGATAATGGCTGTTACGGCGGTGCCGAGCGCCAGACCTTTCAGGCGGCTGCTGGTAAGCTTCTGAAGGATCCTTTCCAGGCTTGCACCTGCGGCATTCTTGAGTCCGTCTCCCATCAGGTTCATTCCGTAAAGGAATAAACCGATCCCGGCAAGTAATGATAAAATAGTAGTTAAACCCATAATATCCTCAATCTTTAATGTATTTACATACATAATTATTATAACATAGGGACGGTTCGAAAGGAAGGAAGGAAATTTGATTGACTGAAAAATAACCCTTGACTTTTGGGGTAAGAAATGGTAATATATCATCTGTTACGGCTTTCACGAGGAAACGCGTAACATCTGGGTGTAGCTCAGTTTGGTAGAGCGCTTGAATGGGGTTCAAGAGGCCGCAGGTTCAACTCCTGTCACCCAGACTGTACTTTGAAAATCGAACAGTATAACATCATCTAAAAAGATGAGAACACTTCCCCAAGGGGAAGTGTGAATGGTTTAAATAACCAGTCAATTCTTTACAAACGAAATTTTGGATGAACGAGACGAGAGTCGGAGTTCATCTGAGCCTACCAGATCACAGATCTGGACAAACATTAATCAAAGAGTTTGATCCTGGCTCAGG
>JAFRZE010000059.1 GCA_017442735.1 Bacillota bacterium
AGATGTTCATAGGAAGACTCCCGGAGTATATCAAAGTTTCTTTGGCTAAGGCTGCTACAGCAGCTTAAACGGCTATCTGATTGCCTGTATTATTGAATTTTCAAGGAACAAACCCTATTTGGGGTATGGGAAGTTTTAGTATCTGATTATCCAGCAACGTGGGAATACATTTCGCTGGTATCGTTCAAGCAAAAAAGGAACATTCTATCTGCCGCGAAAGCATAAGAGATATGCAGAACGACTGGCGGAGAAGCGAATAATGGCAGAAAGACTGAAAGATACCGAAGAAGAATTGGAAGCAGTCAATGCTTTTCTTCAACAGTATCACATTCGTGGGAAGAACGGCAGATATCTCTATACGAACAGAGAAACAGAAGTCATGCAAATTCCCGGTATCCGTGAACTTCTGGGACTGCAGGAAAAGTCACCCAAAGAGTCACGGATGCACTGGCAGTATGAGGAGTTCGATCACATGACTGGCTATGAAGAGGGGAAGAAAATCCAGCTGATCGATGGAAGAAAAGTCCGTTCCAAATCGGAAGCGATGATCGGTAATGAGTTGTTGCGCCGCGGAATCGCGTTTCGGTATGAAGCTGCACTTGAGATCGCAGGAAAGAATTATTATCCGGACTTTTCAATCAGGCCGGATGAATTCTCTGAAACCATCATTTGGGAACATTTGGGCATCATGGATGAAGGGAAGTACCGTTTTGACGCCAGCATGAAGATTCATGATTACATGTTGAATGGCTTGTATCCCGGTATCAATCTGATCCTCACTTCAGAAACACGGGCTAAACCGCTTGATTTCATGCTTGTCGATCAAGTTATTCGAACATTTATCCATCGCTAGATCAGTTGATAGACTGGAAAAACCAGTTTCAACTCTTCATTCTTGACAATACCCCCGAGGGGGTATATAATAATCTGTGGTTAGCATAAGGAAACAGGAGAATGCCTATCATGAGTGAGATCGATCATGAATGTCAGTACTGCAGACACGAAGAAAGCTGCAGCGAACATAAAAAAGTACGGTCGGAAGAGGAGATCAAAGGCCTGCTGAACCGACTGAGCCGGATCGAGGGACAGGTACGAGGGATCCGCAGGATGGTAGAGGAGGACCGGTATTGCATCGATATTCTGGTGCAGTGCGAGGCAGTCAGCGCCGCGATGAATGCTTTCAATAAAGAGATTTTGTCGGAGCATATCCGCACGTGTGTAGCGGAGAATATCAAAGCGGGCAACGATGAAGTCGTGGAAGAGCTCGTGAAGACACTGCAGCGAATGATGAAGTAGTGGGAAGAGTTTGTAGAAAGCAGGGGATTGAATGGATAAGTATATAGTAACAGGGATGACCTGCGCCGCCTGTCAGGCGAGGGTCGAAAAGGCAGTGGCCAAGGTGCCGGGCGTGACCTCGGTCGCGGTGAGCCTTTTGACAAATTCCATGGGCGTCGAGGGCGACGCGCCGGCTGAGTCGATCATTCAGGCTGTTGAAAATGCCGGCTACGGCGCCAGCCTGCAGGCAGGGAAAAAGAGTCAGAATCAGGAGAGTGGGGGAGCCGCTATCACTAAGGGCAGCGGGGGAGCCACAGGGGAGAGCGCAGCCTCTGCTGCCGAAGACGCCCTGAAAGACCGGGAAACACCGGTGCTGAAGAAGCGGCTGCTCTGGTCTTTGGGATTCCTGGCTGTTCTTATGTACTTCTCCATGGGACATATGATGTGGGGATGGCCGCTGCCAGCTTTCTTTGAAGGCAACCATGTGGCGATGGGACTGGTACAGATGATCCTGGCCGCGATCGTGATGCTCATCAATCAGCGCTTCTTTGTCAGCGGGATCAGGTCTGTACTGCACGGCGCGCCGAATATGGATACGCTGGTCGCGATGGGATCGGGCGTATCTTTCCTCTGGAGCACCGCCGTGCTGTTCGCGATGACCGGCGCGCAGGCGCGCGGTGACAGCGCTCAGGTCATGGTTTATATGGATGAGTTTTATTTCGAGTCCGCGGCTATGATCCTGACACTGATCACCGTCGGTAAGATGCTGGAGGCAAGGTCGAAAGGAAGAACGACCGACGCCCTAAAAGGCCTGATGAAGCTCGCACCAAAAACAGCAACCGTGATCCGCAATGGTCAGGAAGAAGAAGTCTCGATCGAGCAGGTCCGAAAAGAAGACATTTTCGTGGTACGGCCGGGCGAGAATATCCCCGTGGACGGGATCGTCCTGGAAGGCAGTTCCGCTGTTAATGAATCCGCACTGACCGGTGAAAGTATCCCGGTGGATAAAGCGGCCGGAGACAGTGTTTCTGCCGCGACGACGAACCAGTCCGGGTTCCTGAAATGCCAGGCGACGCGCGTCGGTGAAGATACGACACTCTCGCAGATCATTCAGATGGTCTCTGACGCTGCGGCGACCAAAGCGCCGATCGCGAAAGTGGCCGATAAAGTTTCCGGCGTGTTCGTGCCGGTAGTCATCGGGATTGCGTTGATCACTTTCCTGATCTGGATGATCTTCGGCGGACAGATCGCCGGAACCGGTTCGGAGAGACTTGCGTTTGCACTCGCGAGAGCGATCTCTGTTCTCGTGATCAGCTGTCCGTGCGCGCTTGGCCTTGCGACGCCGGTCGCCATCATGGTCGGCAATGGTATCGGCGCGAGGAATGGCATCCTCTTTAAGACCGCTGTTTCACTGGAAGAGGCAGGGAAGGCACAGATCGTCGTACTGGATAAGACCGGCACGATCACGAGCGGCGAGCCGAAGGTGACCGACCTTGTTCCGGCAGAGGGCGTGAGCGCGCGGCAGCTTCTGAAGACAGCCGCTTCTCTGGAGCAGCACAGTGAGCATCCGCTGGCAAAGGCGATCCTGATAAAAGCTGAAGAGGATCAGCTGTCTCTCGATCAACTGGACGACTTCCAGGCGCTGGTCGGAAACGGGCTGGTAGGAACAGTTGGAGGCCAAACGGTCGTCGGCGGCAGCGCGGCCTTCATCCAGAATCAGGTCGACCTGACCGACGGGCAGATTAAAGAGACGGAACGCTTGGCGTCGGAAGGGAAAACGCCGCTCCTGTTTACACAAAACGGCAGCTATATCGGCATGATCGCGGTGGCCGATACGATCAAGGAAGACAGCCCGGAGGCCATTCGTCAGATGAAGGAAATGGGCATCCGGACCGTTATGCTGACCGGTGATAATGACCGGACGGCTCGGGCGATCGCCAAAGACGCCGGTGTGGACAGTGTGGTAGCCGGCGTTCTGCCGGACGGCAAAGAAGCGATCATCCGCAAGCTGAAAGAACTGGGCAAGGTCATCATGGTAGGTGACGGTATCAACGACGCGCCGGCTCTGACAAGAGCGGATCTCGGAATAGCGATCGGCGCCGGGACGGATGTCGCGATCGACGCAGCGGACGTGGTGCTGGTCAGAAGCAGGCTTTCCGATGTTGCGGCCTCGATCCGCCTGAGCCGGCAGACACTGAAGAATATCCACGAGAACCTTTTCTGGGCATTCTTCTATAACGCGCTCTGCATCCCTCTGGCCGCGGGTCTGTGGATCCCGATCTTCGGCTGGACACTGAATCCGATGATCGGCGCAGCCGCGATGAGCCTGTCGAGCTTCTGCGTAGTATCCAATGCACTCAGGCTCAATCTTTTCAAAATCCACAGTACGAACAAGGACAAAAAAGCCAAAAACGAGATTTCGACGGAAGTCCTGCGCAGCAGACTGAGTCCAAAAGAAGAAAAAAGGACGTCCACAGACATGAAAGAATCTACAGACGTCTCAAATATTCAAACATTCACGGAGGAAACGACTATGACAAAAACCCTGAAAGTAGAAGGCATGATGTGTATGCACTGCGAATCCCGCGTCAAAAAAGCGCTTGAGGCGCTCGACGGAGTGGAAGAGGCAGTCACCAGCTTTGAAAAAGGAACGGCGGTCCTGACCCTGAGCAAGGATGTTCCGTATGAGGTCCTGAAAAAAGCGGTCGAAGATCAGGACTATCAAGTCACCGGGATCGAGGCATAACGAAGAGCTCCAGTCTGCGAAAGACTGGAGCTCAGTTTGTTTTATGGTTTGATCCCGAGGAAGCCCATGATCTCCGGGGCGTCGTTCTGCCCTTTATGATAAAGATGCTTGATGGCCTCGATATCACGGGTGAGGGTCTTGAGTTTGCCGATATCATCCGGCGCGATGATCAGGACTTTGCCTTCGTCCTGATACTGCCTGCACAGTGCAAGCTGGCGGTTATACGTTTCCGCCCGCTTTTCCATGGCCTCTGCCGCCTTCGGATACTTGGAGCGGATCCTTTTCACGATCTTTCGATCATCCTTGGGATCCCGCACATAATCAACCGGACGGGTGAGGATCACGACTACTTTCTCACATCCGGCCTGAAAGGCCTTGTCGATCGGGATCGGGTCACTGATCCCGCCGTCATAATAGAGCCTGTCACCGATCGGATACGGCTTATTGAAACCGGGAACACAGCTCGATGCTTTGAAGACGTCATAATGATCCTGGCTGATATCATCCATCGTGAAATAGACCGGCTCTCCCGTCCTGGCGTCGGTCGCGACGACGATCAGCTCAGATCCGCTGTTTTTGAGCGCATCGTAATTCAGCGGGTCTTCGCCGTTTGAATTCGCGAGGGTGCCGTACACATAGTCCAGGTTCACATAGTTGCCTGTACTTAAAAACTGGGAGATCCCCATATATTCCTTGCGGAAGCTGTAATCCGTATAGAAACGGAAATTGCGGCTGGACTGGCCGGAGAGGAACGAAGCCATATTCGCTGATCCCGCGGAAACGCCGATACAGTAATCAAACCGGATGCCATACTGGATGCAGTAATCCAGGACTCCGGCTCCGTAAACATCGCGCTGTCCGCCGCCGACATCGATAATTCCGATCATTTTTTAAAAACACCTTTAAGAATAATAAGACTACCGAAGCATTATACCACTTTTGTATAGAAAGGCAAGTGTTATTTTGCTGAGGTAGTCTTTTCCGGTGCGTGCAGGAACAAAGGTCCCGGACCTGACACACTACATTAAAACAGATCTTTCATTCCGTAGAAACCGGGCGGCGCACAGAAAACGAAATCTGCCGCGCGAAGAGCACCGGAGGCAAAGATCGCACGATCGGTCGCCCGATGAGAGATCGTGATCGACTCCTGATCGCCAAAGAAGTAAACGGTATGCTCACCGGCTTCGGTTCCGCCCCGGAGCGAATGAACGCCGATCTCGCGGCCTCTTTTTCCGACCTGTCCGTGACGGCCGTAGATCTCATCGAAGGAATCGGATCCGTTCAGGATCTGAAGGATCGATTTGGCCGTTCCGCTGGGCGCGTCCTGCTTTTTCCGGTGATGGATCTCCGTAAGCTCCATATCGAAGCTCTCAGAAAGGAGCGGTACGGCGGTTTCCAGCAGTTTCAACAGGACCGCCACACCATAGGAATAGTTGGAACTGTAGAAGACAGGAACGATCTCAGAAAGAGAGCGGAGCAGCGCCTGATCCTCCCCGGTCAGCCCGGTCGTCCCGCAAACCAGAGGGCAATCATTTTGTCTGACGTACTCGGCGATCCAGGGAAGATTGTCCCGGTGCGAAAAATCGATCACGACATCCGCGATCGGAAGACCGTCCAGCAGACTAAGATGCATGGCGTCGACGAGGGCGAGCACGGTGTCACCGCGATCTTCAGCCAGAGTCCGGATCTTCTGTCCCATCTGGCCCATGCCGCTGATCAGCAGATTCATTCGATGAGTCCTACCTTTCTCATGGATTCGGCCAGTCTCTGCCGATTCTTTTCTTCCATCGGGAACAGTGGAAGACGGTAGCCGCCGATATTCATTCCCATCAGGTTCATGGCTTCCTTGACCGGGATCGGGTTGACCTCACAGAACAGCGCGTGAATATAATCGAGGTACTTCTGCTGCAGGGCCAGTGAACCGGCCAGATCGCCTTGCTGCCAGCGGGCGACCATCTCGTGGCACTCGCGCGGATTGGTGTTGGCGAAGACACTGATGACCCCGGAAGCGCCAAGGCTCATCATCGGGACGATAATGTCGTCGTTGCCGCTGAACATCTGGAAGTCATCGCGGATCAGATGAGAGATATTGACCGCGTAACTGATATCACCGGAAGCTTCCTTGATCCCGCAGATCTTCGGGTGCTCGGAAAGCTGTTCGACGGCTTTGACAGACAGCGCGCAGCCGGTACGGCCGGGCACGTTGTAGAGGATGACAGGCGCGTCCACCTGATCCGCGACTTTCGTGAAATGATAGATCATACCCTGCTGATTCGCTTTATTGTAGTAAGGCGTGATGCAGAGCAGCGCGTCTACGCCCATACGGTCGTAGCGAACGCTTTTCATGATCTGTGTTTCCGTGTCATTGGAACCGGAGCCGGCGATCACCGGGACGCGGTGACGCACGGTGCGCATCGTAAACTCCACGACAGAATCATCTTCTTCGTGGGTCATGGTCGTACTTTCACCGGTGGTGCCGAGCACCAGAATACCGTCGGTACCCTGGGCGATGTGCCACTCCAGAAGTTCTTCGAGCTTGTCGAAGTTGATGCTTCCATCTTCGTGGAACGGGGTGACGAGCGCGACGATCGAACCTTGTAACATAATAACCTCCCTATTCTCCCACCAATAGCAATAAAAAACCGGCGGGTGAATGCTGCCGCCGGATGATGATCCTTCAACGATAGCACTCCTACAAAGTATTTTGTAGACAGTCCGTCAGGTATTCCCTGCCGGCCCACCTTGGCCGGATGCCTCCGGCTTTGGTTCGGCGGATTTGCCTCGATCTTCAGTCAAACGCCTGCCGGCTTCCGAAGATCCCATCGTATCCGCGCCTCTATCTGTGAAGAGGATAATAGCATGTTTTGCATGTTTATGCAAGAGCCTGGATAAAGTTCTATGTTTTCTACAAAAAAGTACTTTAACCGCCTAAAGAAATGGGCACAAACGCTGAGAGTCTATGCGGTAAGGTTTCTTTTCAGGCCGCGGTACGGGGTCTTACGCGTAAGGTGGCTCCGAAAACATTCACAAGATTCTCGGGATCGGGATTCACGCTCTTCCACATGACACTTAAGTCTCTTTTTTCAACTTTTCTGACTGTCTTTTCAGCTTTACGGGTATCCTGAACTTTTGCAAGGTTGTTATTGATTTCGAACATGGTTTTTTCCTCCTGGAAATTTTTATATTTGTTATGCAGAGCTTTGTGTTGCTCTCTCTTTCGTTCTGAGTTTATTATATATCAGGTCAAAAATTTTGTCAATACGTTTTTAAAAAGTTTTTAGAATAATTTTGAGAAAATTTTGAATAATAAATTTCGAAAAGGATTGTGTCCCTTTTGGGGATATGATATAGTTAACTTAACAGTTATCAGAATCCTTCGGAGAAATCTCATCATGAAAGCAAAAGAACTAGCAAAAATACTGGGTGTTTCACCCTCGACAGTTTCCGTCGTATTGAACGGGAAACCGGGCATCAGCGACCAGCTTCGAACGAATCTGGAGAAAAAAATTCGCGAACTTGGTTATGGAGATATGCTGATAAACCCGGGTTCTGCTGTCAGACAGGCGGCAGCTCCCGCGGTTCCTGTGATCGCGTACCTTATTTATATGGAAGAAGATGTCAACAACATGTTTGCCTTCTTCCCGGCTGTGATCCAGGGAGTAGAGAATGAAGCCAGGTCCCTGGACATGAATGTGGTCGTGATCCATATGGAATGCGAATGTAAAGAAGGAATGCTGAAAGAACAGCTGGAGAAGACGGGAAATGTGGTGGGATGCATCGCCCAGGTCCATGAGATCACGGAGAAGATCCAGCGGGATATCGATTCTATAGATGTGCCATGCGTTTTCATGGACAGCTATAATCCGGAACTGAGAGTCAGCTCGGTGAATGTGGACAATAAGCAGGCTATGCACCAGATCGTCAAGATGCTGAAAGAGAAAGGGCATTCGAGGATCGGCTACGTCGGTGAGAACTGCGGGCAGGATTATGAGATCGACCGGCATTTCTCCTTTATCCGGGCACTGGCGGCACTGGACCTTCCGTATGTTCCTTTCTATGATCTTTTTGATCATCTGGACGAGGACAGGCTGAAGGAAATGTTTGACCGACAGGATCCGCCGACAGCGTTCGTGACACAGATGGATTCAGTGGCGATGTGGACCATGGATGTGCTGAAGGGGATCGGACTTAAAATCCCGCAGGATGTGTCCGTCGTGGGATTCAACAATACTTCGATCTGCGAACTGACCCGGCCGAGGCTGACATCTGTGACCAACTCGGGCCAGCTTATGGGCAGGGAATGTGTACATATGCTGCGGATCCTTCGGCGTCTTGCTGATCTGGGAGAAAAATGTCCCAGACTTAAGTTCTATATGCCTACGGATCTGGTAGTAAGAGACAGCGTCGGAGAGTGCGGAAAATAAAAACTTTAGGAGGCGAAGCTATGGAACTGACATGGAAAGGGATCAAAGACCGTCAGGCGTTTGAAAATGCCGGGATCGAACTTCCCGGATACGACGTCGAGAAAGTGAGCCGGCAAACGAAAGCTTTTCCCCGCTGGGTACACTTTGGTATCGGGAACATCTTCCGGGGATTTATCGGCGGGATCGCGGATGATCTTCTGGAAGCGGGTATGATGGACACGGGGATCACCTGTGTAGAGACGTTCGATTATGAAGTAGTAGATAAGATCTATAAGACTTTCGACAATTTGGTTCTCAGTATTATCCTGCGTGGAGACGGGACCCGTCAGATGAAAGTCCTGGGATCGCTGGGAGAGGCGGTCAAAGCTGATTCATCCGATCCCGCTTCCTGGAGCCGGCTGCGGGAGATCTTCGCGGCGCCGACTTTACAGCTGGTTTCCTTCACCATTACTGAAAAGGGATATGCGCTGAAAGGAACAGACGGAAGCTACCTGTCCTATGTGGAAAAAGATATGGAAAACGGCCCCGCTCAGGCCAAAGGCGCTATGGCTGTTCTTACCGCCATGCTGCTGGAACGATATCAAAACGGTGCCTGTCCGATCGCGCTTGTTTCCATGGATAACTGCTCTCATAACGGATCGCTGCTTCGCGCTTCCGTGCTCACGACAGCGGAAGAGTGGGTCGGGAGAGGACTGGCAGAAGAGGGCTTCCTTGCTTATGTTTCGGATCCGTCGAAAGTCAGCTTCCCCTGGACGATGATCGACAAGATCACGCCCCGTCCGTCGGAGAAGATCGCGGAAGAACTGAACGAACTCGGTCTTCCGAACATGCAGCCGGTGATCACCGGTAAAAGGACCTATATCGCGCCATTTGTCAACGCGGAAGGGCCGCAGTACCTGGTCATTGAAGACAGTTTTCCGGGCGGAAGACCGGATCTTTCCAGAGGAAAGGGCGTTTATCTGGCAGATCAGAAGACCGTTGATCTTTGCGAGAGGATGAAAGTGACTGCCTGTCTGAATCCGGTCCATTCGGCGCTGGGACCACTTGGCGTGGTACTGGGGATCGATCTTTTCGCGGATCTCTTAAAGGATCCGGATATTCTGAAGATGGGACGGACCGTCGCCTATCAGGAAGGTATGAAAGTCATCAAGGATCCGGGGATCCTTTCACCTCAGGCATTTACCGATGAACTTTTTGATGACCGCTTCCCCAACGAATATCTGGGAGACACCAACCTGCGGCTTTGTACGGATACATCCCAGGGGCTGGGTGTCCGTTTCGGTGAGACCATCAAGGCCTACCGCAGAGAGTATGGTACGGCGGAAGGGCTTACCGCGATCCCGCTTGGCATTGCGGGATACATGCGTTATCTGATGGGCATCGATGACCAGGGACAGACCTATGAACTGGCGCCAGATCCCCTGGCGGGCGAACTGCATGGACGGCTTTCCACGGTGATGCTCGGTGACCCGGACAGTCTGAAAGATCAGCTGCGGCCCGTCCTATCCAACGAAAGCATCTTCTTTACAGATCTCTATGCGGACGGTCTTGGAGAAAAGATCGAACAGATGCTGAAAGAAATGATTGCCGGACCGGGTGCCGTGAAGGAAACGATCCACCGCTATATGACAAATATCTGATCTCATCCGGATGGGATCACAAAAGAAAGGGCTGCAGTTCAGTAACTGCAGCCCACGTTTTTATCAGTATTTCTTTGATCCCACTATTTTCACTTCTTTTCCAGGCTGAAATAGCCGCAGACTTTGATATCCTCCAGAGCAAGATATCTCGGCCGGGTCGACCAGCCGTCCGCGAGCTTGATATACGTACGAATCCGGCCGTCCAGGGCCTGGTAATGTTCGAGGCCATAAGCGACAACCAGATGGGTGCCATATATTTTGTGATAATAAACCTGAAAAACGAGCAGCCGGCCTTTTTCCAGTTCTCTGGCAGCCTGCCTGGCTGACGCAAAAACACGGCCGCGGACACGTACATCTTTGACTTTAAAAAAGCTCAGACAGGCACGCAGATAAAAATAGATCAGGAGAGAGTTGGATCCTCCCCAGAAACCGAAAAGATTGGTATTGATATAAAGAAGCCGATGCTTGCCGATGAGCGCTGCTTTTTCGAAGATGGACTCAGGCCGCTCGCTGTGAACGGACGGATATTCATAGCGCCGGTCAAGGGTGCAGAGAATGTTGGTCATGGCTGTAGGACCGCAGTGCTGCTGATAGCCGCGGCCAAGGTCCTTGAACTGACCGGTCGTGTAAAAGGTTTCAAAGGAGTCCCAGATATTACCGGCATTTCCGACCGCACGACTCGGGATGGACTGAAACTCAAGTCCGGTTTTCTCCCTCGCGTCACGCAGCGGATCGCTGATCGGAGGTCTCTTTTTTCGCTGGAGTTTGATTTTTTTCATAGGAAAAACACTCCGTTTGTGGTAAGATGTTGGTAAATCCTATTGTAGCAGGAGATTTCTCATGAATCAAGTAGCGATCGTGACCGGCGGAACATCCGGTATCGGACTGGCCGCGGCAGAAAAACTCAGTAAAGACGGATATCAGGTTTATACATTCAGCCGCCGGGGTGGCGATGCAGCCGGAATTCAGCATCTGGCCGTGGATGTGACGGATGAGGCGGCTGTGAAATCAGCGGTCAGCGGGATCCTGGAAAAAGAAGGCAAGGTGGATCTGGTCGTAAACTGTGCCGGTTTCGGCATCAGCGGCGCGATCGAATTCACTTCGGTGGAAGACGCGAAACGGCTTTTTGACGTAGACTTTTTCGGTACTGTGATCGTGAACAATGCCGTGATCCCCTCCATGCGTGAAGCGGGGAGTGGCCGCATCATCAATATCAGCTCCGTCGCGGGACCGGCAGCGATCCCGTTCCAGGCCTATTATTCCTGCGCGAAAGCCGCGGTGGACGACTATACGGCAGCGCTCGCGAACGAACTTCGCCCCTTCGGGATCAAGGTCTGCGCGATCCGTCCGGGAGATGTGAAGACCGGTTTCACGGCTGCCCGCGAGAAAAAGCATGTCGGTGACGATATCTACGGCGGCCGGATCGACAAATCCGTCGCAAAAATGGAAAAGGATGAAGTGACGGGGGCTTCGCCGAAGGTGCTTGGCCGCTATATCTCAAGGATCGCGAAAATCCCGAACCCGAAACCGTTTTACACACCGGGTATCGTATACAAGGCCTGCGTCGTACTGATCAAGATCCTGCCCTGCCGCTGGGTCAATGCATTGATCGGTAAACTGTATGTAGTAGAATAACAAAAAAACCTGCAGGTTGTCCAGGCCTGCAGGTCTTTTTGTGTTGTGTACTCGTGTCTTTCCAGACACGAGGGGAAACGAAATAAACAAATGAAAGGGGGTTGTGTCAGTTACGGCTAACTTTATAGGGATTGGTTAGCGGCTGCTAACTTCTACAATGATAGGTTAGCATATGCTAACTTAAAAGTCAAGTGTAATTTCAAAAACTTTCGTCAGAAAGGCAGCTGTTTATTAAAATTATTTTAAAAAGAGGTTGAAATCAGCCTCTTTTTGTTGTATTCTAAAGATACATTCATTCTATTTCAATCAAAGGAGATTTATCCTATGGCTATGAAATTAGGTATCAGTGATTACTGTCTGTGCCACAAACTCTATTCCAAAGAGTGGGAAATCTATGACATCATGGATTGGGCTAAAGAGCATGACTGTGCTCATATGGAAATCGTTCCCTTCGGCCTGCCGCTGTTCAAGGCGGATGGCGTTGCGGACATGGATTTCGCGAAACGTATCGGCGAACATGCCGACAAACTGAATCTGCCTCTTTCTGCGTTCTCCCTGAACGCCTGCTTCATCCGTCCCGGTGATGATGAAGAGCAGGGATCTTCCAACCGCGAACGTAACGTGACGGTTCAGTATCACGGCACCCGTGAGGATAAATTCCAGCAGGAGCTTGCGCGTGTTACCACCGTTATGAATATGGCGAAGGAAATGGGCGTCAAGAACTTCCGTTCCGACGTTTGCTCCGGTGCTCATCCGCTGCGCATCAATACTCCCGAACAGTTTGAGGAAGATTTCCCCGTTTTCGTCAAAGCGGTTCAGGAACTGGCTGACTATGCGGCTTCCATCGGACTGAATCTGACTCTTGAAAACCATGGTCTGTATGTCAATGGCGCTGATCGTCTGATCCGCATCCTGAAGGCCGCGAACCGTCCCAACATCGGCCTGACTGTTGATGTAGGCAACTATCTGTGCGTTGATGAGGATCCGGTCGTGAACACTCAGAAAGCCATCAAATATGCCGACATGATCCATCTGAAAGACTTCTATATCCGCGATGTCAACAAGATGTATCCGCAGAACGGCATGTATGTCAACTTCCCCGAGATCCCGAACGTCAAACCCAGAAAGCGTCCCACCACGCCGGAAGAATGGGCAGCCATGATCCCAAGCTTCGGCTATGTCGGAACCGCAGCCGGCAACACCATCCTGCGCGGCGCCATCATTGGCCAGGGCGACATGGATATGTGGAAGATCCTTTCCATTATCAAGAATTCCGGTTATGACAAGTATGTCTCCCTGGAGTTCGAAGGCATGGAAGACTGCGTCGCCGGCACCACCTATGGTCTGGAGACAGCTCAGTACATTTACGACCGCGTATAACCGGACCTATAAGGGGACTGTCATCACGACAGTCCTTTTACTTTAGGCGCCTGACGGCGCACATTCAACAGGAGGATGAACATGAGTCTGAAACTTGGTATTTCCAGTTACTGTCTGTCCCGCAAGCTTTACGCGCAGGATATGACATTGTTTGATGTGATGGACTGGGCGAAAGAACATGAGTGCGATCATATGGAAGTGGTTCCCTTCGGACTTCCGATGACCCTGGAAGACGGCTCGCCTAATCACGATTTTGCCAAACGGGTCGGGGAACACGCGGACAAGATCGGTCTGCCGCTTTCCGCGTTCTCGCTGAACGCGTGTGTCATTCGTCCCGGTGATGAGAATGAGACCAAAGAAGAAAAGTATCGTAAGGAAATCGAACGCATCGAAATGATCATGGATCTGGCCTATGAGATGGGCATCCGCAAAATGCGTCACGATACCTGCACCGGCCAGCATCCGCTGGGCGTGGAGTACCACACACCGGAACAGTTCGAGGAAGACTTCCCGACGATCGTTCGCGCGGTAAAGGAGGTCGCGGACTACGCGGCATCCAAAGGCATGCGCACAACGCTTGAGAATCACGGCCGCTATGTGAACGGGGCTGACCGGCTGATCCGGATCGTCAAGGCGGCCGGCAAAGACAACGTCGGCCTGACGGTGGATGTGGGCAACTTCCTTTGTGTCAACGAGGATCCGGTCGTGGCTGTCCAGAAAACGATCAAATACGCGAACATGATCCATCTGAAAGATTTTTATATCCGCAAAACCGACCGGATGTATCCGCAGAAGCGGTTCAGACCGACGACGCCGGAAGAGTGGCATACGATGCTGCCGAGCCTGGCGTACGTGGGTACCAACGCCGCGGATTATCAGCTGCTGCGCGGCGCGATCATCGGCCAGGGCGACATGGATATGTGGAAGATCATTTCCATTATTAAAAACTCCGGCTACGATCAGGAGATCTCGCTGGAATTCGAAGGCATGGAAGACTGCGTCGCCGGCACGATCTATGGCCTGGAGACGGCCCGCTATATCTGGGAACGCGTCTGACCAGACTTTTCATCAACTGGACGGGTTTCTCTGAACGGGGATGGACTGTAAATCGCAATAAGTGCAGGTAACATTCCCTTTTGAGCGGTTTTCTCACTGATCAAAGGGAATAAAAACACATAAAGAACGGACGACCTACCCTTGTTTTTCAGTTTTTCTTGAAAAAGTGGGAAGGTCGTCCGACTTTCTTTTGATTCCATTCCCTTACCTGTCTGGCCATGAGAGGGAAAAGGGAAGGGGAACCGCGGTTTTTAAGATTTTCAGTCCATCAGGCAGACGCTTACTTTTTTATTGTGATCTCGATGTCACCGGTATCGGTCTCAATAGTGCAGGTGCCGCCGGTTGTGGTTTTGGGCACATCGATATCGCCGGTGTGGGATTCAACGAGGAAAACCTTCTCGCTGAGTAAAGTGCCACTGACCTCGCCAGTAGAGGTCTTCACATAGATTTCAGGCGCATCGCATCCGTCAAAGCTTACGTCACCAGTGCTGCGTTCGATCGAAAAACTCTCCTTTGCGATGACATTCTTAAGATTGGCGTCGCCGGTGGTGCCGGTCGAGACGAGCTTCTTGCAGGAAACATCTTTCAGGACAGTTTTTCCGGTTCTGACATTGGCAGTGATCCCGCCGCTGCAGGTGACGGAGTTTACTTCGATCCGGCCGGTCGTAGTTTCGAGAGAGATCTCATCGGAAGAAATGTCAGACAAAGTGATTTGACCAGTACTGAGAGTGATCTGTATCTTACCGGCTGAAGCCTTGCAATCGACATCTCCGGTCGAAGCGTTGACTGCCAGGGAATTAAAAGTGAAATCCGCGGGGATCTGGACATCGCCGGTCGAGCAGTGGATATCCAGCCGGGAATAGGCTTTACCGGGCAGATAAACCGTGACAGTCATCTTCGTGCCGAAAAAGTCTGTATAGGAGCGTTCGTTGATTATTGTAATGGTAAGTGTTTTATCTGTGACGGATACCTGGTGGAATGTCTTTTCGGATTCCTGGCAGACCACACGGCATTTCCCGTCGGCAGAAGGCAGGAAATAGATATCATCGGTATCAACATCGATCGAGATATTCTCGAAAGATTCGGTCACATCATAGGTGTTTGTTACAGAGTTGGTGGTGCTGAGACCTTCAAATTTGAATCCGGACAGGGCGAAACCGATCAGGCCGATCACCAGACCGACTACCAGGATAATACCGCCGATAAGAAGTGCTTTACTTGTTTTGCTCATGATAGATCAATCTTCCTTTCTGACAAACCAGGATTTGATTCCCAGCAGAGATTTTTTTGTTAAACTAATAATGCCTTTGGAGAGGGCGACACATCCGATGAACAGCAGGATCGCAAGCCCTGCAGAGAGAATACCGGCTCCAAGGGACATCAGCGCACCGCCGATATTACTCTGGAAGAGGTAGATAAACATCCCTACGACCAGCGCGACCACTGAGAGCGCGAGTGCAAGGTCGACCGCATAGAGGGAAATGACCACTGCCCAGATGGAAACATAAATGGAAAGGATGACAGCCAGCGCAGCGATCAGCAGGGGGAACCAGAGCGGGAATCCCAGAATCAGCAGGACGATCTCCCATCCGCGCAAAGCGCGGTTCTTTTTGACCTTTTCCTTGACCAGAGCAGACAGAGGGATCTCGGAAAGAATCTGGTTAGCAATCTCTTCTGGTGTACCTACCTCGGCGACCGCTTCTTCCTCGGAAAGCCCGTCCTCGATCCGGTCATCGATCATTTCATCATAGAAGGAAAACCGCTCATCGGCTTCCGCTTTTGGCAGGCCGGAAAGCCTAGCCTGTAATTCGTTAAAAAACTCAAGCTTCGTCATTGCCATGTTCCTCCCTGGTAATAAACTGATAAATGGACTGGATCTCTTTCCAGTCTTCCCTGAACTCTTCGATCCTCGCAAGTCCCTGCGGTGTAATGTGATAGTATTTTCGGAGCCGCCCGCCGTGTTCAGCGGTTCGGGTCACCAGCAGGCTGGCCATCTCCAGCCGTTTGAGGATCGTGTACAGGGTCGATTCGGATAATTCCAGGTACGGCTTCATATCTTTAATGATCTTGTAACCGTAGGAATCTTCGCTTTTGATGGCGGCCAGGACACATACGTCCAGTAGTCCGCGCTTTAATTGAATATCCATTGCATACCTCCCTTTACGATATGCATCGTAACACGAAGTATATCGTGTTGTCAAGTATAAATTTCAAAAAATGATAAAAAAAGTGCCCGAAACCGGGAGAACCCCGTATTTCAGGCACTTTTCAGTATGTCAGGAGAAAAGTTTGATGGTAAAAACCGTTCCCTTTCCGACTTCACTGGCAGCTTCGATCGTACCATCATGGTTCTGTATGATCTGTTTGGCCATGGCCAGGCCGATGCCGACGCTGTAGGCATTGCCGGCAACAGCCGGCGCTTCGGACGCTGTATGTTTCGCTTTATAGAATCGTTCGAAGATGTGCGGAAGATCCTCGGGACGGATGCCTTCGCCGTTGTCCTCGATCGTGATCGTGGTGGAAAGGTTAGTCTGAGAAGCCGAGATCCGGACATAACCGCCAGAGGCTGTATGTTCAATGCAGTTTTTGATGATGTTGGAAAGGGCTTCCCGGAACCAGTGCCGGTCCACGGCAACTTCCAGTCCATCCGGCACCTTGGCCTCGAGGGAGACTTCCGATGTATCCGCCATCACATCCAGTGATTCACGGATGCTTTTTATGATCTGCTCCAGAGGGATCGGCTCTTTCTTCATCTCCAGCGTACCGGCTTCCAGCTGGGAGAGGGTGAGAAGGGTACGGATCAGCCAGGTCATCTTGTCCACTTGTTGCTGGATCCTTGAGGCGTATTCGAGACGCTGTTCTTCAGAAACACCGGGCGCCATCAGAAGCTCGGACATGATCGAGACTGCCGTGAGCGGTGTTTTGAGCTGGTGGGAAATATCGGACATCATATCCGCCATATATTTCTTCTGCTGATGCTCGGAAGAATAAGCTTCCTTCAGGAGCGAAACGACCTTATAGATCTCGCTCTGCAGGATCCCGGTACTTTGTTCTGTCATTTCCCGGATCTCGGGAAGCGAGGTGATATCCTGCACCCGGGTAAGGTATTCGATCAGCTCTTTAACAGCCTTTTCCCGTTTGCGTCGTTCCAGAAGAAGCAGCACGATCAAAGCGGCCAGTAAAACGACAAGGATCGTCAGGATCAGTTCTGGTTTCATAGAACCTCCGGTAATAGAAAATGCGTACAGGGATCAGGGCATCCGGTAGCCGATCCCGCGCACCGTTTCGATCACAGGCACGTCGCCCTCGGCTTCCAGTTTCTTGCGCAGCCGTCCGACATAAACAGTCAGGGTGTTATCATTGACAAATTCTCCGGCGGCATCCCACATATCATTCAGGATCTGCGCGCGGGTAAGCAGCTGTCCGCGGCTCCGGACAAAGGTGAGGAGCAGGCGGTATTCCGCAGCCGAAAGAAGGATCTCCTCGCCGCCCCTAAGGACGCGGCCGGTCGAAAGGTTCAGTTCGTTTTGGCCGATTCGGACCAGGTCGAGCTGGCCGGAGGTCTGGCCTGTTGTCTGCTGACTGCTGGCAGCTGTATCTATGCCTTCCGTGCTTTTGCCGCTGCGGCGCAGGATCGCCTTGATCCGGGCGAGCAGTTCGCGGATCCGGAAAGGTTTCGCGATATAGTCGTCAGCGCCTTGTTCCAGCGCGAGCACTGTATGGACTTCATCGTCGCAGGCGGTGAGGAAGAGGATCGGTACATCGGACTTTTCACGGATAGCCCGGCAGATCTGATACCCGTCGCCGTCCGGCAGCATGACATCGAGGAGGCACACGTCATAGTGTACCTCCTCCTTGATCTTTCCGAGGGCGTCATGCATGTTGGCGCACGCGTCCACCTGATAGCCCTCCTGGCTGAGCGCGATCTTCAGTCCTTCGGTGATGATGGGATCATCTTCTACCAGGAAAATCTTCATTTATATACTCTCTTTTCTGATTTCTTCGATCAGAGCATCCTTCGTTCTTTGATGGTAGCACATCGCGGTAAACAGCAGGAGCGATCCCACGCATACGACCACCGTCAGGAGGATGATCCAGACCGGCATCCGGAAGACAAGGTGCCCGAACCGGCTGGAAACGACCTGATGTAATAATACCATAAATCCGGCACTAATCAAGCCTCCCGGGATAAATGAACGGCTAAGGAGCCGTCCGTTCTCCAAAAGCAGCATCTTTTTACGCTGACTTTCCGTCATTCCCATGGATTCCAGGACGGAAAGTTCCCGGTGCCTGGCAAGGCGCCTTCCCATGACGGAGTTATACAGGTTCAGAAGGCTCATGATCGTGATCAGGACAGTAAAGCAGATCGCAATGATCCGAATGATCATAAACAGCGCGGCCCGAAAGTCGATCGCGTCGGTGACTAATTTGGCAGAATGAAGCGCTGTATTTCCAAAGGTGTCTTCCATAAGCGAAAGCCGCCGGATCACGTTCGCGTCCTCCTTTGTGGGAGACAGGAAGATGCCTTTAAATTCCATGCCGGTATATTCGCCGGCTGCTTTTTCAAGGATCCAGTTATTAGCTTCTTCGCTGATGATCAGCCAGACATCGCTGATGGAAAGTTTGACGATGTCAGAGAGGTCTGCCGCGTCCGCGTACCCGCAGAAGGTCATGGGAAGATCCACGATCTCATCCTTATCATAGTTCCAGAGGAAAAGAGGAAGGATCTCACCCGGCTTGGAAGCGAGGGGCTCGCTCAGTTCATACCGGATATAATCCGGTTCTATGGCGCCGGCAAATTCAATACGGAAATCATCGGAGTCAAAAGCATAAGGCCGGTATACGATGACGCCCGGGTGCTCTTCTGTCGCGGAAGAAATGTCAAGACCGGCTTTTTCCGCGATCTTTCGGAAGTCTTCCGATGTGACGATGAGCCGGTTCACGGTCGGATTCATGGTAAGCATCGAAGGATGAAGGAAGGCTTCATCCGCGGCTGTCGGGATCCCGTCAGGAAAATACTTCAGGAGAAACTGCTCAAACGTAGTCCGGTATTCTTCGGAAAGGTCCTCGATCCGTATCTGTATGCCCTGAAAACAGTAGTCAAATTGTTTCCAGTCAGAGATCTCATCGGAGGAAGCGATATCCAGCATGCCTTCTTCATACAGTGCGTCGTCGCTGATCTCAAACAGGTATTCATAGTTATCGTAGTCACTGCCGGTCTGTACGCTTCCATTATTCAGTTTGGTGCGGATCAGATCACAAACCAGGTTGGCCGAGAAAGCCGTGACAAGCACAAGGATCAGGAGCGTAGCGATGCTTCGGATGATCCCCCGGGTACTGTAGCGGCCCCGCTGGATGCTGGCGGCGGAAAGAAGTTCTTCCGCGCGGCCTTTGTTCATCAGTCCGAAGAATGTACGGCAACGCTTCTTCGGATACTCGTCGTTGCCTCGGATGTTCTCGAGCGGGCCCGTTTTGCTGATCGCCCGCGCCGGCAAAGCCGCGGAGAGGAAGACGGCCAGAACGCTGAACAGAATGATCAGCGAGAAGGCCATCGGCGAAGCGACCAGACGGGGAGAAAGGTGAACGCTCCGGCCGGTGACGATATTCGTTCCGACCATTTCCATGATCTTTGTCACGTAGGGCTGCAGGAGCGCCATACCGCCGCGGACCAGCAGAAGCCCCAGACCGATGCCGAGCGGAAGTGCGCCGGCCAGGAGAACGAACGCTTCATAATAGACGCTCCAGCGTTTCTGCTGTCTTGTCGCCCCGATCGAGGACAGCATCCCAAGGTAGCGGCTTCGTTCCTTGAAGGAAATACTGAACACATTATAGATCAGGATCAGGGAAGCGATCGTGATCAGAATGACGAAGAACGCCTGCAGGAAAGCGATCAGCAGACTGAAAGAACCGTCCGTCCCTTTGCCGATAAACAGAAGCAGCAGTTCGTTGATCTCGATCCGGCCGTCCTGGATAGGGATCCTCTCACCGCTTGTCGAGACGGTAGAAGTACCGTGCTCCAGAAGGTCTTCCATTTCCTCGGCGGTCAGGGTCTCGTTGACGATGCGGTTCAGATCGGCATTCAGATCGTTTGGCTGGTCCGGATCCACGGTCAGGACCAGGTTGACAGATTCGCCGGCAGCAACGTTGTTTTCTGTTGCGGTGAAGGCCATATAGCCGCCCATACCGGGGATCTCATAATAGGGAGACTCCATGATGCCCACGACTGTACAGGCTTTTTTGTACCCGTTCGGCTCATGGATCATCTCGAAATCGTCATTCGAGTAAAAGAAAGGAAAATGATCCGGGACGGTAACGGTCTCGCCGTGCGGGACCATGAAGCTGGAGGAAAACATGAGGAATCCTTCATCGTCTTCTCCGTGTGAAAAGGCATGAAGGAGACGATTGAAGGTGTCGATCTCGATCGTATCGCCGACATGGATTGTCGCGCCGTCACTGACTGCCAGCTGGCTGATGATGATCTCATTTTCGTTTTCGGGATATCTTCCTTCGACGAGTTGGATATTCAAAAGCTCAAAAACAGCCGGCGAGTATCCTTTCAGTTCCAGGAACGGTGTGGTTTCCGGTTTGGCGCTTTGCGCGAAATCGGAATAGCCAAGCGCGCGGGAGACATATGCCTGATCCACATAGTCGAGGCTGCGGATCTCGTCTGTCTGATCCGCGTTCACATCGTAGACCATGGCATGCCAGGAACCGCGGTCAGCGGAGATGATATCCGCCATATAGGCCATCATCGTGTTTTTTCCCGCGAAGACGGCGGTCATCAGGATGACCATGACCAGGATGCCCAGGAAGGTGATCCGGGTGCGGCGGTTGTTTTTCTTCATATATTCCCGCGTGACGCGGAAAATGATCTTTTTGTTGTTCATAGCGCGCCTCACTAGACCAGGTTGCGGACTTTTTCGTTCCGGATGATACGACCGTCTTCCAGGGAGATGATGCGATCCGCCTGCGCGGCCAGATGTTCGTCGTGCGTGATCAGGAGAAGGGTTTGTTTCTGGCTGCGGTTGGATTCCTTCAGCAGGGCGATGATCTCTTCGCCGGTCTTGCGGTCGAGGTTGCCGGTGGGTTCATCGGCAAGGAGGATCGCAGGATGACTGTAAAGCGCTCGTCCGATCGAAACCCGCTGCTGCTGGCCGCCGGAAAGCTGGCTCGGAAGGTTGTTCCTCCGGTCGGAAAGACCAAGATGCTCCACGACCTGGTCCAGGCGTTCGCGGTCGAGTGCCCGTCCGTCGAGCAGGTGGGGAAGGGCGATGTTCTCATCCGCGTTCAGGACCGGCATCAGATTGTAGAACTGATAGACCAGGCCGATCTGCCGGCGCCGGAAGATCGCCAGTTTGTCTTCGCTCAGGCTGTGAATGTCCGTCCCGCTGATAAATACCTTGCCTTCCGTAGGCTTGTCCACGCCGCCGAGGATATGCAGCAGGGTCGATTTGCCGCTGCCGGAAGGACCGATGATCGAGACGAATTCCCCTGCTTCGACCGTAAAGCTCACATGGTCCAGCGCGGTGACCTTCGTCTCACCGGAGCCGTATATTTTCGTCAGGTTTTCTGCCCGTAAGATTTCCATAAATACCTCCCAAAACTGGTTGAAAAGAGAATAAGCGCCGGAGAAGTTTTCTCTGACGCTTATCATATTACCATAGGATCATGACTCTGAGGTGACAGATATTGTGACAGTTTTGTCACAATAGACTTTAGAAAAAGCAGGGCCTTTTACAGGTTTTTCATGGAAAGGCCGATGCGTTTCTTGGCGATATCCAGGGAGATGACCTTCACATCCACGATATCGCCGACTTTTACCGCGTCCAGTGGATGTTTGACGTACTTGTTCGAGATCTGCGAGATATGGACCAGTCCGTCCTGATGGACGCCGATGTCCACGAACGCGCCAAAGTCGATGACGTTGCGGACGGTTCCTTTCAGGACCATGCCGATCTTCAGATCTTCCATGGAGAGCACATCCGTTCTCAGCACCGGTTTGGGCATCTCGCTTCGCGGATCACGGCCGGGTTTAGCCAGCTCATCGGCAATATCGGTCAGGGTCGGAACGCCCACGCCAAGCTCTTCGGCGAGTTCTTCGCGGTCCATGCCCCGAAGCTGGATCTTCACCAGCGGCATGCCGGAGCGAAGGGAACCTTTTTCGATCAGCTCGTCCAGCGAATAGCCCATTTTGGTCAGCATGCCGCGGGCGGCTTCATAGGATTCCGGATGCACGGCTGTGTTGTCCAGTGGTTCCTCGCTGGAAGGCACACGCAGGAAACCGGCGCACTGCTCGAAGGCTTTGGGACCGAGCTTGGGTACTTTCAGAAGCGCCTGACGGGAAGCGAACGGACCGTTCTCCTCCCGGTAGGTCACGATATTCTTTGCGATGGGTTTGCTGATACCGGAAATATAGGAAAGAAGAGAAGGAGAAGCAGTGTTGAGGTCCACGCCTACGCGGTTCACGCAGGTCTCGACGACGCCGCCGAGCGCCTCGGAGAGCTTTTTCTGGTCCATGTCGTGCTGATACTGACCGACGCCGATGCTTTCAGGCGTGATCTTCACGAGCTCCGCCAGCGGATCCTGCAGACGCCGGGCGATCGAGACCGCCGAACGCAGGTTGACATCGTAATCCGGGAATTCCTCGGCCGCCAATTTGGAGGCGGAGTAGATGCTCGCGCCGGATTCGGAGACGACTACGTAGGAAACGGTCTTGGCCTTTCTGGCCTTGGCAAGGGGATTATATTCGGAAAGAACATCCGCGATAAACTGTTCGGATTCGCGGGAAGCGGTGCCGTTGCCCAGCGAGATCAGTGAGACGCGGTTCTTCGCAAGCATTTTTACGAAAGTGATCTTGGCTTCATCCCTCTGGCCTTTTCCCATCGTGGGATAGATGACGCCGGTATCGAGCACTTTGCCGGTGGGATCGACGACCGCCAGTTTGCAGCCATTGCGGTAGCCGGGGTCAAATCCCAGTACAGTCTCTCCGGAGATGGGTGGCTGCATGAGCAGCTGGATCAGGTTCTGGCCGAAGACTTTGATGGCGCCGTCCTGGGCCTTTTCGGTCAGCTCGTTACGGATCTCGGTCTCGATCGAGGAAGCGATCAGACGCTTATAGGCGTCTTTCGCAGCAGCCGTGAGAAAGTCGATCTTTGTCTGATCTTTCATTTTGGCGGGGACCGTCTGCTTGGTCAGATACATCTCGATTTGCTCGACAGGCGCGGTGATATCGACCTTCAGGAATTTTTCTTTCTCGCCGCGGTTCAGTGCCAGGATCTGATGCCCCGGCAGTTTGCTGACCCGCTCGGAAAAGTCATAATACATTTCATAGACGCTTTCGGCTTCGGGATCTTTAGCCTTGGAAGTCATCTGTCCCTGATCGAAGGTCATCTTACGGATCTGGCTTCTGTACTCGGCCTGATCGGAAATATCCTCCGCGATGATATCGGAAGCCCCGGCCAGGGCGGATGCCACATCCGGCACTTCCTTCTCCGGGTTGACGAACGGTGCGGCCAGCACTTCCGGCGCGTCTTTCTGATCCGGATCCTGCAGAAGCCGGGCCAGCGGTTCCAGACCGCGCTCCTTGGCGATCATGCCTCTGGTGCGGCGTTTGGGACGGTAAGGACGGTACAGGTCTTCCACCTCGACCAGCGTCTTCGCGTTTTCGATCTGCGCGCGTAGTTCGTCGGTCATCTTGCCCTGTTCCTCAATGGTACGGATGACCTGATCCTTCTTCTCGGCAAGGCCGCGAAGATAGGTAAGGCGCTCGCTAAAGGTGCGTAGCGTCTCGTCGGACAGGGTGCCGTGCGCTTCTTTACGGTACCGCGCGATAAACGGAATGGTATTGCCTTCGTCCAGCAGGCTGATAACGTTCTCGACCTGCCAGGCCTCTAAAGAAAGCTCGCTCATGAGCTGTTCATTGATGATTTGCTGGTCCATATGTGAATCCTCCGGACTGTTTTCTTTCAAATGGCAGAAATATCATACCCGTTTTGGCGAGGGAAGTCAAGGAGAGAATCTTTGGACAAGACGGGTGATGACGGCCGTTTGGTACGTCTCTCGCAGTGATTTGAAGAAGATGGACTGGAAATTGCAGAAAGTGCTGTTGACCTTCCCTTTTGAGGGCTGAAATCAATGGGACGTGGGATAGCATTCTTCAAAATCTCGATTGACCTTCCCACTTTTCAGCTCATACACATAAAAGAGTGGGAAGGTCAAATGCATATTTAGAAAAATGATTCCCTTCTGGCAGATCCAGGCAGCGCCAAAAGGGAAGGAGAAGTGCAGATATGAAAAAAACCAGTCCATTTGAAAATAGCTATGGCAATAGATTTATTTTTAGAACAGTTCATCCAGCAGTTTATAGTAACGAAGCTTATCCCAATCAGGCTCGATTCCCAGATAATCAAACAGACGATCGGGATCAAAGTCCGGATAGACTTTTCCGCCATAGGCGCCGCTGAAGTTCCAGGCGAGCGAGCGGTGCATCAGGGCGATGTCCACGTACCGGTCCGCGACACCGCTCATGCCAAGGTCGATAAATCCGCTGATCTTTCCATCTTCGATCATGACATTCGGCATGCAGTAATCTCCGTGGGAGAAAACGGGATCCATCGGCGGAATATGTGTCTCCAGCCATTCCAGCAAAGCTTTCGGAGATTCGAATCCATCAGGACCGAAGGTCGCCGGATCACAACCGGAAGGATCGAAAAGACCACGTTCAATATAATCCCTGGTACGTGGCAGCATATGATCCGGGCCAAGGTGCCGGGGACATTCGGTGATATCCACCAGCCAGAGCATCTTCAGTCCATCAGCGATCAGTTTCAGCAGTTCGTCGGATCGGTCCATCAACCATTCCGTACAGGCCATCTCACCAGTGATCCGGCTCATCAGCAGATACTGATATCCGTCTTTTTCCTCACAGGCGAGCAGCTTCGGGGCGGGCAGTTTTCCTTCCAGAAAACGCAGCATCTCAGCAAGGCCCTTCGCCTGATCACAGATCTTTTCGATTTTTAGGACACAGTCATCATAAAGACGGATCTCCGAACCGGACATGCCGGTATCATCCACGGTATAGAGTTTGGATTCGGTAAGTTTCAGGATAGAGACGGGCAGTTCATGTATCATAAGAAAGACTCCTTAAAGTCCAGAGAATGAAATGATTATAGCAGATAAGCGATTATCTGGCAATTGACACGATCCTTTCTTGACAGGTTTCGCCGGTTATGCGACAATCCGAATAGAAGATGAAAGACAGGAGGATACGAAAATGTCCAATAGTTTGGCGAAAGGTGATTTTAAACTGGGATTTGGGCTGATGCGGCTGCCGCGCACGGAAAGCAGTGAGATCGATATTCCGCAGGTCAGCGAGATGGTCGACCGTTTCCTGGAAGCGGGCGGAACCTATTTCGATACCGCATTCGCTTATCCGGGTTCAGAGGAAGCGATCAAAAAAGCACTGGTCACCCGATATCCGAGAGAGAATTATACACTAGCCACCAAGCTGATCGCCAAAGCCGGTGACACCGAGGTCGAAGCGCTGAAGCAGGAATTCTATACCAGTCTTGAACGGACCGGAGCCGGGTATTTCGACTTTTATCTGCTGCACGCGTTCCAGAGAAATTCCTACTATCTTTATGATCAGTACGGTCTGTGGGATTTCGCGAAAGAGCAGAAAGCCAAAGGCCTGATCAAACATCTTGGCTTTTCTTTCCACGCGGATCCGGAACTGCTGGAAGAGATCCTGAAAGCGCATCCTGAAGCAGAATTCGTTCAGCTTCAGATCAACTACGCGGACTGGGAAAACCCGGGCGTCGCGTCCCGCCGCAACCTGGAGATCTGCAAGGCCTACGGCAAGCCGGTCATCGTCATGGAGCCGGTCAAAGGCGGGATCCTGGCCGATCCGATCGATTCGGTCAAAGCGATCTTCGACAGAGAAAGCAACGGGCTTTCCTATTCCAGCTGGGCAATCCGGTTCGTTGCCGGTCAGGAAGGCGTCATGATGACTCTTTCCGGCATGAGCTCTCTGGCACAAATGGAAGATAACCTAAGCTACATGAAAAACTTCCGGCCGCTGGACGAACATGAGATGGAAGTCATCCGCGAAGTCCAGGAAGCCCTGAATAAGGATCAGTCGATCCCCTGTACCGCCTGCCGCTATTGCACGAAAGGCTGCCCCATGAACATTCCGATCCCGGATATCTTCTCGGTGGAAAACCGGAAGAAAGGCAGTCCGGAGTTTCGTACGATCCGCGAATACAATATCGTTACACAGGGCAAAGGACGCGCGAGCGACTGTATCCAGTGTGGCCAGTGCGAAGAGGCCTGCCCGCAACATCTGCCGATCATAGAGCTGCTGGAAAAGTGCCGCGCGTTGGAAGGATAAAATAGTACTTGACATTTTTGTCAAGTCATGGTTAAATAGTTCTACTGCGATTTAATGCGTTGAAGGAATTATGCGGTGATGGAAGACTTTCAGAGAGTCGCCGGGCGGTGCGAGGCGATAGCGAACATCACAGGCAGTCTGCTTCCCGAGCAGGTCATGCCAACGAAGATCATCCGGACGCGTCCGGCTGGTTTTCCAGTAGTTTGACCCGGTAGGCCCCGATACAGGCCATGGACTTGATGGAGTCCGAGAGATGCCTTTCTGAAATATGGAAGGAATCAGGGTGGTACCGCGAGTAAATTCGTCCCTGAGGCCAAGTATGGCTTCAGGGATTTTATTTTGTTTCGAAGAGAGGACAGAAACATGAACGAAATCATCATCACCGACATGACCATGAGGCAGAATCATAGAAATGCCGATTTCTCCCTGAGTTTCCGGGAGAAGATCGAACTGGCCAAGCTGCTGGACAGACTCGGTGTATCCGCTGTTGAGACGACTCCGATCTCTGAGAGCCGGATCGATTCTCTGTTGATCAAGTCGATCTCATCCGCCGTGAAAGAGAGTATCGTGGCGGTTCCGGTCGGGCTTGCAGAGGAGAATGTGGACTATGCCGTTAAGGCGCTGGCAGAAGCTGTTCGTCCGCGTCTGGTTATCGAAGCGCCGGTCAGCGCGGTCCAGATGGAATACCTGGCTTCGAAAAAGCCGGCAGCGCTGCTTGCCGCGATCGAAGCGGTGACGAAAAAAGCCGCAGCGGCTGTGGATGATGTGGAATTTGTCGCGGAGGACGCGACAAGAGCGGATATGGCCTTTCTGAAACAGGCGCTGGAAACAGCGATCAGCGCCGGCGCGAAGACGGTCACGTTAAGCGATACGGCCGGAGATATGCTGCCGCACGAGTTCGCCGCATTTCTTACGGATGTCAGGGAAAACGTGCCCGCACTGGAAAAGGTGACACTGGGCGTGGATTGCAGCAATAAGCTTTCCATGGCGGACGCGAATGCCGTCGCGGCACTGAAACGGGGAAATGCCGGTCAGATCAAGGCCTGCAGCTATAACCTGAATTCCATCAGCCTCGAACATATCGCGTTTCTGATCGGAACGCGCGGCGAAAGCCTGAGCGCCGAGACTTCTGTCCGAACCACGCAGCTGCATCGGGCGATCGGACAGATCGACCGGCTTTGCCGGACCGGCTCTGCAGGCGGATCGGACAAGGGCAGCTCCGAAGATTCGGGGGTATACCTGACGGCCCATGACGATATGGAGTCGGTCCTGAAGGCGGTCGCGCAGTTAGGATATGAACTGTCGGAAGAGGACAGCGTGCAGGTGTTCGAGGCGTTCAGCCGGATCGCGGCCAGGAAAGATAAAGTTTCCACCCGCGAGCTCGACGCGATCGTTGCCTCCGCGGCCATGCAGGTGCCTCCGACGTATGAACTTGTCACTTATGTTATCAATACCGGAAACCAGATCAATGCTTCCGCGCATATGAAACTACGCAAGAACGGTGAGATCCTTGAAGGGATTTCCCTGGGCGACGGCCCGATCGACGCATCTTTCCATACGATCGATGAGATCGTTGGCTTCCACTACGAGCTGGACGATTTCCAGATCCAGGCAGTCACGGAAGGCCGTGAAGCCATGGGTGAAGCGATCGTCAAGCTGCGCGCGGGCGGAAAACTGTATTCCGGGCAGGGTATTTCGACCGATATCGTCGGTTCCAGTATCCACGCGTATCTCAACGCGCTCAATAAGATCGTCTATGAACAGGAAGTCTAAGCAGGTGATTAAAGGATGAAATTATCATTTTCGACCCGTGGATGGGAAAACTACAGTTTTGAGGAGAACGTTCAGACAGCTCTGACGATGAACTTTGCCGGGTTCGAACTGTACAACCCGCAGAAGCAGGAAGCTCTGATCGGCCGGGGTGGTCCGTTTCACAAGTACGGCGTTGCCGGCACGATCCGCGATCTTCGTTCCAAAGGCCTGACGATCCCCGTGATCGATACTTCCTGTGATCTTTCCGGTAATACGGCGGTAGCGGAGCTGAAAGAGCTTTTCCAGTTGGCGCATGACGCGGATATCCCGTATGTGAGCGCGGTAGCCCTTACGGATCATGAAGACGTGGTCCGTCAGTCGATCGATGAGCTGCTTCCGGCGGCGATCGCCCAGAAGGTGACGCTGCTCATCAAGACCAGCGGTATCTATGCCGATACCTCCCGGCTGCGTTCTTTGATGGATGATTATGCCTATGACGAACTGGCGGTCCTCTGGGATATTCATCATCCTTACCGTGATTTTCATGAAAGCGCGGATACGACGATCAAAAACCTTGGCGCTTACGTATGTCATGTGCATCTTAGGGATTCGCTGGATGACGGCAGCTATGAGATCATCGGCGAAGGAACGCTGCCTGTGGGTGATATGATGCGGGCTCTTTCTTCTATCGATTACGACGGCTTTATTTCTCTGGAATGGAAGCCCGGTTACCTGGAAGAAGTAGACGATCGGGAGATCATTTTCCCGCATTTCGTCAACTATATGAGCCGGTTTGAGAATACGCGCGGCAAGAAAAAGACCCTGTACGACAATACCGCGCACAACGGGCAGTATGTATGGAAGAAATACGAGCTAATCAATGAGACGTTCCCGCAGGTGCTCGACCGGATGGTGGAAGAGTTCCCGGATCAGTACGCTTTCAAATATACCACCCTGGACTATACTCGTACTTACAGTGAATTCCGTGATGATGTTGACGACTTTGCGAGAGCTCTCATTTCACTTGGCGTCCGCCGCGGCTCCAAGGTGGCCATCTGGGCCACGAACGTGCCTGCCTGGTTTTTGACTTTCTGGGCAGCGACGAAGATCGGCGCGATCCTGGTCACGGTCAATACCGGCTACAAGATCCATGAAGCGGAATACCTGCTTCGTCAGTCTGATACGCATACGCTCGTGATGATCGAATCCTGTCTGGATTCGGATTATAAGGACATTATTCACCGCTTGTGTCCGGAACTGGATCATACAAAACCCGGCGAACCGCTGCGAGCCAAGAAGCTGCCTTTCCTTAGAAATGTCATTACGGTAGGATTCCGGATGAAAGGGTGCCTCACCCTGGAAGAGGCCATGGACCGCGCGCCGCTCGTGCCGAAGGAAGAGGTTTACCGGATGGCAGCCCGGGTACAGGCGTCGGATGTCTGCAACATGCAGTATACTTCCGGTACGACCGGATTCCCGAAAGGTGTTATGCTGACGCATTATAATGTGGTCAACAACGGTAAATGTATCGGAGACAGGATGGAGCTTTCCACGGCGGACCGGATGATGATCCAGGTCCCCATGTTCCACTGCTTTGGTATGGTGCTGTCGATGACCTCCTGTATGACCCATGGGGCTACGATCTGCCCGATGCCTTATTTCTCGGCGAAAAACTCACTGGCCTGTATCCGGCAGGAAAAGATCACCTGTTTCAACGGTGTTCCGACTATGTATATCGCCATGTTCAACCACGAAGACTACCGGAAGACGGATTTCTCGTATATGCGGACCGGTATCATGGCAGGTTCGGGCTGCCCGCCGGAGCTTATGCGCCGGGCGG
Organism: Bacillota bacterium; assembly: GCA_017442735.1. Lineage (GTDB taxonomy): Bacteria > Bacillota > Clostridia > Lachnospirales > Bianqueaceae > RUG760. The sequence continues at coordinate 30,137 of JAFRZE010000059.1, forward strand.
CCAGAGAAGATGAGATGCATATGATCGGTATCCTCAGCGTATACGGACAAACGGAATCTTCCCCCGGCAGTACGATGGGCGAATGGACCGAAGATTTGTATCTGCGGACGGAAACAGTCGGTTCCGCTTTCCCGAATGTAGAATGCAAGATCATCGATCCGGAAACCGGAGAAGAGGTACCGGACGGTGTGAATGGTGAGTTCTGCTCCCGCGGCTACAATACGATGAAAGGCTATTATAAGATGCCGGAGGCCACGGCGGCGACGGTCGATGCCGACGGCTGGCTGCATTCAGGCGACCTGGCCTGCCGCGAAAACGGATACTATAAGATCACCGGCCGGCTGAAGGATATGATCATCCGCGGCGGCGAGAACGTGTACCCGAAGGAGATCGAGGAGTTCATCTACACGCATCCCGCGGTACAGGACGTCCAGGTGATCGGCGTGCCGGACAAGAAATACGGGGAAGAAGCACTGGCTGAGATCATTCTGAAAGAGGGCATGACCTGTACGAAAGAAGAGATGCTGGACTATATCAAAGCATCGCTGGCGCGCCACAAGGTACCGCGCTATATCGAATTCGTGGATTCATTCCCCATGAACGCAGCCGGCAAGATCCTGAAATACAAGATGCGTGAAGAGGCCACGAAACGTCTCGGGCTGGAAGGTGCTGCCGGCATCGATACGGCGAAAGGACTGGAAAAGTAAAAAAAGATGCTTGACTTTTACTATGGTTTTTGATAGTATCACATGGGCACTGAGAATAACGAAGAAAGCGAGGGAATCATGATGACTGCGATGAAAAGTGAGATGGTATCGGCGTATTATGTGATGACCTCGGTTATGTATTTCTGATCTGTCAGATGAATTGGATCCATATATGAACCGTGGCATTTTGTCACGGTTTTTTATTGCTTAAAGCACGAGGTCTCCATATGATTTTTGTGTCGGAAAAATAACGAATGGAGAAAACCAAATTGAATCAAGTGATCATCAGAAAAGAGACAAAAGAAGATTTCTATCAGACGGAGCACATGGTACTGCGTGCATTCTGGAATATTCACGGGCCCGGCTGTAACGAACATTTACTGGTTCATAAGCTGAGGGATTCAGAAGATTATATCCCGGAGCTCAGCCGCGTAGCCGAGCTGGACGGGCAGATCGTCGGCGCGATCTTTTATTCCCGTTCCTGGGTCGTGGAAGAAAATGGTACACGTCATGACATCCTGACTTTCGGTCCCCTTGCGGTGGAGCCGACCTGTTTCAGTCAGGGGATCGGAAGGAAACTGCTGGAAGAAACCCTGGCGCTGGCAAAAGAAGCTGGCTGGCCGGGAGTTGTGATCCTGGGTGAACCGGAGTATTATCCTCGGCACGGATTCGTTACCTGTGAAAAATTCGGTATTGTACATCCCGCTTTTGGAAATCCCGCGCCGTTCATGGCTTATCAGCTGAATGATAGTTTCAAAAACATTCACGGAATGTTTTATGAAGCGCCTGTTTTCGAGACCTGTGAAGATGAAAAAGAGATAGAGGACTATACAAGGAATTTTCCATATTACAAACCGCTGAAGCTCTCCTGCCAGTGGCTGCATAAAGAGCGGCTTGGGCGGATATCCGAAATCCAAAAGGGACGATATACGATCAGGTTCTGGGAAAAGGATCTTCCCGCAAAGCTGAAAGGAAATTTCTATGAGCTGGAAGCGGATCAGCTGCCGGTGGTCGGCGACTATGTCACCTTCTACTATCAGCCGGCGGGAGATGCGATCATCCAGTCTGTCTGTGAAAGGACCAGTCTGCTCCAGCGGCCTGATCAGGCGAAGACCGGAGTCATGCAGTACATGGTCTCGAACGTGGATTATGGTTTCATTATCACGGCACTGACCGAGGATTACAGTTTCAACCGGATCGCGCGGTATGCGAGCGTGGTCCTTCAGGGCGGTGCGGTGCCGGTCGTGGTACTGACCAAGTCGGATATGTGTCCGAATCCCGGAAGATTCGTTCGGGAAGTGGAAACCATTTCGGACAAGGTCCGGGTCCATACGATCACCGCGCTCTACGGGATCGGTCTGGACGAGCTGGAAGAGTACTTTCAGCCGGGCATGACGATCTGTCTGCTGGGATCATCCGGTGCCGGAAAGTCTACCCTGATCAATGCCATCTGTGGAGAGACCGTGATGAAAACATCCGAAGTACGAGAGTCAGACTCCACGGGTCGGCACACGACAACACACCGGCAGCTCATCGAGCTGAAAAATGGTGTTTCCATCATCGATACGCCCGGCATGCGGGAGATCGGTATGGCGTATACGGAAGAAGGGATCGATGAGACTTTTTCGGATATTCTGGAACTGATGGGCCAGTGCCGGTTCAGCAACTGCCGGCACGAGACGGAGCCTGGCTGTGCGGTCAAAGCGGCCCTGGAGAGCGGTGAACTCTCCGCTGAAAGATGGGAACTGTATCAGAACCTTACGGCGGAGAATACCCGAAACTACGCGAAGAAAAAACAGATCTCCAAATGGAATAAGGAACGGAAAAAGAACAAACGCTCACAGGATGACGAATATTGACATGAAAAAACACCCCAGACGGGGTGTTTTTTTAGGCTTAGTAGAGCTTCGCGCACAGGAATTCCTGATAGATATTATTTGTATCATCAGGATATGCTGGTTGGAGGGGAACACCGATAAAGTTGACTGTCTGACCTTTGGAAAACTGGGACTGCAGAGCGGTCATCTCTTCAATCGTTCCAAAGACAGCAAGCCAGACAGCATGACTATCATCATCGGGCATGCCCAGTGTAAACCAGAGAAGAGCATATCCACCCGGATAATTATCCCATAAAACAGTATTGTAAAAGGATGCGCCTTCCACTTTAATGACTTTCCCGGCATAAGCGGCAGGATCATTGTAGGATTGCATATAGGTAACATCCGAGACCAGAGCTTCCACTTCGGAAGTGTCGCCGCCATAACGGAACGCCTGTTCATGGGCTTTGATGAAATTATAGGTTGCAACGGGGATCCGGTTCTGCCCATATTCTACGGCCACCATCCTGTTGGCAACAAAGCTGCAAGGAGTCGTATAGTTGGTTGCTCCGTTGCTGTACGTTCTTTCAAAGACGAAGTCACCGTCGGGCATGTGATAAGTTTGGGTCGCGGGACCATCAAACGATCCGTTCACCATAGTACCTATCAGATCAAAGGGAATATGATAGTCATTCGTACCAGAGAAATGGCAGTCGGTTCCGGACAAAGCACCGTCCGTCAGCGGGCCTTCATACGTCCCGAGATATGTGCGTGAATCAGTTTCTTCAGAGCCGAATGTGATAGCGCAGTAATTGGTCTTGAGGGTGCCGGTCCCAAGAGCTCCCTGACTGAAGGTACCGGAGAAGGAAAGGTAATAACCTTCTGCATCCGCGGGAGCATCGAAGGAGCCTTCGCCGCTGGGAAGGAAAGCAGCGGTCTGTCCAGCGTACGTGCCGCTGAAGGAGTGGTCCTGGAAAGTGATCGAAGCGGAGATGGAAGAGAAAGTACCGTCACCGGTCATAGCGCCGGAGGAAAAGGTACCGGTATAGCTAAGGCTGTCAGACGTGAAAGAGGCATCTCCTGTAAGAGCGCCTGCAGCGACCGGACCCTGATAAGTGCCGGAGATCTCTGTTCCATAGACAGTGACTTTCAGCGGGAAGCTTTCGATGCTTCCGTCTTTTACCGTGCCGGCCTCAAAAGAACCGGTATACTTGACCGCGTCAGCGGTGAATGTGCCGCTTCCGGTCAACACGCCGCCGGTCACCGCTCCGCTGTAGGCGCCTGATAGTTCCGTTCCCTGGACAGTGACTTTCAGCGGGAAGTTTTCGATGCTTCCGTCCTTCAGCGCACTAGCTTCGAAAGAACCGGTATACTTGACCGCGTCAGCGGTGAATGTGCCGCTTCCGGTCAACATGCCGCCGGTTACCGCTCCGCTGTAGAATCCGGCATAACTGGTCTCGGCGATTGTCAAGGACAGTGCCAGATCTGAAACGGTTCCGTCCAGTGCGGTACTTTCTTTAAAGGTACCGGTATATTTTGTTTTATCCGCTTCAAATGTGCCTTCTCCTTCCGGCTGGAAGGAAGAGATCGGGCCGGTATAGGAACCGGTCAGCGGCAGTTCGGCGATCGTTACAGAACAGGGAAAGCCGGTAATGGTTCCGGTTCCGGAAGGAACGCCACTTTCAAAAGAGCCTTCGTAAGAAAGGTCATCACTGGTGAAGGAGCCGGTTCCACTCATTTGTCCGGAAGCGACGTCACCCTGATAGATGCCGCTTATCACCGTTCCCTGAATCATGATCGTCAAGGGGAAACCGCCGATCTTGCCGGTATCCGCTTTACCAGCGACGAACGTACCTGTATAGATCAGTTTATCGCTTTTGAACTTGCCTTCGCCTTCCGGCTTATCTTCATTGAGCGTACCGGTAAAAAGGCCTGTAAACTCCTGACCGGCGATATGGACTGTACATTCATGATCAGTCACGCTTTGTTTTTTGGGACCGCTCTCGAAGGATTCCTCTTCAACTTCATCGGTTTCGAATTTATCGGACTTCTTTCCTGAGCTTTCCGGTGTTGGCTGGCTGCAGGCGATCAGCAGCAGGGCCGCGAGGAGGCAGACAAGTATAGATAAAAGACGTCTTGTCATGGGGATTTTCCTTTCGGGGATTGATGAAAAAAAGTATATCATAACTGGGAAAGATAGTAAAGGAAGAGAAAGTGACTGAGGCGGAAATCAGGAATGACATATTTTCTTCTTGACTTTAAAGTGTGAATGTGCTATCCTTTGTCTACTTGTAAAAGCGAAGACGAAGACGATCGAAGGCAAGAGTTTTCAGAGAGCTGCCGGGTGGTGTGAGGCAGCAGCGAATCCTTCAGGATCCATCACTTCCGAGCTGGAGGTCCGAACCTTATTGGTGTAGACGCCTCCCGTGGCACAGTTAGTGCTTCCCACGTTACGGGATAGGGCTTGTTGGAGCCTGAAGCGGCAGCAGTTTTGCTGCAAATTGAGTGGTACCGCGGTTAAATATCGCCTCAAGGAAACTTGAGGCGGTTTTTTTATGTACATGAAAGGAAAACAAAAATGGTAGTTCAACCCGAAACAAACACCAACTCTCAGCTGATGGAGATCGCTTCCCGTATCCGTGAGATGCGGTGGATCTCAGGACATTCGAAGGATGAGATGGCTCATCTGACAGGCGTTTCTCCGCAGGAGTACGAGGCCTATGAGGAAGGTCTGTCCGATCTTCCCTTTACTTTTCTGCATAAGTGTGCGCTGGCCTTCGGAGTGGATGTCACCCAGCTGGTCGAAGGACATTCCGCCAAACTTTCCAGCTATACACTGACCCGTCGCGGCACAGGTTCCCTCACGGCCGCCGAGGAAGGTATCACCATTCAGAATATGGCGTCTATGTTCCGTGGAAAGCTGGCAACACCGTATTGGGTCACCTACCAGTATTCCGATGACGCGCAGCATGAAGCCATTCACACAACGACCCATGCCGGTCAGGAATTCGACCTGGTCCTGAAGGGAACGTTGCGTGTGAAAGTCGGTGAACATGAGGAGATCCTGCACGAGGGTGACAGCATCTATTACAACTCCTCGACCCCGCATGGCATGATCGCCGTGGACGGTAAGGACTGTACCTTCCTCGCCATGATCATGGCGACGACCGAAGCAGAAGCCAGCCCGGGCGTCACACAGGAAGTGGCGCGCAAGCAGGCGACGAGCGAGATCGCGAAAGAATTTGTCGATCCGGTGGAAGACGAGCAGGGCGTACTGCTGTCCATGAAGTTCAAGAATACCGAACGGTTCAACTTTGCCTTTGATGTGGTCGACGCTATGGGCCGGAAAGATCCGGAAAAGCTGGCGATGGTCCATATCGCGAACGATATGACCGAGAGAAAATTTACCTTCAAGGATATCAAGGACGGTTCTTCCCAGGCGGCGAACTACTTCACTTCGCTTGGCATCAAGCGTGGAGACCGCGTGATGCTGGTGCTGAAGCGCCATTATCAGTTCTGGTTCTCGATCCTTGGCCTGGCCAAGATCGGCGCGGTGGCGATCCCGGCTACCAATCAGCTGATGGAGCATGATTTCGCTTATCGGTTTGAAAAGGGTAACGTCAGTGCCATCGTCTGCACCGGTGACGGCGGAACGGCCGAGCAGGTGGAACTGGCAGAAAAAACCTGCGGTATTACATTGAAGAAAATCATGGTCGAAGCGGTTCCCGGTACGCTCCGGGAAGGCTGGCATGATTTCAATACAGAATACAAACTGTTCTCCCGCCGCTATGTGCGCGAGGAAAACGCACCGGCAGGATCCGATCCTATGGTTGCGTTCTTCTCTTCGGGAACAACAGGATATCCCAAGCTGGTTACACACAGCTATAAATACGCGCTGGGGCACTATGTGACAGCCAAGTACTGGCACTGGGTCGAACGTGACGGACTACATTTTACGATCTCCGAGACCGGCTGGGGCAAGGCGCTCTGGGGCAAGCTTTACGGACAGTGGCTGTGCGAAGGCGCGATCTTCGTATACGACTTCGACCGGTTCGACGCCTCGAAGATCCTTCCGATGTTCGCCAAATACAATATTACGACATTCTGCGCTCCCCCAACCATGTACCGTATGCTGATCAAGCAGGATATCTCACAGTACGATCTTTCTTCGATCCATCACGCGACGACAGCCGGTGAAGCGCTGAACCCGGAGGTTTTCTATCAGTTCGAGAAGATGACCGGTCTTCGCATCGCCGAAGGCTTCGGTCAGACGGAAACTACTCTGACGATCGGCAACCTGACCGGTACCGCGCTGAAACCCGGTTCCATGGGCAAACCCATTCCGGATTACGGCGTGACGCTGCTGAAAGACGGCGAAGAAGTGCCGGATGGTGAAAATGGTGAGATCTGCATCAAGGCAGATCGGAATGATCCTCGTCCCGGCCTGTACCTTGGCTACTACGGAGATGAAGAAATGACCAACAGCGCCTGGCACGACGGTTACTATCATACCGGCGATCTGGCCTGGCGCGATGAGGACGGTTACTTCTGGTATGTCGGCCGCGCGGACGACGTGATCAAGTCCTCCGGTTACAGGATCGGCCCGTTCGAGATCGAAAATGTCATCATGGAACTTCCCTATGTACTGGAATGCGGTGTATCACCTGCGCCGGATGAAGTGCGCGGACAGGTGGTCAAGGCTTCGATCGTGCTTGTCCCCGGAAAAGAAGGAACAGATGATCTGAAGAAAGAGATCCAGGATTACGTCAAGAAACATACCGCACCGTATAAATATCCGAGGATCGTCGTTTTCCGCAACGATCTGCCCAAGACCATCAGCGGCAAGATCATCCGCAACAAGCTGTGATCGGAGTTCAGGATGGAAATCAAACGACTGACTCTTTTTGCCGGCCATTACGGCAGCGGGAAGACAAACATCGCGCTCAATTATGCCCTGTGGCTGAAAAAGCACGCGCCTTCACTTACATTGGCAGATTCGGGACCGGCGGTTTCCCCACGAGTAACGGTAGCGGATCTGGATATCGTCAATCCATATTTCCGCACACAGGATTCGGCCGCCTGGCTGAAGGAAGCCGGGATCGACCTGATCGTTTCCCAGTACGCCGGCACCAACCTCGACGCGCCGGCCATGCCGAAGGAAACCTATGGTCTGCTGGCGGATCGGACTACCTATGGTGTGCTGGATATCGGCGGAGATGACCGCGGCGCGCTGGCGCTCGGACGTTATACGGATGAGGTCCTGGCGGAAGGGAATTATGAGATGCTGCTGGTAGCGAACAAAGCCCGTCCGCTCACCAGAACTGTCAGGGACACACTGGAAGTTGCCGCGGAGATCGAAACGGCTTGCCGACTGCCGTTTACCGGGATCGTGAATAATACGAACCTGGGACCGGACACCACGGCGGAAGATGTGCTTTCTTCCATAGCCTATGCGGAAGAACTTTCAAAAGTGACCGGCCTTCCGGTGAAAATGACCTGTGTACGGCAGGATCTGTATGAAGAGCTGAAGGAAACCATTCCGAATCTTTTCCCGCTGAATCTGCAAAAGCTATATTATATGCTGAATGAATAATCGGAGGATCAAATGCCAAAACTAACATTTAAGGAAGAACTTTGCAAGGGCTGCGGGCTGTGCGTGAACGCCTGCCCGAAAGGGATCCTGCAGCTTTCCAAAACGAAACTCAATTCCAAAGGTCATACGCCGGTGGAACAGCTTGAGCCGGAAAAGTGCATTGGCTGCGCCTTCTGCGCCATGATGTGCCCGGACTGCGTCATTAAGGTAGAAAGGTAGGAAAAGACGATGAGTGAAAAAGTATTGATGAAGGGCAACGAGGCCATCGCCGAGGCGGCGATCCTGGCCGGCTGCCGCCACTATTTCGGATATCCCATCACCCCGCAGACGGAAGTCGCAGCCTACATGTCCAAGAAGATGCCGAAGATCGGCGGGACCTTCCTGCAGGCGGAGAGCGAGATCGCAGCCATCAACATGGTCTACAGCGTTGCCTCCACAGGCAAAAGAGCGATGACATCTTCCTCTTCACCCGGAAGCGCGTTGAAGTGTGAAGGGATCTCGTACCTGGCGGGAGCGGATCTTCCGGCACTGATCGTGAACGTACAAAGAGGAGGCCCGGGCCTTGGCGGTATCCAGCCCTCCCAGAGCGACTACTTCCTGGCCACGAGAGGACCTGGCCACGGAGATTTCCATGTGATCGTACTGGCGCCTTCGAGCGTGCAGGAGATGGCAGACCTGACAGCGAAAGCGTTCGACCTGGCGGAGAAGTACCGGATGCCGGCGATGCTTCTAGCCGACGGAACGATGGGCCAGATGATGGAGCCGGTCGTCCTGCCTGAGCCTAGACAGACACAGGCAGATCACAGCTGGGCAGTCACCGGTACCAAGATGGAAAGAGAGCACAACATCATCAACTCCCTGTATCTGCAGCCGGCGGAACTGGAAGAGAAGAACCTGGAACGGTTCAAACGGTATGAGACGATCGAGAAAGAAGAATGCCTGTGGGAAGAATTCATGATGGAAGACGCCGAGATCTGCATCGTATCCTGCGGCATTACAGCCAGAGTCTCACGGAACGCGATCGTGGAAGCGAGGAAGCAGGGGATCAAGGTAGGCATGATCCGACCGATCACCCTGTGGCCGTTCCCGAAGAAAGCGCTGTTTGACGCGGCGGATCAAGTGAAAGCGTTCATCAGCGTAGAGCTGAACATGGGCCAGATGAAGGAAGATATCGAACTGGCGATCCGGTGCAAAAAGCCGGTGGAGCTGGTGAGCCGGGTAGGCGGGATGATCCCGTCACCGGAAGAAGTGCTGAATGCCATCAAAAAAGCTGCAGGAGAGGAGGAATAAGTCATGAGCCAGGTAGTATTTGACAAGCCGCATGCACTGACAGATAAAGTGCTGCATTACTGTCCGGGCTGTACGCACGGGATCATCCACCGGTTGGTAGCGGAAGCGATCGACGAACTGGGGATCGAAGGAAGAACGATCGGCATCGCGCCGGTCGGATGCTCGGTCATGGCATATGATTACTTCGCCTGCGATATGATCGAAGCCTCGCACGGAAGAGCGCCGGCGGTAGCGACAGGCGTAAAGAGGTCCATGCCGGAGAACATCGTCTTCACCTATCAGGGAGACGGAGACCTTGCCTCGATCGGTCTTTGTGAGACCGTATCGACAGCGGCCAGAGGAGAGAACATCACGATCATCTTCATCAACAACGCGATCTACGGAATGACGGGCGGCCAGATGGCGCCTACTTCCCTGATC